>NZ_JQDZ01000114.1 GCF_000764205.1 Thalassotalea sp. ND16A
GAAAATCCTGAGCATTACCTCCCTTGGAACTACCAACAAAATCAAGAGATAACTCAGTCATAGACTGGGTTAGCGCCATTCTAAATAACTCAACTTGCCATGTCACACTATCCCGCCGTAAGCTCACAGTGAACCGGGACTGTCCCGACAAGTCCCACCAACAAAATTTCTAAGCTGCCTGTGCGGCAGTGAACAATGAAAAACAAACAAAAAAACAAGCAATAACAATTAACTAAATTAGTTTAGGAAATTTCACCTAAAATTTCAGCATATTTATAACTTATTGAAATTTATCCTAATTTTTAAAGAGCAATTTTATTGGTTTTTTTAGGTAAACCTGAATTATATAATAAAGTGACAATGAATTAACTAAGTTAAACAACTAACTAATAGCCCTTTGAACCTAAAAAGATATATCTACAGTACCCAATCTTCGTAGTTCAAACCAACAAAATGATTCAACTATTAGTTGTATGTTTAGGAGAAAATTTTTTACCAATGCAGCCGTAGCGCATTTCTACATAAGTAATAAGAGAGATTACAATACGATTTTGGTGAGCAGACACTTCATGCAACTTTTTCAAGACCGAAACAGGTTGCTTTCTCATGATAAAACTACAAATGCAGTATCTAACATATACGCTGTATTTACCATTCAAAACGATCTTCATCAGAAATAATGGTTGTACGTTCAGATAAAAAGCCATCCTCTGCCCTGCCATTTTCAGAAAATGACAACCATGAACGAAGGGCGCAATATTACAGTATCTCCTTTTTTGATTATTTCAAGTTCACTCACACCATATCTTTAGGGAGCCTAATGGATTGATTTTTTATCCTTTTTAAAAATTGAAACTGTTCTCATAAAACCTCCAACATGCTCGAAACATATGCTTGGCATATGTTAAAAATATAGGATAACTTGGGGCATATGTATATACCTATATTAAAAAGTCAACGCGAAGGTTTTAAACACGTCGAATTCGACGTATTTAAAACGACTTTTCTAAAACTCTTTAATTTGAGGACTTTAAAACCAAGGAACTGTTGCTGTGGTTTTACTCAACCCATAACAGTTAAACACACCGGTTTGAGGTTGATTACTCACTTCTTGTCCAATAAAGATCCTAAATTGTTCACCTTTTGACAAACTCTTAACATTAATAAATGGTAACTTAGTTTGTTCATCTTCAAAACTAGCATAATGCTGTAACGCCTGCTCAAACGTTTCATCATGCCTTTTAGCTCTGCGCCGTGCTAAACGTGAAAGGTTAGTGGTAAATTGTTTCCGGCTAAAACATGCATATTGACTCAACGATTCAGGCACGGTTTTTATTGAAGTAATATGCGTATGATCAGTAAAGCGTTTTAACCATTTAGTTATTGCTAGCTTTTCTAACAACGCTTGCGTTGGTGCAAATAAACGTATTTTATTCCCTAACGGAAATTCTTTATCTTTTTCACAATATTGCGGAAACGATAAAGCAATAGCTGATTTATTTTCATCTACTTTGTTTTCAGCTAATGCAATATGTACTTGCTGATAAACCTTAAACCAAATAAAACCTAAAGTGATTTCGTTATCTGGCAATAAGGTGATGTCGAGATAATATTTCATTTATCTTCCTTACTCATGTTTAAGAAATTAATATCACTTACTTATCACTTTCACCAAAAACACCACCTCGCACAAGAATCGCCATGACATAATGTTCATCTTCTATACGGTCAAGCTCTGTAGCACGCGCCCATTTATCGAAAAAGGTGTAAAAATCCTGTTTGTCTTTTGGCGTACGATACGCTTTACCTAAATTAGTTACAGCACCATAAGGTTCGATAGCAATTGGGCCTGCAGTTTTTTCAGCATCGTCAAATTCTGGATACCAAGTATCAATACTACGCAGTGCATTCCCTATTTTTTGAGAGTGCATGGCAGCAATATTTTTGACTGAATAAAGAATTTTACTCTTTTTACCTTTTCCTTTATCAAGCACTAACTCTTCACTTGGGTAAACGTCTTGTGCTTTACCTACTTGAACAAAACAGTTGATTTCTAACATTAAAAAATCATCTTCACTGGCAAGCGCTTTGGCGATACGATCACCTAACTCAATCACTTGAGCATCGTTACAATCAAAATGTTTAGTGCTAAATTGTGTCGCATCAAACGTCCAAGCCTGTTGTGCCTCTTTATTTAAGGCTTTTACTTGCACTTCAATATTTTCAGCGCCGACGCGGTTTCTCCATAAAAAACGGGCATTGGCAAGGTTAATTGCGTAACGTTTACCTAACTCTTTAAACCCTTCTTTACCAATATAATCACGTACTGCGCTGTTATAACTTTGCTTGAATAACACATTATTACAAGCAGATGGCTGTTGCACGCCACCCAGGACCTTTAAAGTAAAATGAAGTTTTAAGGTGTCCTGCTCTGGTGCTAATGCGCAGCTATCAACCGTTTGTAAATTGGCTTTTTCTACTTCAGAATTTAATTTAGCGGGGTCGTTTTTTATTGCCGCTTTTAAACGATTTGAAATAGTACCGCGCACTGACTTTTCAATTAATTGCAATGGCGTTACGTTATTACGGTTTTCCCATTGCGTGCCATACATATAACCATCTGACGGTACTAATTTTTTCTCAAATGCTAATACTGATGCGGTATCTTGATTTTTAGCCATGATAATTTCCTTTTAAAATATTTTAATGTGTAAGTTTTTATTCGAGCTTAAAAACGGTTTGTTAACAAAATAGCGCTGATAAAACATCTTCTGTTTCACTTTGTGCCGATTGTTGCTGTGTACATAGATATAAGTTGTTGCTATGCTCTGTTTGATAACGCCATAATATTTCATTTATTGATTTAATATTGTGAGGCATTTTAAATTCACCTAGCGTGACCACGCTTTCAGCAAAACGATGCGGTGTTTCTGGATCGCGTTGGTTCTTTGCCTCTCCAAGTTCCGTTAAACCATGAAATCCCGTGGCAATTGGCACTAACCAACCTTTACTTTTTCTAGCACTTGTCCAAGTAACCTTTTCTTCACCATTATTATTTTCTTCTTTTTTACATTGATGATGGAGTACCAAATATTCTAATAACGCATCCATTGCATCTTGCCCTTGTGTCATTGCTTCAAGCATCAAATCTCGACGCTCTATTAGTGCATAACCCGGCATTATTTTTCTAGTTAAAGTTTGAATATCACCTGTATTGCCATCTTCAACTTTAAAAAACTCAGGCGCTTTAAAGGTTAAAATATCCCCTCCTGCTATTTTCATATTAGCGTTAAGCAGGTGAGTGATTTTTTCTTGTACAAGAGCTTCATCATCTTTTTCAATGCCTGTATATTCAACGATTAACGAGATATCAAGATGACAACGCGCTTCTTCAATAAAAGCACTTCTTGAACCCGTTTTATCAAGTGGGTTGCCTGTACCTACAATTGACTGAACAAAGTCACCTACCCCTTTATGGGTTTGCAAGTCACACTGATGACTAATAACCGCAGTGGCAGTAAATTTAATATCGGAAAATCCATTAGCATTTAACGTTCGTTGCAAAGCATGGGTAGCACCAAGCCATGCTGTCATTGCAGGAAAGCCAATAGTATACGGACTAGAAAATGCATTTGCGTTATGCACAGTTAAGTGAGGGATTACTAATAATCGTTTTAAGTCGCTCATTTTAAAGACTCCCTATTTTGTTCAACAACGTTTGTAAATAGCGACAACTCTTGTTCACCTAGTTTTATTGCTTGTTTAGCTAATGTTTTTTCGTAACTACGAGTTATCCAGCGTGATATTTCATTTACCAACTTATCTAACCATTGCTCAGACTCTTCTCTTTGCACTGAAAAATCATCATGTAACCAAGTACGTTGATAACTAGGGAGTGAGGACGATTCTTGATGAAATTGAGCTTGTGAAACAGCTCGAACAGACCACATTTTTTCAATCAGCAAATCCATTATTTCTTGTAACCTACGATCACGGGCATCACGAATACTGATATTGTTATGGTCTGCTTGAAACAGTATATGCAAGGCTTTAAAAGTGTCGGTGTAGTCATATTTTTTAAATGACTCAACAAAGAAATCACTTTTGGGGAAATGAATGTTGCGTTTTTCAATACTTGGCGGTAATGATGATAATAGATGTGCTTTACCACCATTTTGATTGTTCAACACACTAATGTTTTGTGGTTTTGTTCCGCCATAGCCTATAGTTGTTAAGCCGTAAATTTCGCTATAACCTTGTTCGCTAAATTCATTTTTACGTTTTTTATCACGCAACTCTTTTACTTCATCAGAGAAACGTAACTTATCAAGTCGTGAACGCAATTGATAAACCATGCCTGAATTAGTTAAAAGTGACAGTTGGTGATATTCATTTTCAACAGGAAAATAAATTTGCTTTATTTTAGAGCTGGTAATATTTTCTGCTGAACTTTCTACCATAGCTAAAAAGCCCACTTTCAAGTTCTGATAGTTTTCAGATTTAATACTCAATAGTTTTGTTGCTAACTCGCTATCTTGTTGAATATGACTTAGCAAAGTAGTGCCATCAGACATGGTTAGTGTTAGAAATTTATAAACATCAAGTGCGGCAGCATTGCCCAATGCATCAGTCGCAACAGATACATTACCCGTTTTTAAAAAACCATCTTCAATGCGATCTACTTCTACCAATACAGACGAGACATAGCCATTTTTATTCTTTCTAGCGCTTGGGTGGCTAAAGGTACAGGGGTGAGTAGACATTGAAATTTGCCCCGCCCTCCTTGCTGCATTTGGTAACCATTCATTTAGTGAAAATTGTTGATCGCATGTTTGCTCTAGCTCCTTTACTTCATACTCTGGCATTGAGGGTTTAACATTTTTCTTTAACCATGCTTCTTTTCGTTCAGAGAAATAACTCTGTATTGCAGGATCTAGCATTTTTGCCTCCTTAAATTTGTTTACTAACTAAACAATAAAGTAAAAGCAACACAAACTCAACCTTATAATGATTAATTAAATTTATCGACATTTAATTGGTGCTTTTACTGCTACATTTTTTTATACTTTCTATACTGCCGCATAGGTAGCTTATAAATTATACTGATTGATTAAAATGTTCACTGCTGAACAAGCAGCTTCAAAGCCTGATTAGTCTAACTAATCAGGCTTTCTTTATTGGCATCAAACCAAATTGGTCGTTATATTCGTATTGTAAATTGTCTCGTTCAACAAAATTAATTTCACCATAGCTCAGTGACACGCTTTTGACTGTTATTAACCATGGCTCACTGATATACTGCGGCAGTAATTTTTGATAATTGCGGTCAAGCCATAGGTTTTGTTTTTCTTTCTCTGTTAACTGCATTCTAGTTATACTAAGTATGTTTTCTCGATTAACCACTTGGTTGTTAATATCAAGCAACGCCTTACCTGCTTCATCTTTTTGGGTGAAATAACAACAATCGTCACTTTCGTTATAAAACAGAAATAAATTAACGCTTTGCTCGCTTTTTCTAAAAGGTTTTAATATTTGCGGTAAGGCTGTTAAATACCATGTTTCGGCTAGATAACCTTGTAAGGTATTTGCCCCAATTTGGTTAAATTTTGACAATGTATTTTTAGTTACATGGTGCTCTAATGACGCAAGTATTTGTTCTTTAGGTTTTAATGGCACTTGTATTCGAGGAATAGCGGTTAAGTTATTTTTAAGCTCATTGTTATCGACTAGTTCAGTAATATTATGTGTTACAAGTGCTTTAGTAATTCCGTATTCATAACCAGGTCTGATAAAATATTTTTCTCCTTTTTTATCATTCCCTTTAAATGCTTTGATGTTGTATTGCATTAAACCTATATTTGCTTGTTCAACACCATCTGTTCGATGACGACGTACTCGCCCAGCCAATTGCACGATTGAGCGGTAAGAGGAAGGTTCAACAATTGCCCAGTCAAAATCGTGATCTCGCCCAACTTCTTCAACAGGGGTTGCCACTAAAATAAAAATAATATTTTGCACTACATTACTTGGGGAGTTGTTATTTTGGCTATGGTTACCTTGTTTAGCGTTATCAAGGTGATTACGGATAATAGGATTTGCAAAAGCTTGTTGTTCTTGCCCTTGTTTTTCTTTACGTTTTAATACCCCATCAAGATGTTTTTCTTGCTCATGGCGCAATAACAACACTTGTTGACTGTGATACGCCATTACTTTTACTTGGGTATTTTCTGGATAATCCGCTTGTAATAAGTATTTAGTAAGGTCAATACAGGGAGAAATATTGGCAACACGAACTACGCCAAAAGACACCTTGACATTCGTTTTTTCATCAACACTATAGTGCTGGTGATGCTTAATTAAAATGGCTTCTTTAACAGTAGAAAAATAATGTGTTAACTTAGCTTCTTCGCATAATTCACTTTTCTCACCGCCTACTTTTTCATTATCAAGCTTTGGTTCCGGTAATATTGGACAAGCAATTATTTCAGCTTTTCGTTTAGCTACTTGCTTCTTTAATTTAGCAACACGTTTATCAATAAAATCATCATGATGATGTTGGTATTGCACTAGTGCTTTATCGCTATCATTAACTTTAATTGAATGCACTGCACTATTAAATTCATCTATCCACGCACAACCGATTTCAGCTTTGGCTTCATCTCTACTGTTATTAAAAACTTGCCAACCTTTTTTATAAGCATTGAAATATCCTTGCGCCAAATCAGGTGGAATAGTGGCGGACGAAATCATCACTTTTCGCCCTAACATGCCGGCTAAGTGAATTAAGCGACCAATGGCAATTAAATCATTACCCGTAAAATCATCTATTTCATCAATAACAAGGTCTGATGACATTAATCGTAAACTAGGCAAAATATAACGCCCACCACGCTTAGTTTCAGTAGCTGCTATTATATGATCAATGGTACAAGCTAATACGGGGGCATATAAAAATTGTTTATCTTTATCGCAAGTTAACACCGTGCTTAAACCCTCTTCGGGTAACTCACATTCATATTCAATAAATTCATCTAACAAGGCTTGTTTAGATTCAGAGCCTAACACCTCTTCAGTAACTTCATCTTTTTCAATGAACTTCTGATTATGTAGCTCCGCAACGGCACGCGAACCGATTAAAACTGCTAAATTTTTCTTTGCCTCATCATCAGTTGAAAAAATTCTTTCACGATATTCATCACCTGTTTGTAAGGTTAATGTGCGTAAACCAAGGGCTAAAATATAACGTAAACTTTTACCATCAACCGATAATGCTCGAATCACTTTGGCGTTGGCAAAGGTTTTACCACAACCTGTACTTGCCAAGTTAACGGCAAAAAAACCGACTTCTTTTTTGTCCTGTTGTTTTTTCCAATTTATGATTTTGCTAACCGCTTTATCTTGCCATTTAAAACCATCAGGGCTTGGCTTTCTTAATACTTGAATATCGGTCGCTAACGGAGGCTCTTGTTCAAAAGCTGGCAATAAATGTGCTGTTTTTAACGCGCTTTGTGCCACCCCGACTAAATGTTCATCTAACTTTTGTTTAAAATCATTTGTTTCTCTATCAGTATTCGCAAATAATCCCGTGCTGTCTTGCCAATTTTTCGCCGCAGGTTGTGAAGAATAGGAATGATCGCCTAACATCAGGCATAAACGTGCATGATGTAATACCAAGCGGTAACTGCCATCTTGCATGGACGATTCAAGTAAAGGTAAATTGTTTATTAAGCTTTTCGACCAACGTTTCACTTGTTTTAACCATTCAGTTGATTGTGTTAATAAACCATTAGTGAATTCAAAACAGTTTTTTACACGTGTTTTATACTCTTGTTCATCATGTTTATTTTCATAACCCCATTCTTGAGTAATGCGTTTGAGTAATGCTTCTATATTCTCAGCCCCAACACCAAGCCATTCTCTCCTTGTTTCTTTTTGGCTATATGAAAAATTTGGTAGCCTATGATGAGAAACAATTAACCAAGAAAGTAATTTAGCGGCATCAGGTAACTGCTCTAATGGTGTTACCTTTTGCTCTTGAACAGTTTGTTTTAACTGAACCTCTGAAAAATCACCTTTAATTAAATCACACAACCATGATTCATCCGCTTTTGTACTAACTAACGCATTAAGCAATAGAACAGAGATCCATTCATGCCTTATCGGGTCACCTTTAAATTTGTTTTTACTATCAGGGCTTAACTTTTCTTGGAATAATTTAGAGGCCTTTCCCCAGTCATGAAATAACGCTGACATGGCCGTTAATGATTTTATTAATGGTAAGTATTTCCAGTCATTTTCAATTTCACTGCTCAATAGATTTTTTCTAGTACTATTAACCGGCACAATCCCCTCACTATTAAACTTTGCCTTATTCCCAACCACCCATAAAAACTGGCTACGTGATCTCGATCGTATCCAAAAACAACTCACCGCGGTGCTTTTGCTGGCGCTTTGGCGCAGCATTTTTTTCACGGTTTGTAAGCCGTCTTCGGTAATTAAGGTTTGCCAGGTGTTGTCGCCTATTCTGTTGGCAAAGGCGTCCAGCACTCGCCGGGTTTTCTTTAGCGCGTTTTTTTCACATTGTGAAATGAAGGTAACCATCATAGTTTTGCTATTTCACCTCTTCAGTTTGTTGCTCTATCGAAGAGATAACCCCTGATAACTCTATTGGCAGTACTTTTCTTAATTCATCTTTTTCATTGCTACATTGATACAAAGGATCACACTCATCCATCAAGCGTATCCTGACTATCTCATTTAACGGCACTATGGCTGTTTTTGAATCAATCCATAGATCGGCATAAATATGGTGATATTGTTGATTAATCTCTTGTGCTGCAATCATTATCATCCCCCCAAGTAATCGGGATCGATTCTTTCGTTTTAGCTCTGCCTCAAAGACATTGCCCGCCAGAAAGGTTAAACGTCCTTTTGAGAGGGTTAGGTGAATTTGATAGTCAGGACTGCGCCAACTAGTCATTGGTCTGCTCCTCACGCTCACCTTGCAAGGCAATTTCTTTAACCTGATCAAACATAAAATCTAGTGCTTTATTATCGGTAAAGGCTTGTAATACTTGTTGCCGAAACTCTTGTTCTGTTGCATTTTCTTTGGCGCAGATAAATGCCCATGGCAAGACAATGGCATCTTTGATTAAGTCGGCAATATCAAATACGAGTGCGCCCCTGCGAGTTTTTCCATGCATTACCGCAAAACTATGGGGAATGCCTAAAACCCAAAGAGTACATGCCGCTAATCCATAGGCTAAGTAATTACCATGATTTAAGAAATCATTGGCTTTATCGGTAGATTGATGTTGGCGGGTAAAGCCACTAGTTTTAGTCGCATTAGCTGCAAATTTATAAAGTGCTTTGGTAAGCTGGGCTTCGGTCAGTAATAAGTCAGACGGTTTGGTTGCAGTTGTCATGCGTTCGTCAAATCGTTGTAGGGCTTGTTTTATGCCGGAATCGTCGGTAGTAAAGCCTTCCGCTTTTAAATCTTTATCTTTACTCCAAACTTTATGGAGAAACTCAATTCGGGCCTGTTGAAAATGTTTAGCGGCAGCAAGGCGTTTACTTTCATCAAACCAAAAACTCATCCAACCTTGTAGATATTCTGTGGGCCGGTATTCACTTTGCGGGGTTAGCCATTCCACTTCATTGCCCATATAAAGTGGTGTGCCACCACCGCTACAAAAACCAATAAGTACACCCGCTTGTGCTAACATGCGCACCGCAGCTTGGGTAATTGATGTACCATTACCGAGCAGTAATACGGTAGTATTGGCAATAGGAATATTAAAATAGAGATTTTCTTTTTTTTGTTCCGTTAAATAAAGCACTCGTCCATCTTTTTGCATCACTCGGCAATATTCCAAATAATATAAATTCGCACGCTTGGAATGCAGTATTGCTTTTAAATCTGATGGTGATAAATTTTTCATATAATTAGATGTCGCTTAGCATGTTAATCTTGTGTTTTTTACGCTTGATATAATCGTTAAACAGAACAAAAATATCATTAATGACTTCGAACATTATTATTCTAAATCAACCGTTTGATGTTCAAACTAAAGCAATAATAATTAGACGCATTGCCATCATCAATACTGTATTTTTCAACACGTCAAGAAACTATAGGGGTATCGGCAAGTACATAGAAATGTTCTTACGGCTTTCCCGGCTGAGTACAATTTGTTGTTCTTCAGGAGTATTTTTATAGCTGTCGATATGCAACCGCCGCAGTAAATAATTCACAAAGGCGGCACGAATTGACATTATTTTTTGACCATCTGTCATTTGAAAATCCTGTTCTATCACCCGTTTTTGTTGCGGGTTTAACCTAGGGTCGGCTTCAATAACGACATCAACAAAAATGTTCCATTTTTCATCTTCATTTACGGTATTTTTTGCTTTACCTTCAAATACCGCATGCCCATTAAATCGCGATAAAGTGAAGTCTCTATACGCTTGTTTTTTGTTACAATAGGCGCGAACATGCCAGCGTAAACCGTCAAATATCAAGGTATGTGGCTGGATGATGCGATCGAGATAATCAGGGTTTGATAAAGAGATGTAACCAATATCAATCGCCAGTTTCTCTCTGATTGCACGCAATATTGGCCTAACTTGAATTGGATTAATATTTCTTAACGGTGCTTCCACTTCCAAAGCCCATACATCGACACCTTCAATAAAGCTATTATTGTTTGAAGAGATTGCCTCTAGATAATTTGAAAAATGATGACCATTTATTTTTTGATCAAATTCAGTTGTGGCAACAAAAGCCTTACTCGAAAGATCGTAACGTAAAAGTTGTGGAAATTGCTCGCGGTATTGTTTGAGTATGTGGCTGGCAGATTGACGGCTTAAGTTAAATTTTTTGGCGATATGAGAGGTGTTTATTTGCCCTTCCCAACTAACAACATTGTCGATAAAGGCAAATCTATTACTGGTTTCTTTTGTCATGTCCATATTCTAAAAAAACGTTCCTTATCCAATACAATTACATTAACTCGTTAAAAATACAATGGTTTATTAGATAAGTTCTAAGTAAATATATACCAAAATAATAGTTTAAAATTATTTATTTTCCTGTGTAGAGTCCCTGTATTGAAGGTATTGCGGCAACCCGTCATTTAATTTAAGCCAATTGACTTTAGTATCAGTATAAATATGGGCATCTGGGCTAATGTTAATATCATCATCAAATGCCGCTAAAGCAATTTCGATTGTGTTATCCTGGCTATTATAGGATGAGCAAAAGGTTAAGCTGGAGCCACAATGCTGGCAAAATTGACGAATGGTATTATTACTTGCTTGATAACTTTTCAGCAATGCTGCACCGCTAAGCCATTTGAAATTAGCCAGTTTAACATCGGCAAAGGTCGAAAATGCCGCGCCATGAAATTTTCGGCACATAGTGCAATGGCAATGGCCCACTAACGGCTCAAATTCAGTCACCGCAAAAGTAATTTTTCCGCATAAACAACTGCCGTGAAAACTCATGATTAACGCCTTTTAAAAACTTCATCTCCTTAAAGTGTATTTTTAATTTACTCACTGTCAAATTTAAAGAATGAAAAATTATTGCGTGCCCATGCAGTCGTTAATAGCTGAAAGCAAAATAGTATTAACTGACTATAATTAGATCGGATTTTCAATAACAAGGATTGTTAAATGAATAAAATCAACATCATTGCTGACGATCGTGAGCAAGCCAGTGGAGTTATATCCATCCTGGATACCAATCAAGAAGTTCAATTAGAAATTAAGCGTTTATCGCTTGGTGATTATCTGATTGATGACTGGTTACTTATCGAAAGAAAAACTATGGCTGATTTAGTTGCTTCAATTATTTCAGGAAGAATATTTCAACAAGCATCTCGTCTTGCAGAAAGTGATATTACTACCGCATTTATACTTGAAGGTCATACTCGAGATATTGATAACTATCATATCCATAGACATGCAATTTTAGGTGCGTTAGTCAGCATAGGCTTAATCTACGATATCACTATTTTACGCTCCGCCAGTAAAACCGAAACCACTAACTTGTTATTGTTTGCCGCGAAACAAAAGGCGAGCAGAAAAATAGAAACGTTACCGAGAATGGGCTATAAGCCGAAGCGACGTAAAAATAAACAGTTTTATATATTACAAGGTTTACCTAATATTGGCGCTACTTTGGCGAAACGGCTATTACTTCACTTTCCATCAGTTCACGCTGTTATTAATGCAAGTGCCGAAGAATTAACTCAAATAGAGGGAATTGGTATCAAAAAAGCAGAACAAATCTACGAGCTATTAAGAGTAAGTTATTAACGAGTATCTATCATCACATAAGTTCTAAGATTGACAATCTTTGAAGTTATGTGATGATAAAGATAATAACGGGAGTATGAGATGAATTTGAATTTAGGAAAAGATTTAGAAGATCTTAAAGCCGATATTGAAATAGGACTAAAACAAATAGAACAAGGGCAATTTGCCGATCTCAATTTCGAGGAGTTGCTCAGGGAAACAAATTAGTGGAAAACGCACATGGAAGGTATCGCTTGAAACTAAATGCACATCACTTATTGTCAGTTCCTTCATTCTTTAAGTAAAAAAAGGTCGCGCAAGCGACCTTTTTTTACTTAAAGAAGGTCGCGCAAGCGACCTTTTATCATCTAGATACGAAGTAGCTAGATTTACCAACCAGTTTTCTCTTTTAAAGCAGAACCGATTTCTGCTAGAGAGCGCACGGTTTTAACACCAGCAGCTTCTAAGGCAGCGAATTTCTCGTCAGCAGTACCTTTACCACCAGCGATGATTGCGCCAGCGTGACCCATACGCTTACCTTCTGGTGCAGTAACACCAGCAATGTAAGATACAACAGGCTTAGTAACGTTTGCTTTGATGTATTCCGCAGCTTCTTCTTCAGCAGTACCACCAATTTCACCAATCATTACGATTGCTTCAGTTTGTGGATCTTTTTCGAACATTTCTAAAACGTCGATGAAGTTAGTTCCTGGGATAGGGTCACCACCAATACCTACACAAGTAGATTGGCCAAAACCAGCATCAGTAGTTTGCTTAACGGCTTCGTACGTTAATGTACCAGAGCGAGAAACGATACCTACTTTACCAGGTAAGTGAATGTGACCTGGCATGATACCAATCTTAGTTTCGCCTGGAGTGATAACACCTGGACAGTTAGGACCGATCATACGAACGCCAGTTTGCTCAAGCTTAACTTTAACGTCAACCATATCTAAAGTTGGGATACCTTCAGTGATAGTAACGATAAGTTCGATGCCAGCATCGATAGCTTCTAAGATAGCATCTTTACAAAAAGGTGCTGGTACGTAGATCACAGATGCAGTTGCACCCGTTGCTTCAACAGCATCACGTACGGTGTTGAATACTGGTAAACCTAAGTGTTCTTGACCGCCTTTGCCAGGGGACACACCACCAACCATTTGCGTACCGTAAGCAATCGCTTGCTCAGAGTGGAAAGTACCTTGACCGCCAGTGAAACCTTGACAGATTACTTTAGTATCTTTGTTAATTAATACAGACATTATTTGCCCTCCGCAGCTGCAACAACTTTGTTTGCTGCGTCTGTTAATGATTCAGCAGCAATGATGTTTACATCAGAAGTTGCTAATACTGCACGACCCGCTTCAGCGTTTGTACCTTCTAAACGTACAACTACTGGAACTTCAACGCCTACTTCTTTAACAGCAGCGATGATACCTTCTGCGATCATGTCACAACGAACGATACCACCAAAGATGTTAACTAAAACAGCTTTAACGTTGTCGTCAGATAAAATGATTTTGAATGCTTCTGCAACACGTTCTTTGGTTGCACCGCCGCCAACATCTAGGAAGTTAGCTGGCTTACCGCCGTGTAAGTTAACGATATCCATAGTACCCATTGCAAGGCCGGCACCGTTAACCATACAACCAACGTTACCGTCTAGGGCTACGTAGTTAAGTTCCCACTGTGCAGCGTGTGCTTCACGCTCATCTTCTTGAGATGGATCGTGGAAAGCACGGATTTTTGGCTGACGGTATAACGCATTACCATCGATACCAATTTTACCGTCTAAACAGTGTAAGTTGCCTTCGTCAGTGATTACTAACGGGTTGATTTCTAATAATGCGAAATCGAAATCGTTGAACATTTTACCAAGACCCATGAAGATCTTAACAAATTGCTTCATTTGCGTTGGGTTTAAACCAAGTTTGAAACCTAATTCACGTGCTTGGTAAGCCTGAGGGCCTACTAGAGGGTCGATTTCAGCTTTGTGAATTAACTCAGGAGTTTCTTCAGCAACAGTTTCAATTTCAACACCACCTTCGGTAGAAGCCATGAATACTACTTTACGAGTACCACGGTCAACAACTGCACCTAGGTATAATTCGTTGGCAATATCAGTACAGCTTTCAACTAAGATTTTTGAAACCGGTTGACCGTTTGCATCTGTTTGGTAAGTAACTAAGTTTTTACCTAACCAGTGTTGTGCGAACTCTTTGATTTCTTCTTTCGTTTTAACTAGCTTAACACCGCCAGCCTTACCACGGCCACCAGCGTGAACCTGAGTTTTAACAACCCACATATCGCCGCCAATTTTGTCGGCAGCTTCTGCAGCTTCTTGAGGGGTATCGCAAGCGAATCCTTCAGAAACCGGTAAACCATACTCTGCGAATAATTGCTTCGCTTGATACTCATGCAAATTCATGGTGTTTCCCAATTACTATTTGAAATGGAGTTAATGTTTTCACCGTACATGGACAATTGAGTAAAAACACTAACGGGTTAAAATTTTGCGGTGATTATATAGATTTTGCCACTCTTATTAAAGCCCTTATGGGCAATTCATAGCTAATAACGACAAAACCAATAAAAAAGCCGCCTTAATGTAATATTAATGCGGCTGTTAATCACTATAACTTTAGTCTTAGACTAAAATAATAAAAATAGACGCTTAGATATCTAACAGTAAGCGTGCTGGATCTTCGAGCAACTCTTTAATGGTTACCAAGAAGCCAACAGATTCTTTACCATCAATTAATCGATGATCGTAAGACAGTGCCAAGTACATCATAGGTAAGATTTCAACTTTACCATTAACCGCCATCGGACGGTCCTGGATTTTATGCATCCCTAAAATTGCCGCTTGCGGTAAGTTTAAGATTGGCGTTGAAATTAATGAACCGAACACACCACCGTTAGTGATAGTGAAGTTGCCACCCATCATTTCATCCATGGTTAACTTGCCGTCACGACCTTTGATGGCTAAATCACGGATTCCGTTTTCAATACCAGCCATACCCAGTTGATCCGCATCACGTAATACTGGTGTTACCAGGCCACGTGGTGTTGATACCGCAATGCTGATATCAAAGAAGTTATGATAAACAATATCATCACCGTCAATTGAGGCGTTTACTGCCGGGAAGCGCTTAAGGGCTTCGGTTACCGCTTTCACGTAGAACGACATGAAACCTAAACGCGTATCATGAGTTTTCTCAAATAAATCTTTGTATTGCTTACGAAGATCCATAATTGGCTTCATGTTTACTTCGTTAAACGTTGTAAGCATGGCCGTTGAGTTTTTCGCTTCTAACAAACGATTGGCAATAGTTTTGCGTAAACGTGTCATTGGCACACGTTTTTGGCTACGCTCACCTTGAGCAACTACTGGAGCTGACGCTGGTGCGGCAGCTTTTGGAGCCGCTTTTGGCGCTTTAGCAGCGGCCAAATGGGCTTCTACGTCTTCTTTAGAGATGCGACCGCCTTTGCCTGTACCTTTAACTTGTGCAGCCGTTAAGCCACTTTCCGTTAATAAGCGACGTACCGAAGGAGAGGCAATGTCATCGCCTGCACTTTCTTCAACACTTGCCGCAGCAACTGGTGCAGAACTGGCACCGGCATTTAACTGACCAATGGTTTGATCGCCCAATACGGTATCGCCTTCGCCGTGGATAATTTTACCAATTACGCCATCATCGACAGCAACAACTTCTAATACCACTTTATCGGTTTCGATATCAACCAGGTTTTGATCGCGAGTAACCGCTTCACCTTCGCTTACATGCCAGGTTGAAACCGTAGCATCCGCAACCGACTCTGGTAATACCGGTACGTTAATATCAATCACTTTTGCGGCAGCGGTAGGTGCTGCGGCGGTTTCTGCTTTTGCAGGAGCTGCTGCGACGCCGGCTGCGGCGCCGGCTGCGGCGCCTACAGTACCAATTAATTGCTCACCTAAAACGGTTGCGCCTTCTTCTTCTGTAATCGCCGTGATCACACCGTCTTGTAATGCTTGTACTTCTAACACTACTTTGTCAGTTTCAATATCGACTAGTACTTGATCACGAGTAACAGTATCACCTACTTGAACGTGCCAAGTTGCAATTGTTGCGTCAGCAACCGACTCTGGTAAAACTGGAACCTTAATTTCAGTTGTCATTTTTATTCCTTAGAAAAATCTTTTATTTATTAAGCGCATCATTCACTAATGCTTGCTGTTCTTTCACATGCAAAGACATATAGCCACATGCAGGTGCCGCTGACGCTGTGCGACCGGCATAAGTCAAAGTTGAACCCTGTGGGATTGTGCTGCGGAAATGGTGTTGACTACAGTACCATGCACCCTGGTTTTGCGGTTCTTCTTGACACCAAACGAAATCTTTTGCGTTTGGATACAGTGCGAAAACGTCTTTCAATTCTGCTTCCGGGAATGGGTATAATTGTTCAATACGAACAATCGCCACGTCCTTTTGCTCATTCTTACGGCGCTGTTCCAGTAGTTCGTAATACACCTTACCACTACACATAACAACACGAGTCACGTCTTTGGCATTAAGTTCGTCGATTTCACCAATCACGTTGTGATACGTGCCGTCGGCCAGTTCTTCTAATGAAGAGACAGCAAGCGGGTGACGAAGTAATGATTTAGGTGACATTACAATTAATGGACGACGCATCGGACGTACCACCTGGCGACGCAACATATTAAATACTTGCGCCGGAGTTGATGGCACACATACTTGCATATTGTGATCCGCACATAATTGTAAGAATCGCTCTAAACGAGCCGATGAATGCTCAGGTCCCTGACCTTCATAACCATGCGGTAATAAAATGGTTAAGCCACATAAACGGCCCCACTTTTGCTCACCTGAGGAAATGAATTGATCGAACACCACTTGCGCACCGTTGGCGAAATCACCAAACTGCGCTTCCCAAATGGTTAAGCCACTTGGCTCTGCGGTAGTGTAACCATATTCAAAGGCTAATACGGCAACTTCCGATAATACTGAATCGTATACTTCAAAAGGTCCTTGCTCTTTAGATATGTGTTGTAAAGGCAGATAAGTAGAAGCATCGTCTTGATTATGCAATACCGAGTGACGGTGGAAGAAAGTACCACGACCAGCGTCTTGCCCGGTAATACGGACACGTTCACCCTGCTCAACAATGGCAGCATAAGCCAGGTTTTCAGCGAAGCCCCAGTCAAGCATCTTCTCACCGGCGGCCATTTTCTTACGATCGTCGTAAATTTTCTTAACCCGAGATTGCAACTTATGCTGTTCAGGGTAAGTGCTGATATTGACCGCTAACTCTTTCAATTTACTTACTGGAATTTGATGATCGTAGTCATCATCCCAGTCATGGCCAATGTATGGAGTCCAGTCAACAGAATGCTCTGTCATTGGGCGCCATTGTTCAACGGTACACTGACCTTCATCGAGTAACTTACGGTAGTACTCTACAAACTCTTTATTTTGTGCCGCCGTTATAGAACGTTCGGCATCTAATTGATCTGCATATAACTGACGCGGGGTTGGATGCTTTTTGATTTTTTGATACATCAATGGTTGCGTAGCGTTTGGCTCGTCGGCTTCGTTATGGCCGTGACGACGATAACAAACCAAATCGATAACCACATCACGCTTGAAAGTATTTCGATAATCAAGGGCGATTTGCGTTGCTAAAATTACCGCTTCTGGATCATCACCATTAACGTGCAATATCGGCGCCTGTACCATTTTCGCAATATCAGTACAATATTCTGTAGAACGGGTATCTTCTTGTTTAGACGTAGTAAAACCAACTTGATTGTTTACCACAATGCGAATCGTACCGCCAACTTTATAGGCACGTGCCTGTGACATGTTAAAGGTTTCTTGTACCACACCTTGACCAGCAATGGCAGAATCACCATGTATGGTAATGGGTAATACTAAATCACCTTTGTCGCAATCTCGTCTATCGAGACGGGCACGTACTGAGCCGATAACTACCGGATTGACAATCTCAAGATGAGACGGGTTAAACGCTAGCGCTAAATGCACGGCGCCACCTGGGGTAATGAAATCTGAAGAATAACCTTGGTGATACTTCACATCACCTGAGCCCATCTGTTCAACTTTACCGGCAAATTCGTCAAATAATTTGCTTGGGTTTTTACCCATTACGTTAACTAATACGTTTAAACGACCACGGTGAGCCATACCCAGTACCACTTCTTTAGTACCGTGCTCACCCGCGCGCGTAATTAGCTGTTTAAGCATTGGAATTAGGCTGTCGCCACCTTCCAGTGAGAAACGTTTAGCGCCAGGGAATTTCGCACCCAGGTATTTCTCCAGGCCATCGGCAGCAATCAAGTCTTTTAATAATTCAGTCTTTTGTTCAACACTGAAATTTGCTTGTGCTTGTACCGATTCAAGACGTTGCTGTAACCAGCGCTTTTCGGTCGTTGAGGTGATGTGCATGTATTCAGCACCAATCGAACCACAATAGGTTTTTTCTAAGGTTTTATAGATATCACCCAAACGCATAGATTCATGGCCTACGGCTAATGAACCGACGTTAAATTCTTTATCAAATTCTGATTTGGATAAATCGTGGTGTTGTAACTCTAGATCGCGAACACGTTCTCGCTGCCATAACCCTAGCGGGTCTAAACGAGCGTTTTGGTGACCACGGAAACGATACGCGTTGATAAGTTGTAGAACACGAACTTGCTTAGCATCTGCTTCAGAGCTAACCGCCACATGTTTTACCCCTTCTTTGGCTAATTGTCGAAATTCATCACGAACCACGGAGTGGTTGGTTTCAACTTCTACGCCTTCAACTTTCGGTAATTGATCAAAAACCTTGCGCCATTCATCTGCTACAGAATGAGCATTTTCAAGATATGATTCGTATAACTCTTCAATATATTCAGCGTTATTACCGCTGAAATGGGAAGACTCTAACCAAGCCTTCATTGCACCTTCGGGCATTGCTGGTTCCTATGTTTGGATAAAAGCAATTCAAGCCAATTACTTTAACAGTATCTAAATTTAAAGTGATCGGCATTACAAATGTAAAACTAAAATGCCGGACCGGGTAAATCAGAGTGCTATTTAAGCAATTGATTACACGTCCGGCTAATACTAATCTTTTATAAGGTTAGTACTTTTAGTTATACCGCTCTTTGTAGCAACATTGACTTAATTGAACCAATGGCCTTAGTAGGGTTAAGCCCTTTAGGACATACGTCAACACAGTTCATGATGCCGTGACAACGGAAAACGCTGTACGCGTCTTGTAAGTCGTCTAAACGTTCATCGGTAGCAGTATCACGGCTATCGATTAAGAATCGATAAGCATGTAATAGTCCTGCTGGGCCAATGAACTTATCTGGATTCCACCAGAAAGATGGACAAGATGTTGAACAACAAGCACATAAAATACACTCGTATAAGCCATCTAGCTTCTCACGCTCTTCAATCGATTGTAAGTGTTCACGGCTTGGCTGTTCTTTACCATCATTGATTAAATATGGTTTGATTTTTTCATATTGATTATAGAACTGAGTCATATCAATAATTAAATCACGTACTACAGGTAAACCCGGTAATGGACGTAACACAATAACGTTTGCTTTTACGTCTGACAATGGGGTGATACATGCAAGGCCATTCTTGCCGTTCATGTTTAAACCATCACTACCACACACACCTTCACGACATGAACGACGGAAAGATAAGGTGGCATCATCTTCTTTTAACAGAATTAATGCGTCTAATACCATCATGTCTGAGCCTTCTGGAACTTCCAGCTCATAGTCTTTCATGTAAGGTTTAGCGTCAACATCAGGGTTGTAACGATAAATTGAAAACTTCTGAATCATCTCAGCTGCTCCTTAGTAAGTTCTTGCTTTCGGTGGGAAAGCATCACGGTGTACAGGTTCCATGTTTACATCACGCTTGGTCATCTCTTCCGTTTGTGGAGAGTAGATTGAGTGACATAACCAGTTAGCATCATCACGTTCAGTGAAATCTTGACGGGCATGAGCACCACGAGATTCAGTACGGAAGTTTGCCGCTTTGGCACTGCAGAATGCTGTTTCCATTAAGTTATCTAATTCTAAACACTCGATACGTTGAGTATTAAATTCAGATGACTTGTCGTCTAGGCGAGCATGTTGTAGACGTTCACGGATTTCCGTTAACTCTTTCATGCCTTGGGCCATCGCTTCACCTTCACGGAATACCGAGAAGTTCATTTGCATACAGTTTTGTAAGTCTTTACGGATTTGAGTCGGACATTCGCCCTTGTCACTTCCTTCCCAACGATTGTAACGTGAAAGCGCTGCGTCTAAGTCTGACTCAGATGCGTCTTTACCGTTTTGCGTATCGTTTAAGTAAGTACCTAAGAAGTTACCTGCCGCACGACCAAATACCACTAAATCAAGCAGTGAGTTACCACCTAAGCGGTTTGCACCGTGTACAGATACACAAGCGATTTCACCAACAGCGAATAAACCTTCAACCACTTTTTCAGTACCATCGGCACCGATTGATAATGCTTGACCGTTAACGTTACAAGGTACACCACCCATTTGGTAATGACAGGTAGGAATAACTGGAATTGGCGCTTCAGCAGGATCAATGTGAGCAAATGTTTTCGATAAATCACATACTCCTGGTAGACGCTTGTAAAGAGTCTCGCGACCTAAGTGATCAAGTTTCAGTTGAATGTGCTTACCAAATTGTGGATGGTCAAGACCACGACCTTCACGAATTTCTGTCATCATTGAACGAGCAACAACGTCACGACCGGCTAAATCTTTAGCATTTGGTGCGTAGCGTTCCATGAAACGTTCGCCGTCTTTATTCAGCAGGTAACCACCTTCACCACGACAACCTTCAGTAACCAGTACACCAGCACCGGCGATACCCGTTGGGTGGAATTGCCACATTTCCATATCTTGCATTTGTACGCCAGCACGAAGCGACATACCAACACCGTCACCAGTGTTAATGTGAGCATTTGTCGTTGATGCGAAAATACGACCTGCACCACCTGTTGCTAATACTGTGGCACGAGCCTTGAAGTAAACCACTTCACCTGTCTCGATACAAACGGCAGTACAACCAACAACGTTGCCATCATCATTTTTTACTAAATCGAGTGCATACCATTCAGAGAAAACGTTAGTTTTGTTTTTCACGTTCTGTTGGTATAAACAGTGAAGCAGTGCGTGACCGGTACGGTCAGCCGCAGCTGCGGTACGTGCCGCTTGCTCGCCACCAAAATTCTTTGACTGGCCGCCAAACGGACGTTGGTAAATTTTACCTTCTTCGGTACGAGAGAAAGGCAGACCCATTTTCTCAAGTTCGATGATCGCTTCCGGACCGGTTTTACACATGTATTCGATAGCGTCTTGGTCACCGATAAAATCAGAACCTTTAACCGTATCGTACATGTGTTGTTCCCAGTGATCTTCATGAGCGTTACCTAACGCTACGGTGATACCACCTTGCGCCGATACCGTATGAGAACGAGTAGGGAACACTTTTGAAATCAAGGCACAAGACTGGCCTGATTCAGAGATTGCTAATGCAGCGCGCATACCCGCGCCGCCTGCGCCAATTACGATGGCGTCAAATTCACGAACAGGAACGCTCACTTACACACCCCACACAGTTAATAATACCGCTGCAACATAAACAAACAGGGTAAGAGTAAATAAAAATTGTAATAGACCACGTAACATAGTGTTTTTTACGTAGTCTGTTAATACTTGCCAAATACCTATCCATGCGTGGAACAGTACGGCAACAACGGCAAGTATTGTGAATATTTGCATGGCAAGGTTTGAAAATAAACCATGCCAGATTTCAAAGGTTACTTCCGGTGTAATAATGAAGAACCCCATCATGAAGATGCTGTATAAAGCTAAAACGATTGCGCTAGCGCGTAACAAGATAAAATCATGTACACCACTGCGACCTAAAGTTGCTGCGTTAGTTACCATAACCAGACTCCTGCTACTACAGATAATACGATCCAAAGAGCAATAACGAACTTGGCACTAGTTTGCCCCGAGCCTTTCTCTTCTAGATGACCTAGATCCATAATTAAGTGGCGAATGCCGCCGACAAAATGATACGTAAGAGCAGAAACGATGCCCCACATGATAAACTTAAAGAATGCTCCGTTTAAACATTCTTTAACAGAAGCGAAACCTTCTGCCGATGAAAGAGATAATGAAAGTGTCCAGATTAAGATACCTACAGCAAAAAACATCATCACACCACTAACGCGATGTAAGATAGAGGCTTTACCAGCTGCCGGTAAGTTGATTGTGGTTAAATCAAGATTTACAGGTCTTTGTTTTTTCACAGTTCTTGCCTAAAAAGTTATTTGTCTAACTATTATTTGTGAATGTATGTTTTTATTTTCTAAGAACTCAAAATAAAAAGATACGCTACTTTAGTAAAGTATTTCGGGTTTTGAGCCAATTACGCAAATGTGATAAAGCATGTCGCAATTAGATCGACCAAATTATATAGAGGTATATATTGAATTACAATTTTAACGGGTGTTTTTTAATGAATGTTCTGAATAAGTTTAGTGAATGGTAATGATTAGGTCAAAAATCAGCCTAAAGTCTAATTTTATTGGCTGTAAATAACTTTTAAATTGACTTACTACCCCCTTAGTAGAGTAGAATATCGGCAATTTTATATTCATGATTATTGACTAAGTTTTCAAAACATTTGATTTATGACAAATGTTTCTCAATTGTCATCGCATACAATTACAAAAATTTGCCCTATCACGGGCAATGCAAAATAATAAACAAAGATTAGATAAATAGAACGTACATTATAGATAATATAGAGGATGAACTATGGCTGAGAATAAAGCCACGCTAAGCATTGCAGGTAAAGAGATAGCAGAGTTACCGATTCTTTCAGGTACTGCTGGTAACGACGTAATCGATATCCGTACATTAGGTAGCAAAGGCTATTTTACATATGACCCTGGCTTTTTAGCTACGGCATCTTGTGAATCTGAAATCACTTACATTGATGGCGGTAAAGGCATTCTACAACATCGCGGTTATGCGATTGACGATTTAGCCAAGAAAGCAGATTATTTGGAAGTTTGTTACATTCTTCTAAATGGCCAGGCGCCGAACCAAGAACAGTATGATGAATTTATCGAAGTTATCACTAACCATACTATGGTGCATGAGAAGTTAGCCAGTTTCTTCCAGGGCTTCTTACCAGACGCCCATCCGATGGCAATGCTTTGTGGTGTAGTTGGTGCATTATCATCATTCTACCACTCAGATTTAGATATCGATGCAGCAGACCAGCGTTTACGTTGCTCACATCGCTTAATTGCGAAAATGCCAACTATCGCAGCCATGGCCTATAAATACAGCATCGGTCAACCGTTCGTATATCCACGTAACGATTTATCGTATTCAGAAAACTTCTTACACATGATGTTCTCTGTGCCGGCTGCAGAATACAAGGTTAGCCCTACCCTTGCGCAAGCAATGGATCGCATATTTATTCTTCATGCAGATCACGAACAAAACGCATCGACTTCAACCGTTCGATTAGCGGGTTCATCTGGTGCTAACCCATATGCATGTATTGCTGCTGGCGTTGCTTCCCTTTGGGGCCCTGCCCACGGTGGTGCTAACGAAGCATGCTTAACCATGTTAGAAGAAATTGGCAGTGTTGACCGAGTGGACGAATTTGTTGCCAAAGCGAAAGACAAAGCAGATCCATTCCGCTTAATGGGCTTTGGTCATCGTGTTTACAAAAACTTCGACCCGCGCGCTACCGTGATGCGTGAAACTTGTCATGAAGTGTTAAAAGAGCTAGGTGTTAAAGACCCATTATTAGATGTGGCAATGGCACTTGAAAAAGTTGCTCTTGAAGACCCATACTTTATCGAGAAAAAATTATACCCTAACGTAGATTTCTACTCAGGTATCATCTTAAAAGCTATCGGTATTCCAACTAGCATGTTCACCGTTATTTTTGCGATGTCACGTACGGTTGGCTGGTGCGCACACTGGGATGAGATGTTAACTCAACCAGGCCAAAAAATTGGTCGCCCACGTCAAAACTATACCGGTGAAATAAATAAAGAGTTTTCCCCTTTAAGCTCGCACAAGTAGAGCTTGCAAAGACTAATTTTTTAGTCATAAAACATCAAACCAAAGGCAGCTTTTAGCTGCCTTTTTTATACATGGATGTATTTATCCTCTCGAGCCAGGGACGGTGGATAGAGAGGGTTTATACCTGGATGTATTTTCCTAGACTACCAAGGGCGGTATATCGCTAGGGTTTGTACTCGGGTGTGTTTATCCGTTTTACCCCATGAAAAAGTTGTCTACACATTTATTCAAATTGGTATAATCAACTCAGCTTATGTAGATTGCGATTAAATGTTGCTTTATTCACTGTTTAGCAATAAATTTAAGTTGTAAGTTCTATACTTTACCATTGAACATTAAGTGAATAACTATTCAACTATGACAACAGAAACAAAAGCTAAAAATACCATATTAGTGGTAGACGATGAGCCCGGTAATATCGATTTAGCATCAGCTCTATTACGAGATAATTATAAAGTTAAAGCGGCTACTAATGGTAAAGTTGCACTCAAAATAGCGCAAGCAGACCCTAATATTGATTTGATATTACTAGACATTATGATGCCAGAAATGGATGGCTTTGAGGTCTGTAAGCAACTACAATCCAGTCCTTCTACAAAAAGCATACCGGTAATATTTTTAACCGCAAAAACCGAAGTTGCTGATATCACACGTGGCTTCACTTTAGGTGCGGTAGATTACATCACTAAACCACTGCAGCCTGAAATTTTAAAGGCACGAGTAAACACCCATATTACCTTGCGTGAAAGTCAAATCGCCCTGAAAAATCAAGTTGAAACGTTAATTGAAAATGCCAAGTTGCGAGACGATATCGAAAAACTGACCCACCACGACTTAAAAGGTCCACTTGGGGTGATTTTATTCGAGTTACCGAAAATTGCCGACAAAGTCGTGGCCAGATCGATAGAAGAATCGATCAATAATGTGCTGAATATGGTGAACAACACGCTCGATGTTTTTAAAATTGAAAGTGGCACTTACCCGCTCAATCCTGACATGGTGGATATCAATCATTTGGTTGATAGAGCAATAAAATCAGTAAGCCGTTTAACGAAAAAAAAAGGGATCAACTTTCACATCGAATCTGAACATGCGGCAACGTATATGAACGGAGAAAAATTGTTATGCCTGTCAATTTTTAACAACTTAATTAAAAATGCGGTTGAAGCTTCTCCCGATAATGGAAATATTTATATCAGCCTTAGTGAAAAAAACGACAAAGTAGAATTTAAATTAAAAAATACCGGTGCCATCCCCGCAGAGTTACGAACAAGCTTATTCGAGAAATTTTCGTCTTCAAATCACCTTAGAGGTTCAGGGTTAGGCGCTTACTCGGCTAAACTGATGACCGAAGCGCAACAAGGTGAAATCGGTTTTACTATTATTGATGAAACCTTCACTGAATTTACCGTGTTAATGCCCGCTTATTAATCACTAAACAACTGATTTTCCAGAGTTCTGCCATTAATCAGCTGCCGATAGCGCCATTTATTTTGATAACAAAGTTTTAGAATTTCGATATCTATTGGCTGTTCAGCAGACAGTGTTTGCACACTGATTTGATATTCCTTATCTTGTGAGTTTACCACCGAAGTCACCCATTTTAAGGAACTGAGTGCGGCTATCAAATCAGGCTGCTGTTGCTCCATTCTTAAGGTGAAAAAACTCAGGTTGTCCTCTGCGTTTAATGATTGATGTTGTTGTAAATGCCCCAGATCAAGGTAAAGAACCTGATCGCATAAGCGTTCAAGCTCACTTAAGTCATGAGAACTTAGGATAAAGGTAATATCGGAAGAAAGTGTCGCAACAAGTTCTCTTACTTCTCTTGCATGCTTAGGGTCAAGACCAGCTGTCGCTTCATCTAACATGACTATTTCAGGTGCACCAATTAACGCTTGGGCAATTGTCACACGTTTGCGCATGCCATGAGATAACGATCCTGGTTTCTCGGTTAAGACTTCACTTAAACCTACCAATTCTAGCGTGCGTTCAGCTTCAATGTGAGCTTCACGTTTTGAAAACCCTTGCAATTGCGCATAGAAGGATAACTGTTGCGCAATAGCAAAACGAGGATCTAATTGCGCATCTTGCGGTAGCGCCGATAGCCGGGACAAGTTTTTATGACTCGCAGGCTGTTCACCAAAGACAGTAACACTTCCTGATGATGGTTTAAGGTAGCCGCATAAAATGCTAAACAGTGTGGTCTTACCCGCACCGTTTGGCCCAACCAGCGCCACTGGTCCACCCCGTTCAATTTCAAAATCAACGTCACACAATGCGTGGTTTGAACCAAAAAATTTATTTAATTGTTGTGCTTTAATTAAACAGCTCATAGCGAACTCCTTTTCATCAACAAATGCGCTAATAGCAGGTAAGCCGACATTTGTAGCACTGGTATCGCATAAATTGCGTAACTAAATTGCTTAGGGTTTATCGCCTGGTCAATTTGCATTCCCGGAAACAGATAATTTAACTGGCTAACAACGCTAAATTTATAGCCTACAAAGCCAATGATTAGCGGTAAAATACCAAAAAACAACACAGTGAATACCAAAGCCTGTTTCGATGATTTGGCGAAACAATTAAAAAACGCCATCAACGCAATAAAAGGCAAAACAACAATGAAAAGTTCAATGAACAATTCAACAGCTTTTTTCGTACCAGGCAAAAATAAACTGCCATCGCGAAAGCTGGCAATAAGTACTGCAGCGATTAAGGTGATGGCAATTAACGTGGCATTGATGATCAATTGTCCGAGAAAGCGGCCATAGATAATTTCTGCCCGAGTTGCCCTTAAAGAAATAAAACGCAGCGTTCCTCTAATGCGATCTGAGCAGGTTTGATCACTGGCAATGACAAGCGCAAACATCGGAAAAGAATAAATGGCAATGAGCCAGTACATGGCGAGCTCTGGGACTGGCCACTTTAACAAAGAGGCCAAACCAAAAGCGCCAAAGACGTCTTTGGCGATATCTTTAAACATCGCCGAATAAATAAAATCTACCGCAGAATTGACCGGGTAATACAAGATCAAAAACCAGGTAGTCGCAAACGCCAATAGCGCCATAACGCCACTTTTGGTTAAAAACAGTCTTACTAATTCAAATTTGGCCAAACACCAAACCCGATGCACACTAAATTGCCAGAGCATAGTTTTCACTCAACATAGTTATCATTCAATCCTGTTATCAATTAAAATGTAGTTAAAATTCAATTTAATCAACTTGATTCTCTCTATAGCAGAGTATTATCAAGTGATTAAAATAGCGAACATTATTTGCCTACAGAAAAAATTTCTAACAATTAATAACCTTCTAAAGGCGTCCGGCCTGTCAGGTATAAGTACGTCCTGAAATTACGCGAGGTTAAAACCCCGCCAACCGGGTAAGAAAATTGTTCTGCGAGTTCTGCAAGCCCCTCTAAAGGTTTCCCGCCTGAAGGTATAAGTATATCCATATACAAAAAAAGCTCCCGAGGGAGCTTTTTAATAATAAGTTGCAAGCAATTTATCTAAAAGAAAGTGCTGGCTCTAATACTTCAAAGTTTTTATCAAGCAACTCTTTGGTAATGATTTGTTGTTGAGCATCTTTGATCACTAGGGATGTTTTCTCACCAGTGGTTTGTAAATGAAATTGATAACTGCCACTTTCAAGTAAAATAACAGGTACATCATCACCCCAGATTGAATCCCATAAACTCGGTTCAGTACGGGTATATTCCACTTCGTAAAAATACTTTTCTTCGTTTAAATCTGTTACTACAAAATTATATTTTTCAAAAAAACCTGGCAGATAAGACCATAACTCATCAATTGGGTAATCAATAATATAAGCGGGTTCTTCTTTCACCGATTGACCTAAGGTAACAATTTGCATGTTTGCCCGGGCAATTCTGTCTTCTTTATTATTTAATCGATAATGGTAATCCAGTTGCGAGGTAACAGCATTGATCATACCCATTTCTACACGTTGTTGCTCGATAGGGTCAATTTTTTTGGTTGATCCCTTGCCTGACGTAAACATATAGTCAATGAGTTCAACATTTAAACCAATACTACGGCCATGAGGTTTGGTTACCAACGAATAACGAAAGCGCCAGCTTTCGGTCAAGTCGACACTTTTCCAAAATAGGTGGCCACTTTCTTTTTCAACATGAAACCAATCTGACTCCCACACATTGTTGTCAGCATCGCTGCTAGAGAATTCAACACTTTCACTGGCAAGGTAGTCACTAATCGCTTTAATCACTTGCTCACGTAAATCGCGGTTATCGTCTACTTTGTCGTACCAAATTTCAGCACTTTTATCGAATTCATCAATTCGGCTGCCAGAAGCAAGAGGCAAAACCAACGCTGGGGCACGAATATCTACTTTCTTGCCAACCGGGTTATCGTTGCCTTTCACATCTGGGATGCTGTACTTATCATGTTTTGGTGGCGCGGTTAGATCTGAAGGGACTTTTAACTCTTCATTGGCTTGAATGTTTACGTAATCAAAATTACCTTTGGCTTGTTTACGGGTTTCTACACCGCTACAAGCAGTAAGAGATAAAGTTAATAAAGAAAAATAAATTATACGGCGATCCATTAAAACTCCCGAGGAAAAAGCCTGTCATACTATAGGTATGTCTACGGTTAAATTATCAGCCAAATGCACACAGCACGGCTGGTTAAGTAACTTTATTTGTTATTTACGCTGCAATTTGAATAGTTTTATGATTCAAATTGAAACATTGAGATGTTTTGATTTAATTGCTGGCAAAAAGTTCCTAAAAAATCTCGATTTATTTAGATTGATAACGAAACTGTATAGTGCGATTAAAGTTGCGGTTTATGGTACTTGGCTGAAGTTGCAAACACAAGTTTTACTCACTGTGGTTCGCTAATTTTTATCGGCAAAACTATAAATTGTGCTGATAACTCATTACAATAATCAAAAACAGCCGTAGCGCTAGTACAATTTTATAATAAGATTGATGTTAGCAACTTGATTTTGCATCTCTGGCAAACAAGCGTATTACTAAATACTTTAAGGAATTACATGAACACTTTACAAGCTGGCGATAACGCTCCGCGATTTTCATTACCCGATCAAAACAACGAGATGGTTTCACTTGCTGATTTCATCAATAAAAAGCGCGTACTCGTCTATTTTTACCCAAAAGCGATGACACCAGGTTGTACCGTACAGGCACAAGGCTTGCGAGACAGTAAAGCTCAGCTTGAACAGTTAAACACCGTGGTCTTTGGCATCAGTCCAGATGAAGTAAAACGGCTGGATAAATTTTGTCTTCGCGACGAATTAAATTTCAGCTTGCTATCCGATGTTGATCACAATGTTGCCGATCAATTTGGCGTTTGGGGGCTGAAAAAGTTTATGGGCCGAGAATATGACGGTATTCACCGTTTGAGTTTTCTAATTGGCCTTGATGGTAAAGTTGAAAAAGTTTTCAATAAGTTTAAAACCAAAAATCATCATGACGTTGTGTTGGCAGCGATTGCAGAATTAACCTAGACATTTTGTAAATGCTTCGTCCAAAAAAAGGCGATACCCGGTTTGGGTATCGCCTTTTCTGATTGCTTGCTATAAAACTCGGATGAACTTAAGCGCTTACCGTTTCGGTAATTTCTTCTGCTGGCCAGGCATTAATGACGGCTTTCACCAGAGTTGCCAGCGGGATGGCGAAAAACACACCCCAAAAACCCCAGAGCCCACCAAACAAAATCACCGCAATAATTATCGCCACCGGGTGTAAGTTCACCGCTTCGGAAAATAATAATGGTACTAAAATATTGCCATCAATCACCTGGATAATGCCATAAGCTAGCATTAAATAACCAAATTCTGGACTGAAGCCCCATTGAAATAAGCCCACCAGACAAACTGGAATCGTTACTACCGTAGCTCCCACGTAAGGGACCAGTACCGACAAGCCCACTAAGGCACCGAGTAACACCGCATATCTTAAATCAAGAAATAAGAACGCGATAGTTGAAGCTATGCCGATAATTAAAATCTCAATGACTTTGCCACGTATGTAGTTATGAATTTGCTGATGCATTTCGCTGGCCACCTGAGTGGTTAAACGGCGTTCTTTCGGCAGAAAACGGGCAGCATTGTCGATCATTGCAGCTCTGTCTTTTAAAAAGAAAAACACCATTAACGGCACTAAAATCAAATAGATCAATAAAGCTACTAAGTCTGAAATAGAGTTCAAAGAGGCCTCTAACACCAATTGCCCCCAGACTAACAAATTTTCTTTAACCGATGCGATAACGGTATCAATTTGTTCGGCTTTAATAAGATCCGGATACGTTTCTGGCAAGGCTAATAAGTAAGAATTACCCTCGACCAACATTTGTGGCACTTCTGAGACTAAATTTGATGTTTGCTGCCACAGTACAGGTAGCAAGCCTAAAATGGTCAATAAACTGATACCAATAAAGATGATCATCACCAATATTACTGATTTATTTCGACTCAGGCCAAATTTTACAAACCGCAAAACCGGCGACTCAAGCAAGAAAGCAAATGCTACCGCCACTATCACCGGCATCAATAAGTTACCAAAGTAATAGAGCAATAAAAATGTAGTTAAAATAAATAAAGCAAGGGTTACAACATGGGGATCCGAAAATTTTTCTTTATACCAATCGACAATGTATTTAATCATTCAAAAATTACTCTTTTATTATCACTATCTCAATTGCATGGGCAGCGATTGATTTTTGGGTAAACGATATGCTTAGTTTGTTTAATAAACGTGGGATATCTTGTTTGGAGCCGGGATCGGACAAAAGTAGTGTTAGTTGCTCACCACAATTAAGTTGTTTTAACAGCAACTTGGTATTTACCAGTACCTGCGGACATTTATCCAACCGCGCATCATATTCCAGTATTTTTTGCATATTTAGCTTATTTACTACCGTTTGCCAAAATAGTATCAATTACAGAACTTTAAATAAACCTAATTCATTGTGCAAGTCACGATATAGGCTTGTAAAATAGCCCCACATAATCCAAAATAAGATGAATACAAGGAATGCGAATTTAAGAAAATAAATTGCAACTATATCCAGCTTTTATGCTCTAAGTTCAGATATTATCAACAGACCTCAGATGTACCAGGATGTTAATGAATAAAACCAGAAAATTTAAGCCCGCCGTTATTACCAGTTTTGTCGCGGGTTTATTATTTGCCCACTGTGCCCAGGCCCTGTCTACCGACAAAAACCAATTACCCGAAATTGGCACCTCGGCGATAAGCACCTTGTCATTAGATAAGGAAGGTCTTTATGGCAAGGCTATGATGAAATCCGTTAGAGCATCACAGCCAATAATTCAAGATCCTGTTCTCATTGAATACATCAATGATTTGGGTAATGAGTTAGTCAAAAATGCTGATGGAGTAAATTATCAATTTCAATTTTTCCTGATAAATAACAAAGAACTCAATGCCTTTGCATTTTTTGGTGGCCATATTGGCACACATTCAGGGTTAATCACCATGGCCGACAATGAAAGTGAACTTGCTTCCGTACTTTCTCATGAAATCGCCCATGTAACGCAACGTCATTTAGCACGAAAAATGGAAGCTCAAAGCCGCAACACGCCACTCAGTATTGCCGGGTTAATATCCGGAGTATTATTATCTTTAGTCAATCCACAAGCAGGTTTTGCTACTCTTAGTGCAACTATGGCGGCAACTCAACAAGCCGGTATCAATTACACCCGAAGCAATGAACAGGAAGCAGACCGAGTCGGTATGAGCATTTTGGTTGCGAGCGGTTTTGATCCTAACGGAGCACCTGACTTTTTTAAAAAAATGTCGGGCAAATATCGCTATACCTCAAAACCACCAGCAATGCTGCTGACTCACCCTTTACCGGATTCGCGTATCAGTGATTCAAGAAACCGCGCGCAAATGTACCCCAATAAGTTACTTGCACCAAGTTTAGATTTTGAACTGGCCAAAGCCAGGCTCAGAGCTAGATATGAAGGTAACGGCAAAGGTAACATTGCTATATTTGAAAACGAAATTCGCAAGCATAAATATCAGATTAAAGAGGCTGCACAATATGGTTTGGCGCTTTCTTACTTTGAGGATAAACAATACGCTAAAGCGGAAAAGCTATTATCAGAATTACTGAGCCAAGCGCCAAAAAATCTGTTTTATGCCGATGCGATGACCGATACTTTTATTGAGCAGAAAAAACATGATCAAGCTTTGGCAATGCTGAAAAAATTAAACTTGATCATGCCAAATAACCAAGTGGTTACGTTAAATTATGCCAACACCGCTTTAAGTGCAAAACAATACGATTTAGCCACCAGTTTGTTGCAAGATTTTTTAATTTTAAATCGAGAAAACTTTATCGGCCACGATTTATTAACACAAGTGTATCGCCGACAAAACAAAATGGCCGAAATGCACGGCCAACAAGCAGAAGTTTTCGCATTAATGGGCTTGTACCCGAAAGCAGTTGATGAGTTGCATACCGCCTATAATTTTTCGGAAAAAAATTCGTTAATGCAAAAGCGGATTAAAGCGAGAATATTACAATTTCAAGAAGAAGAAAATCAGCTGAAAAGATTGTAAGATTAAACAATAACATTGCTAATAATGCCCACAAGGCAAACCAACCTACTATTTAAAAGAGAATTACATGACAACATTAACGATATATCATAATCCACGTTGCTCAAAAAGCCGACAAACACTACAACTTATTGAGGCCGCTAATGTTGATGTAGAGATTGTTGAATATTTAAAAACGCCACTTAGCGCTGAAACGTTAGCAACTATTTTAAAATTACTGGCCGTTGAACCAAGAGCGATGATGCGAGTAAAAGAAAGCGAATATCGTGAGCAGAACCTTGCTGATCCAAGCTTAACCGAACAAGACTTGCTTGCTGCCATAGTGGCAACACCTAAATTATTAGAGCGTCCTATTGTCGTTACTAACAACAAAGCCTGTATTGGTCGCCCTCCTGAAAATGTATTAGCACTACTTTAATGACTATGAATGAGCGTAACCAGCACAAACAGCTATTTGCCACACACACACTAAAAAACATCACATTATTCGGTTATTTTGGTTTATTAATTTTTATGCCTGTCTGGCTGTTATTGTTAAGCCCTAGTGAAGGCTTATCGCCAATATTGTCGATGATGATGTTCACCCTGCCGTTATTGTTCCCACTAAAAGGCTTAGTGACAGGTAACCCTTACACTTATGCCTGGGCGAATTTTGTGGTGATGATTTACTTTTTGCACTCTCTTACCACATTATGGGTGTCGACTGACGAAACACTTTACGCATTAATTGAATTGTTTTTTGCAACAACTATGTTCTTAGCCGGGTCTTATTACTCAAAGTATCGAGGCCAAGAGCTTGGACTGAAAATCAAAAAGCTAAAACAAGAATTAGAAGAAGAAAAACAACGAGAACAGCAATAAATCAGCACTACTGTCGCGGTAGCGTTTGATAATAGGAATGACTATGAAATACCCAGCAATTTTATTAACCACAGTACTTGCATCTGCCTTAAACCTGGCGGGTTGTGGTGGCGGTAGCGGTAGCGGTAACGATGATGATCCAATCAATGAACCTACTCCCGGCTTAATGCAAAGTGATAGTAATCCGACAGCAGGCAGCAGTACCGAACTCATTTTGCTGCAGCCAAACCAAGACATCAGTCAGATATCCTGGCAGCAAACCAGCGGCCCAGTACAGGTAACGTTATTAAGTAGCAGCAAAGTTGTTGCCTTCACCATTCCAGTTTCTGGCGATTACAGCTTTAAAGTAGATTATCTCGATGGCTTTACCGCCAAGAGTGAAAGCATAAGCTTTAGCGCAAGCAGCGGTTCTAATAAAGTGGTTGCGCGCTTAGGTCACAGTGTGGTTGAACAAGGTGGAGTATCGTTAAGAGCATTCACCAGTAACGATATTGATACCTCTTCGATTACTTGGCAACAATTATCGGGCCCACAAGTGAGCTTTGATGTTGATAACACTAATACTGCGGTTACAATTTTTGATGTCCCTAGTGTATCTGCAGATTCAGTCATAGAATTAGAAGTCACCGCCAAAACCACTGCCGGTGACACCCATAAAGACAGAGTGTCTTTATTGATTGAAAATAGACCAAGCATAGTGAGCGGTGCGCTTTTTGATGATGCATTAGCAAACATACATGCTTATAACCCTGATTCAGCATTTGCCGATGCGTTAATTAAATGTGTTTACTCGAATCAAATTGAAAATAAGATCTCCACCTTTTGTGAATTATCTGAGTTACCAATATTGGCGAACACCAGCAATGGTTCAACCCCGAGCATTGAGCAGATAATGGATCGTGTCGTGGTATCGCACGACTGGATGGCAGAAAACTTTAGAGCCTATTTGGAGGCATTTGATAACCAAGATGACTTTAAAAACTTGCTCCGAGCCACCACTGCAATTGTCTTATCTTACGATGTGCGCCCTTCTTTCTATTGGGCAGCAACCGGAGCGATTTATTTAGATCCAAACAATTATTGGTTAACTGCGGAGCAGCGCGACACCATTAATGAAGCACCGGATTATCGTGCTAATTTAGGTGACGATTTACAATTCATTATGCCTTGGCGATATGTAAAAGAGAATAAAGATGTATCTTTTAATTATCCGGTTAACGACCGACTCAACCGCAGTTTAGTCGATATGAAATTTGAATTGGCTGACTTGCTCTATCATGAGTTAGCTCACGCAAACGACTATTTGCCACCAGCAGAGTGGTCTAGCGTGTCACCATCAGACAGCTTTTACGAAGCTGCCACTGATGTTGCTGAGATCTCTGATGACATGATTATTCGTTACCCATTACTGTCACAAGAAATGAAAGATTTAGCAGCAGTCCGATTCACCACGGAAAAAGAAGCAAATGATATTCAAAAAGCATATACCCCTGATGATGTGGCCACTTTTTACAAAGACGACATCGCCAATGGCTTTTACAATTACACCAATGAAAAAGAAGATTTAGGCATATTATTTGAATCGCTAATGATGTCATTACGCTACGGTGTTCAACGTGATACGGCGGTTACTACTCCTCCGGATCCAAATCCTAGCAAGCACGTAATTGTTGCCTGGGGGCAACGTGGCAGAATTGCAGAGCCAGGTATCAGTGAAAGAGCTGCTTATGTTACCGGTAGACTTTTACCTGAATTTGATCTTGACCTGATTGATAGTTTGCCATCGCCAATTCAAATGACCCCAGGTTTAGATTGGTGGGAAAACTTAGCGATCAGCCCGAATGTACCACAAGCCCTACATGTGCTACTACAGAAATCAAGTAATACCCTGCAACCAAAATTCCGAACCCATCAGCACCACGCAAGGCCTATGCCGAAGCACTAAGGACAAAGTACAAGGTACAAGGTACAAGGTACAAGGTACAAGGTACAAGGTACAAGCAGCATTGTTGGAGTCCCAAGTTTGTTTACAATACTCACTTGGGGCTTTTTTTTGCATGGGTGTGCTTATACCCATTACCAAATTCTAAAAAGAGCGCCGTCATCCCTGAGGAGCACTAGCGACATCAGGGACCTCATGAACCGCTATTGTGGTTTGGTTCGATACGCTTGCGGATTTAAAGCAGGATCTGTTTAGAAGCACGTTGTGAATTTAGGAGGTCCCACATCTCGCTAATGCTCGTGATGGGATGACGTTTAATTGTATCAAAAAAATTTATGCCGTCATTTCGTTTCTCGTTTCTCCTTCCTAAAACAACACTTCTTTGATAAACGGTATAGTAATTTTACGCTGCGCTTTAATTGAAGCTTTGTCGAGAATATCCAGACTTTCAAGCAAGTGATTCATGTCTCTAGATAAACGATTTAACAAAAATTTCACCGTTTCATCGTTCATTTCTATGCCTCGTAATTTTGCATGAAGTTGTAAAGCCTTGATCTTATCGCTATCTGACAGTGGCTTAATTTGTTCGGTATAGCCCCAAGTGATCCTGGAAACTAAATCAGGCAGAGTGATCAGTAAGCTATTAGCACTATTATTACCGGCAATAATTAACTTTTTGTTGTTTTCAATCACCCGGTTATAAAGATCAAAAATCCCTTGTTGCCATTGTTTATTACCGGCAATAAGGTGTAAATCATCCAGGCAAATTAAATCAACGTGTTCAAGGTTGGCCAACACTTCAACCGATAAATGCTTTATTTCAGATAAGGATAAACATAATGAGCTAAGCCCCAATTGTGATGCGTAAGCACAACTGGCATGCAATAGGTGTGATTTGCCCACGCTTTCCTGGCCAAATAAATAAAATCCATTGGTAGTTTTCGCCGGATGCTGAATAAATGCTTTTAGCTGCCCTAATATCGCGCCACTGTTAATGGCGAAGAAACTGTCAAACGTTTCATCATCAGGTAAATGTACCGCCAATGGCAATTGTTCTGTGTTCAATGTTAACCCTTCCAGAAAAAACTAAGTTGTTTATCTACATCCATCTGAGCCAGTGGATCGACATTTTCAACTAAACTATTTTCAAGTTTCAACGATTGCATAATGGCATTTTCGTCAGCAAGAATGTTTAACCGGAACAGCATTTTTTCACCGGCAACATTAATCAGTTTAACTTCTGACACCAAAGTTAAATTAGTTAAAAACTCACTGACGCCAACAAAGTCATGCATTGAAGTAACATTGGCTATCTCAATATCCAAATAGGTTTTCTTATCATTACTAAATACATACGAGTTTTGCTGATGTAGCTGTTCGGCCACATTATGGATAAGAGTGGTTAATAATTTATCTTTATCATCCGCTGAAATTTTATTTTGCAAAACCATACCATTTTGCAGCAGTTGCCAATCGGCAACAAACAGTGGTTGTTTACACACCTGCCCACACATCGTAATGTCAGGCTCCTCAATCAGGGTTGAGTTTGATATTCTAATAATCAACACCGCCTCCGCCAAATAGCGGCTAGACGCATTTAGTAAACGGTCTTGAAACCGGCCCCAGATATCACTTTTTGATACCTGCATGGTATCGGTTAAATCCATCAACGGAAAATTGACTGGCAAGCCTCTTTCACGCGCCGAAGAAATTATGGTTTGCTTCACGGTCAACGATGAGTCATCAATAATTTTGCGCTCTAAACCTTGCTCATCTATGGTCCAAACGGTGATTAACGGTCGATGTTTGCCCCAGATGCTGGCATTACTGTCTTGTAATAATTTATTAACTTTAGCTTCTTCAAAACTGGCCAACAAAAAAGTTTTGCCGTCTTTTTGGCTATAACGAAACTGGCTCAAGTAATTATTACTTTTTGCTAAGGCCGTTTTAATTTGTTTATTTGAATTTACAAATTTTTCTCCGGACAAACTCACCAGCACTTTTTTAAAGGCAAGTTTTGCCGCTTGTTGTTTTCCAGACGATGTGGCTTCAACAACGACTTCAGCTTGGTATAAATTGCTAACTTCAACCGCATGGGAGGGGAAAAAGACAGCAATTAGCGCAATAAACAAGCTAACTGTTGATTTTGGGAATGTTTTTCTTAAATTCATAGGCAAATATTATCATAAAGATTAACAATTTAACCAAGAAATAAATTATTTTCTCTCAAAGATTTTATATCTGTGCCAGCACTGGTAGAATATGTATACCCGTTTCCATTCAGGATGCAGGTTTCAGAGTGCTTGAGCAATTCTAATACAAGGCGCAGCTATACAGTAATGGTTATTCCCTTACAAATAGTTGCAACGAGGTAGTAGGATTGCTCAAGCGCTTCTTCGATGGGTTTAAAAACGATTTATGCAGCGTTATTAAGTTTAACAATGGAAGAACCATTATTTAAAATTAATGCCTTGCCTAAATCGTTTTTAACTCCCACTGAAATCCTACACTCTGAATGGAAACGCGTATAAAATTTTTACGTATTCTAATTTACTAATTACATGTTAAGGGTTCGAAGTGAGCGAGCAAAAACAATCTTTAAGCTATAAAGACGCTGGTGTTGATATTGATGCTGGTAATGCCTTGGTTGAAAACATCAAAGGCGCGGTAAAAAGCACGACTCGTCCAGAAGTGATGGGTGGCATTGGTGGTTTTGGCGCAATTTGCCAAATTCCAGCAGGTTATAAAGAGCCAGTGCTTATTTCGGGTACTGATGGTGTTGGTACCAAGTTACGTTTAGCGATCGATTTAAAAAGACACGACACCGTTGGTATCGATTTGGTTGCTATGTGTGTTAACGATTTATTGGTATTAGGTGCTGAACCTCTATACTTCCTTGATTATTATGCCACGGCAAAGCTCGATGTGAATGTAGCATCTGACGTTGTTAAAGGTATCGCTGAAGGCTGTATTCAATCTGGCTGTGCTCTGGTTGGCGGCGAAACGGCAGAAATGCCAGGCATGTACCATCAAGGCGACTACGATATCGCTGGTTTTTGTACCGGCATTGCAGAAAAATCTGAATTAATTACTGGTGACAATGTTGCAGCCGGCGATCAATTAATTGCCCTTGGCTCTTCGGGTCCACACTCAAATGGCTTCTCATTAATCCGTAAAGTTTTAGAAGTTAATAACACTGACACCAGTGAAATGTTAGCGGATAAAACTATTGCGGATCATTTATTAGAGCCAACCAAGATTTATGTTAAATCCACCTTAGCCATGCTCAAAGAAGTGAAAGCAAATGCCCTTTCTCACATCACCGGCGGTGGTTTCTGGGAAAACATTCCACGCGTATTGCCTAAAAACACCAAAGCAGTAGTCGATGGTAGCAGCTGGCAATGGCCTGAAATTTTTAACTGGTTACAACAAAAAGGTAACATCACTACGCATGAGATGTACCGTACCTTTAACTGTGGTGTTGGCATGATCATCGTAGTACCAAGCGATAAAGTTGCACAAAGTATTGAGATTTTAACCGCGCATGGCGAAAATGCCTGGCACATAGGTGAAATTCAAGCAGCAAATGACAACGAAGAACAAGTGGTAATTAACTAAAATGACGGCCCAGAAAAGAATTGTTGTTCTTATCTCGGGTAGTGGTACTAACTTGCAGGCTATCATTGATGCCTGCAAGAACCAATACATAGAGGGTGATGTGGTTGGTGTAGTATCAAATAAAGCCGATGTTTATGGTTTAACCCGAGCGCAAAATTCTGATATTGCCACCTGTGTGTTATCGCACAAAGAGTTTGACTCGCGCGAAGCCTATGACATTGAGCTCATTGCCAATATTGATACTTTTAAACCTGACTTGGTTATTCTCGCCGGTTTTATGCGCATATTAACCCCCGGTTTTGTGCAACATTTTCAAGGCAAGTTACTGAACATCCACCCTTCGCTATTGCCTAAATATCAAGGCCTGAATACGCATCAGCGTGCCATCGATGCGGGCGATAAAGAACATGGGGTTAGCGTACATTTTGTCACTGAAGAGCTCGATGGCGGCCCGGTCATTCTACAAGCGAAAGTACCTGTATTTGAAAGTGACAGTGCCGATGATCTGGCCTCGCGAGTGCATCAACAAGAACACCGTATCTATCCGTTAGTGGCGAAATGGTTCTGTCAATCTCGCCTCGCAATGTCTGCAGATTGTGCCAAACTTGATGGTAAAGCATTGCCTGAAAATGGCTATGCCAGCGAAGATTAACAGTATTAAAATTGGTATGAGAATTTTTTTGAACTAACTTACTGTTACCATACTCCAACTTTAGCTAACTCTAACAAAGTGTTAGCAACTAAAGTAAGCAATAAGGAACACTATGCGCAGTAAGTTTTTACCTCCCGTTATTATTGGCCTTGGCCTGTCCTACTTTTCTCAAGCGGCAGCTGCCAATGAAGTGGTCAGCCACATCGACGACTTTACCGCGAAGTACAATATTGTCCACGATGGCGACATTGTTGGCAAAGCGGTTAGAACATTAAAAAACCTTCCCGATGGCAGTTTCGACTTCAATTATAAAACCGACATTGAGTGGCTTATATTTTCTGATCACCGCCGTGAAATAACCACCAACAGAATTGTCAATGGCCAGGTTATCCCGCTAACTTATAAGTCAGATAGAGAAGGCACTGGTAAAGACAAGTTTTATGAATGGCGGTTTGATGCAGACAATAAAACCGCATACAACTTAAAAAAGAACAACAAACCGATGAAAGGTGAATGGGTAGATGGCTTACAAAGTAAGCTGAGTTATCACCTGCAATCTCGTATAAATTTGATCAATAAAAAGAAAGACTTCAATTTCAAAGCGTTAAGTAGCTCAGGTAAAGTGAGCAGCTATCACTACGAATACTTAGGCACAGAAGAACTGCTATTACCTTATGGGGTGTTAGATACGGTTAAATTGAAGCGTAAAAAACCAGGCTCTAAACAAGTCACTTATGCCTGGTTTGCCCCTGAGCTTAATTACATGATGGTGAAACTTCACCAAATAGAAAGCAGTTTTCAACAGTTTCAAGCAGAGCTGGTTTCGGTTGACCCAGATGTCAAAAAAGCAGCTAGCGCCAATTCCGAAGAAAATAACAAGAATTAAGAGAGCCGGTTGCCGCTAAAGGCAATTTCGCCCTTAACAAAAGCTAACCAATCACCCGCTTTTAATTTAATCCAGGTTTCATCCGCGGTGAGGGGCTGAGTAGCAATTACCGTAACCACATCATTTTCCGTGGTCTCTTTTTTAAAATCGATGGCAACATCGGTATCAATTAACTTGGCCGGGCCAAATGGTGCTCGCCGGGTGATCCAATGCAAATTATTCGAACAATAGGCAAAGATAAATTCACCATCACTCAAAATCAAATTAAACACCCCAAGTGGATCAATTAAACGACACAAGCTTGCCAGAAACTTAAACAGTGGCTCTTGTTCTGGCCGGCTATCACCAAATTTTACCCGTAACTGCTCTAAAATCCAGACAAATGCCTGTTCACTGTCGGTACAACCTATAGATAATAATTTATGAGTTTTAAGAATTTCTTGATAATTTGCTAACTGACCATTGTGTGCATAAGTAAAATTTCGTCCCCACAGTTCTCGAGAAAATGGGTGGGTGTTTTCTAAACTCACCGCACCGGCATTTGCCTGACGAATATGACACACTACGGCTTCGCTTTTGATCGGGTAATTGCTGACCAGTTTGGCAATTTCAGAATCGAAACTCGGTTGTGGATCTTTAAAAGTTCTACAGCCCTTGCCTTCATAAAAGGTAATCCCCCACCCATCTCGGTGCGGCCCGGTATTGCCACCTCGTTGCATTAACCCGGCAAAACTAAAACAAATATCCGTTGGTACATTGGCACTCATCGCCAATAATTCGCACATGCGCTGTTCCTATCACTATGTTTAAACTAACTCACACTATGTTATGCCATAGCGTTTGCTCATTTCAATTATTAGACATTATTTCAGTTTATTCGAATAACTGACAGGATGAATTATACTTATTGATACATTTAATTTGAATTATTAACAAAATGTTATTATGCTTAAATTAGTGGTCAGACCTCTCTCCCTGTCGTAATATATAAAGGATTTAATGTGGAATTTTTAATTGGCTTAGCCATAGCCCTTATCGTGACTAGTTATTTAGCTTACAACAGAGCTTCTTTAAGGGTATTTACCCTCGCTTTTACTGCCATGCTGTTTATTGGTTATATCTATAATTTTGTTGGAACATTCGCTTGGATAGTGTTTGTAGCTGTGGCCTTACCTCTCAATGTTCGAAGTTTACGTCAGCAATTAATTAGCTCCAAGTTACTCAAAGCTTTTCAAAAGATCATGCCCGAAATGTCTGACACCGAAAAAGACGCACTTAATGCCGGTACTACCTGGTTTGAAGCGGAGCTATTTAAAGGCGATCCTAACTGGGACAAATTGCACAAATTTCCACAACCAAGATTAACCCTCGAAGAGCAAGAGTTTCTCGATGGCCCGGTAGAAGAAGTCTGCCGTTTATGTGATGACTGGGAAACGACGCACGAAATAGCCGATTTATCCCCCGAAGTATGGCAATACTTAAAAGACAATAAGTTTTTTGCGATGATCATCAAAAAGCAATACGGCGGTTTAGAGTTTAGTGCCTACGCGCAATCTCGAGTTTTACAAAAACTCAGTGGTGTTTCTATTGTGTTGGCCAGTACCGTTGGCGTGCCCAACTCTTTAGGTCCTGGTGAACTATTGCAACACTACGGCACCAAAGAACAACAAGACCATTACCTGCCACGACTAGCTACCGGGGAAGAAATCCCTTGTTTTGCCTTAACTAGCCCAGAAGCAGGCTCTGATGCGGGTGCAATTCCTGATTTTGGTATTGTTTGTAAAGGCGAATTTGACGGCAAAGAAGTGCTGGGCATGCGCTTAACCTGGAATAAGCGTTACATTACTCTGGCGCCGATTGCTACCATTTTAGGTTTGGCATTCAAACTTTATGATCCGGATAATTTAATCGGTGAAGAGAGTGATTTAGGCATCACTTGCGCCTTGATCCCTACCGATATTGAAGGGGTGGTAACGGGTCGTAGACATTTCCCTTTGAACGTCCCCTTTCAAAATGGCCCGACTCAAGGTGAAAACATTTTTGTTCCGCTTGATTTTATCATCGGAGGTTCTGACATGGCGGGCCAAGGTTGGCGCATGCTGGTTGAATGTTTATCGGTAGGCCGGGCAATCACCCTGCCTTCAAATGCTGCCGGAGGCACCAAGCAGGTTGCTTTAGCTACTGGGGCTTACAGCCATATTCGTCGTCAATTCAAACTGCCTATTGGTAAAATGGAGGGGGTGGAAGAAGCTCTGGGTCGTATTGGTGGCAACGCTTATCTAATGGATGCGGTAACGACTATGTCTACCGGTGCGGTAGACTTAGGTGAAAAGCCATCGGTTGTTTCCGCCATTTGTAAATACCATTTAACCGAAAAAATGCGCAGCTGCATTATTGATGCTATGGATATTCATGGCGGTAAAGGGGTTTGCATGGGCCCGGCAAACTACCTGGCAAGGGGCTATCAAGGAGCCCCCATTGCCATTACGGTTGAAGGGGCAAACATTCTAACCCGCAACATGATTATTTACGGCCAGGGAGCAATACGTTGTCATCCCTATGTGCTGGCTGAGCTGGAAGCAGCGGCAAATCCAAACTTTGAACAAGCCGTTGAAGACTTTGATCAAGCAGTATTCGGGCATGTGGGCTTCACTATTTCGAATATGATCCGTTCGGTTTGGTTCTCATTATCGGCAGCGCATTTTGTAAAAGCACCATTTAAAGATAAGACCCATCGTTATTATCAAATTATGACGCGCTTTAGTTCAAACCTGGCCTTAATTTCAGACTTATCTATGGCTTCTCTTGGTGGCGACTTAAAGCGCCGTGAGCGTATTTCGGCCCGTCTGGGTGATGTATTAAGCTATTTATATTTAACCTCCGCTACGTTAAAACGTTTTAACGACGAAGGCCGAATAAAAGAAGACGAAGCATTAATGATGTGGGCCGTTGAAGATAGCTTATATAAATGTGAAAAGGCAATGTTAGAGTTAACTCAAAACTTCCCTAACCGCTTGCTTGGGAAACTGTTTAAGCTACTGGTTTTACCATTTGGCACCTCAATGAAAAAACCGAGTGATGTATTAGATCATAAAGTGGCTATGATTATACAAACCCCATCAGCGAGTCGAGACCGTCTAGGGAAAGGCCAGTATTTGAACCAAACAAATGGCAGTGTAACCGGACAGCTAGAAGCAACGTTAATCAACATCATTAAAGCTGAGAAGGTTATCGATAAAATCAACAAAGCCACTGGCAAAAGACACGCCATTATCAATCTTGATCAACTCGCCGATACTGCACTTGCCAATGGTTATATCTCAACCGAAGAAGCCGAGCTGCTTGTTGTTACTGAAAAGCAACGTAAAGCCGTGATTAACGTAGATGACTTTGAGACCATGGATTTAATCGCAAACCAGGAAAAGCATCAGGCAAACTTACCGGAGAAAAACAAAATTAAAGCCGCTTAAGCAAGAGCCGTTATAACCAACACCGCCGCTTAATACGCCAAAAGCCGTAGCATAATCGCTACGGCTTTTTAGCATTTACGGTTTAACACTATTGTGTTTCGGCAAAGGTTTTAAACTGGGTTAAATACTTGCACGACTGGCTTTTAAACATGCCAGGCAAAAGCATCGACATAAGCTTAACAAATCCCGTGCATTTAAATTCGTTTTTACAAATCCAGCGGGTTTTATTGTTGTCTAACTCAACAAATGAGTTTTCAACCAAATTCCATACGTTTTCAGTTTCATAAACCCCAGCAAATTTTTCAGGTAAATCTCTTATGGTGATGGTTTCAGTCATCACTATTTCTTTAGAACCCATCTTATAAGTCAGTTTAGATTCTGCCCCTACTTGTCCAGGAGCACCACTAACCGCCTCAAAGCTAATGAGATCCGGTTGCCAACGTTTCATGTTTTCACTGTCATCAAACAATTCAATAACACGTTGAACAGGCAAATCGATATCTATCTCTAACGTATAGTTCATAAGTCACTCTAATTTCTTCTACTCATTAACTATAAGAGAGAACGAGAATAATTCAATAATGTTGAGCCTTGAAGGCATCCCGTTATGCTTTTGCACGGGATCTCCGGGCAATACTCAGAAACAATTAACAACGTCATCCTGTGCGAGCTTAAGCGAGACACGGGACCTCCTTCAGTTGAGCAGAGGTTTAATAAAGTAATATATTTAACAATATCTTAAATGGTAGCTGTGCTATTTATTATAACCACATTACGCGTTAGGAGGTCCCTGATATCGCTAGTGCTCTTCAGGGATGACGGTGTGTGTTTTCTTTTATCGCGGAAGTCGCCTATTCGCTCACAGCCTCCTGTGAGCTTTTGATTACATTACGTTAAATCACTGAACGGTATAACGTGTTGTTAAGATACAGTCATCTTTTATGATTTACTGGCTTTGAAAATATGATAGGTATGTACTGAGTTTTTACTGTTAATTGTTTGTCTATACAAAACAAGATTATTGTCATCAGATACAAATAATTCCCGATAAACTTTTACATTAATTGCGCTGCTACCCCCGCCGCCGAAAAAATCATGTATAGGATATATTAGCTTACCACCAGAACAGCTAAATCCCAATTTTTCCAAATCTAATGTATCTACATACTTATGCTGACTATCGTTGCCATAATAGGTTATCAGCAGTTGCTGCTTAGATAGATCGACTTTTAGCTCCCCATTTAAATTTTCACCATTGCTTCGTAAGAACTTACTAGTCTTGGCCTTTCTATCTAAATTATTAATCAAGTTTACCCAATTAATATCTGAATTACCCAGATTCAAGTATTGGTCATTCTGCGATTTAAAGGATTCACTAGATAAATGGTACAGGTCGTTAATTTGAGGGCATTCTTCACTAGAATTAGGAGTGTAACTCCAAGAATTTGATTGCAGTGGCATGTCGCCAGCCTCATTTTCAGTTTGATTTTGTGACGAACAACTTGACACTAAAACCAATGAAGCATAAAAAACAATCTGTTTAATACTCATACTCTTATTTCCTTGAAATTTTATTATTATCTATCTTTTCTTATTATCTAAAAGCAGTTATATCCGCTTATCGTTCGCAGCAACCTGTGAGCTTTTGGTTGAGTATTATTTAGCTCTACTCATTGATGTTTATTGTAATATATAGCAATTAATCTACAGGCTAATGCTTGCCAGGATCAAGATTACTGAGACTGACTATTTTGTTGTGACTTACTCATTATCTCTTCATAAATTATGATAGCTGCTTTTGCTAAAGTTGCAAATTCTGGATGCTTTTTGATTAGTCCCAACACTTGATGAGAGTCGGTTAACACCAATTCAAGATAGTTAAGGTCCGCATCATCGAGTATATAACCATTATCAACCTTAGCTTTTAATGCTTGAGCCCTTGGCAGTCGTTCAGTTTCAAACCGCTTAAGGAGTACGGTAATTACTCCTAGATCTTTTTCATTTCACGACATAATTATTCCTTTTTTCAGAGATAACGGCTAGTGCTGAGTATGGTTGGATAAATGCATTTATTCAAATGCTTAATGGAAGAGTGATAACGGCAAAATAAAATGAAATGACATAAATGGCTTTATTGCCGGAATTCAAACCCGCGAGCACTTATCTACAAGAGCAGAGCATGGCGAGACAGGCCGCTAATTTTATCAAGAGCGCTGATATGACAAGAGTAACTAAACTACCACTCAGGTAATTTAATAAATAATATTTGGAGCTAATAAGAATTTTTGTATTTAGAAAACATATTGGCTTCGTTGTCGGGACTCGAACCCGCGAGCAATTATTTACAAGAGCTGAGCATGGCGAGACAGGCCGCTAATTTTATCAAGAGCGCTGATATGACAAGAGTAACTGAACTACCACTCAGGTAATTTAATAAATAATATTTGGAGCTAATAAGAATTTTTGTATTTAGAAAACATATTGGCTTCGTTGTCGGGACTCGAACCCGCGACCCCAAAAGAGCATGGCGAGACAGGCCGCTAACTTTATAAAGAGCCTAACCAACTGAACTACCACACGGTAATTTAATAAGGGTATTTTGAATGTCAGGAAGATAAACATTTGAATCAAATGATGTGGCGGAGTGGACGGGACTCGAACCCGCGCCCCCCGGCGTGACAGGCCGGTATTCTAACCAACTGAACTACCACTCCGCAAAATCATTTGCAAAAGATACATGTTTATTATCAAATCGTTGGCGGAGTGGACGGGACTCGAACCCGCGACCCCCGGCGTGACAGGCCGGTATTCTAACCAACTGAACTACCACTCCGCTGAGATTTGATTGGTAATGCTTTATGTATATCAAGTGGCGGATATGTTGTCGGGACTCTTTCGAGTACCCTACTATATATCAACCAAATTGGCGGAGTGGACGGGACTCGAACCCGCGACCCCCGGCGTGACAGGCCGGTATTCTAACCAACTGAACTACCACTCCGCAAAGGATATACTTGCAGCATTACTTGATGACTTATTGGCGGATATGTTGCCGGGACTCTTTCGAGTTCCTGCTGCATATCAGCTTACTTGGCGGAGTGGACGGGACTCGAACCCGCGACCCCCGGCGTGACAGGCCGGTATTCTAACCAACTGAACTACCACTCCGCTGCATAAGTCATCTTCAACAACATGTCGTTGAATGCGGAGCGAATAATACGGATATGAACTATACGAGTCAACTACTTTTTTTAATAAAAATGTTTGACTGCACAAATGTCATACAATCCGCATATTTTTAGGGCAAAATGACTCCATTTTAGCCGATCAGTTAGTTCTCGGCTGATACCTCACCGCGCCAAATACTGTGTCCTGCTTTTTTCTCGATAATTGCCATTCTTTGGTCATGAGCTTGTTGTTCTTCTGTTGACGCTGCAATCACCTTTAAACCTGATCTATTTTGATCTACTCGTCGTACACTCAGCGAATCACTTGTATTTTCATCGCCTTGGCTTAAGTTCAGGGTATTTTGATGACGAGTCATCTCAATATACACGTACGCCAATAACTGGGCATCAATTAATGCGCCATGGTAAGTACGATCAACCAGTTTCTCAACCCCATAATGACGCGCTAGAAAATCCAACGTTTTTGGCGAGCCAAATTCGTCTCTTGATGTCTTTAGCGTATCGGTTACGGTACAAATATCATAAGTATTCGGTAAACCACGACGGGTCATGGCAAATTCATGATCCATAAAGCCAACATCGAATCGAGCGTTATGAATAACCAGCTCGGCACCACGAATAAATTCGATGAAGTCATCAGCAACTTGGTTAAACAACTGTTTATCGAGTAAAAATTCATTACTCAAGCCATGAATATTAATAACCTCTTGGTCCATGTGCATTTGCGGATTAATGTAAACATGATAATTACGGCCGGTAAGTTTCCGGTCGATCAGCTCAACGCAACCAATTTCTACAATTCTATGACCTTGTTTTGGGTCTATACCTGTGGTTTCGGTATCAAGAACAATAATGCGTTCTTGTGGTTCATCTTGTTGTCCCTGGGGTTGAGGATGTTGAGACTCTGTTGAATGGTTTTGCACAAATTAGCCTTTCGCTATCAATTAATTCTTTATAAACGCTATTCAATCAAATTTTACCCCAGGCTGTAAATCGATTATTAAAAAATAACACAATTAAACAGACTATATATTTAAGCAAGACGGTTTAGCTGATAAACTCTTTCGCATAAATGTGCAACAAAAGATATAAACAGCAATGCAAAAACACGTAGAAATATATACCGATGGTTCTTGTTTAGGTAACCCTGGTCCGGGTGGCTATGGTGCAGTGTTAAAGTATAATGGTCACTGTAAGGAGTTGTCACAAGGTTTTAAGCTAACCACCAATAATCGGATGGAAATGCTGGCAACAATTGAAGCGTTAAAAACCTTGAAACAACCTTGCAAAGTTACCTTAACCACCGATAGTCAATATGTTCGCCAAGGAATTACTAGCTGGATAAAAAACTGGATCAAAAATAACTGGCGCACCGCAAGTAAACAACCAGTAAAAAATGTTGATCTATGGAAAGCACTGCACGAACAAAGCCAACGTCATGACATAGATTGGCATTGGGTCAAAGGTCACTCTGGCCACCCCGAAAATGAACAATGTGATCAATTGGCTCGCAGTGCCGCCGAAGGTAAGGGTTTAATCGAAGATACTGGCTATAAGCCATAAATAACGGTTTAAATATAACCGCTTAATCATCTTTAAGAGCAGAAAGCATTGATTAAATCTTTAATAATGCATCAACAAATTTAAGATCAGGAATAGCCATGGCTTTACAAATTGAACAATTCTTCCATAAAGCAACGTTTACTCTTAGCTATATCGTATTTGATGATCAGACTAAAGATTGTGCAGTCATTGATCCAGCACTAGACTACGATCAATTAGCAAGTAGCATCAATTGTACTTATGCCAAGCAACTCATTGCCTTTATTAAAGATAATGAACTCAATCTTAAATATATTCTTGAAACACATGCGCATGCCGATCATATTTCTTCCGCGTTTTATATTAAAGAAAGAATTGGCGGTGATATTTGTATTGGCGGCGGTATTAAAGGCATCCAACAAACTTTTAAATCTTTATTCAATTTAGCCAAAGACTTTAACACTCAGGGCGTTCAATTTGATCGTTTATTAAAACAAGGTGATACACTGCCATTGGGTAATTTTGAATTCAGCATTCTCGAAACGCCGGGCCATACGGCAGACAGCCTTACGTATGTGATTGACGACAATGCCTTTATCGGAGATACCTTATTTATGCCCGATTCTGGCTCAGCCCGCTGTGACTTCCCTGGCGGTGATGCCGCCTTGCTTTACAGCTCAATCCAAAAGATTTATGCCTTGGGCGATAACACTCAGCTCTATATGTGTCATGATTATCAACCTGGTGGACGAGAATTAAAGTTTTTAACTTCGGTTGCTGAACAAAGGGCTGAAAATATTCAAATTAACGCCGCGGTAAGCCAAGCCGATTACGTGAAAATCCGTGAAGCGCGAGATGCAACGCTGGCGAATCCAAGACTTATTTTTCCATCGTTACAATGCAATATTCAAGCGGGTGAATTGCCCGCCGCAGATGCAGATAATTTACGATTTTTCAAAACCCCAATAGCCGGGGTTGCGAACTTACATTAACTGGTTGAGCATTCCTGAAAGGGGATTCCCCTTTAAGGAAGATCAGTTGTGCGTCTTTTTTTCGGTTTTTCTTCTATCTCTTCAGGGAATTCCACTAAATTAATGGTTGCCCGATGACTGGTTTTTATCAGTAATAATAATGCACAACCAATCACGCTTTGGCCAATTAACCAACTCAATTTTCCCTGCTGAAGAATAAAGAACAGCCCCCAGTAAAAGCTTAAATCAATAAATACTGCAATCGTGCTTAATAGCAGGAACTTTGGCCATAGAGATTTTAGCCACGAACTTGCCGCAGGTCTGCGTGCAAGCAACAACACAAACAACAACAATCCGGGAATTCCGGTAACTAAACTTAGATAAAAAGCCGTTGATTCAGGGTAAAACCACTGAATTAAACTGAGTTTATCGCGCATATTACTTAAAGAAAGTATGCCAATGGCATAACCCCTAAGCAAAAAAATCAAAATAAAATAAAAACTAAAGGAGAGTTTTAAACAGTTATGCTTATCAAAATCTTTAAAGCTGTATTGTGCCAGAGGGTGCATTTTAACGAATGCCCTACTCTTTCGACAAATGTGCTAAGCGACCAGCATTGGCTTCCCAATGTTGCCCGTCAAACGCATCAATTTGCCTCTCTTGCCAATCGCTAGTGCCCAGACAGCGGGCATTAATACTAAAACCATCAGGATTTGACCGTGGTAGGTAAAATGATTTTATGCCGCAGTTTTTGCAAAAATAATGTTTGGCAATCTTATTCATAGCTATTCTCCGGGTCTAAATCTTGAATGCCCTGTTTGATCGCTTGTAAGGCCCGCGATTTAAATTCACGAGTAAACAATACGTACACCACCGCTAAACTGGAAATAATAAACAGTAATGGATGGAAAAACCAACTCAATGCCGCTAAAGAAAAATAATAAGAGCGTAAACCATAATTGTAGGCATGCCCGGCCTGATCTTGTACTACGCCCATTTGTTTGGCGTAATCGAGTAAACGCGCGCTTTTAGTATGCAACTCTACCGGTGCCGCGCCGATCATGATGTTTAAAAAACCATATTGACGCATCGACCAGGTAAATTGGAAAAATGCCATAATAAATATCATGCCTAACAAACTGAGTTTGATTTGAATGGCAACATGGTTTCTTTCCGTTGCTATGGGTATCGAAGACAGTACTTCATTGACATTGTCTACCTGGGTAAACAAAGTTAAAACCCCCGCGATTACCAGCAAGGTAGTCGATGCAAAAAACGATACGTGTCGCTCTAAATTGGATAACAACGACGCGTGTGAAACCCGCACATCATTATCTAAGATTTGCCGCATCCACAAAATTCGATGCTGATGTAAGCATCTTGATAAACAAGCGGTATTTTTGGCTTTAATTCGCGCAAATTGGGTATAGCCGACCCAGCTACTAAAAAAAATCGCCAGCGCAATAAAATCAACAAATGCTAAAGACACCAAAGACTCCCGTTTAATTGCTAAGTGATTACAAATTCTGTAAATATTATTATGCCCAATCCAAGCACAATATACGACCAAAAATGCAGTTCCTTGGCTCATTAAAATATTGAATTACCCGCCTCGAAACATTTTTTAACAATTGACAGTAAGTCCTTTAATACGTTATAAAATGGCAAGTATCACTGGTAGTTTCCAGCTAGTAAATAAAATAATAATTAAATTAGAGCAAACATAGGAAGTAGTCATGATTTTGCCATGGAAAAGTGCAAAAAAATTTTGTACTTTATCACTTTTTTTCGGGTTAGCCTTTCCCTCTTTAGCGAACCAACCATTAGCCATTCCTAACATCAAAGCCAGCATTACCTTTGACGGGGAACTTAATGAACCTGCCTGGCAACAAGCCAAGCATGTCGAATTAAATATTGTTAACTACCCCTATGAAAACACCCCCAGCCCCATTAAAACTGACGCCTACATTTTTGAGGACGGGGAACATATCTATTTTGCCTTCAATGCCCAAGATCCCGACCCTGAAAAAATTCAGGCTTTCATCAGAGACCGGGATGATGCCTTCTCAGATGATATCGTCGGCATCAAATTAGATACCTTTAATGATCACCGTTTAGCCTATCAATTCTTTGTAAACCCCTATGGTGTACAAAATGATGGCATTGAAAATGAAATGACCGGTAACACGAATACTAATTGGGATGGCATCTGGCAATCTTTTGGAAAAATCACTAAAACAGGCTATCAGGTTGAATTTGCCATACCTTATTCTGAACTAAACTTTGCCGAAGGGTCCGATATCAAAACCTGGGGCATCGAACTCATTCGCCAATACCCCAGAGATAATATTCTTAGAATATCCAACATCCCACTTAATCGGGATGATCCATGTTGGATTTGCCAAATGGCAGAAATGCAGGGCTTCGAACAGGCAAAAATTGGCAATAACGTATTAATAACTCCGTCCATTGTTGCCAGCAGTAATGAAATACGTGATGTTTATTCTAATGAAGAATGGCATAGTGATGAAGACGTTGAAGTAGGTTTGAGCGTGCGATGGGGCATCACTCCCGACATTTTACTAAATGCCACGGTGAACCCAGATTTTTCTACGGTCGAATCGGATGCTGGTAAACTCAAGGTTAATAAAACCTATGCCTTGTTTTATGACGAAAAGCGGCCGTTTTTCCTAGACAATGCCGAGTATTTTTCCAGTCCATTTAACCTGGTTTATACCCGCAACATTGCCGATCCTGATTACGGCAGTAAAGTGACTGGCCGCGTTGATGAGCATTCATTTGGTCTGTTTATCACTCAGGACAACCGCACCAATATCATACTCCCAGGTAACCTCTTCTCTTCCATTGCCGAAATTGATGATGACAGCTTTTCTGCTGCATTACGCTATCGGTATGACGTCGATGAAGACTTATCTTTCGGCTTTATCTCTACCTTAAGAAGTGCCGATGATTATGCAAACCTGGTAAGTGGAATCGATGCCAAATATAAGTTATCACTAAGTAACTCAGTCATTGCGCAGGTATTAACCTCTGACAGTGAATATCCGAATTATTTGCTCGACCATAGTGATGAAGATAATAATGTCAATGATTTGTCAGATCAGGCCTATCATCTTGCTTTTGAACACAGCAGTGAAGACTGGTTGTTTAACTTGATGTACCAGGCTATTGGTAAAGATTTTCGTGCCGATTTAGGGTTTCTTCCGAAAGTCGACAGCAATGAATTTTCAACTGAATTGGTTCGTAACTTTTATAATGACGATGGTTGGTGGACAGAAGCCAATATTGGCGTTGAATTTGAAACCACTCACAATGACGATAATGAATTAATCAATGAAACCACAGAGCTGAATTTTCGAATGTATGGCCCCTGGCAATCGACATTCAGTTTAACTTTCATCGATCAGCAGCAAGTTGGCCTGCGATTTGATGAACACAATGATGCAATTGATGGCAATACCGATGGTTATGATTTAAATCAGATCCAGCTTTATACCGACTTCCAGCCCGTTGCCAGCGTTTATATGAATTTTTATACTTTATTCGGTGATGCCATCGATTATGGAAATGATCGCAAAGGCGATATTGTTGAAATTTCACCTCGCTTAGTTTGGAATATCACTCGCCACCTGGAATTCAATTTTAACTACAGTTTCGCCGAACTTGAAGCCGACGGTGCTTACGTGTTTAGAGAGAACATTAGTGACTTAAGACTTACTTACGCGTTTGACGTGAACAGCTTTTTACGCCTTACCCTGGTATACACGCAAACAGATTATAATTTAAGCAACAATCCCGATGTAATATACCCTTCAACTGAAGAAGATGAACTAGTGACCGAATTATTATATTCCTATAAGCTTAACCCGCAAACGGTATTCTTTTTAGGTTATTCAGATATCGCCATCGAAGATGATGCGCTAAACGAATTAAAGAAAAAAGATAGAACGGCATTTTTAAAGCTGAGCTATGCGTTTCATTAATTCCTCACATTAATAGTAGCCAGTTACTGCGGTAACTGGCCTCTAATTCCGTCAACTTATTCTAGGATAGGACCTCTTTATTTGCTTTGTTGGGCTGCTATTTTTTCTTTGGCAACGCGGATAATTTCAGGGTCAACGCGTTTTTTCTCATCAATCACTACCGTAGCAGATATTTTATCGTGAATACCCTGTCGGTTTGGATCCCAGAATATTTGTAAAAAACCTAGCAAGCCAGTTGCCGTCCCGGCCGCATAGCCACCAAAGCGGCCAAAGCTGTCCCACAGCGATAGCGGCGTGCCATCAAGTTGCAACACTCTAATATTCATCAAACGCTTACCCGGCGTTCGACCGTTCCAGCGAGAGGTAAACACAGAGAAGTACAGTGCCGCCCAACCGATACCCAGGCCTAAATCGTCAACAATAAAGCCTTTGATTAATTCCACAATCGAATAAATAGGTCTATCGTTGCCGTTATTTTCTGATTCCAATTGCTCTATTTTCTCCAAAGCATTATTTAGCTTATCAATATCGCCATTTTTCTCTGCCGGTTTTTGCTCTGCCAATTTTTGTTCTGTCGTGGGCACAGTATTTTCTACGGGTTCAATTTCAGTGTTTGCACTTATTTCAGCATCGGGCTGTATTCGTTGATATTGAGCCTTGAAACCAGCAACCAATGCTTGTTGATCAGTTGCATCCAACTCTGTCGCTTCTGCTATTTCAGCAAACAATTCGTTAGCCAGGTGTCGGTCAAAGTCAAACTCAACGGCATTTTCAGGCACATCCTTTAATATCCGTTGCCAGCAGTCAAGCTGTTGGCAATCGCTTTGCTCCGCCTGGCTCACCACGTTTATCGCATAACCAGTAATTTTAAGTGCAGTGGCAAGATCAACGTCTTTACCGTCAACATCATCGTCATATTCAGCACCATTATCAGTCGCATTGTTAGAACGATGAGAGGATGTATCATCATCAAAAATATCATTGACCATAGGTGGCAAGGTTTCCACCAGCAAGACAAACACAATAAAAGCGCCAAAAAATCGCATCACCGCCCGCCGCTTTCGGCCCGACACTTTGCCTTGCTGCTCTGCTCTTTTCTTGCTGCCCATGCGAAACGCCATGATGGCAAAGGCTACCGCTAAAAATTCACCACCGGCACTACTTAACATAGCAATCAGCAATCCGTCTATCGCCAAGGCAACCCCCCGTTTCCATGGGCTGGCGATTGGCGTACCAAATAAATTTTGATCTAACTTAAAAGCAAACGGGGTAACGATTTCTTGGGTTTCATCAAAGGTGAGTTTCTTTTTCGTTTTGGTAAAAATATTTTTCATCGACAATCCTGTGGCAACCTCAATATTTATACTATATAAGCAATTAATTTTACTACAATAATTCTTTTATGGCGGAAGATAAACCCGATATTGTCATTGGGTACATTCGCTGTGCCATCAGCTGGTTGATTAACCCGATTGACTGATAGTGATGCCAATACTTGTCTGGTTGTGGATTTAACCAGATGCAATTATCAAAATGATCGGTAATCCGTTTTAACCAGACACTGCCCGGCTCTTCATTCCAATGCTCGACACTGCCCCCCGGGTAAGAAACCTCGTAAGGTCCCATGGTGGCGTCGCCAACAAAGATGATTTTATAGTCACGAGAAAAGCGATGGAGAATATCCCATACCTCGATGGTTTCTTGATAACGGCGGCCATTATCGTGCCAAACGTGCTCATATACGCAGTTATGAAAATAAAAGTATTCAAGATGCTTAAATTCGGTGTGCACCGCACTAAACAATTCCTCACACACTTTAATGTATTCATCCATAGAACCGCCGACATCAAAAAACATCAACACTTTAATGGCATTGTGTCGTTCAGGCTGCATTTTCACATCCAAATAACCGGCATTTTTTGCCGTTGCGCGAATGGTATGATCTAAATCTAACACCTCTGCAGCCCCGGTACGGGCAAACTGTCTCAGTTTACGCAAAGCCACTTTAATGTTTCGGGTACCAAGCTCAACATTTGAATCTAAGTTCTTAAACTCGCGTTTGTCCCATACTTTTGCCGCAGAAAAATTACGATTGCCGTCCTGGCCTATTCTGACCCCGCCCGGATGATAGCCATGCGCACCAAAAGGTGACGTGCCGCCAGTGCCTATCCATTTATTGCCGCCTTGATGGCGCTTTTGTTGTTCGGCTAAGCGTTCGCGCAACGTTTTCATCAATTCGTCTAAGCCGCCTAACTGTTTCACCTGGGCCTTTTCTTCTGCCGATAACTGCTGTTGAAAGCGTTTTTCCAGCCAGTCTTTGGGGATATTGGATAAATCCAGCTCAATGTTCGAGACGCCCTGAAAATAATCGGCAAAGGCACGATCAAACTTGTCGAAATGGCTTTCATCTTTCACTAATATCACCCGCGACAGCGTATAAAAGTCGTCAACCGAGCAAAAAATCACCCGTTTTTCCATCGCCGATAATAAATCGAGTAACTCGCGTAGCGTACAAGGTACCCGGTACTCTTTAAGCTTAAAGAAAAACTCTATTAGCATTAACGCTGACCTCGGTGCATAAAGGCAAGCTTTTCAAATAAATGTACGTCCTGTTCATTCTTCAATAACGCGCCGTGCAATGGCGGGATCAATTTTTTCTCGTTGGTTTCATGCAATACATCAGTGGCAATATCTTCCGCCACCAATAATTTTAACCAGTCAATTAACTCTGACGTGGAAGGCTTCTTCTTTAAGCCAGGAATGTCTCTTAAATTGAAAAACACCGCCAAGGCTTCATCGAGTAATGCTTGTTTTAAATTTTCAAAATGCACATCAACAATGCTTTGCATTTCTTCTTTCTCAGGAAACTTGATGTAATGGAAGAAACAACGACGTAAAAATGCATCCGGGAGCTCTTTTTCATTATTGGAAGTAATAATGACAATCGGACGCTGTTTGGCCACCACCTTTTCTTGAGTTTCATACACATAAAACTCCATCTTATCGAGCTCTAGCAATAAATCGTTGGGGAACTCAATATCGGCCTTGTCGATTTCATCAATCAACAGCACCGGGCGTTTGCCGGCGGAAAATGCTTGCCAAAGTTTACCTTTGACAATGTAATTGCTGATATCTTTTACCCCCTCCCGGCCTAATTGACTGTCTCTTAAGCGCGATACGGCATCGTATTCATATAACCCTTGCTGAGCCCTGGTAGTTGATTTTATGTGCCATTGAATCAGCTCGGTATCTAGGGCAAGGGCCAACTCTTCAGCCAACATGGTTTTGCCCGTGCCCGGCTCGCCTTTTATCAATAAAGGTTTTTCCAGGGCGATAGCTGCATTTACCGCAAGTTGCAGATCGTTACTGGCGATGTAGTTTTTGGTACCGGTGAAAGTGGTCATAATGGTCCTGAAAAGTGACTAAAGTGGATAAAACAGCTATTAATATGCAAATAAGTAATAAATATTTTAATACAAACTGTTATTAGTTATATTTATCAGTTACTTTAACAATAAAAAAAAATCTGTAATCTAATCTATAATAAGTGAAATTTTAACGCTTTTTAAGAATTTTTAATAGGATTAATCATGTCGAATCTATATCAAGACAACCCTGAAACCATTGGCAAAACCCCACTCGTTAAATTAAATAATGTATGTGGTGGAAACGTATACGCAAAAATTGAAGCAAGAAACCCTAGTTTTAGTGTGAAATGTCGTATTGGTGCCAACATGATCTGGGATGCTGAAAAAAAAGGCACTCTCACTAAAGATATCACCATTGTCGAGCCAACCAGTGGTAATACGGGTATCGCTTTGGCCTTTGTTGCCGCTGCGAAAGGCTATGACCTCATTCTCACCATGCCTCACACGATGAGTTTAGAACGCAGACAATTATTGGTTGCTCTTGGCGCCAAAATTGAACTTACCGATGGTGCTAAAGGGATGAAAGGTGCGATTGATAAAGCCGAAGAAATTAAAGCAACCAACCCGGAAAAATACTTAATTTTGGGTCAATTTGATAACCCGGCCAACCCGGAAATTCATGAAAAAACCACAGGTCCTGAAATTTGGCAAGACACTGATGGCGCCGTAGATATTTTTGTTGCCGGCGTTGGCACTGGTGGCACCATTACCGGTGTGAGTCGTTATATTAAAAACACTCAGGGCAAAGCAATTCAATCGGTTGCGGTTGAGCCGACAGATTCACCAGTAATTGGTCAAAAAATTGCTGGCGAAGAATTAACTCCGGGACCACACAAAATTCAGGGCATTGGCGCGGGTTTTATTCCAGGTAACTTAGATCTGTCAATCATTGACTCTGTTGAACGCGTATCAAATGATGACTCTATTGCCATGGCGCATCGATTGATGAAAGAAGAAGGCATTTTAGCCGGTATTTCATCAGGCGCGGCCGTTGTTGCAGCGAAACGCTTAGCAGAAAAGCCAGAAAATGCCGACAAAACCATTGTCGTCATTTTGGCAAGTTCAGCGGAGAGATATTTATCGAGTCCGTTATTTGCTGATATGTTTACTGACGCGGAACTTACTCAGTAATAATTTTCAACATCCATGTTGAAAATGTGAAAAGGGACATAATCTTACGATTATCTCCCTTTTTTTAGGACCGAAAAAATATTGTTTTAACTAATGATTAGTTCGCAAATACTTTGCCTTCTCGGCGAGGATCGGCCCCTCCGACTAATTTGCCGCGATACACTTCGATGCCGTGTATACCACTGTTTAAATCTCTAATCGCCACCTTATGACCCATTGCTTCTAACTGCGGTTTTAATGCTTCTAAAGAAGTGCCTTTCTCTAGGGTGGTAATATCATTCCTATTGGTGATTTTCGGTAAATTAATCGCCGCTTGAATATCTAACTGCCAGTCTAATACGCCGATCATGGTTTGCGCCACATAATTGATAATTCGACTACCGCCAGGAGAGCCTATCACCAAACGTAAGCTACCATCTTGATTAAATACCATGGTGGGCGCCATTGAGCTTCTTGGCCGCTTAAATGGCTCTAAGCGATTCGCAACGGGTAACCCGTTAACCTTAGGCGTTAAAGAAAAGTCGGTTAACTGATTGTTTAATAAAAACCCTTCGACAAAAACGGCAGAGCCAAACGCCATTTCAATACTTGTGGTCATCGAAATAGCATTGCCTGCACTATCAACTATCGCGATGTGCGATGTTGATGGCATTTCAATCGCGTTATCGATAGCAAGTTTTGCCACATGGCTGAATTCACCGGCTACAGCTTGGCCCATGTCCTGAACTGGATTTATCAATTGGCCTCGTTGTTTAAGGTATTGATCATCAATTAATTGCCTAACCGGAACGGGTACAAAGTCAGGATCGGCGATATACCTTGCTCTATCCGCATAGGCAAGGCGTGAGCTTTGGCTAATCAAATGTAGCGCGTTAACATCATTGGCAGAGAATTTCGCTAAATTATGTTGTTCTAGTTGTTTCAGCATTTGAATAACGGCGACACCACCAGAGCTAGGCGGTGGCATGCCGCAAATATTAAACTGCTTATAAGGTCCACAAACCGCATCAACCTCAGTCGCACGATAATTGGCTAAATCGGTTAACGCTAATCGCCCTGGGGCAATGGCTGAGTTTTGGACGGCTTTTACCATACTCTGGGCAATCCAGCCTTGATAAAACACTTTCGTGCCTTGTTTGCTTATTGCCTTGTATACTTCCGCCAACTCAGGGTTTTTTAACAAACGTCCCTGCTTAACCGGGACACCATTGGGGAAAAAGTAGTGGCTTGCCTTTGCCAGTTTTTTCACCCCTGGGTTAAAGCCCATCGCCACTAACTTCGCCATTCGCGGAGAAACAATAAAGCCCTCTTCGGCAAGTTTTATCGCATCGCTAAATAACTCAGCCCAAGGCAATTTACCATGTTTTTTGTGGGCATCTTCTAATGCTTTTAATACCCCGGGAACGCCAACACTTCGGCCACCAACAACGGCATCAATCCAGCGAACAGCAGAGCCATCAGGGTTGAGAAACTGATCTTGACTGGCAGCTTCAGGGGCAACTTCACGGCCATCAAAGGTGCTGAGGTGTTTGGTGGAATTATCAAAATGCAAAATAAACGCGCCACCGCCGATGCCAGAAGACTGTGGCTCAACTAAGGTTAAGACCAGTTGCACGGCAATAGCGGCATCAATGGCATTGCCGCCTTTTTCTAAAATATTAAAGCCGGCATTGCTGGCATATGGGTTGGCTGCCGCCACCATATGTTTACTGCCAACAACCGCTTTGTTTTGTTGAAAACCTGTCGCGGCTTCCGGCTCACGGTCCTCTCTGGCAACTGGATTATTAGCTTGCTCGAAAACGCAAGCAGAGCTAAGCAGTAATAACGGGATAAGCGCAAAAAGTTTCAATTTATTAAACACGGAGAGTCCTTTTCATTTTTATGCTAATTTTACTCTCTAATGCGCAGCTTTGTTAGCAGGCACTAAAGACAATTGGAATTGATTAAAGTTTGCAAAGCTTTCCAGTAATGGTTGGTACTTTTCATTGTCGCCTTCTAAGGCTGCCAAGGCATACGCACAAGCTTCAATGGTAGATACGTCGCTGGCTTTATGGTGCTTACGAATAAGATACTGGCTTTTGATGCTATCTGCCAGAGTGATTTTCGCTAAATTATGCAAGTTTTTAGATAACTGATACATTCGATAAGCTTTTTTCCAGGTACCATCCAAGACCAAAACCACGGTTTTAAGCTGTTCTGACAAACTCTGTGCAGTCGCAACTTTAGCGTCTTCACCCGGATAAAGCAGAATAACGTTTATTTCAGCATCGGCAATAATTTGGTTAAGCGCTTCACAATGACTAAAATCTTCTGCGATTAACACGCGGCAATTGCGCAAACTTAAATCCGTTAATGTGGCAGTACCCTTAGCCTGCTTTTCTTCACTTGGGTGCTGTAATAACCAAATATCGACGTTATTGTCAATATTGCAGCGTAAACTACAGATACATGTAACTAGCGGTCTATGACACCTTGTGCAATACTGTCGACTCATAACGCCTTTACCTTAATCACTAATACCAATTCCGACAATTTATTGGTCAATTTAGAGCTTTGAAAGAGGCGGGAGAACAATCGAAATTTGTTTTGATATAGTCATTCTATATAAAACAAATTTTGAGCAGTTATCTCGACTCTTTCAAGCTCCCGAAGGGCGAGTTTAAAAGATTTATCTACTGCGTTATTGATTTTGACAAGGGGACAACCCTTCTCAGCAATCAATGCCTTGTATATAAACCTTTTAATTCTCGCTAAATGGTCAATAAATTATCGGACTTGGTATAATTAAATTATCTATATTTAAGTTAGTGATTAACGTTAAAATAATAAAAGAAATCATTATAAACCTGAATTGCCCTTATGTTGAAGTTGTCTTTACCAATTACTCGTCAAGCTTGTACCTCGCCACTGATTATTCTCATCCTGGCGATAATGACTTATTTGTTGCCCGACAGTATCAGCGACTTGCTGATTTACAACCGGCACAGCATTAACGATGGCGAGTTTTGGCGGTTGCTCACCGGGCATTTCGATCATACCAACTTTAACCACTTACTGTTAAATATTGCCGGGCTAAGTATGCTTTGGGCACTGCATGGCGAGCATTACTCGTCAAAAAACTATGCGGTTAATTTTTTATTCGCTGCAGTGCTCTGTAGCGTGGGCATTTACTTCTTTGTCCCGGAGATGATCCGTTATGTCGGTTTGTCCGGCGTTTTACACGGTATATTTGTTTGGGGTGCCATTTGTGATATTCAAAAAGGCTGGAAGTCAGGTTATTTGTTATTGCTAGGTGTATGGGGAAAAATCATTTATGAACAGGTCTTTGGTGCGAGCGCCGATGTGGAAGCGATGATTAATGCCCGAGTCGCCATTGACGCGCATTTATGGGGTGCTATTGGCGGATTGATTTATCCAGTGTGGCGCTTTATCAAACAAAGGTTGAATAGTAGAGCAGAGCCGAGAAACTAGAAACGAACTGTCGGTACAGAGTACAGGCAGATGGTATTAATTTCGAGCATCGTGCACGCTTCGCTCCGGGCAACGAGTAGTTTGACTGATGCTAAATGTCTACCTATATCTCTTACTTTAGTTGGCACTTCATATTCAAAAAACTAACTTCCCATTTAATAACTATCTGCTACACGGTTTACTTTTTCGATACGGTAGCCGGGGAAGACAGTCCTTTGCGTAAGACATAAATGGCATAGTTGGTTTCAGCAAAGTGTTTTTCATATTCTTCCAGCAATTGTTGAGCATTGTCTTGCGAATCCAGTTGCGCGCTTAACGGTTCAAAAAAAGACTTCGCTTGCGGCATCATATCAGCATAATTTTCGTGCCCTATCACCAGTTGCATTTGTGGCTTTCCGCCTATGCGACTGTGCCAGGACCAACTTTCATGCCATTGCATTTGTTTAGCCGCATCACTGAGCGCTTTTACCGAAGCTTTTAATGCAAAGCCTTCGCCCGGTTTTGGGTATAAGGTATTAACCGAGAAGTATTTAAAGCTCTTCTGGGTGTCCCATGAGCTATTTCTCTCATCGTAGCGGGTATAGTAATGCTCATTCTTTACTACGTATTTGCGCACCGTTTTACGCCACTGACTGGAAGTCTTTGAATCTCTGGCCCAGCTTTTATATGCCGCTATTTGATCCCAATTTGTACAACACGCTCTCAGTACATAAGTGTTCATGCTATCGCCAATAACTTGGGTATAAACCTGCCAAGTATTTGGATCACCATTATCCACACGATATTGCATATGCTGAGCCAGAGCACGCTCAAATTTCGCCTTATTAGCAGCATTGATTGTTACCACCCAAACATCGGTTAACGGCGCTACACTTTGCTCTTCGGCTGTAACTGATGACGCCATGAAATACATAGCTAACCCTATGGTAAACGCGAGGCATAACTTTTTCATACTCTTCCCTAACTATCTAACGGAATCATTTTTTTAAATTGTTGATTTTAATATAGTAGATATAAAGAGAAACGAGAAACGAAGAGCATAGAATGAGTACATGTAAATAAGTCCCTTTATACCGTTAACTAACCAATGAATAACTATAATGGTAATAGTTTCAGCTGTGCTAAAGGAGTTAGCATGATATTTGAAAATTTAGAGGTATGGACTACCAATGATTGATGAGGCTAAGCAGATATCAAAAATACTAGGTTCGATGATTAAATCTAAATTGATGAATACGAAGTATGAAGAAAGAAGAAGTGGTCGGTCGTGAAGGATTTGAACCTTCGACAAATTGGTTAAAAGCCAACTGCTCTACCAACTGAGCTAACGACCGACAGAAGTATCTTGAGAGTTTTAGAATTTAAAACCAACTTTGAAAAGTTGCTTGGTCGTGAAGGATTTTAACCTTCGACCATATTGGATATTAGCGTTAAAAGCCTCGGCTTTTACTTTAAATACCCCAACTACTTCATAATGAAAAAAAGTTGGTCGGTCGTGAAGGATTTGAACCTTCGACAAATTGGTTAAAAGCCAACTGCTCTACCAACTGAGCTAACGACCGAATATAATTTCTAAATTTGCAATGTTTACTTTTGACCAACTCTCGTTAAAAGAAGTTGCTCGGTCGTGAAGGATTTGACCCTTCGACCATATTGGATATTAGCGTTAAAAGCCTCGGCTTTTAATTTAAATACCCCAACTACTCCATAAATAAAAAGTTGGTCGGTCGTGAAGGATTTGAACCTTCGACAAATTGGTTAAAAGCCAACTGCTCTACCAACTGAGCTAACGACCGATATATAAACTTTGCTAAATTAATTATTCTGGTAATAGGAAGACATCCTAGAAAATAATTAATTCACTTTCGGTAAAGAAAGTGGTCGGACATAAAGATTTGAACCTTCGACCGATTTGGATATTAGCGTTAAAAGCCTCGGCTTTTAATTTCGATACCCTAACTAACTTCAAAAAAGAAAGTGGTCGGTCGTGAAGGATTTGAACCTTCGACAAATTGGTTAAAAGCCAACTGCTCTACCAACTGAGCTAACGACCGACATATTTTTTTACGTTAAGGTTGCTGCCTCAACGCGGGGCATATAATACTGATAATAAATTTAAGTGCAACAACAATTTTCAGTTTTTTGAAAAAATAAGTTTGTCTGCATAAAAAGCCACCAGATAGAGCAAGTTATCGTCAATTTTTGTAAAAGAGTGTATTACAAAATGATTGATTTCAATTATAAACTCGCTAATCGAGATTTTGCTAACTGCGCCGCTGAAGAATCTGGGTATTCTTTAATTAAACGGTTAAAGACAGATTTAGCCTTATTCAAATCATTTTGCTTCTGTGCCACCATGCCAAGTTTTAGCATCGCATCACTACGCTTCGGTGAATTTTCAAAGTTATTAACCACAATGGAAAACTCATTGGCAGCAACAACTAAATCACCTTTGTTGAATAACAGTTGCCCTAACCAATAATGTGCATTGGCCGAATAACTCGAATTTGGGAACTTGCTATTGAACGCTTTAAACTCAGAAATGGCGTTATCATAGCGCTTTTCTTTCAACACCAAATTAACCGCATGGTCGTAAGCTTCGTTTTCATTAAGATTAGAAGAATAGTCCACATTGGCGGGGTTATCCGCTGAAATTTCTGGGGCGACAGTTTTCACTGCAGTTAATCTGCGATCAATTTCCTGATAAAGCTCACGTTGACGCTGAAGGATCTGTTGTATGGTGTACGCTTGTTCTTCGGTAATACCCCGTAATTCGCTTACTTCAGTTTGCAACTCATCTATATGCTGTTGCATATCATTAAGCGCTCTGTTACGACTCTGCAAAGTACGTTGCAGCTTTGCTATATCGTTGCTTGATGCCTTGTTAGCTATGGCGGGTGTGGATTGTTCGTTTATGTCTAAAACGGGGGCTGGTTCGGCTGCTAGCGCATTAAATGCACCAGCAGCAACCGCAAAACCCAAAATTAGTTTATACGATTTCATTAATTGTCCTAATCGATGACTGTTACAGATTAGTATACAAGTACTGCACGACGGTTTTTCGCAAATGCTGACTCGCTGCGATCACTGATAGCGGGCTTTTCTTCGCCGTAACTAACCGTTTCAATTTGAGACCCTGAAACACCTGAGTTCTCTAAATATTTTTGTACGGCCTGGGCACGACGTTCGCCTAGGGCAATGTTATATTCTGGCGTACCACGCTCATCGGCATGACCTTCGATGACAACACGAGCACTTGAGTTATTTGCTAAATATGCAGCATGCAGGTCTAGTAACTCAGTTACTGATGAATCAAGTTTTGAGGTGTCAAAATCGAAATAGATAACATTAGACGATTGTAACTTCTCTTTTTCATCGGCTTTAATTTTCTCTAAACGAGCAACTTCTGCAGCGGCTGCAGTTTCAGCAGCTTGTTGTTCAGCTTGTGCTTGCTCTACTGCTGCAGCTTCGTTTGCGGCAATTTGAGCATCTGCTTCTGTAGTATCATTTGAGCTACATGCTGCCAATGCCATTAATGGCAAAGCTACCGCAATGCTTTTTACTAGTTTGTTTAAACGCATTATTTTTCCTTTGTTAATTTAAAAATTTTCAATTTATTGTAATTATAAATATGGTGACCATGCTGGTGCTTTAACTTGCCCATTTTTCGCTGGCAAAAGGGCCTTAAACCTACCATCAACAGAAACCAAACCAAGTACTTGGCGGTTACCACGCAAAGTACTATAGATGATCATGCCGCCATTGGGGGCAATACTTGGTGATTCGTCCAATCTTGTTTTCGTTAAAACCTGTATCGGATTCATCGAATCAAGCTCTTGCTTAGCAAGATGGTATTGTCCTTGTGTTCTATTCACCATCACTATCTGACGGCCATCTGGCGTATATGAACCACCTAAATTCATTTCACCATCAAACGTTAATCGTCTCACTTTACCATCGGTTAAATTTACGCGATATAACTGTGGTTTACCACCCCGTTCTGAGGTAAATAGCAAAGATTTTCCATCAGGAGACCAATTTGGTTCAGTATCAATAGCACGATGTCGGGTAATGCGTCGCAATTTTTTCGTGGCAATGTTCATGGTATAAACTTCTGGGTTACCATCTTTTGATAACACTAGCGCCATATTCTTGCCATCCGGCGACCAACGGGGAGCGCCATTGATGCCTTTAAAGCTTGATAACACTTCCCGCTCAGCAGTATAAATATTTTGAATATAAATTTGTGCCTGGCGTTTTTCAAACGTTACATAAGATAACCTGGTACCATCTGGAGACCAGGTTGGTGACATTAGCGGCTCGGATGAGCTCAATAACACTTGCTCGTTATAACCGTCGTAATCGGCGATCACTAATTGATACTTTTTAGCACCGCTGTCGCGCACGATCACGTAGGCAATTTTCGTTAAAAACGCGCCCCTGTTTCCGGTTAATTTTTCAAATACACTGTCAGAAATTTGATGCGCTTTCGGTCTGAATAAGCTTGTCGGAATGTACTGGTTAGGTTTTGAATTAATTAATACATGAGAGCTGCTTTGTACCAATTGACCATTTTGCAAAGAGCTACCATTGGCATCTTTCATTTGTCCTTCGATCACATCAATTAACTTAAATGAAACCAGATAATTGTTTGGCGATGCTTGTTTTATCTCGCCCATGACTATGGCTTCTACACCTAAATCAGCCCAGGCCTGGTAGTCAATGTCACTAACCTTACTTGGCTGTTGTGGCATATTCATTGCGTTTATCGGATTAAATTTACCACTGCGCAGTAAATCATCGCTGATCACTTGGGCAATGTTTTCAGGTAACTGTTCGCTGCCTTCGTAGGTAAACGGCAATACTGCAATCGGACGAGCGGTATTCACGCCGCCAGTGATCACTAATTCAAGCTCAGCATAAGCTTTGCTTATAAAAGCGCTCATTAACATAACGCTGATAATAACTTTTTTAAACATAATAGTTGTTAAGGTTCCAATTATTGATATTCAGAATGGTAAGTTAAACTAATATCTCTTAGTTGTTCAAATACTTCCGGATCTTTCGATACGGGTAAGGTGCCGGTTTTATTTACGGCTTTCACCGCTTCTTTACAAACGTAAGGGTCGCCCGTTCCCGATTGCACATTGATAACGAAGCCACTGCTGGCTAAGGTTATTTTTAACTTACATGATTTTCCTTTAAAGCTAGGATCATCAATAAAGTTACGTTTAATCGCCTGTGTCATTAATGCGGCGTATTTATCAACTTCATTCATCACTTGTTGACTACGGGCACTCGAACGAGCTTGCATTTCTTCTTGCATTTGTTGCTCTAGCAAACGTTCTTGCTCGGCACGCTCGGCTGCGGCTTTCTTGCGTTTGTCATCCTCAAGTTTTTTACGGCGGCGTTTTTCAGCTGCGTCCGCTGCCGCTTTTTCTTCTTTAATTCGTTTTGCTTTCGCGTCCTCTGCCGCTTGTTCGGCTTGCTTGCGTTCTTGCTCTTTTTTCTTCCGGGTTTTCTCTGCGCTGGCAGCTTTGGCCTTGGATTTTTTCGCAGCATCATCCGCTTTTTTCTTTTCAACTTCTTTTTGTTTACGTTGTTTTTCTAAATTTTTAATACGTTCGGCTTCTTTTTGACGTTTTATCTTCGCGTCATTAGCACGTTTTTCCAGTTCTTTAATTCGATCCCGTTCACGTTTTGCTGACGCTTCTTTTTGCTTTTTAAGCTTGTCCACCTGCTGCTTTAACTTGCTTTCATCAATCACCACCGCATCAATCACTTGCATTTGCGGTTTAGCTTGTGGTTTTGCTTTTGGCGAAAAGTCGGCATTCAGCATTAGCACTATGGCCATCACCAAATGGATGCCCACTGCGGCGCCAATGGCAATGTAGTATTGTTGTTTCAGGTTTTTACCATCGGGTAAATAGGTAAACACCAGCATGCATTGATTGACTAAACTGGCTATCGCGTTTTTAAAGAAGGCAAACACTGCTTATAACTCCGGCGACTCAGTCATTAATCCCACAGAAGGCACACCCGCTTGCTGTAACAGCACCATCAATTGAATCACCGAATTATAAGGTACATTACCATCACCATTAACCACAACCGGCGTTTCTGGGTCAACCAGCAGACGCGCTTTTACTAACACGGCCAACTCATCAGGATCCAATGGGTCTGATTTGCTATCACCTACATTTAAATAGAACAAGCCCTCGGCATCGACACTGGCCACTAATGGTGTTTTTGAATCTTGCGGTAACGATTCAGAATCGGCTTTTGGTAAGTCAACCTTCACCCCTTGGGTGATCAGTGGCGCCGTGACCATAAAGATGATCAGTAACACCAACATTACATCGATATACGGGACCACATTGATTTCAGCGACGCGTTTACGTTTAACTCGAACGTACATGCTAAATCCTACTTCAATCTATTAAGCTTGCTGGCGATTAGAAGCAACCGCCTGGCGTTGTAATATGCTGGCAAACTCTTCGACAAAATTACCGTAACTGTTTTCTAGTCTCTCAACGCTGTGCGAGAAACGGTTAAATGCCATAACCGCAGGAATGGCGGCAAACAGGCCCATGGCAGTGGCGATAAGAGCTTCAGCAATGCCTGGTGCTACCATCGCAAGTGTGGCTTGTTGTACAGCACCCAAAGCGATAAATGAATTCATGATCCCCCAAACGGTGCCAAACAAACCAATGTAAGGGCTAATGGAGCCAACCGTGGCTAAAAATGACAGGTGAGTTTCTAACTCGTCTACTTCTCGCGACAGCGCCACGCGCATGGCGCGGTGAGTACCATCTGCTACCGCTTGTGAACTGGCATCAGGGCTTTTGCGAATGCGGGCAAACTCTTTAAAGCCGGCGACAAACAAACTTTCAATACCATCCACATTTTTCCGGGCACTGACTTCTTTGAATAAGCTGCTTAAGTCGGCGCCAGACCAAAATTTATCTTCAAATGTTTGTGATTGTACTTGCGCTTTGTTAATTGCTTTCGAGCGTTGGATGATCATGGTCCAGGAAGCAATGGAAAAGCCTAACAGACAAAGCATTACTGCTTGTACTAATAAACTTGCTTGTAAAAATAAGTCAAAAAACGAGAGTTCAGCGTGCACTGTGTAAGGCTCCTAAAATTTGTTCTGGTATAGCACAAGGTTTGGCACGTTCTAAATTGACACTGGCAACGAGCACAGAAACATTACACAAAACGTCTCCGTGTTGATTTGCAATCGCCTGTGAAAAGACCAAACTGGCTTTCTTTAAATTTGTAATTGTTGTTGTTATGGTTAGCAAGTCATCAAGTTTGGCAGACGCTTTGTTATCCATTTCAACTTTTCTGACCACAAAACCTAATTTTTGTTCAAGAAAAAATGACTGATTTATGCCTAGCGCTCTTAACCACTCGGTACGAGCTCGTTCGGCAAACTTTAAATAATTAGCGTAATAGACGATGCCACCGGCGTCGGTGTCTTCGTAGTAAACTCTGAGTTGATAGCTAAAGGCGTTATTATTTGTCATAGTAGCAAAATGCTAGTGAATTAGTTTGAATCGCAATGCCCTATGTTACGCGAATTTTGGCTATACACTCAAGGGAATATCGGCGATATGGGCTATTTTTTTCAGTAAATAACAACAATGTAATTGAAATGTAATTGGAATGTAACAAGTGTAGCTTGATCGGTTGAAACCTTTGGTTACAAATCAGCTTAAATCAAGCCTCCTTTTACGCCTGAAATAAGCCATTTAATTTTTACTTCCCATTCAATAATCAGTAAGTTAATAACAATCATTGTTAACGCTAAGTGTTTAATGCAATTAACCGATATTCACGTAATCAAAAAAGCGAACGATTGGCTGACTAAAAATAAGCCCGTCTGGCTCTGCACTATTTTAAATACCTACGGCTCCGCCCCTCGCCCTATCGGCTCAATTTTTGTCACCGATGGCGATAAGCGTTACGGCTCCATTTCAGGAGGCTGTTTGGAAGACGTGTTTGTTGAGATGATAGCACAAGGACAGTTTCAGCGGTCCAACCAAACCTTTATTTATGGTGAACATGGCACTGAACAAAACATAGTAAGAGAGCTGCCCTGTGGTGGCACCATTAAGTTATTGGTCGAGAAACTGTTACCTGGTGCTGAAAATAAGTCGCACCTCCAGCAATGGTTAACTTTTGCCGAAGCACAGCAGCCGTTTTGCCGCGAAGTTTTTTTACAGCAAGAGTTGCGAACCATCAGTGCTATTGGTCAACAAGCAACGGAACAAATTGTAACTGCCGAGCAATCAATAACGTTGGCTTACGCACAGATTTATCGCTTGTTATTGATCGGTATTGGTCAGGTAACAGAACATGTGGCGCAACTCGGTTTACTTGCCGGCTTTGATGTGAAAGTGTGTGATATGCGCAAAGAACTCGCCAGCAGTTGGCGCTTTAACAAAGCCAATGGTGGCGTTGATGTCATATGGATGTCGCCAGATTTATTTATTGATAAATACGTTAATCACAGAACCGCAGTTTTAGCTTTAGCGCACGACCCACGTATAGACGATGTCGCACTGATGAACGTATTTGCCAGTGAGGCCTTTTATATCGGCGCAATGGGCTCGCAGCGTACCACGGAAACTCGCAATGAAAGACTGCAACGGATTTGTGAGTTAAGCGAGCAGCAACTGAGCCGTTTACATGCACCAATAGGGTTAAATATTGGCAGTAAAACGCCGGTAGAAATTGCCATTTCCATCCTCGCCGATATCATCCGGGTTCGTCATCAAATAAACAAAGAGCAATTATGAGTAACCATGTCGCACTGGTATTAGCCGCAGGGTTTTCAAAGCGCTATGGCAGCGATAAACGCTTAAGTGGCAAAAATAAGCCGATGATTTTGCAATGCTTAGATAAGATTTGTGCACACTATAAACATGTATTTGTTATCCACCGTCATCAAGATGATGCTCTTATAGATCTCATCAACGCTAATCAAGCCACATTAATACCCGCGCCATTAGAGAATATTGGTATTGGCACCAGCATCGCAACCGGCGTAAGAAAAATTGAACAATCAATTGCTACCATAGACAGCATAAGTATTTTTTTAGCGGATATGCCATTTATCCAGTTTGAGTCAATAAGTGCAGTGATAAAACAAGCAAACCCAAACAGTATCGTAAGACCCGTATTTAACCATCAATCTGGCCACCCGGTGTGTTTTGGCAAATTCTTTTTCCCTGCATTAAAAGCTTTATCCGGCGATAACGGCGCAATGAGTATCATAAAAAATAACCGCCCGGCGTTCGTTGAAATAGAGGTGAGCGATGAAGGTGTTATAGCAGATATTGATCTGACAGAGCATTGGCCATCACAATCAAAGTGAAGGTGATTCAGTTATTGAAATAAATCACTTATTGCTAATCGCGATTATTGTAAAATCACAAAAAAATCATTTCAAACTTGTTTTTTAAATTTCCGTGAACGTATCAAATGTGCCATTCAGAGACGTTTAACCTTCCAATATCAGGGCATACTTAGAAACAATTAACCACGTCATTGCGGCGCAGGCCGCAACCCCCTTTCGGATATAGCGTGCCTATAAACAATTGCTTCCTCAAATTAATTTCAATTAAGCTACAATTAAATTTCATTCATTGAAAAGGAATTCAATCATGAAACAACCCGCAATCTATATTATTTCAAATGTTCACAATACAGTTCTGTACATTGGCGTAACCAGCAATTTAGTTCAACGAATATACCAACATAAAGAAAAGCTTATTGGTGGTTTTAGTGCTAAATACAACTTAACAAAACTTGTTTATTTTGAATTATTCAACGACATGGAAAACGCGATTGTAAGAGAAAAGCGATTAAAGCAGTGGCATCGAAGATGGAAAAATAGATTAATTGGAGGGGTAAATCCAAACTGGCGAGATTTATACCTTGATATTATTTGAGTTTATTTTTGCTAGCCACAGCATGCGTCAGGAGGTTGCGGCCTGCGCCGCAATGACGGTGTGTTTTTTCTAGATTAAGTGGTGTATTGTACGGCTCTTAATCGCTCTTTATAGCCGTTGACTACTTCTTCTTTTTCGATGCAACAAAAATAACGATAAATACAACAAATATCACACCTATAGTAGACCAAGTCATAAATGCTCCTTAAAACCAACTTTCTATTAATTGCTCACACTAGCCTTTCGATTTCAATAAATAACCATTACTTTATTGGAGGTATCAAAGTTACCAATACTCTTTTATCAGGGTGATTTTACCATCGTTAAACTCAAACAAACGCATTAATGGTTTTTTATCAACCTCAGTAGCTCCATTCATTTCAGTTGTAGATACATAGGTAATTGAGATTGCGTTTAGCCCCTCAATCTTGTCTATGATTTCTGTAGATAATGAATCGGCAACTCCCATATAATTTTTTAGTCCCTGAATGAATTCCTTTTTCGTTAAGTCGGCACTGTAATTAGGGTGTTGGTAGCGCATATCCTCGGCTAGTAGCAGTGCCACATTTTCGATATCGCTTACTACTGCCCCTTTAACTTTGGTTTTATCGCTTAACGTTATAAATTCAGTAACTAAAGAGTCATTTGCAGCACTGGCAGCAAATGAAATAGATAAAATTAGTAATAATAAAATTTTCCGCATATTCCCTCGATATTTTTAAGTATTATTTGTCTGAACAGTCGATACAAGGCGTTATGAGATAGACTGACTAAGAACTTTCGATTAAAAATTAAAAAACTTACTGCTTTGGCTTATCCAAACCAAAGTGCAAATAGGCATTGTCGGTAACAATGCGACCACGTGGAGTGCGCTGTAAAAACCCTTGTTGAATCAAAAACGGTTCAATCACATCTTCAATGGTTTCGCGCTCCTCACCAATAGCCGCGGCAACGTTATCTAAGCCGACCGGGCCGCCGCCAAATTTATCAATAATGGCGAGCAACAGTTTTCTATCCATTAAATCAAAGCCTTCACCATCTACCTCGAGCATATTTAACGCTTTACAGGCGGTATCTTGGCCTACCGGGCCGGTAGTTTTGACTTCGGCATAATCTCTAACCCGGCGCAATAAACGATTGGCGATTCGTGGGGTACCGCGCGAGCGGCGTGCCACTTCAAATGCGCCTTCATCGTTTAAATCGACATTCAAAAAATGCGAGGAGCGGCTAATGATGTCTTTTAAATCTTCTACTTTATAAAACTCTAAGCGTTGTACTATGCCAAAACGATCACGCAGTGGTGAGGTTAAAGAGCCGGCACGTGTTGTTGCCCCGATCAAAGTAAATGGTGGTAAATCCAGTTTGATTGAACGCGCCGCCGGGCCTTCACCTATCATGATGTCGAGCTGATAATCTTCCATCGCCGGATAGAGGATTTCTTCTACCACCGGGCTTAAGCGATGAATTTCATCAATAAATAACACATCGTTTTCTTCTAAATTGGTTAACAGCGCCGCCAAGTCTCCGGCTTTTTCCAATACCGGACCCGATGTGGTGCGAATGTTCACCCCCATTTCATTGGCAACGATGTTGGCTAATGTCGTTTTACCAAGGCCCGGCGGGCCAAAAATCAACAGGTGATCGAGTGGCTCATTTCGATTTTTAGCAGCAGTAATGAATATTTCCATCTGCTCTTTTACCGGCTCTTGGCCGGTGTAGTCGCCGAGCATTTTCGGGCGAATGGCTCTATCAATCGTTTCTTCTTCACGACTTGCAGTAGGTTGTATTAATCGATCGGCTTCAATCATAGTATTCGACTTAGTGTTATATATTCAGTTACAGTTATGGTGTTATAAATTTAGTTATTTTTATTGTTCTTGGTTAGGGTGTCAGTATTGGTGTTAATGTTAGCAACACAGATTCACTATAGATTACAGCATAGATTTCAATGCGTCTCGAATTAACTCTTCTGAGCTCATATCTTCAACAAATACCGCTTTAACCGCTTTGTCTGCCTGAATGTGTTTGTAGCCCAGAGATACCAGCGCGGTAATGGCATCATCTTTATTATTTGCTGCACTTAGCAAGGAATTGTCAGCAGTAATCGTGTCTACCGGGAAACTGTCTGTTGCCGGAGTCGCAGTATCCTGGCCCCAGTCTTTGAGTTTATCGCGCATTTCAATGAGTAGTCGCTCTGCGGTCTTTTTGCCAACACCAGGTATTTTTACAATCGTGGCTACATCATCAAGGTTTACACAATGGACAAACTGCCCTGCCGACATATTCGACAAGATGGCCAACGCCAATTTGGGCCCGACACCATTCACCTTGATTAATAAGCGAAACAATTTACGCTCTGTTTGGTTGGCAAAGCCGTATAACAATTGCGCATCTTCTCGCACGACAAAATGAATATAAATAGTCGCTTCTTGTTCAAGCTTTGGGAGATGGTAAAAACTGGTCATGGGTAGAGTGACTTCATAGCCAACACCGTTACATTCGAGTAAAATTTCTGGGGCCTGTTTTTCTATTAATAACCCGCGTAAACGTCCTATCACAGTAATATCCTATCAATTATTCTTGCTTTTAATGATTTGCATTAGGTATGCACTTTAATACTGTATATATTACCACTGTATAAATATATAGCAAACAGAAAGCTTGTTTAAAAACCGGGGTCAGAGTCAAATTTACCGTAACCTGACTCTGACCCTAGTTTTATCTAAGCCGTCCGCGTACCGTTTTTTTCGCCTGGCCGGCCATTTTTATTAACGAGTCATAACTATGACCATGACAAATTGCGATGGCTAAGGCATCGGCCGCATCGGCTTGCGGTGGTGCCGGTAGCTTTAAAAATGAGGTGACCATATGCTGCACTTGTTTCTTATCGGCAGCACCGGTGCCAACTACGGCTTGTTTAATTTGCCTGGCCGAGTATTCAGCCACTTCAATGCCATTATTGGTCGCCGCGACAATGGCCGCGCCCCTAGCCTGCCCAAGTTTTAAGGCGCCACCGGGGTTTAACCCCATAAAGACTTGCTCGATGGCAAACATATCGGGTTTAAATTGTAATATCAGCTCAGACACACCAGCAAAGATGATTTGTAATCGTTCGGGGTGGTTATCGCCAGCAGCTAAGGTTTTAATACAACCACTGCCAAGATAATTAAATTTACGTCCCTGTTTTTCGATTACCCCATAACCGGTTAGTCTCGAACCAGGGTCGATTCCTAAAATGATACTCATGAATATTAGTAGACTTATAAAGGTATGAGTTTAAAGATGCCATAGAACGGCGTAAATGAAAAGCAAGCACGACTAAAACGCCGGCCGCTCGTTGCCCGAAGCTCGTAGCTCGTAGCTCGTAGCTCGTAGCTAAAAAAAACCTTGCTCAATCACTCAAGCAAGGCCTTTTTTAAACTATCAAATTCTATTCAGAATCGTCTGCTTTCGCTTCTGCTGGAATGGCTTGAACGCCCAACTCTACCAATTGTGCCGGGTTAGCACGACCTGGCGCGTTGGTTAATGGACAAGCAGCCGTTGTGGTTTTCGGGAATGCCATCACGTCACGAATAGACGTAGCGCCAGTCATTAACATGACGATGCGGTCTAAGCCAAACGCTAAGCCCGCATGTGGAGGTGTACCGTAGCGTAAAGCTTCGAGTAAGAAGCCAAATTTCTCTTCAGCTTCGTCATCGCTAATGCCTAAAATTCTAAATACGGCGGCTTGCATTTCCTGGCTGTGGATACGTACAGAACCACCGCCTAATTCACAACCGTTAAGCACCATATCGTAGGCATTTGATAATGCACCAATTGGATTGGCTTCTAACTCTTGTGCCGTTAAATCGCTAGGCGCGGTAAACGGGTGGTGCAAGGCATGCATGTTGCCATCGATTTCTTCAAACATAGGGAAATCAACAACCCATAATGGTTTCCAGCCTTCAACCGTTAAGCCTAAGTCTTCACCCAGTTTTAAACGAAGTGCGCCTAACGCTTCCGTAACTACTGTGTTCTTGTCTGCGCCAAATAAGATTAAATCACCCGTTTGGGCATTCGTACGCGCTAATAACTCAGTTACCGCGGCTTCGGGTAAGAATTTCAAGATAGGCGATTGTAAGCCTTCCATGCCAGCATCTTTGTCGTTCACTTTTAACCAGGCTAATCCTTTGGCACCATAAATGTTGACATACTTGGTGTAATCATCGAGGTTTTTACGAGAGACTTTACTGGCCGCACCGGGGACACAAATAACCGCAACACGGCCGTTTTCATCATTGGCAGGACCCGAGAATACTTTAAACTCAACGTCTTTTAAGATATCGGCAACATCGACAATTTCCAGCGGGTTACGTAAATCAGGTTTGTCTGAGCCAAAACGTTGCATCGCTTCCGAATATGGCATGCGTGGGAAGTCGCCCAAATCCACATTTAATAATGATTGGAATAACTCACGGATCATGGTTTCGGTAACTGCCATTACCTGATCAGCACTCATGAACGATGTTTCGATATCTATTTGGGTAAATTCTGGCTGACGGTCAGCACGTAAATCTTCATCACGGAAACATTTCACAATTTGGTAATAACGCTCCATACCCGACATCATCAGTAATTGTTTAAATAACTGCGGCGATTGTGGTAAGGCAAAAAAGTTACCTTTTTGAGTACGACTTGGTACCAAGTAATCACGAGCACCTTCAGGAGTTGCCGCCGTTAAAATTGGCGTTTCAATGTCCAGGAACCCTTGTTTTTCAAGAGACGCACGTACTTGTGATGTCACTTTTGCACGAAAACGTAAACGTTCAGTCATTTCTGGACGACGTAAATCCAGGTAACGGTACTTTAAGCGTTGCTCTTCAGAATTTTTTTGATGGTTATCAAGCGTCAACGGCAGTGGTGCAGCTTTAGAGATAATATTTAACTCTAAGCCTAATACTTCAATAGCACCGGTCGCCATATCTTTATTGATTTGCGTCTCAGGACGGGCACGAACTTTACCTTTAATTTGAACACAAAATTCATTACGCAGAGTATTTGCTGTGGCTAATACTTCCGCCAGGTCGGGATCAAATACCACCTGTACGATACCTTCACGATCACGCAAATCTACAAAAATCACCGCACCTAAGTCGCGACGACGATTAACCCAACCACAAAGAGTTACTTCTTGTTCTACGTGAGATTCATTCACCTCACCACAAAATAAACTGCGCATGTCTAATATCCTGAAAATAATATTGCTGTGCATCTGAACTAGCGAGCAACCGCTCTGTTACGGTTTAAGATGCCTAAAATTAAAAGCGGTATTATAAAGCAAATGTCATTAATGTCACCTGCAAACCATAGTGATTAATGATTTTTCCATTGCTTTAGCGTTTTTTATCAGCATTCTTGCTCGATTGTGAAATAGATTGCTGAGATTATTTCTCTAACGGTAAATTTTAAGATAAAATAACTAGGGTCTGTTGACCTTTGAGGTACAAATTTTGTTCAAACAGGCGAGCTTTGAACAAGGCATGGCGATAGAAGTTTGGTTGTTCCAAATGATTGAGCCATAACGCGGAGCAAAGCTCGCCTGTTTGAACCCGAAGGGCAGCAAAAATGCACCGCAAAGATCAACAGACCCTAATAATATCGACCATTCTATTCACTTAAAATAGCTAATTAAATAAGCAGGTTAAATGAGTCAACAAGATACAGATCTTATTTATTCCAAGCCACACACCAAAGTGGCGGATTTTCGTTTTGACGCGCAAGTGGTTGAAGTGTTTCCAGACATGATCAAACGCTCGGTGCCAGGCTACAATACCATCATTGAAACCATTGGCCAGCTCAGTCACAAGTATGCGCAAGATAACAGTAACATATACGATTTGGGTTGTTCTTTAGGCGCAGCCAGTTTGGCGATGCGGCAAAATATCAGCGCGCAGAACTGCCAAATTATCGCCATTGATAACTCGAAAGAGATGGTAGAACGCTGCCAAATTCATGTAAATGCGTTTAAAGCCAATACCCCGTGTACCGTCAAACAAGGCGATATTCTCAGTGAAGACATGCACAATGCCTCAGTGATTGTTTTAAACTTCACCCTACAGTTTATCCCAAGCGAACAGCGACAAACGCTATTGTCGAAAATTGCCGACGCCCTGCTGCCGGGTGGCGTATTGATTTTATCGGAAAAAATTTACGACAATGATCCGGTATGCAAAGACTTACTGAACGATTTACACCACAATTTTAAACGAGCCAATGGTTATAGTGACTTGGAAATTGCGCAAAAGCGCGCAGCTATCGAAAACGTAATGCTGCCAGATACGCTAACCACACATTTGCAGCGTTTAGATAACGCCGGTTTTCGCCATGCTACCCCCTGGTTTCAATGTTTTAACTTTTTCTCACTGATTGCCATCAAATAACAGACAAAAGATATTCCCATGAATTTATTTAATCGATTTTATCAACAAATTGCTGGTAACAACCTGGCGCACTGGCTTACCTGTTTGCCGCAGCAATTGGCCGACTGGCAAAAGCATGACTTGCACGGTGAATTCTCCAAGTGGCTAAAAACTCTGGATGCGCTGCCGCAAACAAAGGCAAGCACAATCGATATCAGCAATAGTGTCACCATTGGTACTAGTGACGACATCAATCAGGGCGAACAAAAACGCATCACCAATTTACTGAAAAATTTCAAGCCCTGGCGTAAAGGCCCCTACCACGTACATGGTATTCATATTGATACCGAATGGCGCAGCGACTTTAAATGGGATCGGTTGGCCCCGCACATTAGTGATTTAAAAAACCGCTATGTATTAGATATTGGCTGTGGCAGTGGCTACCACTTATGGCGCATGCGTGGCGACGGCGCCAAGTTTGTCGTTGGTATCGATCCAACGCAATTATTTTTGATGCAATTTTTAGCGATGCAGCACTTCATCAAAGACGACAACGTTAACTTGTTGCCATTAGGCGTTGAGCACTTACCTGAGCTAAAAGCCTTCGACACAGTATTTGCCATGGGCGTGCTGTACCACAGAAAATCGCCCATCGATTTTTTGCAGCAATTAAAAGCTCAGTTAAAACCCGGTGGCGAATTAGTGTTGGAAACGTTAATCATTGAAGGCGACGAACATACGGTATTAGTGCCCGGCGATCGCTATGCAAAAATGCGCAACGTTTGGTTTTTGCCCAGTGGCGCCGCATTAGTGCACTGGATGGAACGATTGGGCTTTAAAAACGTGCGTGTAGTAAGTACCGATCAAACCGCATTTGAAGAACAGCGTCAAACACCATGGATGGATACCGAGTCGTTACAAGACTTCCTTGATCCCGATGATGCCAACAAAACCATCGAGGGCTACCCGGCACCATTAAGAGCTATCGTCATCGCTAACGCCTAAAGCTAAGGTTATGGCTATAGTGCAGAACTAAGAACCGGGTTGAGTAAATAAAATAGAACGTTAATAACAAGAGACAGCCAATATAAAGAGATAACTATGGATAAAGTCTTTCGCGCCAAAACCACCATCGAGCAATGGCGGATATTGCATGCTGTGGTTGAGCATGGCAGTTATGCCAAGGCCAGTGAGGTGCTGAATAAAAGTCAGTCCTCGCTCAATCATGCGGTGGCAAAATTACAGTCACAACTAGGTATTGCGCTGTTAGAGGTGGATGGCCGAAAAACTCAACTCACGACAGCTGGCAGTGCGATGCTACGCCGCTCGAAAAAAATTCTGCAAGACATGCAATCACTAGAAGAGTTTGCCGATACCTTAAACGGCGGCTGGGAAGCAGAAATTACCATCGCCTGTGAAGTGCTGTATCCAAAACATCGTTTATTAAATGCGTTAAAAGACTACTGGCCAAAAAGCCATGGCAGTCGTTTAAAAATAACCGACGAAGTAATCTCAGGCTCTACTGAAGCGATTAAAAACAAAACTGCAGATCTGGTATTAAGTCCGCACTTTCCCGAAGGCGTGCATGGAAACTACCTTTACACCACAACCATGCTACCTGTGTGTTTACATAGTCATGAAATACTGCAAACCAACAGCATAAGTAGTGAAGAATTGGCCGATTATTTACAGCTGGTGATCGGCGATACCGGTATGGCGAAACCCGATAAGGGTTGGCTTAAGGCCGAAAAGCGCTGGACGGTTTCCAGCTTTTATGAAGCCATTACCATATTAAAGCAAGGCATAGGTTTTTGCTGGGTACCAAAACATTTAATCGAGTCCGAGCTTAACGATGGCTCTTTAATCGCGATTAAGTTAGAAGGCTCTACCTCATTGGCAGTGCCAGTCACCTTAGTGATCCCCGACAGAAAAAATGCAGGCCCAGGGGTATTGTTGCTCGAGCAAGTGATTTTGGCGGAGCATCAAGCCGACAGAGAATAATAGCAATTAGTATAAAGACAATATTTTGAGGTCTTGATCTTCCTCATGTGCTTGATATAGTGGTATTAACTTGGACTCGAGATATACAGCCCCCACTTTCCCGAGTTGAGGTTTTTAACAATAATAATACCAAGATGGCCTGGCGACAAGGATCACAGCATGAACGAGAACTGGTTGCAAAGACGATTACCGAACAGCTCCTCCAGACAGCAAGATCATCGCTCCCCGTTTCAACGTGATCGTGCCCGTATATTGCATTCTGCCGCATTTCGGCGCCTACAAGCAAAAACTCAGGTAATGGGCATTGGCCAAAGTGATTTTTATCGTACCCGCTTAACCCACTCTCTGGAAGCCGCACAGATTGGCTCAGGCATTACCGCACAATTGCGTTCTAAATTTGGCGATCAGTGCCAACAATTATTGCCTCGCGAAGACTCATTGATCGAAGCCATATGTCTGGCTCATGATATTGGCCATCCACCCTTTGGCCATGGTGGTGAAGTCGCATTAAATTTCATGATGCACAGTTTTGGCGGTTTTGAAGGCAATGGCCAAACCTTTAGAATAGTGACTAAACTCGAACCTTATACCGAACATTTTGGTATGAATTTAAGCCGCCGAACCTTACTCGGTTTAATGAAATACCCTCAAATAATCGACCGATTAGCCTGTCCGCAAGTACCGGCTGCACCGGTAAACTTTCGCCAATTAAAAGCCGGTGACTGGCACCCACCAAAGGGCCTATATGCCGACGATAGCGAACTGCTCGAGTGGGTACTGGCGCCATTATCGACGGATGACAAAAATCAATTCCAAAAAATAAGTGTGAAAACCAATAAACATCATAGAACCCAATTTAAATCTTTTGATTGCTCGATTATGGAGCTGGCCGACGATATCGCTTATGGTATTCATGACATGGAAGATGCGATAGTCACCGGCGTAGTGGGTAAAGACAGTTTCATCGAGCATGTGGTGAAGCCGTTAACACAACTTAACGATAATTGGTTAAATGAGCTTATAAAAAGCCTTGCCGATAAGTTGTTTTCTCATCAGCACCATTTACAAAAAGATGCCATTGGCGCGCTGGTGAACTACTTAATTACGGCGATTGAACTAATCGATTTGAATGAAACTAAGGATTGCGATTTTGCCGAGCCGCTATTACGTTTTAACGCCGCTTTACCAGAAATACAGGCGCAAGCATTAAAAGTGTGTAAAGATTATGTCTACAAATTTGTGATTAAAAAAACCGACATTCAGCGAATGGAATATAAAGGGCAGCAAATTGTCATGGAATTATTTGAAGCCTTCGCCAGCGATCCACAACGCTTGTTACCCGATTCAACGTGTCAACGTTGGCTGCTCGCCTGCGAGAACAGCCAAAACCCACAGCGCGTTATCGCCGATTATTTATCCGGCATGACCGACGAATTTGCCACCAAAGTGTATAACAGTTTATTTTTGGCTAACGGTCTTAGTATCAAAGAAGAAAATTATTAACTCAAGTAATGGACTAAGGCTTGTACTTTGTAGCTTAATTATATCGGCTTGATAATTTGCGCTGCATTTTCGTTGCCAATAAGCTGGTCAAACTCTTCGGCCAACCGTTCACTCTCATCAATAACCGATTGCCAATATTTTATCCGCTCAGCCTCGGTTAATTGAGTAAAATCTTTTCTGTCAGGAATTTTGCCAAACGGCAGTTTGTTGACAAACTCCGCGGTAGGCGCCAAAACAACGGTATTGTCAAAATGTTGCTTATTGGCAAAACGGTGTTTTATGTATTTATCAAACCAACCCGGTTTAAATTCATTATAAAAATGCGGGTACAATACTAACCCGCCTTGCTGATCATCTTTGATTTCTTGCTGTGCTTGGCTAGCATTTGAGCCTGGTAAAAAGCGCTGATCAAAATGATAATCAATAATACCACCATCACGATACATGCCCTTACCTGCTCCTTTGATATCGCGAACCCCATTAATGATCAACGGAATAGATCCAGTCGCCTGCAGCGCCTGTTCAGTATTGTGCTTGGTTAATGACACCACTTTTGAGCGAATACCATCATCATAATCAAATGGAATATAACTATTGTCACTAGTAAAAATGACCCGTTGATAATAGTTACCCAGCTTTTTACGCTGTAATCGATTCCCGGCAGCTGAAGCTATTAAGCCGGGTATTTGCAGTGCTTTGTGTTCATATCGCGTTAACCCTGTTGATTTGGCAACGATAATGTTCGACTTAATCAAAGGGTTAGTGGCTATTTCAACCGCGCCCCGGCTGGCTAAAACATCCGCCAACATTTGTTCACTGGCACGAGTGACTTGGTCTTTATCCGCGTTCAATGGATACGATAAATGCGAATAAGCATGGATCAAGCGATTAATGGCCGCGAGTGGATTTTGTTGTGCATAACAAGCAAAGCGCCAGGCACCCGCAGACGAGCCTAACGTATACAGAGTACTAGTTCGTGATTTAAAAAATTCGCCACAAAAATAACGATCTAAACCGGCTAAGACAAACCATTTAGGGCCACCACTGGCGCCTACCATCATTTTTATTTGCTCTTGGCTAATGCCCTGCTCTTTTATTTGCGCTAATGCAGATGGTCCTGCATATACAGCTAACGCTTTGGTCATATTAAAGTTTACCTAGATGATTTAGATTAGTTCCTTTCGAGAAAACAATAACTTTGGATATTAACTCAATTTCCTAAGCGTCCTCCTAGCTTATGAGAAGGATGGTTTCATAAATGCCATAATATTCCATACATCAGATGAAATATCAAAGAGTTTTATCTTTGAATCAGTGATTAATACGGACAAATAAATGTACTTAAATCTTTATGATTTGATTTAATTATTGATTTTAACATACTGTTTTAATTAAACTATGTGGTGTAAAAACGAATTAAATAATAATAAAGGAAAAATATGAAATTCAAATTACTTGCTCTAATGGCTACTTTTCTAACAGGCTGTGCCTCAGGACCTAAAGTCGACTTATATTCACATAGTGATCCAATTCAATTCTCTAAACAACTTATTAGTGATAAATCAGTTGGAATGGATGGAATGATTGCAGTAGCAACCTCTAGTTCAAATACAACCGAAAATACTGAATTCTATACAACTCAATTTCATAATCAATATGGCAAAACAAAAGATACCCTAGGTAGCTACCGAAAATGGTGCAACATTAGAGGTGGAAGTTATAATGAAATGATTATGGGAGGTTTTGGAGTTTATCAAATAGGATGCATTGATAAAAAAACTGCTGCGATGATTTATATAGGTTATGTTCAAGAATATCGATTTGAATTAACTGGTGGCGGTAAATATAGCACTATGAACCGTTTTCTTATAGCTAAAACATTACCTGAACAAAATGATAAAACAGCCATGACCGAAGCTGCAGCCGAATTTAAAAAGCATTGGGTTAAATGGAGAAGAGATTCATATTAGATAATAAGTGTTGTAAAAACTCATTAACTTAGCAGCTAATACCACAATTCTCTTGGTTATGAAGAATTGTGGTTTTTATGGTGTTATAAAAAATTAATATTATTCAGAACTATACTCACAGAGTAATAACCTATTAAATTTGAATGTCGGTGTTTAGCTATACAAAGACAACCATTTTACTGAGGGAAACTTACTTTATTAAAAACCCCAAGAACAAACTAAGAACAAAAAATATTAACTCAAATTAAAAGTGAAAGAGAGTCAAACCAAAGCAGGTAGCTATCACTCATATTTGAGCTGTTATAAGTTTTATTATAAAGTGCTTTCGACTTTATCTGTGTTAAGTATAGAATTATAGTAAGCCTTAGAGCGCTCAACAATTTCAACTAACAATTCTTCAGCAATTATAGGTTCCATCAATACTTTCTCACCAAATAAATAAAGGTTATACGGCTCATCTCTTTTAACCTTACCGCTATAAAAACGAATTTTACTTAAGTTAAAGGTACAAGTTCCTTTTGGATTGACAACAAAAGCTTTCGTTTCGCTATCTCGACTACAATCTTTATATATAACGTGAATGGCTCCTGAACGTGTATTTTTGTGTGCACCTGAGAATTTAGAACCATCAAGCTCTACAGTTGATAAAAAATTATCTTCTTCAATAAATAATGGCTCATTTGACGTATTGTTAACCGTAATGGTTAAATCACTCTCAAAATATTTTCCATCGTGAGAATTCGAAATTTTAGACGATATCTCTGATATATATTCATTAGTGAATTTTTTAGCTATATGATATCTATCACTATTTCTCAAATAGTACGACAGTTTTTTCTCTCCAGTGAATAAATCCTCATAGCTCCTATAATTGTTAGAGGAATTTGTAGACCGAACCTCTCGTTTTACAAAGTATTTATAACCCGCAGGGGTGAAAGTAAAAAGCCTATAAAGTTCTTTTCCATCCGATTGAATTTTAATAACTTTTAAAAAATCGAAATATGGGGTATTTCCAATATCATTAACTTTATTTTTTTCAGGAATAAAAGAAGGACGCTTTTTATAGTTATCGCATATAACTACTCTATTCGATGAAGTTTGTATTTTATTATTTAATGAATAACTTGAAATTAATCTTTGTTTTTTTTCAAGATGCATCGTCCCATCAAAGATTCTATACAAACCTAATTTTGATATTTCGTTTAAAGGAATTCTAGATTTAATTAAAGTTTCAATTTCAAGGAATTGCCTTTTAATTAAGTAATCATCCCAACCAGATCCAAACCCCATTTCATTAAACATTGTATTTATTAACGTTTGTTCAGGGGGGATTGGACCTCGATATGAGTTCTTTTCAAATAGTACTTCAGCATATAAAGCGTCATTAACTTGAATCGGATTACCTATTATTGATTCATAATTTCCGATATAAACCTGTTTATTTGATGAACGACAAACTCGGCTCGATAATGTGTCAAAATGATAAGGATATTCAGGTAAATCTACATATTTAAAACGTTCCGTCTCTTGCACTTCAACATTATGTTTAATGGCATATGTGTTTAAAACTTCAGGATACGTTTTAACATTAAGATTCAATACCTGGTCATGATATTTCTTTACATCTTGAGGGTTTTCTTCTTGAGTGGTTTTACAACCCGACATTAAAGCGATTAAACTAAAAGTAATTAATATTCTTTTTAATATTTTCATTGGCATATCCATATTTCTAATTAATGATTCAGGAAAACACTTAATTGTTATTATAAAGTGGAGACTAAATCCCATGGATTTTAAGTTACTAAAAATAATGGTACTTTTCAATAAGTTAATCGTTATCATGATTTATATTTGAAATTATAACGCTCGAGAAAGAGCATTGTCACTAAGGTACTATTTTTCATCAATTTAACAAAATAAATAGATGGACATTTAAGAATTATGCTCATAGATTAACCAATCAATTTAGTTTGGCATTATTTGTTAATATTAATGATTTGGATTTTCTTTTGATTAACACTGTAAAAGTCGGTGTATGGTAATTTAATTAAACCATTTAGGGCCACCACTGGCGCCTACCATCATTTGAATTTGCTCTTGGCTAAGGCCCTGCTCTTTTATTTGCGCTAATGCAGATGGTCCTGCATATACAGCTAACGCCTTTGTCACGTTACAGCTTTCCTTGTTAATAGGTATTAGTGTTGGTATTAATCAACTTAGTATCAATTACTTTTTATAGTACAGGGCACAAATGGCACCGGCGGGGTCTTTAATTACCACATATTTGTCATCACCGCCCATCGATTTAACGTCGGTCAATAGCTCGCCACCGTTAGCCAGCACTGCGGCAATTGATTTATCAATATCAGCCACGATAAAATATGCCATCCACACCGGTGGTAAATCGGCATTTACTCCAGTGGCGTGGCAAACCCCGGCTTGTGGCGTACCATCGCTGACTCGATTCATCGAGTAATCATCGTAACTGCCCATACTACAAGCTTCTACTTGCCAGCCAACCACATCCTGATAAAAATCCTTAACCGTATCTGCATCTTTCACGGTTAGATCTAACCAGGCCATGTCGCCAATATTACTATTTTCCATCTGTTATGCCTCTGTTGTGATCAATTAAGTTAGTGCTTTGCTATTGCAACAGCTTTGGATTTTTCGGGTAAAACTCATCCGTTGCCTGATTTCTGTGCTCAAAGAAACGGGTATCTTTATAAGGTAGTTTCATAAAACCTGAAATGCCAATACCTTTAATCGTCGGCAGTAATGCCAAGATGTCGGTTAAGCATTGCTCAAATTCGGCCTGTTTATCGTGATTAAGCAGCATTAAATAACTGTGAATTTTACAATGGGTTTCCAGCAATTCGAAAATGATACAACCGGTATGATGAATCAAATTCATCTTCGCCAATACCGCCATAATTTCTTCCGGTAAATGCAGGTATTCATCCGGGTCGACACCATCTTCAAAGTAAGAATGCAATTGGCTGGCATTATCGACTTCGACCAGTTTACTCACCTCAAAGCTCAGCTTTTGCCCTTGATGGGCGATAAATGGCCGCTCTTTATTTTTCCGCTCGACATGCAGGGTATCACGGGCGTTAAAAAAGCAAGATTTAAACATGCCAACGCGAAAAACCCCGCGAGCCAGCGTTACCATGTTATTCACCGCCGATTTAAATGAGTATTCCAATAAGGGATCGAACAAGGTCAAATTAGAATCGACATAAACCCCGTCTTTTTCCCAACGGATCGCCAAGCCTCCCACCACAGGGAATTTAGCTAAGCGACTGACCGCGGCAATAAATGCCTTTTCCGTATCGCCCATCCCCACCAGAAAATTTTTGTAATACTTTTCCAGTTGCACATCATCAACATCAATCAGGCTTTCTTTGTCAGCCTGTTCGCGTAAAAAGGATTTACGAGAACCATAACCAACGGTATCAATTTCCTCGTCATGGCTGCGCTGCCAAACCGGGATCAAGGCATCAACCACAGCCAATGTTGGTTTATCGGCTAACACCAGGTTTTTAAGCAAAGATAAATTGTTAAACAAATAGTCCCCTGCTTCTTTGCGCAAGCGTTCATCTTCGCCAAGCATGCCATCCAAAGCTTTCGCCAACATTTTCGGCAAGCCCAGTGAAGACGCAGTGATCACCTTATAACCATAACGGCACGACTGACCTGAAGCCAGCGCATATATGGTGGCAGCCATGCCTTGTTCATCAAAACGAGGGGATGATAAGCCACCATTTAACTGCTCTTCACCGATAAAATAAATATCGCCCATGCGCGAATTGGTATGTTGTAAATCACCACTCATTAAATCCATCACATTATTGGCGGTGCTGTGACCATCTTTATCCGTTTGCGCCCACACCGAAGACCCCCAGTCAATCAACTGTATCTGGCCATTGGTTTCATCGAACACGATATTCGAGGGTTTAATATCTCCATGCACTATCGGTTTGTTTTTGGTGTTGTTGCTTGGATCGCGGATGAACTGTAACAGTTCAATTAACTGGATGGTGATCGAAACAACTTGCTCTACCGCCAAAGGCCCTTGCTGGTGTGAGATGACATCCAAATCGTGGCCAGGAGCCCGGCTCATATGCAAAATAGACTGGCGTTTTATTTTTAAATATTCAATTAATTTCGGAATGTGGTGATGTGCTAGCATCGCTTGCATTTCGGCTTCATCGCTTAAGCGGTCTTGCACATGTTGCGGCAAATTGGCGCGTGAAAATTTAAACACTTGCTGTCTGCCCACATCATTTTCACCACAAAACACAAACCCATAAGCGCCTTTACCAAGCAACTCAACGTCTTGATAACCCAGTTGATGTAATTGGCTTTTACATAAATCAATCCAATGTTTTAACTTGGCGGCATCTTTGTGGCTAAGCAAATAAATGGATTGATCTTCGGCAATATAGAAATGCTGTAATTTTTTTTCCGCCAAGGTATTCATGCTCTCTTTTTACTGACTAAATACTGATACATATTATAACTCTAGCCACGAATTTAGGTAATTTGCTAACTCTCTTGGTTTTTCCAATGGCAGCATATGGCCTGAACCAGAGGTATTAATGACCGACAATTTTGGGCTAGCCCCCGTAAGCTCATTAAACCATTGAGAATTCACCAATGGATCATTATCGCTATAATAAAAATGAGTATGAAATGGTAACTGACCTATAGTTTGAGAAAGATCCGTCCTTGCTGACGTATATTGATACTGACTGATAAATTCGTCTTCACCGAGCTCACTATCCATGTTCAGGACGATATCTATCAAGCGCTCAGTTTGCTTGGTTTTATCAAACAAATTTACTACTCGATTCCGGCTAATGCCTTGGTAACCATAGGTTTTAACGAATTTTAAAATCTCATTTCGTTGCTGCAATTCATCAACAGGCAAACGAGCCGGGCTATTGGATATCACAAATAATTTCTCAATGCGCTCTGGATATAGCATCGAAAAATAGCTCGCAATATAGCCCCCTAGAGAGAAACCAATGAGGTTTACTTTATCACCGCCAAGTATATCGTTATAGTGCTCAGCCAGTTCCGTAAAATTCTTTCCCTGTGGTATATTCAAGTAAATCAGCTCAAGCGAGTGAGGCAAATACGGGATCAATTCTGCCCATAATTGCTCGTTGCACATGGTTCCCGGAATTAAATATAACTTTTTACGCAAAGGTGCTCCGAGAGTAATAACGCCATTTAAGGACGTTTATAATTATTGTCTAAAAGGTGAAGTGCAACGAAACTTAGCCAATCTTCGGAGCTCATAGGATTAACAGGATTATATTTTCCCATTTTTAGCTACATCCTTACAAAATGCAGCTGTCTGAGATGCCGATTGTGCCATCGCATTTCCTTAATTTACCTAATACCCATGCTACGTCATGCAGAAAAAGTTGAGTTTATTACCATCCAAGTCACGAAAGTAACCGGCATAAAACCCTTGTCCTCTTGGTCCTGAAGGTCCTTCGTCGGTGGCACCAAGCTCAATGGCCTTCGCATACAATGCATCAACTTGCTGAGGGTTTTCGACAGCAAGCGCAACCATAACACCATTACCAGTGGTTGCGGAATCACCATTAAATGGTTTGGTAATAGCTAAACCAGGCTTATCTGGGTCAACGGCCCACGCGATAAAGGTTTCTTCTTCCATAAATCTTTTAGCACCAATTTCAGCTAGTAATTGATCATAAAATTTAGCGCCTCGTTGTAAATCGTTTGTACCTAAAGTTACGTATCCAATCATTTTTAAGCCTCGTTTATTAAATTAAATTTCCAACGTTGTTAAGGTACAACATGCAACTGTATAAATAAACAGCTAAATTGATAATAAAAATAGTTTACTCAGAATTTTCATTAGATTCCTTGGCAGAATTTTCCCTTAACCGTTGTCGGTAATTTGCCTTTGCCAATTTTTGCATATCTGCAACTTTGTCGCTTTCATCGACAATTTCTCTGCCCAATATGGTTTCAATCGCATCTTCAAGCGTTACGATACCTGCCGTTTGGCCAAAATGATCTTCCACCAAAAAGATATGCTCATGGCGTTTAATAAACAGATCCAGTAAATTTAACACCGGAAAGCTTTCCGAGATCCGATACAAAGGGGTGGCAATATCTTTTAATAATACAGCGCCATTACCATTGAGTTCGCTTTCATATAACTGACCTTTTATGATCACCCCGGTAATGGTATCTATGCTGTTGTGATAAATGGGAATGCGGGTAAAGGTTGCGGTTTGTTCTATTGCCAAGGCCGCACTTACGGTCATATTCTGATCCAAAGCATGAACGACACTGCGTGGCGTGAGAATGTCTTCGCTATTGGCATCGCGTAACTTTAAAATATTTTCAACCAGTTGATTTTCCTGGCTGGCGATTGCCCCGTCTTTATAACTTAACGAAGCAACGGCTAAAACTTCTTCTCGGCTGGTTTCATGAGCACTCTTGCTAGAAAACAACTTAGTCACCCGCGTTGACAACCAAACCAGTGGATAGACGATTTTTACCAAAAAAGCGATAACATACGCTGAGGGAATGGCCAATTGTCGCCAAAATGTGGCGCCAAGTGTTTTCGGGATAATTTCTGATAAATATAAAATGGCCAGAGTCAGCAAAAAAGCAATTAAGGTTTCCCATTTTTCGCCAAACACCCGAATCGCCTGAGCACCTACCCCGGCAGCACCCATGGTATGAGCGAAAGTATTTAAAATCAGAATACTGGAAAGAGACTGATCCAAATTGGTTTTCACCTTTGTTAGGGTTTGCCCACCTTTACTTTTGTTTTTCGAGGTGCGAGCAATAAAACTGGGGGTTATCGACAACAGTACAGCTTCAAGCACTGAACAAATAAAAGAGACGCCAATGGCGATAGATAGATAAACAATTAATAGGGTCATTTACAGTTTGAATCGTTAACGGTAAGAAAGTTCGTTTAGTTTACCCAAAAATATATAAAAATGTTATGACTAACCGTAACTTAGAGATAAATATCTTGAAAGACCATAAATGCAGTCACTTTCAGCAGTATTCTCGACTAGATAATTTGAAAATATTGTAATGTGGCGATGATCCAAATTACCTTTAAAAACATTAAGGCAATAAACACCAGCGCCGAGCCAATATCCTTTGCCCGGCCAATGAGTTCATCGTGTTGCAAGGTTATCTTGTCGGCCAAGGCCTCTAGCGCAGAATTTACCAGCTCAGCAAACAATAAAAACAATAAACTGAACAACAGCATTAACCAATGGTTGACCGAAGTCGCGATAACAAACGAAAACGGCAGTAGCACCAGTACTAAAACCGATTCCTGACGAAATGCAGCCTCATGTTGCCACGCGGCTTTAAAACCTAGCAACGAACAGTAAGTTGCCTTAAACAGGCGTTTTAACCCTGTACCATTGGGCTTGTTTAGCGGTTGTTGGTTGTTATTCATAGAACTGGTCTGATTATTCTGCTTCGCTCATTTAGTAAGACATTATATTTAATAACGTTTTAATATGCGAGCAACAAAAATTAACGGTAATGAAAGCAGACGAAAAAAGGGATTTTTTCGCCGCTCCATCTTATTAAACATTGCATTTTTCCCCATAGTTACCTAAGGTAAGATGATAAAAATAAGTTTCTATATTTTAATTTCAAGTGATTGAAAGTAATAAAAATAACTACAATAAATTTAGATTCGAGGGATCTCTTTACCTATGTCGACTTTTTCGCGCATATTTTTCAAAAATATTGCTCTTACCATCATCTTCTGTGTTTGTTATTTCAGTTTTAGCTTTTATAGCTTAAACAATTTTGTCATTGAAGAGCAAAGCGCTCACCAGGTATCTCTAAAAAAAATTACCGAACATTATAAAGACGATGATCTTAAAGGGTTTTCAAGGCAGTTAAAGTTAGCCTTTGAATACGATGAACTGTTGATCAGCAATTTTAATGATGAAGTTATCTATAGCTATAAAAATGAAAACGCTACATTTAACCCGTTAACGCTTATCGACAATGAAGTGCCGTTAAGCACGGTAAAAAACAATGCGCTAGCTATTTTTATCAAATATCGGGTAAATAACGATCAACTGTATAAGGTGTATTACACCATCACTTCGTTTGTCATCGCGGTTGTTTTGTTAGTGTTGATTTTGGGCTCGTTCATTACCAACTCGATCATCAACAGCTCCAGTAGTAAAGCAAAAAGATACATTTCCAAATTAATTGCCGTAGAAATTAAAACAGCGCTTGAATCTACAGGCCCGCCCAATACATTAAAACTGCCGAAAGAATTTGCAGAAATGAATAGCGTGCTTGTGCAATTACAATCGTTTGTAAGTAACAAACAGCTCAAATTCGAAGAATTACAACAAACGGCGTTTATTGATCACTTAACCGATTTGGAAAATCGCAGTAGCTTTGTTGATTTTTTCGATAATTACATAGAGCAAAGTAAAGAATCGGCTTTTGGCGTGTTAATTATTACCCGCTGTTCCGAGTTGATGACGATAAATCAAATACATAGTTACCAAGAAGGCGACAGATACATTCGCCAGGTAGCCAATATCTTAAAAAAACAAGTACAACATATCGACTCGGCCCATGTGTACCGGTTGAATGGTTCTGACTTTGCAATATTTTTACCAAATACCACGGTAAATCAAGCGGAAAAGTTTTGTGCTGAGTTAACCGGATTATTTAATGAATACCAACAATTTGCAGATTACGATTCTATTGCCTACTCAGGCATCGTAAAACTCGATTTGCAAAAACCTCTTGGTGAAATGCTGGCATTGGCTGATTCAGCGATAAGTCTGGCACAAACCCGTAATAAAAATTCCTGGTATGTGCAAAGCGACCCACAATTACTAAAAAGTGAAACGGCTGGTTTTGGCAATCAAAACTGGAATAAAGAAATTAGTTTCGTAATTGAACACCAGAGTGCTTCCCTGTTATCACAGGTCATTCAACCAAACAGTAGAAATAACCGTATTTATAACGAGGTGTTATCCCGTTTCACCAGCTCTGAAGGGGATATTTTACCGACAGAGACGTTTATCGCGATGGCTGAAAAACTTGATAAAATCATCTTAATTGACCGCCTGGTAATTGAAAAAACCCTAGTGGAAATAAAAGCTAAAAATCTAAGTGAACAAGCCTTTGGCATAAACTTAAGCACCCGTTCAATCCACGATCAACATTTTGTCATATGGTTAGAGCGCCGTTTATTAAAAGATCACGATATCGCCACGCGCTTAATATTTGAAATTAGTGAATATGGTTTAGAGCAAAATATCAGAGGCAGTAAGCACTTTATTGAAATGATCCACAGAGTTGGCGCGCGTATTTGTGTTGAACACTTTGGGGTCGGCGTTACCTCATTTAAGTTTTTCAGAGAATTATCTCCAGACTTCATAAAAATTGATGGCAGTTATACCCGCGATATCCACATCGATAAAAACAATCAGTATTTCTTACGTTTGATGATTGATTTAGCCCATAGATTAGGGGTTCGTGTGCTTGCCGAGAGCGTTGAAACTCAGGAGGAAAAGTGCACCTTTGATGAAATATTCGTTGATGGTTGTCAGGGATTTTATTTGGCCAAGCCTGAGCCGCTGTAGCAGCGTAGGCATTAAATGATTTCAGCTGCCTTGCATTGCTAAACCCTTTAAAAACCATTAATTTGTTCGTTTAATGAACAAATAAAATAACCCTACAAACAACAAGTTGTTAAAACCTTAAGAAACTAGGATAATAGTCGGCAAGCGAAGCAATTAACTGCAGATAAAAATATTTTAAATGACTGATTATCTATTACTTTTGGTTGGGACTGTGTTGGTGAACAACTTTGTTCTGGTACAGTTCTTAGGTTTATGTCCCTTCATGGGGGTCTCATCACGCACAGAAACTGCAATTGGCATGTCTTTGGCGACAACCTTTGTCCTCACGCTGGCCTCCCTGCTCAGTTATTTGTTCAGTACTTATTTGCTCCAGCCACTTGGTCTTGAATACCTTACCACTATGGGTTTTATTCTGGTCATTGCCGTGGTGGTACAATTTACCGAAATGGTTGTGCATAAAACCAGTGCCAACCTTTATCGGCTTTTGGGTATTTTCCTGCCATTAATTACTACCAATTGTGCGGTGCTCGGCGTCGCCCTTATCAACTTGCGAGAAAATCATAACTTTTTTGAATCCATTATTTATGGATTTGGCGCCGCAGTCGGCTTTTCTATTGTATTAATTATGTTTTCCGCGATGCGTGAACGTCTGGCAAATGCCGATGTACCGAAACCTTTCCAGGGAGCGGCCATAGCCATGATCACTGCCGGTCTGATGTCATTAGCCTTTATGGGTTTTACCGGTTTGGTGAAATAATCATGGAATTCATTTTAGCCATCGTTGTTTTTGGTTTCATCGCCATCGCTTTTGGTGCCTTGCTCGGTTTTGCCTCGGTACGTTTTAAAGTAGAAGGCGACCCACTGGTTGAACAACTTGATGCTTTATTGCCACAAACCCAATGTGGCCAATGTGGTTACCCGGGTTGTAAACCTTACGCGGAAGCGGTTGCCAATGGTGAAGCCATTAATAAATGCGCGCCGGGTGGCGAAGATACCATTAAAAAAATTGCCGATTTGATGGGCGTAGAAGTTCAGCCCCTCGATGAAACTCATCAACAAGACAATACCCCTAAAGTTGCCTTTATTATTGAAGAAGACTGTATCGGTTGTACCAAATGTATTCAGGCATGTCCGGTAGACGCCATCATGGGGGCGGCCAAACAAATGCATACTATTATCGTTGATGAATGTACCGGGTGTGATTTATGCGTTGAACCTTGCCCTGTTGACTGTATTGAAATGATCCCAATCGCACAAACACCAGAAACCTGGCAGTGGGATCTGCAATCTATCGATATTGTTCAGATAGATTAGGAGTTGTTGTAATGGAATCTATCATTGACCGTATTGAAAAAAATCATTTCTGGAAGTTTGCCGGCGGTATTCACCCGCCACAGCAAAAATTTTTAAGTAACGATAAACCGATAAAAACCATAGAGCTTGCCGACGAATTAATTTTGCCGTTGAAACAGCACATAGGTAAATCTGGTGAAGTGTTAGTGAGCATTGGCGACAGGGTGTTAAAAGGTCAGCCATTAACCCATAATGACACCCCGATGAGCGTGCCGGTACACGCACCGACTTCGGGCATAGTTAGTGCCATTAAAAACTCTACCATCGCCCATCCATCGGGCATGGCCGAGTTATGCTTAATGCTCAAGCCTGATGGTTTAGACCAATGGCGTGAACGACACGTCGTAGACGATTTTCACAGTTTATCGAAAGCCGAACTTATTGATAAAATTGCCAGTGCCGGTATTGCCGGCATGGGTGGCGCAGGTTTTCCGACCAACATTAAAGTCAGTGCCAAGCCGGGCATAAAATTTTTGATCATTAATGCGGCAGAATGTGAACCTTACATCACCGCCGATGATTTATTGATGCGCGAACACTCTGCTGCCGTAGTGAACGGCATTGATATTCTCAACGTATTACTCGAACCCGAAAAAATTCTGATTGGCATCGAAGATAATAAGCCACAAGCCATTGCCGCTCTGCAAGCCGCAACACTCAATAAGGACAACGTACATGTGTGTGTGTTGCCGACAAAATATCCAACCGGCGGTGAAAAGCAGCTAATTAAAGCGCTAACCGGCGAGGAAGTACCCAGTGGTGTGCATCCCTTAGCCATTGGGATGGTGGTACAAAACGTAGCAACCGCATTTGCAATATCAGAAGCAATATTGAATGACACGCCACTGATCCGGCGGGTTGTCACCGTCACCGGCCAGGCGGTGAAAAAGCCACAAAATATTTGGGTGCCACTAGGCACTCCGGTAGCGCATGTACTTAAACAATGTGGTTTTGCTAAGCCTGAACAAACAGAGCAGCAACGAGTCATTATGGGCGGGCCGTTAATGGGCTTTACTCTGCCAACACTCAATGTGCCGGTAGTAAAAATCAGTAATTGTATTCTGGTGCCAACCTTCGCCGAAATAGCTCCGGTGACTAACGAAGTGGAGTGCATTCGTTGTGGCCAGTGTGCAGAAGTATGCCCAAGCTCCCTACTTCCGCAAGAATTACAATGGCACGCCAAAGCAAAAGATTTTGACAAGTTAGAACAGTTGAACCTGTTTGACTGTATCGATTGCGGCGCCTGCGCGTATGTCTGCCCAAGTCAAATACCTCTTGTACAATATTACCGCGTGGCAAAAGCGGAAATCAGGCACAATAAAATTCAGGAAGCTAAGGCGGAAAAAGCAAAATTGCGTTTTGAAGCAAGACAAGTTCGCCTTGAAAAAGAAAAACAGGCGCGCGAAGAAAAACATCAAAAAGCGATGGCAGCGAGAAAAGCGGCTACCAGCCCGGAAAAAGCGCAAGCCAATAATTCGGCTGTTGCCGCAGCCTTAGCCCGAGTAAAAGCGAAAAAAGCCGCTCAGGCCTCGGCTGGTGATACCACAATTGCAGCAGATACTGATGTAAAAACCAGGGCTGCACAAGCCATTGCCAGAGCGAAAGCGAAAAAAGCCGCCGCAACTAACGCCAATAAAGCACCTGCAGACTCAGATAAACCAACAGCAGAGTTGACCGCAGCAGAGCAGAAAAAGGCTCGCACCGCCGCGGCAGTTGCCAAAGCAAAGGCAAAGGCAAAAAAACAGGCCGCGAAAGTAGAAAATACTCAGCAAAATAAACAAGCTAGCCAAGGTGAACTCGCGTTAAACACTGAAACAAACGTTGAACTGACTACAAACGAACAGAAAAAGGCAAAGATTGCTGCTGCCGTAGCTAAGGCAAAAGCCAAAGCGAACCAGCAAAACGTTGAGCCCCCTGAGCAGGCAGTATCTGATGAAGATAAAAAAGCAAAACTTGCTATCGCCGTAGCGAAAGCAAAAGCAAAGAAATTAAAAGAGCAAGAGTCTAAATAAATATGGCATTTTTCATAGCAAGCTCACCACATAATCATATTCAAGCTGAAACATCAGCACTCATGCGCCTGGTTATTATGGCCGCAATACCGGGTGTTATTGCGCAGTGGTATTTTTTTGGTTGGGGTTCAATTATTCAAATCTGTTTGGCCATCACCTTTGCGGTGCTGGCTGAAATCACGTTTTTAGCGATACGTGATAAAAACATCAAAGCCCAAATCACCGACTTCTCAGCGGTACTAACCGGCTTGCTTATTGGCATATCGGTTCCCTCCATTGCACCTTGGTGGATAACCGTGATCGGCAGCGTATTTGCCATTATGGTGGTAAAACAACTGTATGGTGGATTAGGTTTTAACCTGTTTAATCCGGCGATGGCCGCCTATGTAATGTTACTTATCTCCTTCCCGGTACAAATGACATCATGGCAACCGGCCAATGAGTTATTAACCCATGACATTAGCTTTTTTAATCATTTGTGGTTGATACTCACCGGCTATACCTGGGAAGGTTTCTCGGTCGAACAAATCCGCATGAACATTGATGGCATCACCATGGCCACACCTCTTGATACGTTAAAAACGGATTTAACCTTAGGCCTGACTGTATTTGAAAGTATCAGCAATCCGGTGTTTGGTGAAAACTTTAGTGTCGGTTGGGAGTGGGTAAATGCCGGTTTCTTTCTTGGTGGCATATTTTTAATCGCGAAAAAAGCGATAGATTGGGTGATCCCGGTAAGTTTCTTAACTGCGTTATGGCTATTCTCCTTTATCGCGTTTAGCTTAAGCCCAGACAGTAGTGCTTCTACCATGTTTCACTGGTTAGCCGGCGGCACCATGTTAGGTGCATTTTTCATCTTAACCGACCCGGTATCGGCGGCAACAACCCGTAAAGGCAGAGTTACCTATGCCGCCCTGGTCGCTTTGCTGGTATATATTATTCGTAAATTTGGCGGGTATCCGGATGCCATTGCCTTTGCGGTATTAATTGCCAATATGGCCGTACCATTAATCGATCAATACACCAGACCAAGAACCTATGGTCATAAGGGTGCAGAATAACCATGAAAGTAGCCATTCAAAATAATGCCAAAGTGTTAGCACTGTTTGCTGTTGCCTGCACCGCTTTAGTGTCTTTGGTCAGTTTACTGACAAAAGACACTATTGCCCGCCAAGAGCAGCAACAATTATTGTCGACCCTGCATCAAGTCATTGCGCCCGAGCGCATCAACAATGATTTATACCAGGATTGCCAGTTTATCAAAGATGAAGAGTATTTAGGCTCCAACCAAAGCCAAACGGCTTACATTGCGCGCATGGATCACGTTCCCGTCGCTGTTGCAATCACCAGTGTTGCACCCGATGGTTATAATGGCAATATTCAACTGTTAGTTGCCATCAATGTCGACGGCACACTGAGTGGTGTACGAGTGTTAAAACATAAAGAAACGCCAGGTTTGGGTGATAAGATCGAAACACGAAAAAGTGAATGGGTTTACAACTTTAATGATAAAGACATTATCGATGAAAAAGACTTACGTTGGGCCGTGAAAAAAGATGGTGGCATGTTTGATCAATTTACCGGGGCCACGATAACTCCGCGCGCAGTGGTAAACGCGGTGAAAAACACTATGCTCTACTTTAATCAACACCAAAAAGACATTATTAGCAATACCACATCGTGTCGAGGCCAACATGACTGAGCGCAGTGAATATAAAGAATTATCCTGGCAAGGGTTGTGGAAAAACAACCCTGGCCTGGTGCAACTACTGGGCCTGTGTCCCCTGCTTGCGGTTACCACTACATTAACCAATGCAATTGGTCTTGGTTTAGCCACCTTACTAGTATTGGTTTGTTCAAATGCGACCATTTCAGCAATTCGTCAGTGGGTGCCCAAAGAAGTACGCATTCCTATCTTTGTCTTGATCATTGCTGCATTCGTAACTTGTGTGCAGTTGTTGATGAATGCCTTCACTTTTGGCTTGTATCAATCTCTGGGAATATTTTTACCCCTAATCGTAACCAACTGCGCCATTATTGGCCGAGCCGAGGCTTATGCTTCTAAAAATCCGGTAAAACCGGCAAGTTTTGATGGCTTAATGATGGGGGTGGGCTTTGCGCTAGTGTTAATGACCCTTGGCGCCATACGTGAAATTTTAGGTCAAGGTACATTATTTGACGGCGCTGAATTATTACTTGGTGAATGGGCAAGCATTTTACGCATCGAAATTTTCACCTCCGATACGAGTTTCTTACTGGCCATTTTGCCACCCGGCGCATTTATCGCCATGGGCTTTTTAATTGCCGCCAAGAACGCCATCGATAGCTCAATTGCGGCAAAACAACCAAAAGCAGAAGCTAAGACCATTGAACGAGTACGCGTAAATTTTGAAGGATAATGGCTAGGTACAAGGTACAAGGTACAAGGTACAAGGTACAAGGTACAAGGTACAAGGTACAAGGTACAAGGTACAAGGTACAAGGTACAAGCAGGATATTTTACATCTAACTGAGATCGCAGCAAGTTAATTGCTCGAATGATAAAATTGCATTGGGTTACCGCAGACTGCCATTTGCTCGTAGCTTAATTGAAACGAGAAACGAGAACAGATGATTCAGCGCAGCGCAAATCGTCTGTTCTCGTTTCTCGAAGAAGATTTTTTGTTTCTCACAAAAAATCGTATGTTCTGTTCGTTAACGAAGTTATAAGAATAAATAAAATGAATAAAGAAAAACGCTTACAGCTCCTCACTCGCTTAAGAGACGACAACCCAAATCCAACCACTGAATTGAATTTTAGTTCGCCATTTGAGCTATTAATCGCCGTATTATTGTCGGCGCAAGCCACCGACGTTAGTGTCAATAAAGCCACCGACAAGCTATATGCCATCGCCAATACCCCGCAAGCCATTCTCGATTTAGGGTTGGATACGCTGAAAAGCTATATCAAAACTATTGGTTTGTTTAATACCAAGGCGGTGAATACTCTGAAAACGTGTCAGATGCTGGTTACACTCCATGGTGGCGAAGTCCCCGAAGACCGGGCCGCACTGGAAGCATTGCCTGGAGTGGGCAGAAAAACGGCCAACGTAGTATTAAATACCGCCTTTGGCTGGCCCACCATTGCCGTAGATACCCATATTTACCGGGTATCTAACCGAACCAAGTTGGCGATGGGAAAAACTGTTGATCTAGTAGAGCAAAAGCTGTTAAAAGTAGTGCCTAAAGAATTCAAAGTTGATGTTCATCACTGGCTGATTTTACATGGCCGTTATACCTGTGTTGCTCGTAAGCCTCGCTGTGGTGCATGTATTATTGAAGATCTGTGTGAGTTTAAAGATAAGACTGAATAACCTTTAACTAATTAAAGCCTTTCTAATACATTATTCAAAGTGTATTTTTTTCGAGTAATGAGTTTCTATATGCTGATGGACTATGCCCTACCAGTTTCTTGAAAGCGGTATTGAAAGTAGACTTGGAATTAAAGCCGACATCAAAGGCAATACTAGTAACTAACTTGTCGCTTTCTTGTAAAGCTTTTTTCGCTTCTTCAACTCGAAAGCCATTAACAAATTGAAAAAATTTGGTGTTTAAAAACTGAGAGAGTGTTTCTGAAATATGGTTTTCACTTTCTGAGATAGATTCAGATAGTTTGTTTAACGATAAATTATCTTGCAAGAACAACTTATCTTCTTTCATTGCATGTTCAAGTTTTGATGCAATCAGTTGCATTTTTTCAGCGCTAAGTAATGCAGTTCTAGTCTGACCTTGATTAGGCTGACTAGCACGAGGCAACCCCTTCTCAGAATCATTAAGCATTTTTTGGTTGAGGGCCTTCTGAATAAAAATCGCCAGCGCTAGCACCTCTAAAATAGGCAGTAATATACCAGAGCCAAACCAACGCCAGCCCAAAGCACCGAGTGAAAATTCGACGGCATACATTAACCATACTGTTCCCCAAATTAATAGTACGGGTCTAAACCAGTCTAATGAACGCTGTTCTATTTCAGCAAAGCGCTCCATCAGTTGTTGACGGTGACGACTATGAAGTTTTAAAGCAGCAACTAAATATAACAGTGTGTAGAAAATAAAAACAAAAGTGGTGAACAAGCAGGTAAATACGGCGATTTTCCAAAGTTCAGGGTCTCTCGTTGATGGAGTCGCCAGAGCGATCTTTTCGGCAGGACTGATCATGAAAATAAAGGGGAGCATACCCAGCACCACAATAATGGGCCCAGACAATGCCAATACCACCATACGTTTATCGGTGCCCTTATCAGGAGACATAGAAGCATATGCATAAAAATAGAGGGCCGACCCAAGTAACACTCTAAACGGAAGGTGTACACCAACTAAGCCTGGCGCATGAACAAATGCGCCTGAATAAACAAAAAGCTCACCAGCCGAGTGTATCAGCAATAGCAATAATAGGCCTTTTAGGCATACGTTTTGTCTATCGTTCGGCCTTTTGAAGACCTCTAATAATGCGAGTATTGTTATTCCCATGATGCAGGAATATAAAATTGTGGCTAAAAGGTGGACCATATTATTACCAAGGAAAAAATATTTTATAACTCCTTGCGATTATAAAACTAAAACCTATCTGAATCTACATATCTCCTTGCTGATAATTCTGTTTAATCCTTCAAAATGCACGAATCAATGTTCCCTCGGTATACCTGCACAAGTTGTTATTCACTTTTCCAATACAATCATTGAGTAAATAGTCACCATACAAAAACGCTTAATTCTCTGGATTTCTGCTTGTTTTAAGGATAAAACCTGATGCTAAAAAGGCTGCGGCAATAACCGCATTAGTGTAATAGTCGAGCGCTAGGCCTCTTTCCATGCCTTTTATTGCACCTACCACTAACATTATGAACCACATTGCCAAAGGTACAGTTAACAAGTAACCGACTTTTTGTTGTGTACTAAAACGTAAAAACGCAATTGCATTGCTGAAAAACGCTAATATCATCGCCACCATTTCTTCACATTAGCTTCAAATAACGTCTACAAGCCAATTGGCCCGCCTGAGATGACATTTAATAAGAAAGGTGTATAGCCGACCATGCCCATAATCATCAGTATGGTGATTACAAACAACAATCCACTGGTTGCATTCTTAACACTGTTACTGCCTCTTTCCTTCGCGTAAAAATACAATTGCAACGTTAGTAGCGGTAAAACATAACAGCCAAATGTCCACATATAAAAAAACGGGTCGCCAAAAGCAGGATTCATTCCCAGCATGTTTCCCGTTACTAGGTAGCTAAATGTACCAACTCTTAATATCCATTGCGCATTTGAGACGAAAAATAGTCGCAAGGCCCACTTTCTGTGGTTAGCGATATCCTTTTTAATCGCTAGGCGCACGGTTAAATAAGCAAATCCTAATATTAAAAAACCATTAATCGTGGTACCAATCTCAGGAATACCTAATGGGTCAGGATCTCTTATCCACACTAAATAAAAGCCAGAGACTGCTAAGCAGAAGACCGTTGTTAGATAGACATAGCCATTAATTTTATGAAATTTTGGAAAGGAGCTTCGAACTTTGGGTATTAATTGCAATGCACCACCAAAAGCCACTATACCGGCACCGATAGCGTGGGCAGCAAAAGCAAGGTTACCAGAAAAATCTCCTGCGCGGTAAGGAGTGACGCCAAATTGTCCCAACACGGCATTCCAATGTTCCATATTATCGTTTATTACGGTGACTCCATAGAATCCCAAAATGTAGTAAAAGAAAAGCCACTGCCCTGTCAAAGTTGTTACAAACCAAAATACCGCACTATATTTCAATGACTTATTTGCTAATGATTGGTTAGCTAACTTATCGGATGTTCTGTTCTGTACTGCTATTTTATTTGTGTCTGGTATTTCTCTTTCTATAGCTGAGCCAAAATCGGCATTGTGTGTATTGTCCATTAAAAGTCCTCTTTTCTATTGCAATGTTGAGCAGTATGAAAAAAAGACTCATCAAATTCGCCCAAATGGGCCTATTCGAACGTATTTTTTCAATTAATTTAAATAAAATTGTTTTTTATTGCTTTCTGAAGGTTGTTGGTGTGAAGCCTATTCTTTTTAAAACACTGTATATAAATCAATATACAATTATTGGCTCGTTATCTTTTACATTAATTACTAAATTATAAGTAACCGTCGAGACTGCGTAGGGTAAAATCTGCTATGATGTAAAATTGAGGGCAAAGCAATTTAATTTTACCCACACCTCTTATCTACCATCATTATCTTTTGGCTGGCCCACCATTGCCGTAGATACCCATATTTACCGGGTATCTAACCGGACTAAGTTGGCGATGGGAAAAACTGTTGTTCTAGTAAAGCAAAAGCTGTTAAAAGTAGTGCCTAAAGAATTCAAAGTTGATGTTCATCACTGGCTGATTTTACATGGCCGATACACTTGCGTCGCTAGAAAACCACGTTGTGGGGCTTGCATTATTGAAGATTTGTGCGAGTTTAAAGATAAGACCTCGGCTTAACCGCGGTTAAGCCAGAGTCACTTTTAGTCATTAAATGAACATTACCGTAGAAAAATAAAAGGTTTAGCAAAATGCGAATTTTACACACCATGCTGCGAGTTGGCGATCTAGATAAGTCGATCAACTTTTATCAAGATGTTTTGGGCATGCGTTTATTACGCCGCAGCGATAACGAACAATACCAATATACGCTGGCGTTTCTCGGCTATGATGATATGGCTAACTCCACGGTGTTAGAGCTTACCTATAACTGGGGCCAAACAAGCTATGACTTGGGCGAAGCATTTGGTCACATTGCCATTGAAGTAGACGATGTTTATCGTGCTTGCGATAAAATTAAATCTTTAGGCGGGATAATATCGAGAGAGCCTGGGCCAGTAAAAGGCGGAACAACCGAAATTGCTTTTGTTAAAGATCCCGATGGTTACGCCATCGAATTGATCCAGGCAAAAGAAGATTAATTGATATCAACTACACTTATACCCGTTGCAATAAATAAACTTACTCACAGGCAGACATACAAAGTTCATGGCAATTAAAGCAACCATATACAAAGCCACCATACAGCTATCTGATATGGATCGGAATTATTATCAAACATTGAGCCTTACCATTGCCCAACATCCGTCAGAAACGGACAGAAGAATGATGGTGAGGATTTTAGCCTATATCCTCAATGCCGAAGATAACTTGCAGTTTACCAAGGGGCTTTCTGAAGATGATGAGCCTGAAATTTGGTTAAAAGATTACAGTGATGTCATTAAGCTATGGGTTGATTTAGGCCAGATAGATGAAAAACGCATCAAAAAAGGCTGCAGCCGAGGCCAACAAATGCGTCTATACAGTTATGGCTCAAGCGTCGATATCTGGTGGTCTAAAATTAAAAATAAATTATCTGCATTTAGCAACTTATCAGTGATTAAAATTAACGAAGAAACTTGCGAGCAATTAGTGACTTTAGTTGATCGTACGATGGAGCTGCAATGCAGTATCGATTCTGGACAAATTTGGTTAGGCAATAATGAAACTACCGTCCATATTGAGCCAGAAGTTTTACTAGAACAAGGTAATCATTAGCCTGAGCAACCACTCACTAAAAAATCCACAATTACAACACAATAAAAAGAAATACATTCATGAAGAAACATTACCAATTAGCAAGCCTGCTTACCCTTACCCTGTGCCTTAATGCCTGTGCATTATCCAGCAATGACCAAAGCATAGACCTTGACAGTGTCACCGCAGATATGCAGTTTTTAGCAAGCGATGATTTAAAAGGTCGACTGGCAGGTAGCAGCGAAATAACCGTTGCAGAAGATTACATCGCCAAGCAATTTCAGCAAGCAGGGTTGCAACCGCTAAAAGGGTTAAACAGCTATAAGCAAAACTTTACTTTGAATCGTTATCTGCCAAAAACACTCAAGGTTAAGTTAAACCAGCAAAACATTCACGCCGAGAAAATTGCAGTCGCCGGTAGCATCAGTAGCATTCGCTGGAATAAAGAGTCGGCTCAGCACCTAGTGATTGGCAAAAATGATGATTTGCGCAGCAGCTTAAACAGTTTAAACCAGCACGGCGAAAACACCATAGTGTTAATCGATAGCACGCACCAGGAAATGTTCGCTAGATATCGCAATAAGTTTACCAATGGCAGTCAGTCGCTAGAAAGGCGTGCTCCCGCAGCAATCGTTTTGATCTTAACCGACGAAACCGTAATAAACACCATTGAGGTTAGTGCCAGCATTGACCATCAACAACAAACGTTAAGCAATGTTATTGGCGTATTACCGGGTAAATCGAAAGCCGATGAGTTTGTAGTTTTTTCTGCACATCATGATCATCTTGGTACCCAAGCACCAGACATCAACGGCAACGACCAAGATCTTATCTATAATGGCGCAAACGATGACGCTTCCGGCGTAACTGCCGTACTCAATCTGGCCCGTTACTATGCAAACCCTACCAATATTAGCAACAATGAACGAAGCATCATGTTTGTCACCTTTACCGCAGAAGAATCTGGTTTATTAGGCTCAAGTCACTTTGTCAATGACATTGATGCGGATTCGATCACGGCAATGTTAAACATTGAAATGATTGGCAAGGCGGCAGAGTTTGGTGCCGGCACGTATTGGATGACCGGGTATGAACGCTCCAATTTAGCGACTATTTTGCAGCAAAACTTGAGCGCCAACAGCAATAACGCTAAGCAACAAATCTTTGCCGACCCGTACAAAAAATATGGTTTGTTTTATCGCTCTGATAATGCATCACTGGCCAAGTTAGGAGTGCCTGCGCACAGCTTATCAAGTACTCAAATGACCAATGACCATGACTATCACCAAGTGAGTGATGAGATAGGCACGCTCGACTTAGAGCAGATGACTGCCATCATCAACTCCATCGCCAGTGCCAGCTCTTCGTTAATCGACGGCAGCGATACCCCGGATCGCATTGAAAAAATTGTCCCAAGGGCACAAGGCTTAATTTTTTAAGACTCGCGAGTATCACAAAACTTCAATATATCCTGTAAAGTCTGCGCTTCATCGCGCAGACTAAAAATACAACCTTGATAAATATACCAATTTAAGGCAATCTCTGTGCCTGCAATTTTTTTGCATATACCAATTTACTAATTCATCCGTTATAACTAAAAAAAATAAGCAGATAATTAGTCAACTTGGCATTAACCTCATTCCATTTCGATAGGAAATTCTATGCGTAATCAAAAATCATTAACAGCACTGGCGTTAACTTCAGCCATGCTTTTTGGTTGTAATACTACCTCTACCACAGCAGAGCAAAAGCCTACAGAAAGCACTGTAGAACCTGTTGCTGTGGCCAAAAAACAAACCGAATCTGAACGTTTAAATGCCTTTTTTGAAGAAAAATTTATGGAAGCGGTAATGCGCTCGCCACAATTTCAAACCTATTTAGGCATTAAAAAAGATTACGGCAAATGGAATGATAATTCGGAAGCGAATGCGGAAAAAGAATTGCAAATTACCAAGGATAACTTGGCATTACTGCAAACTTTTAACTTTGATTTGCTCGACCCTCAAACAAAAATCAGTTATCAGTTAGCGGAACTGGACATGGAAGATGAGATCGCCGACCACAAATGGCGCTATCACAATTATCCGGTAAACCAAATGCGTGGTCAGCATTCAAACATTCCTTCATTTTTAATCAATCAACACACCATCACCAATGTCAAAGAGGCAAACGATTATGTTAGTCGTATCGCTGGTGTAAATACCTTGATTGAACAACTTATCGTGCAGTTAAAAATTCGTGAAGAGTTAGGCATTATTGCCCCTAGCTTTGTCTTCCCTCACGTCATACGTGACTCTCAAAACTTGATCCAGGGTGCACCATTTACCGAAGGTGAAGATTCAACCATACTGGCAGATTTTACCAAGAAAGTGACGGCATTAGAGTTGGATGAAGGGCAAACTGAACAATTAATCAATGATGCCAATAAGGCTTTGCTCGCCAGTGTACAACCGGCGTATCAAAACTTAATTGATTATTTGATTGGCCTGGAAGCGAAATCAAGCAATGATGCCGGTGCCTGGAAATTTCCCGAAGGTGATGTTTTTTACAATCATGCCCTACAAGACACTACCACCACCAAAAAATCGGCGGAACAAATTCATCAAATAGGATTAAGTGAAGTCGCTCGTATTCATGATGAAATGCGCGTCATCAAAGATAAAGTTGGCTTTGATGGCAACCTGGCAGCATTCATGCAGTTTATGCGTGAAGACTCGCAGTTTTACTACCCAGACAGTGAAGCAGGCAAGCAACGTTATTTAGCGGAAGCCACCGCGTTGATCGATAACATGAAAACGCGTTTAGACGAATTATTCCTGGTAAAACCAAAGGCCGACTTAATTGTTAAGCGCGTTGAAGCGTTTAGAGAAAGATCAGCCGGTAAGGCGTTTTATAACCGCCCGGCACCAGATGGTTCACGTCCGGGTATGTATTACGCCAACCTATACGATATGAAAGCCATGCCGACTTACCAAATGGAAGCGTTAGCGTATCATGAAGGCATTCCAGGCCATCACATGCAATTGGCCATATCGCAAGAGCTAGAAGGCATTCCTACTTTTCGTAAATTCAGTGGCTATACGGCTTACAGTGAAGGCTGGGGTTTGTATACCGAGAAATTACCAAAGGAAATTGGCCTTTATTCCGACCCATATTCAGACTTTGGTCGTTTAGCCATGGAATTATGGCGCGCCTGTCGTCTGGTTGTTGATACTGGCATGCACGTGAAAAAATGGACCCGTAACGAAAGCATTGATTACTACGTAACCAATACACCTAATGCAAAATCTGACGCCGTTAAAATGGTAGAACGTCACGCGGTAATGCCATCACAAGCGACTGCTTATAAAATTGGCATGTTAGAAATTTTACGTTTGCGTGAAAAAGCGAAAACGGCACTCGGTGACAAGTTCGATATTCGTGAATTTCACGATGTTTACCTGAAAAATGGCCCTCTACCGCTCGATTTCATCGAAACCATGGTAGATAACTATATCGCCAAGAAGAAATCGGCCGAATAGAACAGCCATAACACCAGCGAAACAACTACGGGGCCATTGGCCCCGTTTTTTTCTGAAGGTTAAAAACAGGGATTGACTGCTACAAGCAGCATTGCTGGAGCCGACTACAATCCCAGCGAGTTTCGATATAGCCTGCAGTCTCCAAAGTGCCACATCAGAGACATTAAATTAGCTAATACCTGAAGCAATATTAAAAACAATTAGCCACGTCATCCCACCGTGTTTTGGGTGGGATCTCCTCAAGCGTATTGTGCATCATTAAATTAGATTTCAACTTGAGTTGAAATGTTCAATTGGTCTACAAAGTGCCATCCGCCGACATACGATATTAGAAAAAATACTCCGTCATCCCGTTATGTTTTTGAACGGGATCTTCTCCAGTTTAGAAGTGGCTTGAACGAGTATTTAGTGCCAATTGCCGACATACGATATGAGAAAAAATACAACGTCATCCCACCGTGCTTTTGGATGGGTTCTCCTCCAGTTTCAAGGTGACTTAATCAGGTCGATTTGTGCCATTGAGAGACGTTTAACCTTCAAGTGTCAGGGCATACTCCGAAACAATTAACCACGTCATTGCGGCGCAGGCCGCAACCCCCTTTCGGATATAGCGTGCCTATAAACAATTGCTTCCTCAAATTAATTTCAATTAAGCTACAATTAAATTTCATTCATTGAAAAGGA
>NZ_JQDZ01000115.1 GCF_000764205.1 Thalassotalea sp. ND16A
TTCAACGACTAATGCTATTGCATCAAGCTTAAATTCTTTTGAATATTTTTTACGTGCTGTCATTTTTTTTCTCCAGTTAAGTCTATTATCTCTTAACTGGGGTAGTCGAATCCATTAAACCACGTCATTCTTATCTGGATTACCAAAGTCCAAATAACTTTGAAGCGATGATAAACAATTTAGATATGGTTGCTTAACTGGGGTGACTGAATTTGGTTGACCAGGTCACGCTTCTACGATGGGGTTAAAATGACTTTATGCTGCGGTAAATAATGTAAACATAGAGTGACTATGTTTACATTATTCTCCTTGCCTAAAGGCATTTTAATTCCCACTGAAATCGAGCACTTTGAATGGTTACGGATATCAGCGCTATTTACTTGTTTCAGTTTCTTCGTTGCAGTAGGCAACGGTTCCATCAATTATCGTTGCCTGCACTTGAAAGTTGTTATCAACTAGCGTCATGCACGCTCTTTTTCCTACTTTGATACTGCCTAATGAGTCTTGAACATTTAAGAACTCAGCGGGGATCAAACTTGCCATATGAACGGCTTCAAGCGGAGGGATATCAGCAAGTGATATTAAATTAGCAATCGCTTTTTCCAGGGTTAACGTACTACCCGCGAGTGAACCACTTTCAGTGCGAGCAACGCCTTCAAGCACTTTTACGTCTAACATACCTAAGCGATAGGTACCATCTTTCATGCCGCCAGCAACAATACAATCACTGATCAGCCCCATTTTTTTTGCGCCTTTCAATCGATAAATTAGTTGTAAAATTGCAGGGTGTAGATGAACGCCATCAGCGATCACTTCAACGTAAGCATCTTCTTCTAATAATACCGCACCAGCGCAACCAGGATCACGATGATGAATGCCTTTCATACCATTAAATACGTGTACTCCACCGCAGGCTCCTGAGTGTAAAGCATCACAAGTTTGTTGATAATTGGCATTAGTATGACCTAGCATGGCTTTGATGCCTTTGCTGGTTAAGTATTTAATAATATCTTCAGAATCAGGCAGCTCTGGTGCTAAGGCAACGACCTTTAATGCACCTTGAGAAGCCGCTATGATGGCATCTATATTGTCTTTACTCAGAGGTAAAAAGTACTTTTCATCGTGAGCACCTTTATGATCTTCGGTAAAAAATAACCCTTCGTTGTAGGCACCTAATACCTGCGCGCCACTAGGCTGGTTTTGATAGGCTTCACCAATAGTACTAAAGGCGGCTAACGTATTGTCCCAAGTAGAGGTTACTGTGGTGCCAAGAAAGCCAATAACCCCATGCTTAGCTAACGAAGTTGATATGGTTTCAATGGATTCACGTTTAGCATCCATAATATCGCAGCCTTCTCGACCATGGATATGTAAATCTAAAAATCCTGGTAGTAGTTGGCAATTGTCAAAAGAAAAGACAGGGATATTAGCGTCAGCACTTTTATCAATCGACGCAATGATGCCATCGGTGATCAGTACAAAGTGATCATCTAAAATAGCTTCTTCACTAAATACCTGCTTAGCGCGTATGTAGTATTGGTTAGGTAATATCATGTTGTTTTCCTAAAATAGCAGCACCACGTACACCGCTAGCATCACCAAAAACGGCGCGTTTTATCAGCGGTGACGTTACACCTTTAAATAAATGTTGTTCAATGGCTTTAGGTAATGCTTGAATAATTTCATCAATTTTTGAAAGACCACCACCTACCACGATAGCATTGGGATCATAGTAAAGCACGAGAGACGCAAAAGACGACCCTAATAAATCCATATAACAGTCGAATGTTTTTTGGGCAATAGGGTTTTCTTTTCGTAATTGCTCAACGAACTCTGTTGTGCTTTCAGTGCTAGCACCAAAAAACTTATAGAGCCAACCAAGACCTGGGCCTGCAATATAGCTTTCAATACAGCCCCGTAAACCACAGCCGCAATCGCGAACGGGTAAGTTATATTGCTGTAATAGCTTCCCTGAAGCTGCTATATGACCATATTCACCGGCAATGTTATTAGCGGTTTGTAACAGCTTGCCATTAATGCATAGTCCGCCGCCAGCACCTGTGCCAATAATAGCACCGTAAACGACAGGTTGATTATCGCCAGCGCCACCATAACTTTCAGACAGCGCAAACAAGCGACAATCATTAGCAATGGATATTTCTCGACCGACACGTTTTTGTAAATCTTGCACGATAAATTTCCCTGTCGCGCAAGGAACGTTAGCAGATTTGACTTTATTTTCATTATCAATGATGCCCGGCATACCAATGCCAATACTGCCGCGTTGTCCGCTTAGTTCATCAGCCTGTTTAATTAGCCCATGAATGGCATCAAGAAATTCATCATAGTTCTGCGTAGGCGTTTCGATACGCCAACTCTCAAGCATGGTTAATTCAGAGTTGAAGATACCAATTTCTATTTTGGTACCTCCAATATCTAAACCATAATGCAGAGGTGAAATTTTTTGTCTATTTGTTGGTAACATGAGAACAACCTTTACTCAGCTTTAAGAGGATATAAAGTCACCCCTTGAACCACACGGTTTACTTCACCTGTAGGGCATGGATTGTCAGGTGTAATATTTGCTTGCATTGACTTGAAAAATGCAAGTATTTGACAATAAAGAATATAAGGTAAACCGGCCCAAACATCGATAAGCTCTTCTGAGTGCGCAAAACTTTCTTTGGTTAAGGTAGTAATGGCTAACGCTTGATCATCGCGATGTAATTCAGCCAATAAGTCTTGGTCATATTGTTTAGTATAATCATCGCTTGACGAGAAGAAGATAACCTCAGTGGTTTCATCCATTAATGATTTTGGTCCATGACGAAAGCCTAATGGACTTTCACAATAGCTTAGTACTTGTCCAGCGGTAAGTTCAAGCACTTTAAGAGCGGCTTCTCGCGCAATACCTTGTAAACCACCGGCGCCTAAAAAGACTAAACGTTGCGTTGACAAGGTTGCTTTTTCTTTTAGCGCTTCAACATTGTTAGTGATAAAGCCTTCTGCCCATTGTGCGGCAATTTCCACTTGCTCTGCTTGTGGTGCAAAAATGGCTAAGGTACTAACAAGCATTGAGGTGAAGCTGCTGGTCATGGCAAAGCTTTGATCCAGTGTGCCTTCAGGCATTAATAATGAGAAGGCATTATCTTGACCTTGAGCATTAGTCGCTAACGCGCCCTCAGGGTTACAGGTGATCACTAAGTGATAACAATTATCAACGACTTGATCGGCTAATTTAACAGCGGCAACACTTTCTGGGCTATTGCCTGAGCGGCCATAAGAAATAACTAGCGTTGGAATGTTTTTTAATAAATATTGTGGTGCATTACTGACAATATCTGTGGTGCTGATCGCTTCAACTAAACGGCCTGTTTGTTGGCTTAAATGTGGTGCTATTGCATCACCAACATAAGCTGAGGTGCCAGCACCTGTTAAAATAATACGTAAATCTGATTGCGCTAACAATGGTGCTAACCAAGCATTAATGTCAGCTCTATTGCTATCAACATTTGCTGCTGCTTCACGCCATATACGAGGTTGCTGACAGATTTCTTTCGCTGTCCAATAGCCATTTTGAGCTTTTAATGCGTCTTCAGTGTAGGTTAATAATGTTGTCATGGGGATTCCTAAATTGGTTGATTATTTTTCGTAATGATTATGCAACCAGAAAAACTAGGTGGTTTTTCAATAGCTTAAATAGCAATAACATTATGGTTTTCTAGCGCACACCTGTTATTGCTCAATCTAGCCTCTTGTGTTGAAGCGTCACCCTGGTTGAAGTTCAACCATTCATTAATCTGATTACTTGTGCTGTATTTTTTACTGTTTCCAGCACGCTTGAGCGTATGATTCTGTCACTTGTTTTATTTTAGCTTTGACTAACTCTTCAGGGGTTACCGTTAAGTCGTTATTTCTAATGGCACGGTATTGCTCCGGTAAAAATTGACTAATTAGCGGTAAAGGAATACCTGAGTTGGTTAGGTTGTCAAACAAGCAATCAACGGCTTCTTGTATGCGAGGTTGACACCAGTAATAACGAATTCTATCGCTGTAACTATAGCGGCGATAAAGTGTGCCTTTACTCGCAGGTACAGGGTAAAAACGCTGCCAATTTTTTGGTACTTCAAGCATTTCTTGCTCGCATACCTCACGTAAACATGAGCGTTGCTCTACCGGGATTAATTCATCTTCTATATAGGATAATGCAAAAATCGCTTCGCGCATGGCTAGCGTTAATTGCGGGCCTACTTTTAAAATACCAAAATGGTCTTTAATCAAGGCTACATAGGCTTCATCATTTTGGTAATCAGAAGAATGCGCTTCATAAACAATATTTGGCAGCGTTGTTACACACGCTTTAAGTGCTTGTGCTTTTTCTGACTCGTAGTCGATGATGCTAGTATGATCAAATTCAACACCAGGTTGCACAACTAACGCAATAACACGTTGCCACGCATCTTCTAGCCCAAGCTTTGCAAAAGCATCTTGATGTAAAGCTAACGTTTGTTTTACTCGGCTTACCGGGGTTAATTCTAATTCTTCAATTTCTTCGGCCGCGCCACCTGGAGGAGGCACTTCTGTGCCCACTACATAAACTAGATCAGACTTACCAAAGGTGTCAATCGCGGTTTTTTCGGCAACAGCACATAATAATGCCGCTCGCTCTGCGACAACTTCATCAGGTAAACATTGTGGATCATCAGCGCAGCCCATGCTGGTATCTAAATGAATTTTTTTAAAGCCGGCAGCGACATAGGTTCTAATTAACTCTTCTGCTTTAGCCATCGCTGATTCGGCTGGTTCATCAACCCAACAGACTGGACCTAAATGATCACCACCAGGAATGATACGTTCACGTGGGTAACCCTTGCTGTCTGCTATTTTGCCAATAAACTCTAGAAAGTCTGCTGGTAACATGCCGGTATAACCACCAAATTGATTGACTTGGTTGGCGGTCGCCTCAATTAGAATTGGTGAGTCATCGGCTAATGCTTGCTCGATGGAAGCTTCTATAACAAGTGGGTGAGCAGAGCATATTGCATATATGCCACAATTTTCACCGTTTCGATTTGCTTTAAGAACGTCTATTATTTCTTTCATTTTTATTCCTTAATCAGTTAGGAGGTCGCTAGTTTCTTTACTCGTCGACAATAATTAATTGAATGCCTGCAAGCGTGAATGCCTTTTTGTATTCAGCGGGAATGCCTTTGTCGGTAATGACAGTGCTAACCTTGTTGTATGCTTGAACAATGTAACAACTACGTTTACCGAATTTAGATGAATCCGTGACAACAATAATTTGGGATGATTTTTCACACATTAAACGGTTTAAGCTGGCTTCTTGCGCAAAGTGTGTGGTGATACCGGCCGCTAAATCAAAGCCATCAACACCAAGTATGACTTTATCAAAGTGACAATGTTGTAAACTGCTTTCTGCTTTATCATCAAAAAATGATAAAGATTTTTGTCGTAAGGTACCGCCAGTGACCATTATTTCAATATCGACAATTTGAGCGAGTTTAGCGGCAACATTTAAACCATTGGTTAATACTTTCAATTGCTTATGTTTGCAAAGTTGCAAGGCAATTTCTTCTGTTGTGGTGCCAGAGTCCAAGATAATAGCGTCACCATCGAAGATCAATTTTGCCGCTTCGGTGGCAAGTTGCTGTTTTATCGCCTGGTTTTTAGTTTGTTTTTGGCCAATCGATAATTCTTTTATAAAGCCCGTAGGTAAAATGGCACCACCTCTTGAACGAACCAGCAAGCCCTTGTTATCAAGGGAGTTTAAATCATTTCGAATAGTCACAGTTGACACTGAATATAAATGTGCAAGTTCATCGACAGACACTTTGCCTGTTTTACTGGCTAGCCTAAGAATTTCATTATGTCGTTCAATGCTACTTAACATTATTATCGTCGCTCATATTTCGGTCTCTTGCTAAGATGTCTTCTTGTCTGATAACATACTAGCAGAATAAAGCATTCTTTCAAAGGTTTTCGTTTTACTAAATAAAACCAACCGAAAGTTGATGTGATAGTAAAATTGGATTTATTAAATAATTGCAACCATGAATTATTAATAAATTGTCTTGTAATTAACGAGTTGAGAAGAAATATGGACGCTACATATGATAATACACAGGCTAGACAATCTAGCTTGATCCCTATGGCCATCGTTGGTGGGCTATTCTTTGTCTTTGGTTTTGTCACTTGGCTAAATGGCTCTTTAATCCCTTTTTTAAAAATTGCTTGTGAACTCAACCACATGGAGGCTTATTTAGTTACTATGGCTTTTTATATTGCTTATACCGTTATGGCTTTGCCAGTATCGGCAGTATTGAAACGAACCGGATATAAAAATGGTATGGTGTTGGGCTTGTTGGTGATGGCGGTCGGTGCTGTTATTTTTATCCCCGCAGCCCAAGAACGTATGTATAGCATATTTTTAGTGGCGTTATTTATTCTCGCCTCCGGTTTAACCATGTTGCAAACAGCCGCTAATCCTTACATTGTCTTGTTAGGTCCAAAAGAGACCGCAGCAGTACGTATCAGTATTATGGGTTTGTTAAATAAAGGTGCGGGTATTATTGCTCCCATTGTTTTTACAGCTTTTGTGTTAAGTGATATGTCTCAGTTTGATGAAACACGCTTAGCTACGCTTGATGAAGTAAAGCGTAATGCTGCACTCATGGACTTGTCCAGTCGCTTAGTGACTCCTTATATCATCATGGCAATAGTATTGGCTATCTTAGCGCTAGTAATAAAATTCGCTCCTTTACCTGAGCCGGTACTTGAAAGTGATGAAAATGACGGTGATAGTAAATGGGCTATCTTACACTTCCCGCAATTAATTTTTGGTGCCTTAACCTTGTTTTTTTATGTTGGTGTTGAAGTCATCGCTGGGGATACTATTGCCTTATTTGGTCAGGAGATGGGGGTGACTAACTTTGGTCAACTGACGTCTTATACTATGACATTTATGGTGGCAGCATATCTTATTGGCATGGTGGTAATACCACGATTTATTAGTCAAGAAACCGCGTTAGCACTCTCAGGTGCCTTAGGTATTGTATTAACGATATTATTATTAACTGCCTCGGTCGACAGTGTGAGTGTTTGGAATACTCTATTTTTCTGGACGGGCGCGCCTGAAATTCCGAATGTGGTGCTTTATGTCGCTTTATTAGGTTTTGCTAATGCGCTTGTTTGGCCTGCTATTTGGCCTATGGCATTAGATGGCTTAGGTAAGCATACCAGTACTGGGTCTGCGTTATTGATCATGGGGATTTCTGGTGGCGCATTAATGCCTCTGTTATACGGCTATTTAGTTGAATCTACGGGTAATTCACAAAATGCATATTGGATCATGTTGCCTTGTTACTTGATTATTTTATGGTACGCATTACAGGGACATAAAATTACCAAATGGTCTATTAAATGATAATATACCGTTCCAGTTATACCCGTTCTCAATGAAATAGTATGTTTCAGTAGAAAAGTAAACGCTGGGTTAGTGCTGATATAAACGATTGTGAGCTTACGGCGGGATAGTGTGACATGGCAAGTTGAGTTATTTAGAATGGCGCTAACCCAGTCTATGACTGAGTTATCTCTTGATTTTGTTGGTAGTTCCAAGGGAGGTAATGCTCAGGATTTTC
>NZ_JQDZ01000116.1 GCF_000764205.1 Thalassotalea sp. ND16A
CTTAATAACCCAATAACAGCAAATGCCAATGCATTAATAGCGACACCGACTAATATAAGCGTATTGATATTAATTTGTTTTTGTTGTATTGAGACTAAATATACCAGCGACGTTACTGATAATGCGCCCAAAAATGAGGCATAAGGTAAGTAGTGTTGAGCGGTAAAATTCAATTCTGCACTAAGGGCAATAAAAGCAACCGCAACCATTGCAGCGCCTGCGCTTATACCAATAATAGAGGGATCAGCAAGCGGGTTAAGACATAGCGCTTGGGTTGCAGCCCCTGTTTGTGCAAGTACTAAACCTACCATCACTGCAAGGACAAAACGAGGCAGGCGTATTTGTGTAACCACCTTGATTTGTAGCGCATCAAATTGACTAAAATGTTCAGGAGCTAGCCATGCAATAGCTAAGCGCCAATCCCATCCTGCGGCCCCATAGCCTATGCTAAGTAATGCTAAAGCAAAAATGCAGCCATAACTTAATAGCATCCACTTATGCGGGTTACTCAGTGTTATGGCGTTAAAACGATTCAAAGTTAACGTGCTCATAAGCGTGTTTTATACTCATGTAATGCTTGAATCGCAGTTGAAATACGCGGCGACATGCCCAGTGAAAGTAAGCTGTCCATGACCAGTAACTGACACTCTTGCGCTGCTTTTAATAAACGAAGTGTAGGCTGTTTACAAAAGGCTTGTTTCCCACCAAGGCTTTGCACAACATGCGCTGGCGCCACTAAAAAATCGGGCTGATTTACAGCCAGTACTTCACTGTTAATTGCTTTAAAGCCTGTATGCGTAGCAGCTATATTGGTAATGCCCGCATAATTAAACAGCAAGTTGGGCACCGTTTCTTGTCCTGCTGC
>NZ_JQDZ01000117.1 GCF_000764205.1 Thalassotalea sp. ND16A
TGAACACCGATTCCGGAAAATCATGAAAAAGTGTTCACGATGAAACCGGAATGACTGTTCACGTTAAACCAGAATAGGTGTTCACGATGGGCCGGAATGACTGTTCACGATGCTCCGGAATATGCAAATAAGAGTCAGGCTTTTCAGCTTTTGATTCTTTAAAGAAGCATTCCATTATCTAGTTATATCTTTTAAGAGAATATAGTACTTAATAGTATTAAGAAGCATCATGAGCTTATGAACTAGTTATGGCGGTGGTAAAAATAAAAGAGATGCCAGAAACTAAGGGGTAAAAATAGACAGGGTTGTAGACTCCTATGGATAAGGAGTCTATTTGATCATGATTTGGCTTAAAATTTAAGGTTCATCATCTCAGCCTAGTGTAACATCTATAAAATAAGATTAATTCTTAAAGCGACGTAATACTAACCCCATAAATCCTAATACGAAAATAGCTAGGGTAGAAGGCTCAGGTACAGAAACAGTAGATGTAGAAAGGTTTTCAACGGCTAGGTCATAATTCGCGGAGCCTGCATTCCAATTATATAAAAACGATTGACCATTTGGGTAGATACCGTTGTCATTACCATCATCTGCAATAAAGTAATTAAAGTTTGTTCCATTTCCAGAGGAAACACCAATAACATCATCGCCATTATCTTGACCACTACCATTAAGCTCTAAATAATTAACTTGAATTGAGCCACTCTCAAATAGAATAGCTTGAAAACTGTTATAAAGCTCTTCCTCATAATCGATTACATTAAGCCAGGTCATTATAAATCTCATATCACCAGCAGTTCCAAGCGTGTTTGTATAAATTTCACTATCACTGTCACACTCTGGACAAAGATCGGCAGAGAAAGCCGCAATCATTGGTCCGTAACTATCTTCTATGTCACTACCTATTCCGTAATCTTCCTCATCATCAAAAAAAAGACTACCATTAGTTGAGCCATAAACTTCATCATAATCAGTACCATAAAAGGTAAAATCGAAGCCTAAGTCAAATAGTTCATTGTTATCATCATCATCGCTTAAGTCACTCAACACGCCATAATTAGACTCCCACGAGGGCGTAATTGGAGCCGCATTTGCGGTCGCTATTAAAGTAAAAGTAATAAAACTAATGGTTATTAATTTCCAAATTGTCATAATTTGTCCTGTTATTGTATTTTAAGTGTTCAACAACACCCATGGCAACATAGTATTATCAGATAACATACCAGCATTAGATGCGCTGTTAAATCGCCGCTGTTATCAAGGTGAAGCGCTAACCAGCTTTTAGTGCTGATCTTTTTTTACGTCATTTTTACTTTGTGATAATGGCTTTTATTAAAGCCTGTATTAAATCGCTTTTGCATTAAATTCAACCCAAACAGGCTTATTTCAGTCAGCCCAGACTTGTGCTTATCTCGGTATATATTCAATTAGCCTGACCTGGTCAACCAAATTCAGTCACCCCAGTTAAGCAACCATATCTAAATTGTTTATCATCGCTTCAAAGTTATTTGGACTTTGGTAATCCAGATAAGAATGTAGGCGACGACTGTTGTACCACATTGTTATGTAATTCAATATATCTTGCTGAGCAGCATAGCGTGTTTGATAATTGCGCCAATGAACTCGTTCTTGTTTCAAGCTGCCAAAGAAACTTTCTGCAACGGCATTATCCCAGCAGCAACCTTTTTTACTCATACTACCAACAAAGCCATGCGATTTAATGTGAGCTTACGGCGGGATAGTGTGACATGGCAAGTTGAGTTATTTAGAATGGCGCTAACCCAGTCTATGACTGAGTTATCTCTTGATTTTGTTGGTAGTTCCAAGGGAGGTAATGCTCAGGATTTTC
>NZ_JQDZ01000118.1 GCF_000764205.1 Thalassotalea sp. ND16A
GTCGAAGCGCAATAACTAAAACGTACTAATCATTCTTTATCGCTAAAATAAATCCTGACTAATATGTTTGTGTGTTCATTCATCATTAAGTAATTATGTGTCCCGAAGGACTATGTAAATTAATCTCGATGTGAGTGCCCACACAAATTGCATGATAACTAATTGTTAAAGAAGCTTTTAACTTAAAGTTAAAAGAAGAGTCAGTCGCATTCGCTGCCCTTGGTATTCAATCTTTCTTGCTTGGAACTGGCTAGTAGCCTTGCCCGAAGCGGATGCGCATTGTACGTCATCCAGTTTTGATGTCAACATGTTTTTTGAAGTATTTCGCAATTAATTTTAAAAGCGTATTTTCAAATTTTTGTTGATTGCTTATTTATCAAATATGATGAACAAACGATTCAAAACCCTTACCAGGTTCTCTCTTAAACTTTCGTTGAGAAGTGCCTTGGAAGTGGATGCGCATTGTAGGGATTTTTGCGGAGCCGTCAACACCTTTTTTCAATTAATTTTAATATAGTTTAAAAAAGCTTTAATATCGTTTAAAAACCAGACGATTGGTTGATTTTGGTTACAAAAAGAAACATTCTTCCTATGATGTTAACCTTTTTGCGTTAAATGGCATTGCATGTTTTTTGAACTTATAGTTAGATATAAGCTCAAAAACTATAACAACAATTCAAGTGAATACTATGAAAGCGCTAATTCTCATTATATCTCTGGCTGTTTTATGCACTCCGGTACATGCAAACAACTCAGACTCACAAGACAAGCTGTTAGAAAAACTGCTGACAAAGTACACTGATAAAAACATTTCAGTTGCCAGAAGTGTGAGTAGTTTACTTAAACGCTATCCAGAATTGGAAGAAGCGATCATCGATATCGCATTTCAAAACTACCCCAATAAATATAAACAAGTGATCAAAGGCGCTATTGCTGCTAACCCACAGTATAGTGAAGATGTGATCAAACTTGCCTTACAGCATGAAGTTGCCAGTTGTGATCAAATAATTAAAGCAGCAATTCAAGCAGAGCCCGCGTACGCTAACGACATCGTGCTTGTTGCCAGTAAACTGCACCCTGAAGACAGAGATCACATTTTCATTACCGCATTAGAAACTCAACCAGTTATGGCGAATAGTATTGTTAATTCTACTACTGAAGAGTATCCCGATGATTTTGGCAGCATATTAGCGATGGCATTTAAAACATTGCCACAAAAATTTATGTCATTGCTGAGCAATGCTTTTAGCAATAACCCAGAGCATAGTGATGCAGTAATAGAGGTGGCGGTACAGTCTCTTGATAAAGAGCACACTCGTTCAATAATTGATCAAGCTATTAAAGCCGGATTACCAGAAGAAGTCGCAATAGAAGTTGCGATTAAAGCAGGAGCCAGTAAAGATTTATTGGTGAAAGCAAATTAAACAATCCCCCTCTAAAGGCTCCTTGCCTGCCGGGTATAAGTACAAACTACAAAACAGGGAAGCTATGCTTCCCTGTTTTATTTAGAAGTGAAGGTTATTAACCTTCATTAAACTCTTTCAAAGACTGTCGCTACACCCTGGCCTAAACCGATACACATAGTTGCCAAACCAATATTGGCATCATTCGCTTCCATTAAATTAATTAATGTTGTTGAAATACGGGCACCTGAACAGCCTAATGGGTGACCTAATGCAATTGCCCCACCATTCAGGTTAATCTTGTCATCCATTACATCAAGCATTCCTAATGTTTTAATACACGATAATGCTTGTGCAGCAAATGCTTCGTTAAATTCAGCCAAATCAATATCCGCAATAGTTAGGCCTGCACGTTTCAGTGCTTTTTTAGTTGCCGGAACCGGACCAAAGCCCATAGTTGCAGGATCGCAACCAGCGACAGCCATGCCACGAATTTTTACTCGTGGCGTTAAGCCTAACGCTTTGGCTTTCTTAGCCGACATTACTAACATCGCACTGGCACCATCAGAAATTGCAGATGATGTACCGGCGGTCACAGCGCCATTAACCGGATCAAATACCGGGCGCAGTGTCGATAGGCTTTCAACAGTACATTCAGGACGAATCACTTCATCTTCAGTAATTACCTTTAATGCACCAGTTTGATCATGGCCTTCAATACCAACGATCTCATTGGCCCAGCGACCTTCTTGTTGTGCCATAAAGGCACGCTGATGCGAACGGGCACCAAATTCATCTTGCATTGCCCGACTAATACCATGTTGTTGACCAAGGAGCTCAGCGGTCAAACCCATATTACCTGCAGCTTTGGCCATATATTTTGCCATCGCGGGGGCGAAATCGACGTCATACATCATCGGCACATGACCCATGTGTTCTACGCCACCAATTAAAAACACGTCACCCATACCCGCCATTATAGAGGTAGAAGCATCGTGTAATGCTTGCATGGAAGAGCCACATAAGCGGTTAACGGTTACCCCGGCAACAGATTTTGGTAGGCCTGCAAGCAATGCAGCATTTCGGCCAATATTGAAACCTTGTTCTTTGGTTTGCTTAACACACCCCCAGATCACATCCTCAATATCGGCGGGATCTAGCTTAGGGTTACGCTGTAAAATTTGTGCCATTAAACTAGCAGATAACTCTTCCGCTCGTACGTTACGATAAATACCGCCTTTTGAACGCCCCATAGGAGAGCGAATACAATCTACAATAACTACTTCATTCATAATAATTCTCCGCTCTACTTAGCTGTTTTAACATCGGTATTAAAATAAGACTTGCCCGATTTTGCCATTTCTCTCAGGCCATCGGTTACTTGATAAATTTCCCCTAAGTGGGCAAATTTATCGGCGGTATCAATAAATGATTGCAAGCCGACAGTTTCAAGGTAACGAATTGGGCCGCCTCTAAATGGCGGGAAGCCTAAACCGTAAATTAAGCCCATGTCAGCTTCAGCCGCGGTATCGACAACGCCTTCTTCTAAACAGCGGATAGTTTCGTTAACCATAGGAATCATCAAACGGGCAATGATTTCTTCTTTGTCAAAACTGCAGGTCTCAGCACACATAGCAGACATCAATTCAATACTTGATTCACTTGCCACTTTTTGTGGTCTGCCACGCTTATCTTTTGAGTACTCATAAAAACCGATGCCATTTTTCTGACCAAAGCGATTATCACTATACAGCGCTTTTATTGGATCATTCTCTTGTTTAGGCATACGGGTTGGGAAACCACTCGCCATTACATCCGTACAGTGATCGGCGGTATCTAAGCCAACAACATCGAGTAAATATGCCGGACCCATTGGCCAACCAAATTGTTTTTCCATCACTTTATCTACCGCGGTATAGTCAGCGCCTTCGAGTAACAGTTGACTGAAACCGGCAAAGTAAGGAAATAACACCCGGTTGATGTAAAAGCCAGGACAGTCATTAACCACAATTGGGGATTTCCCCATTTTCGCGGCATAGGCAACAACCGCGGCAACGGTATCATCGGAAGTATCTTTACCGCGAATGACTTCAACCAATGGCATCTTGTTTACCGGGTTGAAGAAATGCATGCCACAAAAACGCTCAGGCTTGGCAATGCTTTGTGCAAGAAGGTCAATTGAAATTGTTGAAGTATTCGAGGTAATCACCGTGTCGTCACTCACATTGGCTTCAACTTCTTTCAGTACTGCGGCTTTCACCTTCGGGTTTTCAACAACAGCCTCAACGATAATATCGACATCTTTAATGCTGTCATAGGTAAGCGTTGGCGTAATGTTGTTTAGCGTTTGCGCCATTTTCTTGGCATTTAACCGGCCTTTTTCGACTTGCTTGGTTAAAATACCAGCGGCAGTGGTTAAGCCCAGATCTAGAGCCGCATTGTTAATGTCTTTCATCACAATCGGCGTACCTTTATAAGCCGACTGGTAAGCAATACCACCGCCCATAATACCGGCACCTAATACGGCAGCCCGTTCAACTTTTTTAGTAGCCATTTTACCGGCTTTTTTGGCTTTGCCTTTTACTACCTGGTCGGCTAAGAACAAGCCAACTTGCGCGGCACAGGCATCGGTTTTGGCCAATTTACCAAAGGCATCATTTTCTAATAACATGGCAGCGCTGCGATCAAGCTTAACTGATTTTTCTAACAGGTTTACCGTCGCCATTGGTGCCGGGTAGTGTTTACCAGCTTTGGCAAAAACCATGCCTTTGGCGGTATTAAAACTCATCACATGTTCAATGTCAGATAATAATACCGGCTCTAGTTTTTCTTGACGCTTAGCTTGCCAGGCAAGTTTGCCAGCAATGGCATCTTTTAGCATATCAATAGCCGCAGATTTTAAATTCTCTGGTGCGACTACGGCATCTATAGCTCTAAAATCTAGAGCTTGTTGGGCCTTATACGCCTTGCCTGTTGTCATCCATTCAAGCGCATTGTCTACGCCAATAATACGAGGAAGGCGCACTGTGCCACCAAAACCAGGCATTAATCCTAATTTGACTTCCGGTAAACCGATACTGGCATTGGTATCTGCAACTCGGTAATCACAAACTAAGGTAGTTTCACAACCGCCACCTAAGGCAAAACCATTAATGGCGGCAATGGTAGGCATGTTTAAGTCTTCGAACATATCAAAGATGTCACTGCTTGATTTAAACACACCGGCGATTGCTTCATCAGGAGTTTTAAATAACTCGGTAAATTCAGTAATGTCGGCACCAACTATGAACGTAGATTTCGCCGAGGTAACAATAACCCCTTTGGCATCACTGCATTCTGCAATGGCGGTAATAGCGCTTTTATATTCTGCTAACGTTGCAATATTTAACGCATTAACTGAGCCCTTTGAATCGAAACATAACTCAACGATACCGTCGTCAAGTAATTGGGCAGATAGGCAATTGCCTTGATATATCATGCTGAAACTCCCTCGCTCTAAATAAAATTTATTGAAAAGTTATTTTGCTATCAACAATAAACCAGACTGGATGATTAATGGATAGCTTAAATTTATCGATGTCTGAGTTTGCCTTGTCTGTTGCAGCAAAGCAACCATTTTTTCAAACAACTGTTTAAATCCACTGTTTAAATTCATTTTTTAAACGAACAAAGTAAAGAAGTGCAATTAAAAAAATCAAAATTTAGGCATAAAAAAACCCGCCGAAGCGGGTTATTTCGAAGAGAACGAGCAATTAGAATGCTGGTTTATCTTCAGTTTCTTCATAACGTTTTACGCTTGAAACGATTTCATCACGTGCAGCTTTCGCGTCAGACCAACCTTGAATTTTAACCCACTTGCTCGGCTCTAAATCTTTATAGTGCTCGAAGAAGTGAGAAATTTGGTTTAATAATAACTCAGGCATTTGCGTAGCTTCGTTGATGCCACGGTAAATTGTAGATAATTTATCTACTGGAACCGCTAAAATTTTCGCATCTTCACCTGACTCATCGGTCATGTTTAATACACCAATTGGGCGACAGCGAATTACTGAACCCGCTAATAATGGGAATGGTGTAGGTACCAATACGTCTACCGGGTCACCATCAAGAGATAACGTATGTGGTACATAACCGTAGTTAGTTGGGTAATGCATACAAGTTGACATGAAACGATCAACAAAGATTGCTCCTGACTCTTTATCTACTTCGTATTTTACCGGATCAGCATGTGCTGGAATTTCAATAATTACGTTAATTTCTTCAGGTAGGTTTTTACCCGCTGGTACACTATTAAGGCTCATGGCTCTTCCCATTTTGACGATATTTTAAAATTGGCGTTATTATAACGAGTTGAAATTTAAATTCGACTTTTTCGCCGCTAAAATGCACAAATAATTAAAAACTTTAGACTAATGGACTAAAAAAACACGATTTATAGCGCTTCAAAAATTATTATTTAACATCTTGCACTACACTTTTGTGGTGACTAAGAGTAATGTTAAACTAGCGCTGATAAAAAACAGCGTTGATAGCTGCTTATATTCGGCAATATTGATGATTTCAATCACTAATATAATTCAACCAGTATTTGCCTAGCCACATAAACCGCATTGTTAAGTTGTCTCTTCGGTAATGCAAAATAGCATTAATCTTTTACAGTATTAATGCTGGTATGCATGGGTTGAAAACAGACAAAAATAAATCGCCATTGCTAAATGTGCGGTTAATAAAAATAATAATGAGGATTTTATGGAAAATTTACTATACCTGCCTCCTGTTCTTGGTATTGCAGGCCTTATCTTTGCGTTCATTCTTTATAATATAATCAAATCATACGATGCTGGTGGCGAGGCGCTTAAAAAAATCGCCGATCAAATTCATCTCGGTGCCATGGTATTTATGCATCGAGAATATAAGATGCTATTTATTTTTGCCACGGTGTTACTGGTTTTACTGTATTTGTTTGTCGACCCGAATACCGCGTTGGCATTTTTTGTCGGTGCAGTTTCTTCAGCACTAGCCGGTTATATTGGTATGTTTACCGCAACCAAAGCGAATGTGAGAACAACCAATGCCGCCCATGAAAAAGGCGCAGCCCCCGCATTAACCGTCGCGTTTTTTGGTGGTTCGGTAATGGGGCTATGTGTTGCCTCACTCGGGCTTATCGGCTTAGGAACCTTGTATTGGTACTTTGGTGGCGATCCAACCACCACCCACTATATTCACGGTTTTGGCATGGGCGCGTCATCGGTCGCCCTGTTCTCTCGTGTCGGCGGCGGTATTTTTACCAAAAGTGCCGATGTCGGCGCTGACTTGGTGGGTAAAATTGAAGCCGGCATCCCAGAGGACGATCCAAGAAACCCGGGAGTTATTGCCGATAACGTTGGCGATAACGTTGGCGATGTAGCCGGTATGGGCTCAGATATTTTTGAGTCATATTGTGGTTCAATGATCGCGTCCATAGCCATTGCTTCAACGATGGCAGTTGAAACTTTAGGAGACAGGGCTGCATTAATGGCATTACCGCTAATGCTAGCTTCGGTGGGTTTAGTTTGTTCAGTTATTGGTATTTTATTGGTGAAATCGATGTCATCGAGTAGAGCCGAACTTGCGCTACGAGCTGGAACGATTTCAGCTGCAATCTTATTTATCGTTGCCGCCTATTTTACCGTGCAATTTCTAGGGGTTAGTACCAAGGTCTGGGGTGCAGTCTTAGCAGGGGCTATAGGCGGTATCATTATTGGTTTAGTCACCGAGTATTACACCTCGAGTTCTCCCGTTACAAAAATAGCCAAAGCGGGTGAAACCGGTCCTGCGACAGTGATGATCACTGGGCTTTCGGTAGGAATGGAGTCGGTAGTGGTACCGATATTAACGATTTGTGCAATCATTTATTCATCAACACAAATGGCCGGTTTATATGGTGTAGGTATTGCCGCCGTAGGTATGTTAGCCACCGTTGGTATCACGATGGCCATCGATGCCTATGGTCCAGTTGCTGATAACGCCGGCGGTATTGCCGAAATGGCAGGGCTTGGAGAAGAAACCCGGAACATTACCGATTCTCTTGATGAATTAGGTAATACTACCGCCGCTATTGGCAAAGGCTTCGCCATTGGTGCAGCGGCGCTCGCCGCGTTGGCGATTATTGCCGCTTATGTGGAAACCATGACCTTAAAAATTCCAGGATTCACTCTTCACCTGGGGGATCCGCAAGTATTAATTGGCTTATTCATTGGCGGTATGGTGCCATTTTTTATCGCTTCTTTAACCATGACCGCAGTGGGCGATGCCGCCTTTGAGATGATCCATGAAATTCGTCGGCAGTTTAAAGAAATTGACGGTTTATTAGAAGGCAAAGCTGACCCGGATACTGCTCGTTGTGTTGATATTGCCACCACGGCAGCGTTGAAAAAAATGATTTTACCAGGAATTATTGCAGTGAGTGTACCGGTAATTGTTGGCTTTGGAATCAGCCCACAAGCGTTAGGCGGCATGCTAGGTGGGGCACTATTAGGCTGTGTATTGATGGCATTAATGATGGCAAACGCTGGCGGCGCCTGGGATAACGCGAAAAAATACGTGGAAAAGGGTAACTTAGGTGGTAAAGGCAGCGATACTCATTCGGCAACGGTGGTTGGCGATACCGTTGGTGACCCGTTTAAAGACACTTCCGGCCCTTCGATGAATATCTTGATTAATGTGATGGCGATTGTGTCATTGGTCATTGCACCGGTGTTGTAGGGGACAAGGAACTGGGAACGAGGAACTTGGAACTACGGGCTTCTGGCTTCTGGCTTCTGGCAGATTGTGTTAATTTAAATATTATTTGAAACTAACACAGGCTGCCCGTAGCCAGTTGCCCGTAGCTTTTAGAAACAAAAAGACCAGCGTATAAATTACACTGGCCTTTCTTTATTTACCGAGAAGCGGCATGTTATTAAATCCCATCGCCGTCGGTGTGGAGACCACACTCTCGTTGCATGCCGTTAAAGCGAGTGTCCTGTTCATCCATGCCTAGAGTTAACGGTTGGCTTGAATGTTTGTCACCTACCGATACATAGCCCTCATCCCATAGCGGATGGTAGGGTAAGTTATGCTTAGTCAAATATTGATGAACGTCTTTATTGGTCCAGTCAATAATTGGATGGAACTTAAAGCGGCCACGAATAACCTGCAGTACCGGCAATGATTTTCGGTGATCGGTTTGACTACGTCTCACCCCAGAAAACCAGGTGTTGGATTGCAATTCATCTAGGCCTCTTTCTAATGGCTCGACTTTATTGGCGACATTATATTGCTTAAGATCGCTGTCACCTTGCGCCCACTGCTTACCATGTCGGGCACGTTGCCATGCCGGCGAGATATCAGCGCGAAACACTTGCAAATTTAAGTTCAGACGCTCGGTTAACTCATCGATAAACCGGTAAGTTTCTGCAAACAGATAACCGGTATCGGTGAGCACTACCGGAATATCCGGTTTTATTTGAGTAGTCATATGCAACATTACTGCCGACTGAATACCAAAGCTCGAGGTTAAGGCAAAATTATCCGGTAAATGGGAAAAGGCCCATTCGAGTCGCTCGATTGCCGTCATTTTTTCTAACTGCTCATTCCAACTTTGCAATAACGACTCGGGCAAGGTTGCCGGAAAACGCTTGTTTACTGCTAAATTAGCCATGGAAATCCCGTGAACTCACTTTAACTTCAGCCACAATGCCGTGGCGAATTACAAAATCACCAAAACATTCATTGTCATTTCGATGAGCAACCCATAAGCCGATTAATTCATCCATATGAGTCAATACTTGTGCTGAACTGATATTGTCTTGGTACAGTTTTGGTACTCTGGTTCCGGCAATGTTGCCACCTAAATACATGTTGTATTTGTCTGGGCCACGACCTACCAGACCGACTTCAGCCAGCATTGCTCGACCACAGCCATTTGGACAACCTGTTACTCTAAAAATAATGTGCTCATCACTGATGTTGTGCTTTGCCAGCAAGCCTTCGATTTGCGTCACATACTCAGGCAAGAACCTTTCGGCTTCCGCCATCGCTAACGGACACGTTGGAAACGCGACACAAGCCATCGAGTTTTGACGTTGCTGAGATTGACTGGCATCAATCAAACCATGCTCAATGGCAATTTTCTCGATAACGGCTTTTTGCTCTGCTGCAACACTTGCCACAATCAAATTTTGATTGGCGGTCATGCGAAAATCACCTTGATGAATTTCAGCAATAGCTTTTACACCACTTTTAAGAGCAGCATCGGCGTTATCTTTTAACCGGCCATTTTCGATAAACAAAGTTAAATGATGTTTACCATCGATACCTTCAACCCAGCCTATTTTGTCACCACGGTTAGTAAATTCATAAGGGCGGGAATCTGCAAACTTAATGCCGGTACGATTTTCAACTTCCGTTTTAAAAGTCTCAATGCCTACTCTATCTAGCGTATATTTAGTTTTGGCATTTTTACGGTTTACTCGATTTCCCCAATCACGCTGAGTGGTGACTACCGCAGCTGCAAACGCCAGAGTGTCTTTCAATTCGATAAAGCCAAAATCATCGGCGCGACGTGGATAAGTAGAATCATCACCAAAGGTCATTGCCAAACCGCCACCGACTAAGACATTGAAGCCGATCAGGTTTTCGCCATCACTAATGGCAACAAAGTTTAAGTCGTTAGCGTGTACATCAATATCGTTATCTGGTGGAATTACCACGGTAGTTTTAAACTTACGGGGTAAGTAGTTACTGCCTAAAATAGGTTCAACTTCTTGTCCTGCAGTTTCTTCAACTTTTTCACCGTCTAACCACACCTCAGCATAAGCGCGGGTTTTAGGTAACAGGTGCTCACTGATTTTAGTGGCCCATTCGTAAGCCTGTTGATGCAAGACCGACTCAACCGGGTTCGACGTACATAGCACGTTACGATTTACGTCACCGGCGGTGGCGATAGAATCAATACCGATAGAATTTAGCGTTTGATGCATTAATTTAATGTTTGGTTTTAATACTCCGTGAAACTGGAAGGTTTGACGGGTAGTTAAGCGAATGCTGCCGTATGAGGTATGCTCATCGGCAAATTTATCTATCGCCAACCATTGGCTCGGAGTTATTACTCCACCTGGCATTCTTGCCCGTAACATTACGTTGTGTAACGGCTCAAGCTTTTGCTTGGTTCGCTCACCGCGGAAATCACGGTCATCTTGCTGATACATGCCATGAAAACGAATTAATTGAAAATTATCGCTGGTAAAACCACCGGTAATTTCATCATTTAAATCTTCGCTAATGGTGCCACGCAGGTGCTTACTTTCACCTTTAATTCTTTCGTTTACGGCCAGATTGCCTTTAACCACATTAGGATCGGTTGCATCTAAGTTATTTTGATAGTTTGACATTAATAAACATCCTTCTGGTAACGCTTACTAATGCGTAATTGTTTTAAATAATCTTCAGCTTGTTCCGCTGTTTTGTTGCCGTGTTCACTGACTATTGCTACTAATGCCTGATGAACATCTTTGGCCATGCGTTGCATGTCGCCACAAATATAAAAATGGGCGCCATTTTCTAACCAGTTAAATACTTCTTTACCTTGCTTGATAAGCTTATGTTGCACGTATACTTTTTCTGCCTGGTCGCGTGAAAAGGCCACATCTAAGCGATTTAGCAAGCCCGATTTAAGGTAACTTTGCCATTCCAGCTGATATAAGAAATCCTGGGTAAAGGTTTGATCGCCAAAGAATAACCAGTTTTCGCCATTGGCATCTGTGCCTTCACGATGCTGCAAAAAAGCTCTAAATGGTGCAACGCCAGTGCCAGGTCCAACCATGATCACTTTCGTCTCTGGATTTTCTGGTAGGCGGAAATTATTGTTGTGTTCAATGAACACTTTCACTTCGTCATCTTCTTGCAAGCGTTCAATTAAATATCCTGAAGCTGTGCCTAAACGACGCTCGTCATTTGCCTCTGCCGATTCAAAATATTCAACCAAGCCAACGGTTAAGTGAACTTCTTCTTCGACTTCTTCTTGACTCGAAGCAATAGAATATAAACGTGGCGTAAGTGCCGCTAAACTATCCACCAGTTGTTGCCCACTTGGGGTAGCCGGATATATGCTAATTAAATCGATAACTTGTTTGCTGTTAATAAAGTCACGTAATGATTCGTTATCTGTTAACAATGCGTTTAAAGATTCGTTGTCGGCCAAGTTGGCCCAGTTAACGATACTCGCTTTGCTTAAGCCGGTAACTTCAAGCTTTTCAGTTAATGCTAGTTGCAAAGCAATTGATTCATTGCTTATCGATACCGTCTCATCAGCAGCCAGGCCTAACTTAGCAATTATTTGCGTGACTAACGCAGCATCATTGACCGGCCAGATACCCAAGGCATCACCTGGTTGATAGCTGATACCGGAATCGCTCAAATCAATCTCTATATGTTGCACCACTTTGTTTGAATCGCGACCGGTGATTTTTTGGTTCGCCAATACCGTTGCGACAAATGGATTCTCTTTGCTGTAGACACTGGCACTTGCCGCAGTATTTACTGAGTCAAACGGTAAATGCACAACTTCCGCAGTGCTGCTGGTAAGCGTATCGGCCACTTGTTTCAACGTAGATTCTTGCCAGGTTTTCGCCTGCTCTTGATAATCAACATCACAATCGATACGATCGCTAATGCGTTTTGCCCCAAGGCTTGCTAATTTTTCATCAAAATCTTTGCCGGTTTGACAGAAGAACTCATAGCTCGAGTCTCCTAAAGCCAATACCGAATATTGCAATGAGTTGAGTTTAGGCGCACGCTTTGAACTTAAGAAGTCATGCAATGCCATCGCATCATCGGGTGGCTCGCCTTCGCCATTGGTGCTGGCAATCACTAATAAATGAGTTTCTGCTTTTAAGCTTTTAGGCTTGTAGTCGCTCATATTGACCAAAGTGGCTGTGATCCCCTGGCTTAAGGCACTACTATGAACTTGTTCTGCAACACCTTTAGCGTTACCAGTTTGTGAACCATACAATATCGTCAGTTTACCAGCCGGGCTTGCCGCAGCTTGTGGCTGGACAATACTAGGCGCAGTTTCACTTTTTGCCGCCAGATAACCGCTTGCCCAGGCAAGTTGCAATGGTGAATATTGATGAATCACCTGTTGTAATTGTTGCAGTTGGTCACTGCTTAAACTTGACCCTAAGTCATTATTGGCTTTTACCAGCATGGTGCTGCTCCAAACTCTACACTAATTTAATATGGGTAAATGATAAACAGCATTGAGTAAAACACAAAAGAATAGATAACGATTTTTTATTCCAAAAACGAATATGAACTTATCATTGAAAACGTAAAATCGTTATTCTTAATCACCATAATCAGTTAAGCCACTGATAATATTAAAATGAAAAAGCCCTGATTAGGCTACTAATCAGGGCTTTGTTGTGATTTTTAAGGTCGATTAGAAGTGCACTTCAACACCGGCAAAGGCACCATCAAAATCCAGATCGGCGGTAATGCCATCAAGATCATCGATATCAACCGTTACAGCACGATAACCAACAGAAAGATTGACATCAATAAGCATGTTATCGATTAACGCATAGGCAATACCCGCTTGATAATCAGCAAAGGTATGATCATCAAGGCTTAAGAAATTGCCTTCCGCAAAAAGACTCAGGCCGGTAAGTGGTAAACCAACTTGGGCTGAAGCATACAGCATAGGAACAATTTCATCTAAGTTGTCATCATCAATATCACCGCTAAGATCCTTGGCGGTGATACCGAAGTCAAAGGCAAATAGGTCATTATCAAACAATTCATAATATAAGGTGTAATCGGTGTAGCTTAAATCGATTTCAGTATCACCGAAACCTGTTGTTTCAGTACCCTGCGACATTAGCTCGGAACGGGCAATTTTAGCATTTGGTATAAACGGTATCGGGTGTTCTAATTCAATATAGTAACGAGCTTGTGTCTCATCATCATAGCTGAATTCGTCTTGAAAGATGCCAACATCATGGCTACCGTCTGTGGCCATATCCCAAACTTGAGCACCAACATAGACACCGATTGCATCGGCTGAGGCCGTCGTACTTGTTAACATCATTGCCGTAGCAATTAACGCAGCTGTTTTTTTCATCTTGTTTTTATCCTTGACTTAGTAATTCTCTTAAATCGATTAATGCCGCATTGGCTCTAGAAATGTAATTGGCCATGACTAAAGAATGATTGGCACCAATACCGAAGCCACTACCATTAAGGATAAGTGGACTCCAAACCGTATCTTGAGTAGCTTCAAGCTCTCTTATTATTTGACTGACACTAACGGTAGCATTTTTGTTCGCGAGCACATCGGCAAAGTCCACCTCAATGGCCTGTAACATGTGCAATAACGCCCAGCAGGCACCACGAGATTCGTAAAATACATCGTCAATTTTCCACCAACTGGTTTTTATAATAACCGCAGAGGCTGACAATGTAGATTGTTGCGCATCTTTGTCTCCGGCTAAATCAGTATTTAATTGATTTCGGCCGACACTGGCACTTAAGCGTTGCGAATAACTGCCTAAGCGCTTTTCAATTTCTCTTAGCCAGTCACGTAAATTATCGGCGCGAGCGTAGAACTGAGCGTCTTGAATTAACGGATCGGCTAAGTCGTTACGGTATTTATATAAATCATCAATGGCTGAACTATATTCACCTTCTGCACTCGGGATAGCCCAGTTATAAGCGTCGATATTAAATTTTGGCTGGGCATTTTTTAAATGCTTATTCTCTAAAGATTGCGACTGTGAACGGCTAAATGATTGCCGCATTACCAAAGACAGGTCACGTACCATCTCTAATACGCCAAATTCCCAAGCGGGAATATTATCCAGAAACACTGAAGGCGGAGTCACATCATTGGCAAGATAACCACCCGGCTTATCTTGCATTTTTTCTGCAACCCTGATCAACGTGGTGGTGGTGGTATAGCCGACTACAGGCTTTACACCAGCGGCCTTGGCATCAGCAATAGCTTGCTCTCTGACATTAAAAGTGTCGGGTTCAAAACTCCAGAACACGCCGAGTAGGTAAAACAAAAAGGCCACGACAAATGTCGTGGTTGCAATAGATTTAAACGAAAACTTAAAAGTCATAACTTATCCTTTAGGGTTGATGACGCTTTGCCGGTTTATTCAGCCCTTTCACTGGGACTTTAATTTTCATACTTGGCTGATTATCAAAGTGTAGCATCATGCTAATTTCAGTATTCGCGGTTAACGGCTGTTGTAAATTAAATATCATAATGTGATAACCATGAGGTTGGAGTACAACATTGTCACCGGCATTGATAATGATAGATTGTACTTGCTGCATTTTCATCATGTCGCTAGTCATTACGTGCTCGTGCATTTCGATGCGCTCACTCACACTTGAAGTTACAGCGGTGAGTTTAACCGCTTTGGCAGAAGTGTTGGTAATGATCATATATGCCGAACTGATCTCCGTACCAGGAATAGTTTCTCTAACATATTGCTCACTGACCAAGAGTTCCGCGGAAAATGCGTTAAATGAAAGAAAAGTGCTAAGAAGTACAGCGATAGAGAAACGAATCTTCATAGATTAAAGCCGCAACAAGAGATTAAAGGGTTAGGTATATATGAATAATCTCTTATTTAACCGCATTCGACAATCAAATTCAGCGAATTATTTGAAAATATTGTCAATTTTTACTTATTTTTATATCGCTTCAGTAGAATTTAACTTGGCGTAGCTATTGGCTGATTGGCTTTTCTCGGGTGCAAAGCCATATTACCATGGCAATAAAAAATATTGGCCAGAAGATGCCAACACCCACCAGTAATATGCCGCCACACAACAGCAAACAGGCAAAAATCAAGGTACCAAAAACACTCAACACAATCGCTAACGCTGCCACCACAAGCACCACCATGACCAGAGCAGATATACTAATCGCCTTTAACGGTTCAACTTGATGTTGATCCCTATAAATACTGATATCAAACCATTCGATAATGCTTACGCCAAACACATAAGTAAGCATGATGGTGGCAAATACTGCCAGAATTAATGATTTAAAAAATGTCATCGCTTCTTCCTTAAATGATTAACAAGGTAAGTGCTTTGTATATTTATACCAAGTTGACTAATGAACTGATCATTTTTAATGGCTAAAACAAATAACTACTGCGTTATAAAATTGATAAGTAGGATAACTACTTACTAAATTTTATGCCTTGTATTTATCCGTTTTCCCTCATGAAAAAGTAGACCCCTTTATTAATCAAATTGGTATTAGTGCCGATTAGGCATTAAAAATGCGGCAACAACATAGGCAACAACACTTGCCACTGGCATCATAAAACCAAACACCACTACTGCCACTCTTACCCCAAAACGTGGTAAGTCAAAATGACGGGCGAGGCCAGCACAAACACCAGAAATTTGCTTGTGAACCAAGTCTTTACTTAATGGGCGTTCAACGCGATATTTATTTGAATTCATAATGTACTCCTGATAGGTCGTTAACTAAGGTTAAAGTTAATTTTGTATGGTTAACTTTGGTTGGCTAAGCATGCATATACTTAGCGATACCAAACACACCGGCACCAATAAAAAACGTGGCTACTGGTACTAACCATAAAGTGAAAATAATTGTAAATGGGAACATAACGTTTACCTGCTTTACCTTTGCTGTTGCTTGTTTGTTGTTGTAGCGTTAATGGCGTTAGCCATTAACTACTTTTTTCTTCATTTCTTGTAATTGCTGCTCGATTAGATCTTGATTTTCTAACTCAGCAATTTGACTCTCTAAACTCTGGTTTTTAGCAAAATCGAACGCTTCAACTTCCGCTTCAACCTGATCAACTTTTTGTTGATAACGTTCAAACTTGGCGATTGCATTATCGATATTGCCAGTGTCGATTGTGCGACGAGCTTTCAAACGAACTTCGGCTGACTGCTGGCGAAGAACCATTGATTCCTGGCGACGCTTGGCTTCAGCCAATTTATCTTGTAAACGTTGGCAATCGCTTTGTACGCCATCGAGCATTTCATCGATGCTGCTCATTTCAGCGTGGACAGACTCTAGTGATTGTTCACTTTTTTGTTTTTCCACTAATGCGCTGCGCGCCAAATCTTCACGACCTTTCGCTAAGGCTAATTCTGCCTTTTGCTGCCAATCTGCTACTTTTGCTTCTAATGAACGTAATTGACGAGTTAAGGTTTTTTTCTCCGCAATATTTTTTGCGGCTTGTGAACGAACCTCAACCAGAGTTTCTTCCATTTCCTGAATAATTAAACGAATTAGTTTTTCAGGGTTTTCAGCCTTTTCTAATAAGCTGTTGATATTGGCGTTAATAATGTCTGTTAATCTGCTGAACATGCCCATGATGTTGCTCCTTATTATTTTGGTAAGTCTTCTGAAGAATCATCTTCTTCATTAAATTGCGAATTATTGCTCATCTCACTAATGGTCACCGTTGGTACACCTTTGGCTGAAGCAAAAAATGAATCAATGTTAAAATTGCCAACTTCTTGCTCTATGCTATTTGCGATTTGCTGAGTAACTTGATTGAACACTGCCTTAGATTGCTGTGTTACCACCATTGAGACGGTGTTTTCTAATGACATAAGTTCATCGGCCTTGGCTGACGTTGTTGCCATTACACTTGCTGTTAATAATGCTGCTAATACTGATGCTTTAGTTGTAAACTTGTTCATAATCCAATCCTCTTTACTTTGTATTCAAATTAATTAGTTAATTTATTGTTTAGCTATTTTTGCTAATAATGATTAATACAATACAAGTGTTGTGCCAAGTTTGATTTATTTTTTAACAAGCTGTTTTTAAAGAGATTTTTTATTTGCGATAATTTAATCTAATAATTTAACATTTGATTAACTAACTAGAGGTTAGTATTTTTAACCACAAACTTAGTCTATTTAACCACGTTAATTTATTGTTCGGCAAAATCAGACATTTAGCCGAATTGATATTGTTTAATACGGGTAGTTTTTAATTGAAATGACCGCATTGCGGTTAAGGAAAGTGACAAATTGAGAATGTGAAAATGCGAGAACAGGCAGGCGGTACTAGGAAACGCTAAACTACAAGGCAGGTAATTCCTCTGTTTCTAAAGTAGGGTTACTGCCCTCAAGGAATGTCACTATTAGAGAACACAGTAAAAAACAAAACCCAGGTAACATTAAGATCAAAAACATTGCAACAAACGAAAACATATTTCCTCCGGACTATTAATATTTATTGAATTTATATCTTAGTCGCAGCAAACGGCAAAAAGGTTTAGTTTTTTTACAATTTATTTAACATTTTTTTATCATTGACTGATCATTGTCTGAAAATCCCCATATCAAGGCACTTTAGCGCATATGGGGATTTACGATTTAGTTGTACCGACTTTAGGCTATAAGCAGGTTCGAGCTATTGGCTTCGAGCAACGGGCAGCCTGCCTAGTAAACTTAGGCTCTAACTCTAATCAATGGCGGCTGTTGTACCGGTTAATGCAAACGCTTGACGAAGAACGCTTGAGTCGGCCCCCTCGCGGCCGGCATTTTCACTTAAATATCGACGATAACGACGTGCGCCAGGCAAGCCATTACATAGTCCCAGCATGTGTCGCACTATATGCCAAACTCTGCCACCATCAGCGACACATTTATCTATATACTCACACATGGCATCAATGATCTCGGCACGCGTTAGCTGCGCTTTATCTACACCAAATACTTGCTGGTCTGCCAGACTCAGCATATAAGGGTTTTGATAGACCTCTCTGCCGATCATTACGCCATCAATGTGTTGCAAATGCTCTATGCTCTGTGCCAGCGTTTTAATGCCGCCATTTATTGAAATGTCTAAATGGTGAAAGTCTTGTTTAATTTGATACACCCGTGAATAATCAAGTGGCGGAATTTCACGGTTTTGTTTTGGGCTTAAGCCACTGAGCCAGGCCTTACGAGCATGAACAATAAAATGCTGACAGCCGCCCTGGCCGACCACATCGACAAAATTATGCAAAAACTCATAGCTGTCGAGATCATCGATGCCAATGCGAGACTTCACGGTGATTGGCACTGACACGGCGTTTTGCATCGATTGCACACATTCAGCAACCAATTCAGGCTCTGCCATCAGGCATGCCCCAAATCGACCGTTTTGTACCCGGTCAGACGGACAGCCAACATTAATATTTATTGCGTCGTAGCCATATTGTTCCGCTTTCCTGGCGCATTCGGCCAACGCTTTCGGATCGCTGCCACCCAGTTGTAACACTATGGGGTGTTCTTCCTGGTTATATGACAAATAATCGCCTTTACCAAATAATATCGCTCCGGTAGTTACCATTTCGGTATACATAACCGTGTGAGTTGATAAGAGGCGTAAAAAATAACGACAATGACGATCGGTCCAATCAAGCATAGGAGCAATGGAAAGTTTATCGGAAAATTGATTCATTTATATTAGGGCACTATTGGCTTTGGTGATTGCTGAAAATTATAAAGTAATATCGATGAATAAACAAAAGCATAGCCTTCTATTTATGGAAGAGTTTACACTAGTGGCACGGCAAACATCCTGTGTTACACTAGTGAAAACAGTAACGTATTGAATTTGCAGCAGAGATACATGAACTCACAATTACTTTTACAACAAGCCAAAAAGGCTTGCCAAAAAAACGGGGCTCGACTTACCACAGCCCGTGAACAAGTGTTTTTATTGATGGCTGAAACTGAAGGCGCTATTGGCGCTTATGATTTATTGGATAAGCTGAAAGCTCTGGACCCTGGCGCCAAGCCGGCAACGGTTTATCGAGCCCTCGACTTTCTTGCCGCGCAAGGCTTTGTTCATAAAATTGAATCAATAAATTCATTCTTATTGTGTGATCACTTCAGTGAATGCAATCATCCGGTACAGCTACTAATATGTGACAGTTGTGGTCAGGTTGAAGAAATTCAATCGAATAATCTCGATTTAGCGATACGAGCGATGGCCGACGCCAGCGGTTTTACCATTAATAAGCAAGTCGTAGAAGCGCATGGCAAGTGTCGAACTTGCCAATAGGGTGGTAAAATCCTGGTTAAGATTAACTTGTTTAAGCAGACTTATGTCTGGTTATGAGAAAAGAGATCTGTCACCAAGTGAATTCCTGACATGACAATTACCATCTAATACCGCAATGATAATTTTGTCCTCTCGATAGGAGCGAGGAAAAATCACTCGTTTATCAGGCTCTACTTTTAAATTTTCCAGAACATCGGTACAGATAGATGTCATATCACTTTGGTGGTAATACAACACTGTGACCGTATTACTTTCACTCGCCATTACTGTACCCCTATGATAAATAAGCGTTAATCATAATTTCTATGGTAATGTTTAAACATTATGCCTGGCATCTTTACTTAAGCAAACGACAGAGAAATTTATAACGGTTGCTATAAACTATAGTAAGGGAATTGCTTAACGTCTACCTATACCAATTGGCTAGCAAAGGGGACGAATTGACTCAAATTAAAGGTAACCCTAGCGATTTAGCAATAAGCTGAAAAACATATCGTTGACTCATAATTAATGTAACCCTGTTCAGGAGCATTAATTATGCAGCTTAAAGAACGCAGAAGTTA
>NZ_JQDZ01000119.1 GCF_000764205.1 Thalassotalea sp. ND16A
GTTTCGTTACTCACACCTCAACCGAAGTCGAAGCGCAATAACTAAAACGTACTAATCATTCTTTATCGCTAAAATAAATCCTGACTAATATGTTTGTGTGTTCATTCATCATTAAGTAATTATGTGTTCTCGCCGTAAAGCAAAGAACTATGTAAATTAATCTCAATGTGAGTGCCCACACAAATTGCATGATAACTAATTGTTAAAGAAGCTTTTAACTTAAAGTTAAAAGATAGAGTCAGTCGCATTCGCTGCCCTTGGTATTCAATCTTTCTTGCTTGGAACTGGCTAGTAGCCTTGCCCGAAGCGGATGCGAATTGTACGTCATCCAGTTTTGATGTCAACATGTTTTTTGAAGTATTTCGCAATTAATTTTAAAAGCGTATTTTCAAATTTTTGTTGATTGCTTATTTATCAAATATGATGAACAAACGATTCAAAACCCTTACCAGGTTCTCTCTTAACTTTCGTTGAGAAGTGCTTTGGAAGTGGATGCGCATTGTAGGGATTTTTGCGGAGCCGTCAACACCTTTTTTCACTTAAATGAAAAAAAACGTTTAACTGTTCATTTATTCAACAAAAACATAGCGGTTTATGCGATTTTTACAGCACCACCGCTAAAGTTAGTCCATTTTACATGAGCTGCCGCCTTATTTATCTCTAAAATGCAAATTATATTGTTTTTGTTTTATACTTATTAGCCATAATAGTATGTGTTTGCTATTGTTTATTTATCAAGCAAGTAAAATGTTTGATTAATAATAATTAAATTGTTTAAGCTTCTGGAGGGTTAGTTAAGGGATGAGTATATACAGACAGTTATTGATCTTAACGGTGATTTGCTCTTTTTCTCTTGTACAGGTTAACAATGCGCAAGCAAAAGATGTAACCGTTTATCGGTGGGTTGATGAAAATAATGTCGTACATTATAGTCAGCACGAACCGATTTCAGATGACTTCACAACTATACAAGTTGATACCGCCTACTCACCTGTTCAAGCACCGTTGAAAGATACCGCCTTAGCAGGTGATGAAGAAAGCAAGAACAATCAACTTGCCCGCGCCTCAGCAACTAAATGCAAAAATGCGCAAACAAATTTTCGCACACTATCCGATTTCGATAAAATAGAAGTTACCAGCGAAGATGGCAAATCACGTTTACTTAGCGGTTTAGAAAAACAGCAACGATTGCGCCTCAGTGAAAAAGAGGTGGAGCTCTACTGTGACTCCGGTAAGTAAACAATATTTTCTTACTGTCACATCAGTGCTCCATCATCTCACCTCCTTAAAAACCTGAACCCGGGCTAATGAGTGCTTGATATTACCTTTAAACCATCAAGTTAACTGTTACCTGCAAACTGTTTAAAATAGTATTGAGCAAATACGGCTTATCCCGAGTTCAGGTTAGTTAATCATTAATTTACCTTCGCTATCGACATCAATGGTTATGGTAGATTCTGGTAAATATTTTCCGGCGAGTAATTCTTGTGCTAATGGGTTTTCAATATTACGTTGAATGGCTCGCTTTAACGGTCTTGCCCCAAATACCGGGTCAAAGCCCGACTCTGAGACTTTTGCCAATGCATCATCACTGATCTCCAGTGAAAGTTGTTTTTCAGCTAACCGTCCTGCCAAAATCTTAATCTGGATGCTGGCTATTTGCTGTATTTGCTCCGCATTTAACGGATGGAAGACCACAGACTCATCAATTCGATTAATAAATTCAGGTTTAAAGTGCTGGGCAACCACGGCCATTACCGTATCACGCATTTGCTCGTAATGACTTTCGCCAGCCATTTCCTGAATAATATCTGAGCCCATATTGGAGGTCATAATAATTACCGTATTACGAAAATCGACCGTACGGCCCTGACCATCCGTTAAGCGGCCATCGTCTAATACCTGTAATAAGATGTTAAACACATCTGGGTGGGCTTTTTCAATTTCATCGAGCAAAATAACGGAATATGGTTTTCGCCGAACCGCTTCGGTAATATAACCACCTTCTTCATAGCCAACATACCCAGGAGGAGCACCGATGAGTCGAGCGACAGAATGCTTCTCCATAAATTCAGACATATCAACACGTATTAATGCCTGTTCACTATCGAATAGGAATTTTGCCAACGCCTTGGTAAGTTCTGTTTTCCCTACCCCTGTTGGCCCTAGGAACATAAATGAGCCTATCGGTTGGTTTGGATCAGACAGCCCGGCACGAGAGCGACGTATGGCATTTGATACGGCGGTTAATGCCTGACTCTGGCCTATCACTTGCTTTTTCAAGTCTAGTTCCATGTGCAATAATTTGTCGCGTTCACCTTCTAGCATTTTCGCAACGGGAATACCGGTTGCCTTCGACAAGACTTCCGCTATTTCTACATCGGTAACTTTATTTTTCAGTAATTTAAGATCAACCGCATCGGCATTTGCCGCGTGTTCAAGCTGTTTTTCTAATTCTGGAATTCTGCCATATTGCAGTTCTGACATACGATTTAAATCGCCAGCTCGTTGCGCAACTTCCAAATCAAGTCTTGCCTGTTCAATGTCGGCTTTAATGGTTTGAGCACCGTAAAGAGAAGCTTTTTCCTGTTTCCAAACCTGTTCCAATTGATCATAACGGCCCTGGATGTTGTTAATTTCTTCTTCCATCAATTTCAAACGTTTTTGTGATGCGGCATCCGTTTCTTTTTCAACCGCTTTTTGTTCAAGTTTCAATTGGATTAAACGACGTTCTAAGCGATCTAAATCTTCCGGTTTTGAATCCATTTGCATGCGAATACTGGACGCGGCTTCATCAATTAAGTCGATTGCCTTATCGGGTAATTGCCGATCACTAATATAGCGATGCGACAAACTGGCTGCGGAAACGATAGCAGGATCGGTAATGTCGACTTTGTGATGTAATTCGTATCTCTCCTTTAAGCCACGTAAAATGGCGATGGTGTCAGCTACGCTTGGCTCTTCCACCAGTACTTTTTGAAAACGTCTCTCTAATGCCGCATCTTTTTCAATATATTGGCGATATTCATCGAGGGTAGTGGCGCCAACACAATGTAAATCACCACGGGCCAATGCCGGTTTAAGCATATTGCTGGCATCCATGGCGCCGTCAGATTTACCAGCACCAACCATAGTGTGCAGTTCATCAATGAATAAAATGATCTCGCCTTCTTCTTTGGCAAGCTCATTCAGTACCGCTTTTAATCTTTCTTCAAATTCACCACGATATTTGGCACCGGCAATTAATGCCCCCATATCCAGTGACAGCACTTGCTTGTTTTTTAACCCTTCGGGCACTTCGCCATTAATAATGCGCTGCGCCAGGCCCTCAACAATGGCCGTTTTGCCAACACCTGGCTGGCCTATCAATACCGGGTTATTCTTGGTGCGACGCTGCAACACCTGTAGGGTACGACGGATTTCTTCATCGCGGCCAATCACCGGATCCAATTTTCCTTGCTCGGCACTTTCCGTTAAGTTCACCGTATACTTATCAAGCGCTTGTCTGGTATCTTCGGCATTGGGGTCATCAACGGTTTGCCCACCGCGAGCTTTTTCTATCGCTTGTTTGATCTGCTTTTCTTTAATTGCCAATGTTTTTAATAACTGCCCTAGCGGCCCTTTATCTTGCAGTGCCGCTAGCAAGAACATTTCCGATGAAATGAATTTATCTTGCTGTTTTTGTGCCAACTTATCGCACAGGTTTAATAAACTTGCCAATTGAGTGGAAACTTGTATTTCACCTCCAACCCCTTCTACCTGAGGTAATTGCTCCAACATCTGCGTTATTTTAGTTCGCAGACTACTGATATCGACAGCGCAACTTTTCAAAATGGGCAGCACCGAGCCACCTGACTGATTCAGTAAGGCCAACATTAAATGGGTCGGTTCAATAAATTGATTGTCTTTGCCAAGGGCTAATGACTGAGCATCGGCTAAGGCTTGCTGAAATTTTTGGGTAAGTTTGTCAATTCGCATCAAACAACTCCTAATAATTAACCACAAATTACCTATGGTTTTTAACTGTTATAGTAAATAGATAGGAGCGAAGGATTCACTTTTCAATGGGTAAACCCTAAATACCCAATTAAAACACTATAAATGTTAATTAGTTAGCTATTAATACAAATAACGGATGCCATCCGGCCGGTTTGGCCGTCACGGCGATAGGAAAAATAGGTTTGAGGATTTGTATAGGTACAATCTGCCATTGCAGAAATAGTCGTTATGCCTAATTGTTGTAACTGTATGCGCGCTATGGCGTGTAAATCTGCCAAATATTTGCCATCTTTAACGGCGCTAAAGGCTGCTGCAAATTGCTTATCCAGTTGACAAAATTGTTGCTTTACTTCGCTACCGACTTCAAATGCACTTGGTCCAATACACGGCCCCAACCATGCGAATAGCTGGGAACTGGGTGTCGCAAACTTTGCCACGGTATTTTCAATGATTTTGCCAGCCAACGGGCGCCAGCCCCCGTGAATTGCGGCTATTTCAGTCGCTTTTTGATTCACCAATAAAATGGGTAAACAGTCGGCTGTCAATATTGCCAGCGGCAGGTTCGCTTGCCTGGTGTATGCGGCATCGGCAGTTACCGGTTCGGTGGACCAGGTATCAATAGTAACCACAACATTGGAATGTACTTGATTTAACCATTGAATGTGCTTGGCAGAAGAATTGCCGAGTTTGCTAAGTAAAATATCTCTATTTTGTTGGACCGCCTGTAGAGAGTCGTTGACATGACTGCCCAGATTAAATGAATCATAGGGGCTTAAGCTCATACCTCCCTGGCGGGTAGTGGTTACCGCCAGCACACTGTCAGGTGCTGGCCAGGATATCTTAGCTATTGCAGGAATAAGTTAATACTCTTCTTTATAATTAAGCTTGGCATCTTCTTTTAATGCATCCGCAATGGCCACCATGTCATCGGGTACTGGTGCATGCCATGTCATTAATTCACCGGTTACCGGATGGTATAACGATAGCATGGCGGCATGCAATGCCTGGCGTTTAAAGCCGCGCAGCATATCACGTAATTCTTCAGTTGCACCTTTTGGCGGCCTAGGTCTGCCACCGTATACGGGGTCGCCAACAAGTGGATGGCCAATATGAGACATATGCACACGAATTTGGTGAGTACGACCGGTTTCCAGACGCAAGCGTAAACGGGTATGAAGTCGATATTTTTCCACCACTCGATAATGGGTTACTGATGGACGACCCGAAAAAGTTACCGCCATATGGGTTCGCTTAGTTGAGTGGCGGCCGATTGGCTCATCGACTTTTCCACCAGCGGTCATGATGCCATTGGCTATGGCTTCATATTCACGGGTAATTTCCCGGGCTTGCAGCGCATCGACTAAGTTTGTTTGTGCGGCAATGGATTTAGCCACTATCATTAATCCGGTGGTATCTTTATCAAGGCGGTGAACGATGCCTGCTCTAGGCAACAAATCTTGTTCTGGGCAGTGATGCAACAACGCATTTAATACTGTTCCATCGGGGTTACCGGCACCTGGGTGAACGACTAAACCAAATGGTTTGTTGATCACGATAATGTCATCATCTTCATAAACGATATTTAGCTTAATGTCCTGGGCTTGATGATGAACTTCCGTTTCCAGCTCTGCATTTAAAGTGATCTGTTCACCACCTGCAAGTTTTACTCTCACCTTAGTGATCACTTCACCATTTACTTGTACTTTTCCATCTAAAATCCAATCTTTTAAACGAGATCGTGAATAATCGGGGAACATTTGGGCAATTGTTTGATCTAAACGTTTGCCGAGGCAAGAATCGGGAACGATATCTTGGTGTTGAATTTTTTCAGCCATTAAAGTCTCTGTTAAATAGCACTGTGCAATACACAAAAGCTAGGTTAGAATGCATTTATATATATTTTACCTGCTTTATGCAGGGCTTTCATAATTATTTTTAAAGGGTCGCTACAGACATCCTACTATATGATCAAGTTTACAGTAAAAATCGCTACCGTATTATTATTCTTAACTTTAACGGCTTGTTCCTCATCGCCAGAAAAAATAGATAAAGTGCCTGACAAATCCGCGCAAGCCTTGTATCTGGACGCCAAAGGTGCGCTTGATAATGGCTTATACCAAAAAGCGATTCCTATTTTATCGGCGATCGATTCGAGATATCCATTTGGTGCCATTTCTCATCAAGTGCAGCTCGATTTGATTTATGCGTATTATAAATCAGGGGATGTTGCTCAGGGTACCGCATTAGTCGACCGTTTTTTACGGTTAAACCCTGGTCACAAAAATATAGATTATGTGTATTACATGCGAGCATTGATGAACTTGTCACTGGAAGAAAACTTATTTCAGGAAATGGCTGGCATCGACCGCAGTGACCGCGACCCAAAGCATTCCCGTTCGGCATTTGATGATTTTAGAACGATTTTAACGCAATACCCGGAGAGTAAATACGCAAGTGATGCGCGAAAACGTATGATGTCGATTAAAAGCCGTTTAGCCGATTACGAATTAGCCGCCGCGCGTTTTTTCATGAAACGTAAAGCCTTTGCCGCGGCAGCAAACCGTGGACGATACATTGTTGAATACTTTGGCCCGGGAAAACAAGTTGAAGAAGCTCTGGTTATTATGATTGAATGTTATGAAATTTTAGGTTTGGATGATTTAAAACGTAATGCTCGTCAAGTACTTGTTCTAAACTATCCAAATAATCCTGCAGTTAAAGGGTTGTAAAATAGGTACAAGGTACGAGGTACAGGGTACGAGGTACAGGGTACAAGCAGACCGGGGAAACGTAAGGTTTAGGGTAATGTTTCTTGAATGTGCTACGAGCTTCGGCTAACTGGCAACGGGCAGAATATTTTATGTCACCTGGCATACCACCTTCCCAGACTTACCCTGATAAAGACAATACCGACTTCTATCGCTAATGGGATCTGCTCGCAGCCCGTGGCCAGCAGCTAAACGGTAGGTACAGGGTACAAGGTACAAGGTACAAGGTACAAGGTACAGGGTACAGGGTACAGGGTACAGGGTACAAGCAGCATTGTTGAGGCCCCAAGTTTGTTTACAACACTAACTTGGGGCCTTTTTCATACAATCAAAGCAAATAGTTAAAAATACAAGCGCTCGCTGTCAACTTGGGAGGTTCCAAAGCAAGTTTGGAATGACGGAGTATTTTTTCTAGAATTTATACCCTTTTCAGAAAACTTACACCACGGCATCCCTGATTTATTCAGGGACCTCCTGTCGCGTATAGTGCGTAGATTAACTTAAGTTGAAAACCAAAAAAGAGCGACAAAATTGCACGCTCTTTTTGCACATTTTCAACATCGATGGTGTATAACAGATGTTTAATTGAATTTATCTAAATCGCCGCTTCATCTTCTTCACCGGTGCGAATGCGGATCACTCGTTCAACATTGGTGACAAAAATTTTGCCATCGCCAATTTTACCGGTTTGTGCGGTTTCAATAATGGTATCGACACAACGCTCAACCTCATCATCGGCAACAACGATTTCAAGTTTCACCTTCGGCAAAAAATCCACCATATATTCAGCTCCACGATATAATTCGGTATGGCCTTTTTGACGACCAAAACCTTTTACTTCTGAAACTGTCATACCGGTGATGTTAATTTCTGCCAACGCTTCGCGCACGTCATCCATTTTAAATGGTTTGATTATGGCTTCTATTTTTTTCATTTGCTCTACCAACTATTGTATTTATTGACCATTTTAACCAAATTATTGCCCAGATAAATAGCTCTAATATAAAATATTTAGAAAATAGGCGAATATCATAGTCAGCAGAAATTAACATTGATAAACTTAACGGCAATATATGGCTATAGCTTAAGGACTTTTCATGAACCGCCAAACTATCATTAACGAAATGAAAGTGTTGCCCGAAATTGATGCAAATTTTGAGATCCGCCGTCGCGTTGATTTCATCAAACAACAGTTACTCAGCTCAGGTTTAAAACATCTAATTCTTGGTATCAGCGGTGGCGTCGACTCTTCAACCTGTGGTCGTTTAGCCCAGGTAGCAGTAAATGAGCTCAACGAAGAGCATAACCACGGTTTTAAGTTTATTGCAGTACGTTTACCTTATAACGTGCAGGCAGACGAAGACGATGCGCAGTTAGCTTTAGAGTTTATCAAACCAAGCCAAACCCTATCTACCAATATCATGGCCGGCGCTGATGGCATACATCAAGAAGCGGTTAAGGTGTTAACCGAATCAGGCTTGCATGATGGCGATGATCATCAATTAGATTTTTCGAAAGGCAATGTAAAAGCGCGTACCCGTATGGTGATGCAATATCATATCGCCGGAATTTTAGGTGGGCTGGTCATAGGGACCGATCACAGTGCGGAAAACATTACCGGTTTTTACACCAAATGGGGTGATGGCGCCTGTGATATGGTGCCATTATTTGGGTTAAGTAAACGACAAGTGCGGTTGTTGGCGAAAACACTTGATGCGCCGGAAAAACTGATTGTAAAAGCACCAACGGCTGATTTAGAAGAACTGGCTCCTGGCAAAGAAGATGAAGCGGCTTTAGGACTTAGTTATGATGATATTGATAGCTTCTTAGAAGGCAAAGAAGTCAGTACTGATGTCGTGGATAAATTGGTTTCTATCTATAACAAAACCCAACATAAGCGTCAGCCTATTCCTACCATTTATGATTAATTTAACTTGAAGCAATAAAAAAACCGCTATCTAACGGTTTTTTTTATTGCTTCAACTTAAGCTGAACTCGAGTTCAGCTTAGTTACAACTTTTCGCAAACGTGGCATCAACATTGATGTTTCCAGAAGAAACACTAATGAGTTCCAGCGTTGCTTTGCTGCTGCCTTCGGTAACCGCTATTGTCCCACCCAGGTTATCACTAGGAGAACCAAGACAAGCAACTTTTTTACTTGCTGAGTAGCTGAGTGTTCCTGACCAGTAAGTTGCGAGATCAAACTCCAGGCTCGAACAAGTATAAGTTGAGCCAGATACAGTACAACTGCCACCAGTCATTGACACGTAGTCAAAGCGACCGGCACCTGACTGGATAATATTACCGGTGATGGTAACGGTTCCGAGTACTGGATCTGGTCCCGGATCTGGGTCAGGAGCGGGATCTGGATCTGGATCAGGTATTACGCCGTCTTTGGCTGCACAATTAAAGGTAGCTAATCCCTGGTCTGCAGTTATCGGATTGGCGCCGCTATAAAACAACTGATAATTGCTGCAATTAATCACCGATAAGTCCGGTGTTATCTGGATGTATCCAGTCCAGCCCTCGCCCCAGTCATACACTTGGCATTGATAAGAAATTTGATACTTGCTACCAACTAACTCAGGAGCGAATGTTTCACAGTTGTAAAAACCATCGGATGTGTAGGCTTCGATGGCCGATATTTGAGTCAATAACGAGCTATCGGCATCAATATGAATACTGCCATTAATGCTGTGTTGTGCAGACGGCGGATCACTTGGATTAAATGGACAATAATTGTCGATTGCATAACCAAAAGCCTGCAACTTGGTATTATCAACCCAGGTGTCATCTTGATTTAAACAAACAAAATCGGTCGGTACACCGGTAAATAAATCACCATCCGTTCCATATAGGTTTGCGTCGGTATGAAACATCGGAGCGGCAAGTTTTTTAGCATCCGTAACACATTCGGCACCATCGGTACTGGTTAAACTGGCAATGACAAAGTCATGGCCTGCTTGCCCTTCTTCCGGCAATTTGAGGGCATCGGCTACCCCGACAGAGTAATAAATGGTATCGCCATTGTTGTCGGCAACTTTTGTCGTACCATCACTTTCATAGCCGAACGCCATACCACGGTAAACTCGTCTGATGGCAACATTGGGCGTTAATGACGCATGACTGGCAGTAGGGTCGCCCATACAAGCCGAAATTGGCCCATCGACCAATATACCGATATTGCCATGCCAGCCCCCACCTAAATAACAGGTGTATTGAAAGTACTCATAATCATTATTCGCTGTGGTTAACGCCCTAGTCGTGGCAGCGTTTATCTCAAATGGCTGATTATCAACCACATAATAACTCTGACAATAGGCCGCATCGGAAGCGATAACATGAACTTGACCAATGTCCATACTCGATGAGTGTCGGTCAATATATACCGTCCCAGAAATCTCAACAAAGCCGGTACAAGGCACATGGGTTCTTTCATTATTGTTGTCTATTTCACAGGCATCCTCTAAGGTTAAAACCACATCGCTACCAGATAACAGCAGTAAATCGCCATCGCCCTTATCCAATAACCCGGTAGTGTCACCATTGCCGTAAACTACATTTTTTAATAATTCCTCATCGGTAATTTTACCTTTACCTAAAGTGGCTCGCCCCGTAGCAGAACGAACCATAGGGCCGGTAGCCGCGCTAGTATCCAAATTTCCTGACAGACTCGTTGAGTGCCAGGTTAATTCGGTTTCAAGGGTAACGTATTCGCTGACATCGGCAGTGGTTTTCCAGGAAACTTGTACGCTAATAAATTTAGTATTGTCATTATCGGTGATTTTTTCCTGGCGAATGAACAGCGCATTTACGCCACTATGGCGGGTGGCATTGGCAAACTCGGTGCTCGCTGGAAATTGTTGTTCAAACGCTTCCTCATCAGGCGCTAAGTCGGAGAAATTGCGCATTTGCTCCAGTCGCTCCTGGGCAAGTACTATCGCTTCGCCACGATTTTTATTATCATTGCTATCGCTGATCACTGAGCTATGAAAGGTGGCCATAGTTAACAAGCCGGTAGACAAAATCACTAAAGAGACCAATACCTCAACCAGACTAAAGCCGCTATTTTTCATAAAATTCATCTGCGTCATTTTTAAAAGTCCTTCCAACTGCCCGAAGAAATTGCACGTGGGCCAATAGACTCAAGGCTTTCGAGTAACCTGGAGTTGTAGTAAATGTCCAAACTGCCGTTACCAGTATTTGCCTGGCCTGCAGTAACCATGGCGCCATGTAAGGTCATATTGCCAGTGCCAGTTACATTTCCCATGACAAACAAAATGCCATAAAAATGTGGCGTCCCTTTAAAAGAGGCATCACCATTAATAATGACAATCGAAGGATACTCATTTGCTGCTGCGCAAACATTATTGCCCGTCACTTTGGTCGCACAGCCTACGCTACCACCATTTTCGCTAACATTACCCTCATACCAAACCACTTCATTGAGTGCCATATTAACGCAACCGCCCCAGGAGTTTCCGCAATCACCGGTTGCTTGGCCAGGGTTGTTGGTGTCGACAATTCTGGTGGCCATGGTCTCTTTATAAGCCGCTGGCGTCATACCAAAAAAATTGGCAAACATTTCAGCAGCAGTTAAATTTGCTAAATCTGAGTCATGCTCAACGATATCAAGGCCTGCCATGTCACGGTTTGATGATTCAATGGTGGCGCATTCGCCGGGGATATCCATACAAGCAGGGTAATTTGTGCCATTTGGATCGGCAATTAGGGTTTTGGTCGAATTATTCGAGCCCACATCAACATTGCCGCCACTCCAAATGGTACTGTGGCCTTCACTGTTGTGCACCGTGCCAGAGCCGCCAATAGCGAACGCACCTTTAGTACTAATAGGGTTATCCGGAATATTGGGAATGGGATTCAGCGCAACCACATCGGAAGCTATGGTTTTGCTTGCGGTGCCATCGGCACTTGTGCCAGTGGATGAGATGCCAATGGCAATTAAGCCATCAACGTCGATTTCGGTTAAGGTTACTGCAAAACTGCTGTCTGCAAGTGTGCCACGAAAAGAATCATCACTACCGTCGACGATACTGGCGAAAATCTGGTATTTTCCTTCGGCGGTATTATCAATAATACCTTTGATAAAGTATTCTTGTGCCACGGCATAGCCGGCTTCTGCCGCTTCAAATGCCTGCTTGGCACGAATACTATTATTGGTTAACTTTTGTTCAAACAATAACGTGCGGGCCAGATAAATAGATACCGCGCTAATTAGAATCAATAAAATGATCGACAGAGCCAGTACCACCATGCCTTGTTGTTTGGTACTTTTATTCCGGCCACATTGGGATGATGGTAAGATTTTCATTAACGAACCCTCACCAAATCATTTCTCACTCTTATCGACTGGCTATATTGCGCTTTTACGTTAGCATCATTTTTTAATGAGCCTCCCAATGTTATCAATATTTCCCGGGTTTCTACCGTGACATGGCCTGCAGCTGCGGCGACCCTATAGCAATCCTTTTCGCTCTCATCATCAACGTCATTATTGGTGTCATTATCCGAGTCACTACCATCGGGTTCAGAAGAGTTCGCACAGCTTGAATTGCGAGGGTTAAATGTTAAGGTGTCGATTTGGTATAAATCATCATCACTTAAATCGTACCAGTTGCCATTAGTACAACTGTCGCCCTGGGTTACAGAGCCAGATGAACGCACTTGTACTGTCCCGCCATTCAGGCGAAAACCATAGTATTCATAACGACTGGAACTATTATCAACCAGGCCATCTTCATCCCGATCATAACTATATAAAATGCAGCTTCCATCGATATTACTGTCTTCAACAATTTTAGTCTTATCTGTCACCGACTTTACTATCACTAACCGCGAATCATCAACTTGATTAAAAGGGTTATCGGTTGGCGCCAACAGGTTGCTATTCGACCAGTATCCCGCGCGGCGGATGTCATCGGCCATAATGCCCATGATGGTCATCAATTGGCTGTTTAGTTTGGTATTTTTCAGAGTATCAGAGCTGCTAGTCACTACGGCAAGGTAAATCGAAGTTAGCCCGGAGAGAACAATTAAACCAAAGACCATGCTGAGCATTAATTCAATTAAAGTAAATCCAGCCAGCGTGTTTTTATCAGTTCTCATTCGCAATCCAATTCCGCAACAGGCTAACGGCGCTTAAAGTAATAATTATTCGAAAGATGAAAATAGCTGAAAAACGGTTTAGAACGGCAAAATTCAAACAACAATGTAGACCATTGATATTGCCCGAAGAGAAGTACTGTTTGCTGAATAAATTAAATAACACCATTGAGAATTGCAACTCTTATAAACCATTACACTATAAATTAATTAAACAAAGAGTTGAGTTCTTGAAATAAAAGGCGCGCGCAGATAGAGAGCACTTAAAACAACAATGTATTTTAAGCTAGGTCAATACCCAATCTGCTAGTCTACGCTAACAGACCCGCTTCCTTTGTATTGCGAACAAATAACATTTCTACTACCCAGTCACTTAAAGGTACAAACGCTATTGTTACTCTCCATTAAGGTTAACTTATCATTAAATGATGAAAACCCCAAATTTAAATTTTTCTGTGACGAATACAAGAAAAAAAACCGTTACCAACAGGTTTCCGGCGCTTTCACCCCTTTGGGCTGTGAAGGACTGACAGCTAAGGTCATCTTTTTGCAACGGGTATCATTTAGCTGAACGCCTTGTGCCGTCGCCGTTAACGTGTAGGCATTGCCAGTGGCACCGCTAACGCTCAAGGCATAATAGCCATTTTCGCTGCTACTCGTGCCTTTTACCTTTTTATTGGCACAATCGCTGACGCTGCCTATGCCACTGGCATAAGTGGTGCAGTTGCCGCGCAATTTACTCTGCGCTAAACTCAGTTCCATCAATGCGCTATGGGCGTCGGCTCGTCTCGACTTATTCATCATATCCATAAACGATGGGTAAGCGACGCCTGCAATGATGCCGATAATTACCACGGTTATCATTAATTCGATTAAGGTAAAACCTTTAGTTTGATTATTGTGCATTAACCACAATCCTTATAATTTGCAATATCATCGGAACAAATTTTGATGTTTCCGATCATTGAAAGGGTGAAATTCACTTCGTTGCCCAAAGCCGAGGTTAAGGTGTAGTAGCGCATTTTAACATTGGTGGTGCCTCTGACGGGATCAAACGTAATTGCATCTACTGATGATGAGCTGTAGGTACGTTTCAGAGTAATTTCTTCAAATTCACTGCCATCGATACGATGCAAAACCAGATCGTTGGCGGCAGTGAAGTCACCATCGCCATCGTCAATGGTCAATACACATGCTTTTGCCGTTACGTTGGAAGTGACTTTAGGATCGCAATACTGCCCGGCACTCATGCCAAACTGCCAGTCTTTTGTTCCCAATGACGCGGCACTCCAGTATATGGGCTCAGATCGTGTCAGCGCTTCTGAGCGAGCCAGTTGCAAGTTCGAATACAATTCTTCGCTGGCACTGACTAATTTTTTATCGGAAAAAGATTGCAAAAAGCTAGGCGCTGCAATACTTGCCAATATAGTCAAAATGAGGATGCTGAACAGAATTTCCAATAAAGTAAATCCGCGTATTTTTCTCATAGTTTAATATCCCGATTTAGAAAAACGGTTGTTATTAGATCTTCCTTGAAAGCGCAATATTCTATCCTATAGAACGCAGTTACATTATTATTAGCCGCGCTTTTAAAAATGATGATAACACAGCGCAAACAGCTGTTTTGATAAAATTGGACAAAAAAAATAGAAATTTGGGCTATTTTGAACTATTACTTAAAAGTGAATTTAATTAACAAGGATGTGATTAAATGGCTTACTTACCCTCGCCCTTCTTATCTATACCAACCCACGCACATAAACGACAACGTGGTTTTTCTTTAATGGAAGTATTGATTTCAATACTGATCATCACCTTTGGCATGTTTGGCGTTGCCAAGTTGCAACTGAATGCCCTGCGCGATGTGCAAAATGCTCATTACGCCAGTAAAGCCGCAAGTTTTGCCACGCAAATGGCAGAGCAAATAACGACCAATAAGACCGCCCTGGCACATTATCAACTCGCGGCTAATCAACAAGTAAGCGCATCAGTAAATTGCAGTGCCACTTCCTGTAGCTCTGCCAATATTGCTAAATACGATTTACAACTCTGGCAACAAAAAATTGCCAATGCTTTGCCTTTTGGTCAGGCAGAGATAATCGCCACGGCCCATACTGCAAAAATTATTGTTCGCTGGGATCAAAATCGTGATGGTTCTAGTGGCTTGAATTGTCCGAAGAAAGACAACAATGATCTTGAATGCACTAGGATCAGTCGGGTGCTATGGTGATTTATGCGGTTACAAAAATTCTCATATCGCTATGGTTTCACCATTGTCGAAGTCATGGTGTCACTTTCCCTTGGATTATTTTTACTCAGCGTCAGCGTGCAGGGACTGCTCAGCGTTAACAAAAGCTTTATCAATATTCAGCAAACAGTAAAAATGCAGGAAACGGCAAGATTTGTGTTCGCCTTAATTGAGACTGACATAAAACAAAGCCGCTACTGGAATAATATCCTGCCCTTTAGTACGTTTGCCGGCAGTGCTGAATTAACCGACGCGACACAAACCACCTGCATTGAATCAGGTACCAGTTGGGGCCGACAATTACAGCAACCGGTGTTTGCCATCAACAATTCGGCCACAGGTTATGCCTGTATAAAAAATGATGATTATCTTATTGGCGACATATTAACCCTCAGATATGCCAGCACAGAGCCATTTGGCAGTTATGATAATGAACAAATTTATCTGCGTAGTGACGGTGCAAGTCATAGGTTATTTATCGGCCGAGATAGAAATTTAGCCATTAATAAGGACTTAACCAACCCGTTAACTCAACAAGTCGTCGCCCACAGTTATTACATTGGCGACAGCCAAAGGCAATGCCAGTCTGAAAACATACCGTCGTTGTATTGGCAAACTCTGGTCAATGGCAGGCCGCAACGGGAAGAATTACTCAGTGGTGTCGAACAATTACAAATTCAGTTTGCCATCGATAGCGATCTTGATAACATCGCCAACAAGTATGTTAATCCCGATCAGGTATCGAACTGGCGCAGAGTATTAAGCGTAAAAGTGGACTTATTATTAAGAAGTGACTGTCCGGATAAGGCACATATTGACAATAAAAATTATCCGCTTGCCGACATTAATTATCAGGTAAACGATAACTTCCACCGCTTGCATTATCAGTACACGTTTAATTACCATTAATAAAAGGATTTATTGATGTATTTACCAGACAATAATACTGCTAACAAAGCCATCCCCCATGGCTTAGTCTTGGCGAGCAATTTGATCATGCTGTTATTGGTAACCTTAATTGCCACAGCACTGTTTAAAAATGGTTTAAACCAAAGCCAAATGAACAATCATTATCAGCTACAACTGCTCAGTCAAAATTTATCTCATCAGGTGACTGCCCAGGCTAAATCGTATATTCAGTCGTTGCTCGATAATAATGTCGATTTAACGGTACCAGACATAGGCTTTTACCCTGAGCACTCCGCCTTATATTTAACTGATATCAATTGGCAAGATAACAACGCCGTCTTAATAGCAACGTCAATGACTGCAGGGAAAGGCCAATATGTGGTGCTCTACTTAGGTATAACCTCGAAATTGAGCCAGCCACTTATCGGTAGTGAACACCATCTGTTCAAATTACTGCTGCACACAGAAACGGCAAAAGGTGGTGAGTACCAGAGTCAGCAATTTCTCACGTTTTTAGTCAATTAACGCGGTTTACCAGTTGATAACTTTTCGGAGGTAATTTATGCAGCGCAAATGTGATGAAATCAATAAAGTGGCTTACAGAGTACCGAATAACAGTCATCTCGGCTTTACGTTATTGGAATTGATGATTTGTTTAGTGATAATCGGAATTTTAAGCAGTATCGCCTATGCTAACTTTCAAGACTATGTACGAAAAGTAAGGCGCAGCGATGCGACAACCAAATTGATGCATCTGGCCGTCTTAGAAGAGAATTTTTATAATCAAAACATGCAGTATTCTAATGACATTAGCGCTGTTTCCGGCTTGAATCATAAATCATTATTAACCGATGATGAGTTTTATCAACTCAGTGTTATCGTGAAAACTCACGCCAATGATGGAGTCGACAGCTTTATTCTAAAAGCAACAGCCAGAGCCAGTCAGAGTAAAGATACAGCTTGTTTCAGCTTTAGCCTGTCAAATTTAAATGAGAAAAGTGCACTAAACAGCCAAGGTGTGAGCAATAATAATTGCTGGTATTAGGCTTATCCCGAGCTCAGGTTACCCTAACAACTAACTTCCTTTCCCGCAGCATCTTCATGAATACCATTGTTATCATGGTCTTTTGATAATCGAATGCGGCCTGAACGAGTCACAATTAACGCACGATTGTATTTCAACGTCGGTTGATTTGCACAAATTCGAAACGTGCCATTTTGATTCCAGGTAAAACCATTTTGTTGAAATTGGATATATTTGCGATTTTGAAAGGCGCGCCAGGTCAATAATTGCCGATGTTGAACAGCGCCAACCACTTGCAACAAGAGTTCACTAGTATCTTTTGCATGGTCACGATTATTGTCGATAAACAGTATCGCCCCATCGGTCCACTTTTTACCACAAGAAATGCCATTGCTACTCGGGCAAAGCGTGACTATATTGCCACTGGTAATTGCCGTTTGGCGGGCAAGATTTAATGCCAATAACCACTTATCCACTTCGGTTTTCATATAGTGGCGCTGGATCAGATCTTGGTACCTTGGCATGCCAATGGTGAGCAGTGATGACATAATGGCCACGGTAACCATAAGTTCGATCAACGAAAAGCCTAAGCAGGGGATTAATTTGCGGGTAGTAACTTGTTTCGAATAGGACAGGTGTTGCTGTTTCATCATTTAGCCTCCTTGCTGATATACCAATCGGCATAAATAATGAATTGTTCATTTACTTATGCAGATTGGGATACTGATGAATACAGTATAGTTCAGTTTGCGCTTAAAACATGTGAAATTGCCGCGTTATCTCAGTTCGGCGGGAACCGCAAATACGGTCGTTTCTTCGCGACCGGGGTTTTCGATGACGACTTTGCCGCCCATGGCTTTTAGTTTTTCAACAACTTGCGCAACCAATACTTCCGGCGCTGAGGCACCAGCCGTGACGCCAATTTTTTCAGCCTTTTTTAACCAGCTAGGATCAATGTCTTCGGCACCGTCGATCAGATACGAGGTAATGCCCATTTTTTCCGCTAATTCGCGTAAACGATTTGAGTTAGAACTGTTTCTGGCACCTACCACCAATAACAAATCGGCTTTGCTGGCAATGGAGCGAACCGCATCTTGCCGGTTTTGTGTGGCATAACAAATGTCATCCTTGCGCGGGCCTTCGATGTTTGGAAATTTAGTCCGAAGCGCATCAACCACTTCCGAGGTATCATCCACCGATAATGTGGTTTGTGAGCAATAAAACAAAATATCTGAATTTTTTACGATAAGGTTTTCAACATCCAGCACCGATTCAACCAGGTAAATACCGCCAACTATCGATTCGTATTGCCCCATAGTGCCTTCCACTTCGGGGTGGCCAGCGTGACCAATAAGAATACACTCATGATTTTTACGCGATGCACGGGTGACTTCCATATGCACTTTGGTAACTAATGGACAGGTGGCGTCAAATACTTTTAAGCCTCGGTCTTTGGCTTCTTTACGCACCGCTTTCGACACACCATGTGCAGAAAAAATTACGGTGTTGTCATCAGGCACTTCGTCCAGTTCATCAACAAATATGGCGCCCCGCTGTTTTAGGCCATTAACGACAAATTTGTTATGAACCACTTCGTGACGAACATAAATTGGTGCGTCAAAGATATCTAAAGCTCTATCAACAATACTGATAGCTCTATCAACACCGGCGCAAAAACCTCTAGGGTTCGCTAATATAATTTCCATAATACTTTTCTTTTCGATGTGCGACTCGAGTCGCCACTACAGTTTACATACGACACAAATTGCCGTAGCCGTGAAAATGCGAATAAAATTCGCACTATACTAAATTATAGAATGTCGACCACGTCGATGGCAAAGGTAATTGCTTGCCCAGCTAAAGGGTGATTAAAATCGACGGTAACCGATAAATCGTTTACTTCACGAATAACGCCGGGTATTTCACCACCCGGTTGGCTGAACGTGACAATGCTGCCCACTTCGGCTGGTGTTTCACTGTTAAATTTTTGTCGATCCAAATAATGGATATTATCCGGGTTCACGTCACCAAAGGCATCTTTTGCCTCTAACGTAAATTCTTTGCTGTCACCTGCCGTTAAGCCTAACAATTGCGCTTCAAACGCTGGCGATAAACTTTGATCGCCCATCTTTACTTTTGCCGGTTTGTTGTTCACTTTCGTGCTGTCAGCCGCTGAACCATCGGATAGCTTCATGGTGATATGCATTAACAAATTTGAATCGCTTTTAATGCTTTTTACTTCATTTGCCTGTTCAGACATACTACTTTACTCCCGAGTCAGAGTTATCTAACTCCTTTTTGTGTTCATTCTTGTCGGTGATTGGGTCGTTGCTGGTGTCGCCATTTTTGTTGCCGCTTTTATCATCGCTTTTGTCACCATAGAACAAAGCATCGAAGATCATTAAACCAGCTCCGACAAAAATCGCCGAATCGGCAACATTAAAGGCAGGCCAATGTTTGCTGCCATAGTAAAAGTCGAGGAAATCGATCACATAGCCAAACAGCATACGATCGATCAGATTGCCAACCGCACCACTTAAAATTAACGCAAAGGCAATGGCAATCAACTTATCTTGTTTCGGCGTTTTCGCCATCCAGACAACCAATAATACACTGACTACCGCGGCAATGATGGTAAAAAACCAACGCTGCCAGCCCCCCTGGTCAGCTAAAAAACTAAACGCTGCGCCAGGGTTATGTACATAGGTTAAATTAAAAAATGGCATTATCGCAATACTTTCACGATAATCCATAAACGCCACAACGGTGTGCTTAGTCACCTGATCTACAATAAGCAAAATGATTGCTAACCATAACCAACGTAAGCCAGTGTTTTTAAACACAGAATGATCAGACATTCTAATACAACCTTTTTTCTACAGCTTTAGTCAAAATAACGATACTAACAATTAAGCAAACTGACGAACTTCGCCATCGCCTTCAATATTGCTAATACAACGGCCACAAATATCACTGTGCGCATCATTTGTGCCTACGTCATCGGTATAATGCCAACAACGCTCACACTTAGTACCCGTTGAAGCGGTAACCGATAACCACAAACCGGCTAATTCGGTGGCGCTAGCTCCCTCAGGTTGTTCATCAACGATTTCTACCGCTGCAGTTGAGGTAATTAAGGCAAAACGTAACTCTTCACCAATGGCCAATAATTTATCCGCTAATGCTTGGTTCGCATATAAGGTTACGTTCGCTTGTAATCCGGCACCAACCACTTCTTCGCGACGAGCGAGCTCCAGCGCTTTGTTCACTTCAGTACGCACCGCTAATAAACTTGCCCAGAAATCATTATTTAATGCCGCATTTTCTGGCAGTTTTTCAACCCCATCAAACCATACGCCAGTGAACACAAATTCATCACGCTTACCCGGCAATGCCGCCCAAATTTCTTGCGCGGTAAAGCTTAAAATTGGCGCCATCCAACGCACCATAGCCTCGGCAATCAGATAAAGTGCCGTTTGACATGAACGACGAGCAACACCATCGCTTTTAGCGGTGTACTGTCTGTCTTTAATAATATCTAAATAGAAACCGCCGAGCTCATTAGTACAAAAATTCATGATTTTTTGCACTACCGCATGAAACTCATAGTTGTCGTAAGCTTCGATGATTTCTTCTTGTAAATCGGCCGCTTTGCCTACTACCCAACGATCGAGTGCCACCATATCATCGAATGCCACCGAATGCGTTTCTGGTTCAAAGCCATTAATGTTGGCTAATAAAAAACGAGAGGTATTACGAATACGACGATAAGCATCGGCTTGACGTTTGAATATTTCATCCGATACGGTGATTTCTTGCGTGTAGTTAACCGAAGCAACCCACAAACGTAAAATGTCGGCGCCTAATTTATTGGTAATTTCACTCGGTGTAATCACATTGCCCAATGATTTAGACATCTTGTGGCCTTTAACATCAACAGTGAAACCGTGAGTTAACACTTCACGATACGGCGCTTTGCCGTTCATCGCTACCGATGACATCATTGACGACATAAACCAACCACGGTGTTGATCACTGCCTTCTAAGTATAAATCGGCAATATCATCAAACTCATCACGAGCATCAACCACAGAGTAATGAGAGACGCCAGAATCAAACCAAACATCTAAGGTATCTGGCACTTTAACGTATTCATTGGCGTCTTCACCGATTAATTCTTCCGCTTCTAAATCAAACCAGGCCTGAATGCCTTGCTGTTCAACTTTAACGGCAACTTTTTCAATTAACGCGACTGAATCTGGGTGTAATGCACCGGTGTCTTTATGTACGAATAATGCAATTGGTACACCCCAGGTACGTTGTCTTGAAATACACCAGTCAGGGCGACCTTCCACCATTTTTTCAATTCGGCTTTGGCCCCAATCCGGGATCCATTTCGTTTGTTCAATCTCAGTTAATGATTGTTGACGCAAGCCTTTATTATCCATAGAGATGAACCACTGCGGCGTCGCTCGGAAAATAATTGGCGTTTTATGTCGCCAACAATGCGGGTATGAATGCTCATACGCATGATGATGCATTAACGAACCATGTTCTTTTAAGGTTTCAACCACACTAGCATTTGCTTTAAACACGTGTTGGCCAGCAAATAAAGGGGTATCGCTAAGATAAACACCGTTAGCGCCAACTGGGTTAGCGACTTCTAAACCATAGTTACGACCTACATTGAAATCGTCTACACCATGGCCAGGAGCGGTGTGTACACAACCAGTACCAGACTCGGTAGTTACATGGTCACCCAAGATCACCGGGACGGTGAAATCATAAAATGGATGATTTATTTGTACGTTCTCTAAGGCATCACCGTTACAGAAACCCAGGGCATGATACTTATCAATACCGAAGCGATCCATACAATCAGCCACCAAGTCAGATCCTAAAATTAAGCGCTGTGGCCCTTGCTCACCTTCTACCTGAACTAAGGTATATTTCAAAGCCGGATTTACCGATACTGCTCGGTTTGCCGGTAAAGTCCATGGCGTGGTAGTCCAAATCACAATTGCTATCTGGCCTTCACCTACATGCCCTTCAGGGTGTGAGAATAAATCGGCAACGGCATCATCACAGTTAAATTTAACATCGATGGCAGGCGATACCTTATCTTGATACTCCACTTCGGCTTCGGCTAATGCCGAACCACAATCGGTACACCAGTGCACAGGTTTAAAGCCCTGATGTAAATGTCCGTTCTCGGTGATTTTTCCTAAAGCACGAATAATGTTGGCTTCGGTGTTAAAATCCATGGTCAAGTATGGGTTGGCCCAATCGGCAAAAACGCCTAAGCGTTTAAAGTCTTCACGCTGGCCGTCCACTTGTTTTGCCGCATATTCACGACATTTTTGACGGAACTCACTGGCGGTAAGTTTTTTACCGGGCTTGCCCCACTTTTTCTCAACCACTAATTCAATCGGTAAACCGTGACAATCCCAGCCTGGTACGTATGGAGAGTTAAAATCGGAAAGCGTTTTTGCCTTTACAATCACATCTTTTAATATTTTGTTTACCGAATGACCTAAATGAATATTACCATTCGCATACGGTGGGCCATCATGCAAAATAAATGATTTCTTGCCTTTTTTGGCAGCACGAATTTGACCATACAAGTCTTTTTCGGCCCATTCTTTCAGCATTTTAGGTTCACGCTGTGGCAAGCCACCACGCATTGGGAACGCAGTGTCTGGTAAGTTTAAAGTATGTTTATAATCACTCATTAAATCATTTATCCGTTAGTATGTTTATACCCGCTCCACTTCAAGATGCAGGTTTCAGAGTTCTTGAGCGATGCCAATACAAGGCGCAGTTATGTAGAAATGGTTATTCCCTTTCAAATAGCTGCAACGACGTAGTGGTATTGCTCAAGTACTTCTTCGATGGGTTTAAAAGCAATTTATGCCGCGTTATTAATTTTAACAATGGAACAACCATTCTCTAAATTTAATGCCTTGCCTAAATTGCTTTTAACTCCCACTGAAATCCCGCATCTTGAAGTGGAACGGGTATATACCAATTAATTTGAAACCAAAGCCTGCACAAAGGCGCGGGCCTGTTCACTATCTTTTGTAATTTGTGCGGTTAACTCGTCTAAAGAGGCAAAGCGCTGTTCTGCACGCAGTTTCTTTAATAATGCCACTTCAATCGGTTGACCATACAAGTTATTGTTAAAATCAAAAATATGCACTTCAAGCTGCTGTCTTATGCCATTCACCGTTGGTCTGGAACCAATATTGGCGACGCCATAAAATTGCCTACCTAAAGCATTAATGCTTACTACGTATACCCCGGCAACCGGAGAGACGCAACGTTTAAGTAATACGTTCGCGGTAGGAAAGCCTAAGTTTCTACCTTGCTTATCGCCATGCACGACACGGCCAATAATACTGTATTTTCGGCCCAGCATTTGTTCGGCTTCATGCAATTCGTTTTGTTGCAATGCTTTGCGAATTTCAGTACTGGAAATTCTGCAGTCAAGCATTTTATAACTGGCAGTATCGGTAACTTCAAAGCCAAATTTGCTACCGGCAGATTTGAGCATAGCAAAATTGCCAAGACGATTTTTGCCAAAACGAAAATCATCACCAATGATTAAATGCTTAACCCCAAGCTGCGCCACTAATAATTTTTCAATAAACTGTTGCGCCGTTTGGCTGGCAAATTCATGAGTAAAGTTCACACAAATGAGACGCTGTACGCCAAGTTTTTTTAATAGGGTATATTTATCCCTTAACCGAGATAATCTTGCTGGCGCCATTTGTGGATTAAATAGCTCTTGCGGTTGTGGTTCAAACACCATCACTGCCGGGATCAAGTTTAGCTTTTTAGCTTTTGCAACCAGGGCGGTAACCACTCTTTGATGACCCAAATGGACACCATCAAAATTGCCAATGGTCAATACACAACCATTATGCGCATCGCGAATATTGTGTACACCTCTAACTAATTGCATCTATTGAAAAATCCCGACTCACCTTGATGAGTATATTTAGCCTATTAAAAACTGACAAATTATATACCCGTGCTACCTCAAAGTGCAAGATTTCAGTGGGAGTTAAAAGAAATTTAGGCAAGGCATTGAACTTAGACGACACCATGGATGGTGGAGGTAGGGCGACTCAGGAGACAAAGCCGAGAATGGTTTATTCATTGTTAAATTTAATAACGCGGCATAAATTTCTTTTAAACCCACCGGAACGGAGTGTCTGAGCAATCCCACTTCTTCGTTGCACCTATTTGTAAGGGAGCACCATTACTGTATAGCTGCGCCTTGAATTGAAATTGCTCAGTCACTCAAAACGTATTTTAAACATGCATCTTGAGGTAGCACGGGTATATAAGTTTATACGCCACTGTGAATTAATAATCAGCACTTTCGCATAAGATAATAGGCTTTTGGTGGCAATTTTGCTCAAAGCTTGGGATTTTCCATCGCAAAACAGTTATTTGACCAGAGCAATCAGCTTTTGCTAACAAAATGATGTAAACGAATGCCCATAACGACGCAACTGATTAAATAGCTTGCTGCACCGACCAAAATTAACCAGATCAACTTTATCGCTTGTTCAGTAAAAGATAACGGTAACCAAGCATCAAACGAGGGCGATAAGTAATTTATCACTGCCGCCATAGCTAGGGCTGCGACTATTAGGCGGATGATCACCAATAAGGTCTGTTTGCTTAGCTGGTAAATGCCTAATATTTTTAAGCCTCGATACAATAAAAAACCATTTAACGTGGCCGATAACGCCGTTGCTATGGCCAGACCAACATAGCCAAACACAGGTGCTAACAGTAAATTAAACACCATATTGGTGACCATGGCGATGATGCCAATTTTCACCGGCGTTTTGGTATCTTGGCGTGCATAATAGCCAGGCGCCAAGACTTTAATGAACATAAAACTGAGCAAGCCGCTTAAATACGCGTAAAGGGCATAGGACACTTGGAACACGTCATTTTGGCTAAATTCACCACGCATAAACAGCACCATAATGATAGGCTGTGCCAGTACCATAAGTCCGGCCATTGCCGGCCAACCAAGTAAGCTAACTACCTTTAATGCCCAATCTAAGGTTGAGGAAAATTCTTCTGGGTTTTGCTTGGCGTGCAAGCGCGACAAACTTGGCAATATTACGGTGGCAATACCAATTCCGAATAAGCCTAACGGAAATTCTAATAATCTATCCGCATAGTAAAGCCAACTGATGGAGCCGGTGATTAAGAAACTGGCAATTAAGGTATCAAGCAATAAATTTATCTGCGTAACCGAAACACCAAACAGTGCCGGAATTAGTAATTTTCGTATTTTTTTAACGCCTGCATGATGCCAACCCCAGCTAGGTTTGACTAAAACACCGGCTTTCAGCAAAAACGGAATTTGGAATAAGAACTGAGCTAAGCCACCGAGGAACACTCCCCAAGCTAGTGCGAAGGCCGGTTGCTCAAATGATGCGGATAAATAAATTGCCGCAGCAATAATACAAACATTTAACAACACCGGGGTAAACGCGGCAGCAGCAAATTTACCTAAGGTATTTAACACCGCTCCTGCAAGGGCAGTAAAACTAATAAACCATAAATACGGAAAGGTGATAGTTAATAGCGATGATGCTAAATCAAATTTATCGGCATTAGGACCATCATTGAGCCAGTCTAAAAACCAGCCAAAACCAAATAAAGCAACAAATAACGGCGTAGCAATCATGCCAAACAAGGTCACAAGAGAGACGATAACACCTAAGGTACCACTTACTTTGCTGATCAGCTCTCGAGTCTCATTGCCGCCATTTTTATCATCCGCTTCCTGATATTCGCTTAACACCGGCACAAAGGCTTGTGCGAATGCCCCTTCGGCAAATAATCGTCGTAAAAAATTGGGGATTTTATTGGCAAAGAAGAACACATCGGCACCTGAGCTGGTGCCTATTTTATCGGCGATAACAACATCGCGCACCAGGCCAAGAACTCGGGAAATAAGCGTCATAAAACTGACGATGAGGCCTGACTTAAGCAATTTTTTACTCAAAAATGTGACTCCTTTATTATTATCTATGAGTTTTTAGTAAATTTTGGTCGAGAAACTTAGCGCTTAGCGGTTAATAATGTTATCATCCCTGCCCTTGTTTGCCACAGTAAAAACCGTATTAAATGTCAAAAAAATACGTTATTGGTTAATTTATCAATAAAAGGTTTGACATAACGGTTTAAAAAAGGCATATTTCGTCGCCTTAAATTATGGCTATATTATTTTATTTTTAGGAGTTCACCTTGGCTAACTCAAAGTCTGCTAAGAAGCGCGCTGTACAATCAGAGAAGCGTCGCCAACACAATGCAAGTCGTCGTTCAATGATGCGCACTTATTTGAAAAAAGTTATCGCTGCTATTGAAGCTGGTAACAAAGAAGCTGCAACAAAAGAGTTTGCTGCTGCTTCTCCAATTTTAGATCGTTACGCAAGTAAAGGTTTAATACACAAAAACAAAGCTGCTCGTGTTAAGAGCCGTTTAAATGCAAAAATTAAAGCTCTTTAATTAGAACTTTTGCATTAACAAAGTTTTGAAAATACCGCTTAATTGCGGTATTTTTTTGTCTGAAAAACAAGGTACGGGGTAAGGGGTACAAGGTACAAGCAGTCTGGCTGAATGTTCGGGTTGGGTTTATGTATCTTGGATGTGTTGTGGGCTTCGAGAAACGAGAAACGAGATACAGGTAGGATATTTTATCTATGCTCATTTTGAATTTAGGAGGTCCCGTGGCAAGCACGGGATGCCTGTTATTAGCTTTTGTCAAATTTCTAAGCTGGAAAAGCTATGTTTGGATCATATTTTTTGTGATTCACCATTATCTGGTACGCTATCCTCAATATCTTTTTCGCAAGAATGCAAAGT
>NZ_JQDZ01000120.1 GCF_000764205.1 Thalassotalea sp. ND16A
CGCTCAAAGCGCCTTGCCTAAATGCCAAAACCCTGCGCAATACGTTTTAATTGAATAAATCGCATTGACTGTTTTGAATTCTCGGAGACTAATCCGAGATAAGTTGCAAGCCTGACATTTTCACGCATTCAATAAGAATGTTGACAACCTATTTTAACGTAAGTTATCAAACTCAAACATTACTGTTTGAGCCTTGAGTAAGAATAACTAACTTCGTTAGTTATAATGTTGAAGCATTGTAAACAATGCTTCGATTGATAAACAACAAGTTGTTTATCGTGATAATTCGATTAACGGATGCGATTGGACGTCGCAACCACGAATTATCGGGTTTAATATCAGCTTTCCAAATTGTTAAAGATCTAATCAATGCGCGCATTCGGCAAAGATTTTGGTAAAAAACCAAACTTAAATGAAGTCTTGAAGTTCAAAACGACGCTTAAATTTGGTCTTTCTTTAATCGAAGAAAATGGTGGAGCTAAGCAGGATCGAACTGCTGACCTCCTGCGTGCAAGGCAGGCGCTCTCCCAGCTGAGCTATAGCCCCATTGTTTTACCAATGGTATTTAGCGCTTTTTACAAGGCATTTGGTTGCGACGTTTAGTTCACCTAAACGAGTAACCAAATAACGCCGTAAAAACGTTAAATTGGTAGGTCTGAGTAGACTTGAACTACCGACCTCACCCTTATCAGGGGTGCGCTCTAACCAGCTGAGCTACAGACCTATCACAAGGTCATGAGAGACCTATATTTTCTTCATCTTTCGTTATCATACAATTTGTGTGAACACTCAGCACTAAGCTAATTCACTTAAGGTAAGGAGGTGATCCAACCCCAGGTTCCCCTAGGGTTACCTTGTTACGACTTCA
>NZ_JQDZ01000121.1 GCF_000764205.1 Thalassotalea sp. ND16A
ATGTGGTACAACAGTCGTCGCCTACATTCTTATCTGGATTACCAAAGTCCAAATAACTTTGAAGCGATGATAAACAATTTAGATATGGTTGCTTAACTGGGGTGACTGAATTTGGTTGACCAGGTCAAGTCTTGAGTCTATTGATTCAATGGCTCAAAAGCTCGTACAAGCAAACTATAAAGGTAAGGTGATTTGTGAATCTACTGGCCATTACCACTTGAAACTCGTATCAATATTTTCAAAATATGAACTCAACTTAATTGTTATTAACCCGCTTCTGTCGAGCAAACACAGTAAAGCCAATATTCGCAAGGTTAAAACCGATCCTGCCGATGCCGAAACATTAGCGACCATGTGTATTACGGAGAAAAACTTACCAAATCCAACCACGTTAGATGATAGTAACATATTGATTAGGTTGAAAATTGGTCAGTTATCATCTCTTGAAAAGTTCATTCAAAGGTTGCAGAGCAGTGTAAATATGTACCTAAGTACTTATGAAGGCCTAGAATTCAAAGAGAGCGATGTTCAACAGGAACTTGCTGAGACATTAGGCAAGTTGAAAAAGATAAAGAAGCGTATGATTGGAGAGCTTGAACGGCTTATTTGTACATTGGCAGAGAATGAAAAAGTGATAAGTGAGATACAAGAAATTCCAGGAGTATCTGAAATTACGGCTTCATTGATCAGTCAATTTGATACCGGTGTAAAAAATGCAAACTCGTGGGTTGCATATGTTGGCTATGATGTAAGCATTCGCCAAAGTGGCACTTGGAAAGGGAAAGGAAAATTAACTAAAAGAGGCAATAGCTATTTGCGCAAGAGACTGTTCAATGCTGCTTGGGGGGCAATGCAACATGATGATCATTTCAGAGCTTATTATGAGCAACTAAGAAATAATGGACGAAGCTACATTGCAGCCCTGTGTATTCTCGCTAAGAAGATATTGAGAATCGCATATCAGATAATGGTTAATCATAAAAAATATGATCCAAACATCGCGTTTTCAGCTTAAATATTTGACAAAAGCTTATAACAGGCATCCCTGAGGAGTTTAAGCGACATCAGGGACCTCATACGGTTGAAGCGTGCTTAAGTTAGATAAGCGGTTGGCGGGCTATCACTAAAAGAAAATGGCGCTCACCGCAAACAATTTCTCTACTTGATGGATGTATTTTTTATTTACCAGGAATAAAATTACATGATCGTCTGTTTGAATAACGGTAGTCGAATGGGCAATCAATACTTCTTCACCACGCACAATGGCACCAATGGTCGCACCCGGTGGTAATTTAATGTCTTGAATTTCACGGCCAATAACCTTTGATGATTGTTCATCACCATGCGCCACTATTTCTACGGCTTCAGCGGCGCCACGACGTAAACTGTAGGCGTTGACAATTCCGCCTTTACGGACATGGGTGAGTAACGCTGAAATTGTCGCTTGCTGCGGCGATACGGCAATATCCAAATCTAAAATATTACCGTGCACGATATCGTGGTATTCATTGCGTTGGATCAGCGCGATGGTTTTTCTGGCGCCACAACTTTTTGCCACCATGGAAGACATGATGTTTGCTTCATCGTCATTAGTGACGGCAATAAACGCATCAATCTGATCGATATGCTCTTCAACCAGTAATTCCTTATCTGAGGAGTCACCAACAAACACTAAGGTATTGTTTAATTCATTGGATAACTGTTCTGCCCGTTTGGGATTGTGCTCTATAATTTTCACTTGATGATTTTTTTCAAGAATTCTGGCCAAACCGGAACCAATATGGCCACCACCGGCAATCATAATACGTTTATAGGCTTTTTCCAGTTTTTGTAACTCGCTCATTACGGCTCGTATATGGCGAGTAGCGGCGATGAAAAATACCTCATCATCGGCTTCAATTACTGTGGTACCCAATGGCCTGATAGGTTTACCTTTACGATAAATTGCCGCCACTCGAGTATCAATATTTGGAATGTGATCGCGCAATGTTGACAGGGCATGACCAACCAGCAGGCCGCCATAGTAGGCTTTAATACCGACCAATGAGACTTTGCCGCCGGCAAATTCTCTTACTTGTAACGCCCCGGGATAATCAATTAAACGGGCTATGTCTTTGGTTACCAGCTGTTCTGGCGCGATGATGTGATCGACCGGAATGTCTTGGTTATGGAACAGCTTTTTTTTATGCTTTAAAATTTGCTCTGAACGGATACGGGCAATTTTAACCGGAGTACTAAAAATAGAAAAGGCGATTTGACACGACAGCATGTTGGTTGCATCATCGCTGGTCACGGCAATCAGCATATCGGCGTCTTCAGCACCGGCTTTCGCCAGAACATCAGGATGACTGCCTTGGCCGGTTACCACTTGTAAGTCCATTTTGTCTTGTAGCTCATGCAACTTTTCAGGATTCACATCAATAACTGTGATGTCATTTTGTTCACCAACCAGATCTTCAGCCAGTGTGCCACCTACTTGTCCTGCGCCTAAAATGATTATTTTCATTTGTCTTGTTACTACTTCTGCTCAAACTTATTGTTTTAATTATACGGATTGGTATTAACCGTTTTATGTTAACAACTTAGCACTTTTTGCTGAGTTTGGCATAATAAAAACCATCCATCGAGTTTTCTCCGGGGAGTATTTGCCAATCGTCACTTTCGCCTGCAACAGTTATCGATTCTAACTGGGCATCCGCGGTACTCGCCAGAAACTTTGCAATTTGCTGCTTGTTTTCTTCCGGCAATATTGAACAAGTGGCATAAATCATAGTGCCACCAGGTTTTAATAGTTGCCATATCGAGTTCATTATTTGTTGTTGTAAAATTACCAGTGCATCTATGTCAGTAGCACGTCTTAACCATTTGATATCTGGATTTTTTCTGATCACACCTGTGCCGGAACAAGGGGCATCGAGTAAAATACGATCAAACAAGTTGCCGTCAAACCAACTCTCCGGGTTTGCCGCATCGCCAGCAATCACTTTTGCCTGCAGACCTAAACGCGCCAAATTTTCTTCAACCCTAACCAGTCTCGATTGCTCGACATCAATTGCGGTCATCGCGTTGATCTCAGGGCAAAGCTCAAGGATATGACAGGTTTTACCGCCTGGTGCGGCACAACAGTCCAGTACATTGTCATTGGTTTGTGCCTGCAACAGTGGTGCCGCCATTTGTGCTGCACCATCTTGCACTGAGACCCAACCCTCGGCAAAGTTGGGTAACTTAGTGACATCAACAGCTTGCTCTAATAAAATCGCCTGGCTAAACTCTGCTACCTGCTTTACTGCGATATCTTGCTCTGCCAACAAGTTTAAATAATCTTCAACACTGGTTTTTTGTTGATTCACCCGCAACCACATCGGTGGACGTTCAAGGTTTTGCTGCAATATCTGTTGCCACTGCTCGGGGTAGCCAGCTTTGATTTTGTTAATAAACCAGCCAGGGTGGTTAAAGCGCACCGGATCAGGTAATGACTCTGGATTTTCTAATTCAGGTTCACGTTGATAACTGCGTAATACCGCATTCACCATGCCTTTTAAATGTTTATTTTTCAATATCGCGGTGGCAGCAACCGTTTCCGCTACGGCGGCGTGATCCGGAATTCGGGTAAATTTGATTTGGTAAATACCTACCATCATTAAAAAGTGAAACACCCGTTGTTTGCCGGTAAGCGGCTTTTTCACAAAGCGACGTACATGTTGCTCAAGTTCTGGTAAATAACGTAATACGCCATAACAAAGCTCTTGCAATAATCCTTTGTCTTTGCCGGATTCAATGAGTTGCTGCTGTTTCGGCAATTCTTCCGATAACGAGCGACCATTGTCTACCACCGCATATAAACAGCGAGCGGCGAGGGCGCGTACGTTTTTACTCATTAGGCGTTATCCACTGGGCTGTTAATCGAGCTGCCGCAAATGTGTGAGCCAACCTTAAACCAGTCAGCACGACCATTTAAAATATCGCTAACGGCTAGCGCCTTTTTGCCTGGCAGTTGTAAGCAGGTGAACTTTAATTGACCGTTACCGGTCGCGACACAGATACCTGATTTATCAACAGCGGTAATGAAGCCTGCTGCCATTGGGGCTGCCTCACTGATAACCTCGACCTGCCAAACCTTGATGCGATGCTCTTTGCCATTGTCGTTATAGGTAATTTGAGTGAACGGCCAGGGTTGAAAAGCTCTAATTTTTCTATCGAGAACGTCAGCGGCTAATGAGAAATCTAACTCTGCTTCGTCTTTCGTTAATTTATCAGCGTAATTGGCTAAAGTATTGTCTTGCGGCTCGGCGTGATGAGTACCGGCTGACATTTGCTCCATCGTATTTAATAATGCTTGCGGACCAAGCTCGGCCAGCTTTTGGTAAAGACTGGCTGAAGTATCGGTATTGGTAATAGGGCAACTTGCTTTGAATAACATCGCGCCAGTGTCTAAGCCCTTGTCCATTTGCATGATGGTAACGCCAGTTTCACAATCGCCCATTTGCAAAGAACGTTGAATCGGAGCCGCGCCACGCCAACGGGGCAATAACGAACCGTGAACATTGACACAGCCTAAGCGCGGAGTGTCTAGAATCACTTGCGGTAACAACAAACCATAGGCGACCACTACCATGACATCTGCTTGATAACGGGCCAGCGTTTGTTGTGCCTGTTCAGTTTTGAAATTAGTCGGTTGTTCAATGGCGATATCATGGGCTAACGCCAGTTGTTTAACGGCACAAGCTTGCAGCTTCTTACCGCGTCCAGCAGGTTTATCAGGAGGACAATATACCGCTTTAATATTATGCTGAGAGCTAATTAGTGCTTGCAAATGCTTGGCGGCAAAATCTGGCGTACCAGCAAAAATTATATTGAGAGGTGTAGACAAGTGGGTATACCTATTGCTATTTTTTGGAGTTATGCTTTTGCGTCTAAGCGAGCGGCTTTTTCAAGCTTGGCTTTAATGCGCTGACGCTTTAATGGCGATAAATAATCAATAAACAACACACCGTTTAAATGATCTATTTCGTGCTGAATACAAATGGCCAGTAACTCTTCTGCATCTAAGCTGAATTGTTCGCCGTGTTTATCTAATGCTGTTACTGTAACTTGGGTGTTTCGTTCCACTTTTGCGTATTGTCCAGGTACCGATAAGCAACCTTCTTCATTGATCATCAATTCGCCACTTTTTTCAGTGATCACCGGATTAATCAATACGATCGGTTCAGATTTATCGTCGCTGGTATCCATCACCACAATGCGTTGATGAATGTTAACTTGTGTCGCCGCAAGGCCAACACCGTTTTCTTCGTACATGGTTTCAAACATGTCGTCGATAATTTTTTTAGTGTCATCAGTGACTTCCGTTACATCAACAGCAACGGTTCTTAGGCGCTCATCTGGGAAGCGTAGTACATTTAATATAGTCATAATTTTTTGCAAAACAATTAGCGATAATTGAGATTGAGTGTTATGTTTTAATTTTAGCCATTATTTTATATGAATAATAGCGGTTTATACTCAGCAAGCAGAATATTATGCCTGCAAGAGATAAATAATTGCTCTAAATGGACCAAAAAGCATGCTGAATAAAATACTAATAACTATATTTTGTCTGTTTACCTCACTCCAACTATTGGCCGACGAGTTGGAAATTAAAGAAGATGCTCCGAAATCCTATATTGTACAAAAAGGCGATACGCTTTGGGATATTTCAGGCTTGTTTCTCAATGAACCATGGTTATGGCCGAAACTATGGCGACTAAATCCTGAAATTAATAATCCTCACCTTATTTATCCTGGCGATGAATTACGCTTGGTCTATGATGACCAAGGCCAGCCGATGCTGGTAAAAGGTAAACCAGAATTAACATGGTCACCAAGTACGAGAAAGCAGTTAAAAGATCAAAATCCGATCACCATATTGCCATTAGAACTGTTAGCGCCTTATTTAAATTATTCTACGATATTAACTGAGCACAATATCGATAATTCGCCATACATATTAGGTGGTGATGAAAAATATAAATCGAATATGGAAGGCGCCATAATTTACGTAAAAGGGGATTTAGTGGCAGGACAAAATTATGCCATTTATCATCAAGGCGATGAAATAATAGATCCTGAGTCGGGTGAACACTTAGGTTATCAGGCGATATTGGTTGGCACTGCAAAAGGCTTACGCAAGGGAGATGCCAAAAATAAACAGCCATCAGCAATGTTTTTAGAGAATTCAAAACGCGAAGTGAGAGCTGGTGATATCGTCGTTGCCGTGAATGAAGGGCAGTTGTTGCCAGCCTTTTATGCGATGCAAAGAGTGCAGAATAAAGAGTTGCACGCGCGTATGATCGGTTCTTATAATTTGACCCGCGAGTTTGGTAAATTTGAAATTGTGTTACTGAATAAGGGCGCAAATACCAATTTAAAAATGGGTGAAGTGTACGCCATTAATCGTAAAAGCCCGGGGGTAATTGTAACTGCAGATGGCCCCGTATACGAAGATGATGCACCTAGCTGGTATCGATTCACCAACTCCAGTGAAAACAGTATTACCATGCCAACAGAAAATATTGGCCATTTAATGGTGTTTAAAGTCATGGAAAAAACCAGCTTTGCGATAGTACTGTCTACCCGCAAGTCAGTTCAAATAGAAGATTTTGTAACCGCCCCGTAATGAGGGAAGATACCTGTCAGCATAAGCATATAGTTGACTCAGCACTTATGAAGATTGGTAAAAAGTAACAATAACTCAATCAGGGCATTTTCTTAAGGAAAAGAATGATGTCAACACAACTAAAAACACGACTGCATTACTGGTTAGCGATAAAACGGATCCCAAGGCTAGCCAGCAATATCAAAATTAACCTGGTGAACCAATATGGTCTGTCGGGCTTATTTGACTTGTCATCATCGGCATTGTCAGCGCTAGGTCTAAACGGCAATCAAGTTACAGCAATACTCTCGCCTGACTACGCCAGCATAGAATCCACCATTCAACGGTGTCATGCTGATAAAATAACCATTGTCGGCTTTGATGATGATAATTATCCGGCGTTATTAAAAGAAACGGCAAACCCGCCGGTGTTGTTATTTGGCCAAGGTAATTTAGCTTTATTAAATCAACCACAACTGGCTATTGTTGGTTCTCGCAGTGCCACAATATCGGCAAGAGAGCATGCAAAAACGTTTGCTATGCAACTTTCACAAAGTATGGTAATTACCTCGGGTTTGGCTCTGGGCATCGATGCGGCCGCGCACAGAGGCGCATTAAATGCTAAGCGATATACCATAGCGGTTGTTGGTACCGGTTTAGATATTGTTTATCCGGCGCGAAATAAAGCACTCGCCATTGATATTCTCGCCAATGGCGGTGCCATTATCAGTGAATATTTACCTGGCACTAAACCCAAGCCTGGTTGCTTCCCTAAGCGCAATCGGATCATTACCGGCATGAGTTTTGCGGTGTTTGTGGTTGAGGCACAGTTAAAGAGTGGCTCGCTCATTTCCGCAAGAATGGCGTTAGAGCAAAATAGAGAGGTTTTTGCCATGCCGGGAGCGATTAATAACCCGCAAAGCAAAGGCTGCCATAGCTTGATAAAGCAAGGAGCAGCTTTAGTTGATCAGCCTTCTGATATTTTATCTTTGTTAGATTTTCCCAATTTTGCTGGTCTGTATAGAAGTAATTCGCCAAAATCGAATAAAAAAGTTGAAAAAACTAACCAACAAAGCTTGTTTATCGACCCATTGTTAAGTAGTGTGGATTATGAAGCTACTTCCGTAGATATAGTAGTTTCTCGGAGTAATCTTCCCACAGAGGAGGTCTTAACCCGATTGATGGCGCTAGAGCTTAGAGGTCTGGTAACTGCGGTACCAGGAGGCTATATCAAAATGAACTGAAATAATAATATTTATATCAGGTTCAATCACTTAAAGGGGATGGTCATGTTCGATATACTTATGTATCTTTTTGAAAACTATATCCATAGTGAAGCCGAAGTCATGGTAGATCACGATATTCTTACCGATGAATTAACTCGTGCGGGTTTTCATCAGGACGAGATTTACAAAGCCTTATCGTGGCTGGAAAAATTGGCAGCATTACAAAACACCGATGCTTACCCATATTTAACCCGCAGACCCGGGATCTCGGTACGTATTTACACGCCAGAAGAAACAAAATTCCTTGATGTGGAAAGCCGGGGTTTTCTGATGTTTCTTGAGCAAGTAAACGTCCTCGATTTTACCACCCGTGAAATGGTTATCGATAGAGTGATGGAGCTTGATACCAACGACTTTAATATTGATGATTTAAAGTGGGTGGTATTAATGGTGCTGTTTAATGTGCCAGGCAAAGAGTCGGCGTATTCGCAAATGGAAGATTTAATCTTCGACGAATGTGACGGACCGTTGCATTAATTTACCCAGCTTTATGTCATAATAACTCACGCAATGGAGTTATTATGACTAAAGATACCAAACCGTTATTTTCTCAACACGAACACGCCCTGGAAAAAGCTTATGAAGTTTGCCCCGAGTGTGGCAGTGAGCTTGCCATAAAAAACTCCAAAGCCGGAGCATTTATTGGTTGTGTTAGCTATCCCAACTGTCATTACACTCGTCCTGTGGTCGAACAGGAAAAATTTGAAACACAAATTCTTGCCGGTAGCCAATGCCCGAAATGTGCACATGAACTGGCCGTTAAACAGGGTCGTTACGGTTTGTTTATCGGATGTACTAACTTTCCAGATTGCGACCATATTGAGCAAGAACAAAGTGAAGTTTACCAAGATGTCGTGTGCCCGAAATGTAAAAAAGGTCACTTAGCCGAAAAACAAAGCCGCTACGGCAAAACCTTTTACGCTTGTGATAATTACCCGAAATGCAAGTTTGCCGTCAATCACCATCCCGTTGCCGGTAGTTGTCAACAATGTGGCTTTGAATTGTTATTGGCTCGCACCATGGCTGCAGGCGATATCTTGCAATGTGCGGATAAGAAATGTGCTCATATTCAAAAATAGCGTAACTTGCGATAGCCAAAACAGGCGTTAAAGCAAAAAAAGACGCCAAAGCAAAAAGAGGCGCTAATGCGCCTCTTGTTAATATTGTAAGCGGTGATGATTGCGCAATCTCTATGCGCTTACTTTTCGCGTTAATTTAGCGGCAAATTCAGCTAAATCAGGATAAGCACCAGTATCTAAAATTTCACCTAGTTGCCCCAACTTAGTCGCAAGCTCGATTCCATTGTTGCCGCTTACATTGATGTGGCCCATTTTACGACCGGCACGCTTTTCTTTTCCATACCAGTGAATAGACACCCCAGCAATTGCCAGAATAGCTTCAGGCACAGAATCTTCCCCTAAGATGTTAACCATGGCTGTCGGCCGAATTAACTCAGTATTGCCTAAAGGCATATTGCAGATTGCTCGTAAGTGGTTTTCAAATTGGCAAGTATCGGCACCTTGTTGTGTCCAGTGGCCTGAGTTATGCACTCGTGGTGCAATTTCATTCACTAATAGCGAGTCTCCAACCTGAAAGAACTCAATGGCTAAAATACCGACGTAATCTAATGCCTGAGTTAACTTGCTAAAGACTTCAAAAGCTTGTTGCTGCAGGGCATCTTCAACAGGTAAGGCCAAAGAAACACTCAAGACACCATCGGTGTGATGATTTTCAGTAATCGGGTAAACGGCTACTTCACCTTTACTGTTACGGGCGCCGACAATCGATACTTCGCGATCAAATGGTACCATCTGTTCTGCCACAATCGCTTGCGGTACAGAGGTTTTAGCCTGTTTGATGAATTCCTCCATCTCTGACCAAATGGTCTCGGCTTGTGCCATAGATTTTAAGCGCCATTGACCCTTGCCGTCATAACCCTCTAATGCACTTTTGAAGATTATCGGTAAAGATAACTCGCCTAAGGCTGCCGTAAAGTCATCGTAATTTGCGATGATTTTATGCTTCGCGTTAGCCACATGGCAAGACTCAAGCAAGTCTTTTTCCAGACGACGATCACCGCCTATTTTGATCGCCTTGCTGCTAGGCAGTAATTTACCCGATGCCTGGCATTGCTCTAATACATCATGAGCCAAATGTTCGAACTCTGCAGTAATCACATCCGCGTTGTTGATACCTTGTTCAAGGCTACCCAATGTATATTCATTGGCTATTGGGTGTACTACATTATTTGTTCTTGGATCAAATGCGGTAATATCGAGGTTAAGCGGAGAACCCGCTAAATCCATCATTCGCGCCAATTGACCAGCGCCAAGCACAAGTACCTTTGTCATAACGTTTATTCTGCCGGGTTAGGATTATTCAGGATGTTTTCGGTTTGCGTTTTTCTAAACGCTTCAATATTGGCCATGATGCTCTCATCAAAGGTACCTAATATCTGAGCCGCTAACAAACCCGCATTGGCAGCACCTGCGGTACCAATAGCCAGAGTACCTACAGCAATACCTTTTGGCATTTGCACAATCGATAATAACGAGTCCTGACCACTTAAAGCTTTTGATTGTACCGGCACGCCTAATACCGGCAAGCTGGTATAAGCGGCACACATACCTGGTAAATGCGCTGCACCACCGGCACCGGCAATAATCACCTTAATGCCGCGCTCTTTTGCAGCTTCAGAATATTCTGCTAACAAATGCGGAGTACGATGTGCTGAAACAACTTTGGTTTCATATGGAACGTTTAATGAATCCAGCATTTCTGCCGCATGTTGCATGGTTGGCCAATCTGATTTTGACCCCATAATGATACCTACAGTCATTAAAGAATACCTTTGGGTTGTAATAAATGGGTACAAGTGTCGAGCCTAGGGCTCAAAAAATAAGCACGCATTATACCTTTGTTTAAACAAATCCCCAAATTTTCTCATTGAATTTATTTTGAATCGCCCATCAGCATTGCCAATGCAAGTAACGAGTTTTCTAATACTAAGGTTGAATTGATATTTTGGCAGCGGATCGCATAATTATGTTACTAATCACTTTTGCTAAATAGGTAATGTTATGTCAGACAAATATACAAATGGACTTGCGCAAGTGGCTGCCAACCAGCAAGCATTAAGTCCGGTCAACTTCCTTAAACGTACCGCCGAGTTATATCCGGAGAAAACCGCGATTATTCACGGCAGCGACAGATACACATATTTCGAGTATCAGCAAAATGTAAAACGCTTAGCCTCGGCCCTACAACAACGGGGAGTCAGGAAAGGCACCACGGTGTCGATCATGGCCGCCAATATCCCCGCATTTCTCGATGCTCACTTTGCCGTGCCCATGCTGGGAGCGGTACTTAATTCATTAAACACCCGTCTCGATGCCGATAATCTTGCTTTCATTCTCGATCATGCCGAATGTGATGTGCTATTAACCGACACTGCGTATGCTAAAGTGATGAAAAAAGCGGTGGCCTTATCCAGCAGAAATCCGCTGATCATTGATATTGATGATCCTCAATGTCAGGGAGGCGAGGGCATAGGTGAAATAGAATATCAACAGCTACTCGCCGAGGGTGATGCCGAATTCGTACCGGCGATGGTGGAAGATGAGTGGCAGGCGATGGCTCTCAATTATACTTCCGGCACAACCGGCAACCCGAAAGGCGTGGTATATTCACACCGGGGTGCCTATTTAAATGCCTTGGGCAATAATATGATTTGGCCATTGGATGAAAACTCGGTGTACTTATGGACACTGCCGATGTTTCATTGTAATGGCTGGTGCTTCCCCTGGACCGTGACCGCAATGGCGGCGACTCATGTCTGCTTGCGGCAAGTCGAAGTGACGGCGATCATCAACGCTATTGGTGAACATAAGGTGACTCATATGTGTGGTGCACCGATAGTACTGAATATGATCCTCAATGGTCCCGATGAGCTCACCAGTAAACTCAATTCGAATATAAAAGCGATGACCGCAGGCGCGCCACCGCCGGCTGCAGTGATAAAGGGCATGGAAAAATTGGGTTTTGATATCACTCAAACCTATGGCTTAACCGAAGTGTACGGCCCTTGTGTGGCCAGTTCGTGGAAACATGAATGGGATAAGTTAAGTGCGGATGAGCGGGCGGCATTGAAAGCCCGACAAGGCATTCGCTATCCTACTCAAGAAGATGTCGATGTGCTTGACCCGGAAACCATGCAGCCGGTGCCAAGTGATGCCGAAACCATTGGTGAGATAATGTTTCGTGGCAATACCACAATGAAAGGCTATTTAAAGAACCCAACAGCCACTGAGGAAGCATTCAAAGGTGGCTGGTTTCATTCCGGTGATTTGGCGGTGAAGCATCCCGACGGTTATTTGGAAATACGCGATCGCTCCAAAGATATTATTATCTCGGGAGGTGAAAATATATCGTCGGTGGAGGTTGAAGGCGTTCTTTATCGACACCCGGCCATTATGGAGGCGGCCGTTGTCGCCCGCAAAGATGATACCTGGGGCGAAACCCCATGTGCGTTTGTGTCCTTAAAACCCGGCGAACAGGCCACCCAAAGTGAGATTATAGCTTTTTGTAAAAGCAATATGGCTTCTTTTAAATGCCCAAAAACCATAGTCTTTGCCGACTTACCAAAAACGTCAACCGGTAAAATTCAAAAATTTATTTTAAGAGAAAAAGTAAAGAACCTGTTTGAGCAAGAGGCTGAAGCTCTTTAGCAGCGAGAGTAAAAATTGCTGTAAAACTATTAAATGCGGTCATCGCCTAAAGCAGCTATAATGACCGCATTTTTATAGCTAGCCTATTCATTTTATGACTGTAGAACAGCACCATTCAACTTCGACCAGCAATTTCTCCTCTGCGATTGAGGCATACCAGCAAGGTGGTATCATTGCTTATCCCACTGAAGCCGTTTTTGGTTTAGGCTGCGATCCCGATAATCAAGCCGCCGTTAACAAACTATTAGCACTCAAACAGCGACCGGTGGAGAAAGGGCTAATTTTACTTGCCGCTAACTATTCGCAATTATTACCCTATGTCGATGATCAGTGTATTTCGCAAGACAAACGATTTGCCGTGTTGTCGCGTTGGCCTGATGGTGTTACTCAGGTGATGCCGGCGAATAAAGCGATTGCAAAATATCTTACCGGTAAGTTTGATACCATTGCCGTTCGAGTCACTAGCCAGCCCGATGTGGTGACTTTATGCAATGCCTTAAATAAGCCGATTGTCTCAACCAGTGCCAATTTTTCAGGACAACAGCCAGCACAAACCTGGCAGCAGGTAGAGCAGGATATGGGCGCTAACATCGATTTTCTAATAAAAGGCCAAACTTTAGGTTATAGCCAACCATCCACCATTATCAATGCGCTTACAGGAGATGTATACCGATCATGAACCAAGTAAATATCGAGCAAGTCATCGACTTTTTAACATCGTTACAAGATAGAATTTGTGATGCCTTGGAACAAGCCGATGGCAGTGCAACATTTGTCGAAGATAATTGGCAACGCGAAGAAGGTGGCGGTGGCCGCACTCGGGTGTTAACTGACGGTACTGTGATTGAACAAGGTGGTGTTAATTTTTCACGGGTAAGCGGGGATAAGTTACCTCCTTCCGCTACAGCCCACAGGCCCGAACTTGCCGGTCGAACTTGGCAAGCGTGTGGTGTGTCTTTAGTTATTCACCCGAAAAATCCACATATTCCGACCTCGCACGCCAACGTTAGATTCTTTATTGCCGAAAAAGAAGGCGAAGAGCCGGTGTGGTGGTTTGGTGGTGGCTTTGATTTAACGCCATTTTATCCGGTGATTGATGACGTCATCCATTGGCATCAAACCGCCGCGGATTTATGCAAACCATTTGGTGACAATGTCTACGATGAACATAAAAAGTGGTGTGATGAATATTTTTATTTGAAACATCGGGATGAAACCCGTGGCGTTGGCGGTTTATTCTTTGATGATTTAAATGATTGGGGCTTTGATAAGTGTTTCGATTACATTAAAGCTATTGGTCAAGGCTTTATTGATGCATACGTACCTATAATCAATAAACGCAAAGATGTTCCGTTCACTGAACAGCAACGTCAGTTTCAATTATACCGTCGCGGTCGCTACGTGGAATTTAACCTGGTGTTCGACAGAGGCACATTATTTGGTTTGCAATCGGGTGGCCGTACAGAGTCAATTTTAATGTCAATGCCGCCATTGGCTCGCTGGCAATATAACTACCAACCTGAAGCGGGAAGTCAGGAAGCTGAACTCTATGAGCATTATTTAAAGCCACAAAGCTGGCTATAATTCTAATCTGTGTAAGTACACGACAAACTGAAAAGTAAAAGCTCCCTTTGCAACTGCAAGGGAGCTTGTTTTCTGTTATTTATTGAAGCGTCTTAATTCTTCCATTGCCGCCAACACATTTTTCATATTTAGTTTGGCATCCGGCAACTCCTGATAGTTGCGGTCAAAAATAGTGAAATTACCTAAACGGTCCAACTCATTTAATTGCTGTTTATCTTTAATGGCATAATAGCCATCGCGACCTAACAACAGCCAATCATGCGACTGTTTATTAAATAACGACTGGCCACTACTATAATCTTTACTGTCATTACTACAGCCTAAGGCATTGGTCATCACCGTTGGTGCAATGTCGTAGTGACTGGTTTCGCCCTGATAAAAATCTTGCTCGGCATTTGGCCAGTAGATAATTAATGGTACCCGCGTTTGGTATTGGGAATAATTACTGTTGTGTCCCCAGAATCCTTTGTTGCTGTCATTAAACTCTTTGCCATGATCGCCGGTGATAATGATAATGGTGTTATTAATATCGTTACCTAACTGGCTAATGACCCGTTTGATCTGCTGATCGATAAAGTGGAGAGAGTTTTTATATAGGTTGATAAATGGCTCAGCATCATAATCATCATTTAATGCCATATAGTTAATGTCATCGAGAGAAGGCTGATATTTACGCTGAAAATCTTTCGGGATCGAAAACCCATGGGCAGCATCATAAAGCATGAAAGCAAAGAATGGCTTGTCATCGTCTTTATTACGGTGCCAGTCGATGAAATCTTTAGTGATATCCAAATCCCGTTGATAGGGTTTATCGCCTTTCGAATGCGTTCTTAAATTATCAACATTACTGAACAAGGTTTGATCAAACTCAGGGCTGGTAAGTTTCGCACTGGCAAAAATACCGGTTTGATAGTCTTGTTGTTTTAACACATTCATCATTACCGGGCTGCGTTGTAAATCCAGTATCGGTTGCCAATAATGACCAGGTATCGCATAAAATAAACTGAACATGCCGTGGCGGGTGTTGTTACTGCCGCTGTAGTGTTCGGTAAAATGATTACCCATTTTCGCAATATCATAAATGCTCGGCGTCATTGTCTCATCCATCATATCACTGCGCCATGAATCTAAAGTAAGCAGCAAGATGTTTTTAGGCTGTGTCGGCGCCTGGCATTGCAGGGTGTGCAGTGGGTAGTTGATCGCCGATTTTATTTTCTTTTGTTTCAGTAACGCTTGCTGTTTTTGCGCTTCGATATTTACCACACCAAATTTTGCCATAAAACTTTTTGCCGTTAACGGAAACGAAATGGGCAAATAACGAGCTTGCTGGGTAATGTTTTTTTCAAACATCGCATCTGCCCAGGTATGGATGCCGTGGCCAGTAAGTAATAATAGCGCCCAAATTTTTAAAATTGGTTTTATAGAGAAGGTTAACTGAGCATATTTGCGCCAGAGAAATTCACTGAGAAATATTTGTATGGCAAAGAAAGTTATAATGATCATGGCGATCATCGCCCACAACTGCCATGAGAAACTAAATATTTCCGTACCGCCTTCTACCATTAATTCAAAGACAATGCCATTGAAATGAAAGCGGTATTGTTGATAGACAAACGTATCTGCCAGTAATAAAGATAGGGTGAGTGATACCAAAATGATGGCCACTGCTCTTATCGCGAAAGCATTTCTAATTATTTTTGTTAATAAATGCAAAGCACTACTAAGCAGCAACGTTAATAACCCCAGATGGGCAATGGCGTAAGTCAATAAAAACACGCCAGACAGTATCGTTGCCGGGTATGGATTAGGCGTTAAATATCGTAATGCTACCAGTAAAGCGAAAATAAAATTCAATAATAAATATCGATTAAGCCAGCTATGGGTATTTTTTGTCAGTTCTGAATTCATATAAATAGTTTTATGTTATCAAGTCGTTTATATTTTTTTTGATTTACATCAAAGACCACAGTTTCTTTATGGTTAAACTGCACCAAAAAATAACCACAAAGATACTAGGGAAATCCCATGAAAAAGAATTTAATCAGTTTAGCTATCGTATCAATGTTAGCAAGTAACGCCGCCGTAGCTTCATCTTACCAAGCCGGTGATTTTGTTGTCCGCGGTGGTGCTACTATGGTTAGCCCTGATGACAGTAAATCGGCAGTCCTATTAGGAGGCGCTGATTCAACCATGTCCATTAGTGTTGACGATAATACCCAATTGGGTCTTAATTTTGTATACTTTTTTGACAGTAATTGGGCTGTTGAATTGTTAGCGGCAACACCTTTTACTCATGAAGTTACTATTCATGATCCTAATGCGGTTTTAGGCGTTGATGGAGTGACTTTAGGTGAAGTATCGCAATTACCTCCGACATTAAGTGCGCTCTATTATTTTGATACCGGGACAAACTTCAAACCATATCTTGGTGCCGGCCTTAACTACACAATCTTTTTTGATGAAGATTTTAAATCAGGTCCAGAAAGCTTAGGGCTTAGTGATTTAGAATTGGATGGCTCATTTGGATTTGCTGTGCAAATTGGTGCAGATTATCAAATAAATGATAAATGGCATGTTAATGCGTCGGCTCGGTACATTGATATAAATACAGATGCCACTTTTGATGTTGCTGGAGACAGTATTGGTAAAGCCGAAGTCGATGTAGACCCAATGGTTTACTCGTTAATGCTAGGCTACAAATTCTAAGGCCATCAGGCGAGTCGGTTAACTATCGGTTTTGTTCTACTACTTGCAGAAAAATATAACAGCCCGTTATAGTTTCACTATTACGGGCTGTTTTTTATTCCAATCTATATTTTAATTGGTTAATCTAGGCAAAATCCTTTTTTAGTAACCGTTATGGATAAGTATCTCGTTTTTGGCAACCCAATTGCTCAATCCAAATCTCCGGCAATTCACCAAATGTTTGCCGAGCAAACGAAACAATCGATGCATTATGATAAGTTTTTATCTAACGTAGATGATTTTGTAAAAGACATTGAGTCTTTCCAGCTTGCTGGGGGTAAAGGTGCCAATATAACCGCGCCTTTTAAAGAACAAGCTATGGAGATGTGTGATCAACTATCCAGTAGAGCTCAGGCTGCGGGCGCCGTAAATACATTAACTTTTTCAAAGCAGGGCATCACCGGAGATAACACCGACGGTGTCGGTTTAGTGAATGATTTACTCGCTCAACAAGTGGTGTTGGCAGGGACGAAAGTATTGTTGATGGGCGCTGGCGGTGCATCAAGAGGTGTTATTTTGCCACTGTTAGCACAAAACCCTGAGCAATTAATCATAGTGAACCGCACTACGGAAAAAGCAATACAATTAGCAAAACGCTTTGACGACCCGAGATTAACGGTGATAAATTTTGCTGAAACAGAGAAACATAGCTTCGATGTTATCATTAATGCCACTTCAGCAAGTTTATCTGCAAATTTACCCGCGTTAAGTGCCAATGCGATCACCGCGCACACGGTTTGCTACGACATGGTCTATGGCAAACAACTCAGCCCATTCTTAATTTGGTGCCAACAACAAGGGGCAAAGCAAGTGATAGATGGGTTAGGTATGTTGGTTGGCCAAGCGGCAGAAAGCTTTTATTTATGGCGCAAAGTAAATCCTGATCCATTACCAATAATGCAAGCGATACGTAATCAGTTAAGCGCATAAAGTTATTCATTGGCATTAAACATCTGTTTTGAGAGGGTTAAAATGAACCAGGCAATTTTATTTAATGATGACCACTTATTTTTGCAAGATCAGCAGATGTGGCGCTTTACCGGTCTTATTGCTGGCGATCGAATCACAATTTATATTAAAGCTAATAACAATGTACTAACCCTGGCGATGAAATTAAACTTTGAAGAGCTTGTGGAAGACTATTTAGAAGATGAAGAGCCAAATAGCCATAATGAAATTTGGCTCTAATGCATTATACAAAATGGTAATAGTTATCAGAATGAATAGGTATTGCCCGTATCTTCAATATATTCATTCTTTAATAAAACATAATTGGCGTTGGTCGCTTTTAAAAACTCAAGTTCATTGCTTTTAAGAGCTCGGCTTTGTTTTACTGGGTTGCCAACGTATAAATAACCCGCTTCAAGATTTTGATTTGGCGGAACCAATGAACCAGCACCAATAATGATGTCATTGCCAACAACAGCACCATCCATCACAATAGCGCCCATGCCAACCAATATCCTTGAGCCTAAGGTGCAACCATGTAACATCACTTTGTGACCAACAGTGACCTGTTCGCCGATAATCAACGGGTTTCCATCCGGATTTGCCTGGCTTTTACGAGTAACATGCAAAACACTACCATCTTGAATATTAGAAGCCTTACCAATTGAAATATGGTTTACATCACCTCTAACAACAACTAATGGCCAGATACTAACATCGTCAGCGAGTGTAACATCACCAATAACCACACTTGTGGCATCTACATAAACCTTTTCTCCAATATTGGGTTTAATTCCCCGATAAGGCCGGATATTTGAAATATTCATAAATAAAGTCTCCACACAAATTATTTCGTCATAATATCTAAAATATAGCTGAAACTAAATATCTGAGCCGATAAATGCTCAATAAACGGCTAAGTTTTATAAACGGTGGTTAAAGTTGAAAAATGTAGCAAATGGTTGAATAAAACAGCTCATGCCATTTACAAACAGTGTAGATCCAGTAACGGTTGTGCATAAACTATACGATAAACCAATAAATACAATTAATTTTAAAAAAGGGGTTGACGGCAGCGCAAAAATCCCTAAAATGCGCATCCACTTCCTAGGGACATCCCAACGAAGCGTTTTGATAAGTTAAGTCAGCCAATAAGCTTATTTAACTCCAACAAAACTTTTGAAAAACTTTTCAAAAAGTAGTTGACATCAAAACTGAGATGCGTAGAATGCGCATCCTACTTAAGGCAAGCACAGCGCGCCTTACAGTACTAAAGAGCAGCGAATGCGACTGACTCTTTCCATAAGTTTTCAACTTATGATTCTTTAACAATTAGTTATCATGCAATTTGTGT
>NZ_JQDZ01000122.1 GCF_000764205.1 Thalassotalea sp. ND16A
CTATGCGTGAGAACGTCAAACAGTTTATACTGCCAGAAAAAAGAAAACGGCCCAAAGACAGGACCGTTAGAGTAAGTAAAACTCGCTACCCAATTAAAACACGATCCTCTTAACTGAATGGTGTTAGACCTTCGTCGGAATGACGGTGGATGTTTTCTAAGATTTTTGAGTATTCACGGTATTTGTTTACTTACACCACGTCATATCTGAGGAGCACTAGCGACATCAGGGACCTCATTAGGGCGTAGCGTGCTTAAATTCGATACGCCGTTGGCGGGACTTCAGTCTCGCGTTTTTTGAGGATGATCTAAGCTACTGGTAAGGTAATTTTTGAATCTCTAAAACCAAAAAAGCCTGCACATAGTGCAGGCTTTCATAATGATGGTGGAGGGAGGTGGATTCGAACCACCGAAGGCGGAGCCGTCAGATTTACAATCTGATCCCTTTGGCCACTCGGGAACCCCTCCAAGATATAATTGCAATGCAACTAATCTAAATTAGGAGCCTGGCGATGACCTACTCTCACATGGGAACTCCCACACTACCATCGGCGCAACTGCGTTTCACTTCTGAGTTCGGCATGGGATCAGGTGGTTCCACAGTGCTATTGTCGCCAGACAA
>NZ_JQDZ01000123.1 GCF_000764205.1 Thalassotalea sp. ND16A
GCTGACCCAATACCAGCAATGCATACATTCAACGCCTAATACGAGATCATCTAAATAAGGTTTTAATAATTCATGAAGTGCTAATCGATCTGCTTTAATCTGTTGATGTAACACCTTTTTTCCGTCATTATCTAAAATACAAACGTATAAAATGTACGCATGAAGATCGATTCCACAATAATAATTATGAGATTTGGTATAGAATTTCATTTGAGTCTTCTCCTTTTGGTTTTGTCGCCTTGAAGTCTAGTTTAAAGCTGGACTTCAAGGAGAAGGCTCAATAAGTATCAAGTCACTCAAGCGGGAAGATTACAGTTGGCTGTGTTTCACTGCGCTCACTATTTTAGCCAACTATAAATAGCCGCTTAAGGTTGAGTATTCTTTTGCTGGCCAACATAGAAATGCTTTAATTGCTAGAGATATAACGGCTGAAACAGAAAGCTCCAGTTTGGACGATTTAACTAACTTATCGAATACTCTCCGGATTATGGAATCAAGGATATCGGTACTTTGCTGCTGAGACCTTGAGCAGTTGGGCTTCATCACAAATTGATAAAGGGGTTATTACAAATCAAGCTGGGTATTACACACGTGAAGCCATATATGCAAATTTAATACTTAAAGCAAAAGAATTAGGTTTCGAAATCGTTTCATACGACCAGCATAAACCAACCAAGCTAAATACTATAGATGAACGCGAAACTAATGCTGCACTAACTATCAAAGAAAAAATCTTTGATAAAGACCCTGATTCAAAAAAATGGGACATAAGTGTTTTTTGGCCAAGAACAACTTACTTGAATGGGCGCCCAAGTCGGGCCTCTTTAGATAGAAAAAAATACAGCTTAGACTCAAATGACTGTAAAAACTTATATCCTTGTATGGTTGAAGTGTTTAAATTCAATCGCACAGATGAAGTTCCCTTGGATAGAGTTATAATTTCATCTAAAGAAGAGCCCAAGACAGTATTTTTATCTCAAGGAAATAATATTATTGTAATGAGTGATAGTAATGGGAATCTGATTCGAAAAATCACCGTTCAGAATTAAAAGTTATCAAGCTGCCAACCAAGGGCAAAATTCAGTTGGCTTTTGCTCCTTCGTCGCTTATTTTAACCAACTATTTTTAGACTCTTAGGAAGGCGTTATGAGTACTACATATGAGTATTAATCTCCGGCCACTTAACAAATATGACGCTAATTATTCGGAGGTTATCGATCTTTATAAAGAAGCTTTTCCGGAAGCTCAACGCATATCTACATGGATTCTTAGATACAAATTGAGAAAAGGAAAAGTAGGATTTAACATACTTTATGCACATGATGATTGGATTGGTCTCATCTATGTAACTGAATATAAAGACATTATATTTGTACAGTTTTTAGCAATAGCAGAATCTTACCGCTCTGGTGGTTTCGGTAGCAAAGTACTAGATTCAATGAAAAATATGCACTTCGGAAAAAGAATTGTTTTAAACATTGAGGAGCTTGATAAACAAGCAAACAACAACCAGCAAAGAATAAAGCGTAAAGCTTTTTATGAGAAAAATGGGTTCTGTACTACAGGGTATATTGTGAAGGAACCCGGAGAACAACTTGAGATGCTGATATTTGCTGGGACGATCAGCAAAGAAGAGATAGAAGCAATGTACAAGAACCTTTTTGGTCGTATCCTTGGATTCTTTTTTAGACCTAAAGTCATAAAAATCTGAAGGAGCACCTTTGCCACGTACCTCAAAACAAGGCAATAAAGTCGATTCGTAACAGTTTGCTCGAAGTGAGCAGGCCATTAAAAACGGTAATATATTTTCTAATGAGGAAGCCAAAGAGAAAATGAATAAATGGCTGAAGTAACATGGACAGCCCCAGCTCTTAATGATCTTATCGAGAAATTATTGCTATCTTTGTCGAACTTTCTATAAAGTAGAGGAAAATCATACTTTTATTTTACATGTAAGGCGACAAGAGCGAGAGCTTAGAAAGTTTATTTTAAAGAGTTAAGGTATGGCTAACAAGATTCTTAACAGGACAAATAACATCGTCATGGTTTTTGCAAAAGCACATGCCAATATAGTTTGCCTCTTAATGAGGCGTTAGGGGAAATGAGGGTTACATGAGACTACTACTAATATTATCAATGTTTGCATCATCAGTACTCGCATCAAAATTTGACATAAATACTTACTCTACCTCTTTAGAATTTGCTCAGGTTACACATGTTCTCGCTACTCAGAAGCCAGATGGCAGTTGGTGTTTTGGTACATCAGTTCGACACAATGACCAAGGCTGGGAACATTATGCAGATGGCTGGGAAGTTATAGATTTAGAGGGTAATCAACTTGGATACCGTCAACTTGTTCACCCTCACGATAATGAACAACCATTTACGCGCAGTCAGTGTAATATCAAAATTCCATCAGAAATATCTAAGGTAATAGTACGAGCCAAATGTAATAAACATGGATTTGGTGGTAAACCGTTCATCGTTGACCTAAATTCTATTTAGGTAGTGATATATTCGGTTAAGCGGCTCAATTAGGCAACTTTTCACCTAACAAGAAAACACACAAGGACACGTAACAGTTGGCTACGTTTCGCTTCGCTCATAATTTTAGCCAACCATTACTTAGTCTGTTATTTGGGCGCTAGGCATAGATTAAATGGAAATCAGTGTAAATTTCAAATCAGACCTATTCCATCCGCATCTTCCGGATGAAGCGCAAGTGAATCCTGGAGTGCATGGAGCTGAGTTAGCTTGGTGGCTCGGGAAAGAACTTGCTGCTAGAGACGTTGTCACGTCATATCCTGAATCGGAAGATTGGGGTTGGTTTATTGAGTATATTATTGATGATAATGTATATTCAGTTTGTTGTGGAAATGTAGAAAATAGAAGAAATGAATGGCATATATATTTAGATCCACATGCTAAAAGCTTGTTTGGGCGAAACAAAGCCAAAATGGAGCATGCCAACGTACTTATTTCCACTTTAAAAGAGCTGTTAAATGAAACAAAAGAAATCACAAATATTGAGTGGAACGGTGTAGGTGCCTAACAAGTAAGAAAAACAAGGGCTTAAAACAGTTTACTGTTTTTCGCATCTCAAATTTTTTGCCTCTTAATGAGCCGTTATAGCGTACTTCAGGTTTCAAGCTTAAAATTTGATGTAATGTACTCGCTAAGTTAAACGAGAGCGATTATTATGTAACGCAGACTAATTTTTAGAAGTGGTAATGTATGTCTTTTCCTCCTTGCCCAAGTTGTAAATCTGAATTCGTTTACCAAGATCAAAATCACTTAATTTGCCCTGAGTGTGCACATGAGTGGAATCCGTCGGAAATTCTTTCCGAACAAGCTTTAACGATTAAAGATGCCAACGGCACGCTACTAGATGAAGGTGATAAGGTCACGTTAGCTAAAGATCTCAAAGTAAAGGGCGGCTCTCAAGTACTCAAGATTGGTACAAAAGCAGTTATTAAGCGAATTGTCGACGGAAAGGATCACCAATTAGATTGCAAAGTTAACGGTGCGGGCGAAATGATGGTGACGGCCAAATTTGTGAAAAAAGCCTGAGTAAGGCTTAGCCCTGCGCTATAACAAACCAATTAAAACGGGACTGCTAACAGCTTGCTCGGTTCCGCTACGCGACACATTTTAGCAAGCCATTATCAGTCCCTTATTCGGACGTTATGAGTAAATCAAATGAATAGAGTTATCATTTTATTGTTAGTTATGGGCTTATTTGGTTGTAGTAAGTCACTAGATATTCAGTTAGAACCTGAAGTGCACATGTTTCTTAGCAATGATACCAAGCAGAAGATACCTATTACTCAGAAAGATGAAGTCTATGTGGTTCTCAACGAATGGCTACATGAGAACAAGGACGGTTGGTATGCCACTTCTGGTCGTTACCCTGGTGGCGTCTACGTTAAATCTGGCAACTATGGTATTCAAGTTACTGAGTCAAAAGTTGTTATTTACTCAACCGTAACTAATGATCCAAAAGCCATCTATATCCAAGAAATTAACAAAGGTGAGTTAAGTGCAATATTAAATTTTGCTAAATAAACTCATAACCGGCTGTTTAAATGGGAAAAATACAGTAGGTTGTTTTCGCTCCGCTCAATATTTTAGCCAACTGTTTTCGCCGATTCGCAATAATTAAGAGTATCGATGAATATCAGCTTTAGAAAAAGCCACACTTAAAGACTCTGAAATAATAGGCTCGTTGGTGGTAGAACTTACAACTGAAATTTGTGAGTTAACAAAAGCACAGCATTTTGATATTGATCTCAATGGTACAATTCAACGCTGTCATGAACTAATTAGGAATGGCCACTATTCAGCAATTATTGGAGTCTGTGACAATAACCCGATTGCTGTAGTTACGCTCACAGAAACATACGCATTATACGCAGGTGGCAAAATTGGTGTAATTCAAGAATTTTATGTTTCTCCTGATTTAAGAGCTTCTGGTGTAGGTTCAATGTTAATTGAGCAGGTGCAAGGCTATGGAAAGAAACAAAATTGGTCATGTATTGAATTATGTACTCCGCCTTTACCTGAGTTCGAGCGTACATTGAAGTTTTACCAAAAAAACGGTTTAATTCCTGTTGGAGGTCGTAAAATGAGGCAGTCATTGGTGTAAATAATTGCTAGCAAGGTATTCAAACGGACAAAATGCAGTTGGTTGTTTTCACTCCGTTCAACATTATAACCAACTACATATAGTCGCTTAATGTGGCGTTAGGCAGACATAAAAAGGATCGCCAATGTATCGGAATTTTTTAATCTCAATCTTTATTCTTTTATCTTTCAACAGCACCGTTCATGCGGTCGAGTTTACGGAAGGTGATTACTATATAGAAATTGAAGGGGACGCTACTAAAAGCAAAGAAATCACTGAGTTTTTTTCCTTTTTTTGTCCTCACTGTTTCAAACAAGAACCTCTAATGAAAGAGTTAATTGCATCTTTACCTGCTGATGCAACCTTTAAGAAAAATCATGTTGACAGTATGCCGGGACAAAACATCGAAATCGAACAAGCGTTAACTAAAGCTTTAATTACAGCTGATATTTTAAAAGTGAAAGAAAAAATTGTTGCTGCCATATTTCAGTACATACACAGTGACAAAGCCAAATTTAATGACGAAAAAGAGATTAAAAATCTATTTCTAATTAATGGTGTGGACGGTGATCAATTTGATAAGACATTTGCGAGTTTTTCTGTAAATACCCAATTTAAGAAAATGCAAAAGAAAACCAAAGCACTGCGTCAACAAGGTATAGGTAGTGTTCCTACACTCATAATAAATGGTAAATACAAACCTGTCACAGGTAAAATTAAAAGCATGGACGAGTACAAAAAACTTATCTCATATTTATTAAATAAACCGGCATAGTTTGCTGTAAGTATGCCTAATAAGGCACTCAATACTTACAGGTTACGCTTGCTCGTTGCCACGTTGTTCCACATTTTAGCACACATTACTTAGCTCCTTAGTGGGGCGTTAGACATCACGGGGTATCGCGGCATGATTGAAGCAAGTTGTCACTGTGGCAATGTAAACTTTGAGGCCAGGCGCAGTATGATAAAAAAACTTGATAATTCGAATGAAGAAGTCGCAAGTCAAATTTTCACTATATTTCAAAATTCTTATAAAATTGAAGCTCAACTTATAGGTGTTCTTGATTTTCCTCCACTATTGCGAAGCGCTACAGATATAGAAAATTCAAAAACACTGTTTTATGGCTTTAGTGAAAATGAATGTCTCGCAGCAATTATAGAGATTGTGATAGAAGATAAGCACTTAGATATTTGTAGCTTAACTGTTGACCCGAATTATTTTAGGAAAGGTATCGCAAACAAATTAATAAGCTATGTTCTGGGGATAATTGATTTTTCAGAAGCTATTGTAGAAACAGCGGTAGTAAATATACCAGCAATAAATTTATACAAGAAACATGGTTTTGTTGAATTTAAAAGATGGACTCCATCGCATGGCATTCAAAAACTAGCAATGTCGGTTAATACGCTCTCTAAAAAGCAAATTAAGCTGGACGTATAACCGTCGGCCGTCGTTCGTGCCTCAATATTTTAACCAACTAAGTTTTACCCTTAACTCTGCCGCAGTTCTTGAGCGTTAGCGCTATATTGACTACAATAACTCACTTTTTATTTAATCCAGGCACTAACATGAACGATACTAAATCGCTACCAGCTTTACCGGATCGCCTTTCGGGTAATCCCCGTAGCCCACATCATGTGGCAGAAATTTTCGAGCACAATATTGGTATTCGGCTGAACGGCAAAGAGCGTACCGATGTGGAGGAATATTGCATCAGTGAAGGTTGGGTAAAAATTCCTGCTCCTAAGGCGTTGGATCGTCGAGGTCAACCGCTTCTAATAACGCTAAAAGGAACGGTTGAAGCCTTTTATCGTTAAGTCGTTTGGCTCTTCTGGTTTTCACTTTGGGGGAGTCGGCATATAACAAATTATTTAAAGGGACAAAAAACAGTTGGCTTCCCTTTTTCGTCACTAATTTTAGCCAGCTAATTAATTAACTGAGCGCTTTGCTCTATAACAATAAAAAATCAAGGGATAATTAATGAAAACAGCATTACTAGCAACCATAATCGCAACGACTTTATTAGCCGGTTGTTCTTCAGTTCCAATGGAATCAAAAGAAACAACCGATCTGGCTAAAGAGTTTAATGCTCCATCCAAAGATACCGCTGGTATTTATGTATACCGTAAGGATACTTTTGTTGGTGCAGCTCTTAAAAAAGATGTGTGGATTGGTAAAGATTGTGTTGGTGAAACAGCTAAAGGGGTTTTCTTTTATAAAGAAGTGCCTGCAAACGAAAAGCTTGAGGTATCAACCGAGTCTGAATTTTCTCCTAATACGCTCACTATTAACGCAAAAAGTGGAGAGTTATATTTTGTTGAGCAATTTATAAAAATGGGAGCTTTTGTCGGAGGGGCAGACCTTGAGCTAGCTCATGCGGAATCTGGTAAATCAGAGGTTCTAAGGTTAGGTATGGCTAAAGGCGGTAACTGTAGCTCTGTATTACAATAATTGCCTAACAAGAGGTTATGCGACAATAGTTAACTTTTAACTGTTGTCGCATCCCACATCACACCGTCTCTGAGCAGAGGATTCAAGATTAAAATCATCTTCCTAATACGCGCAATAATCTGAAACTCCACTGTTTTCATCTTCAATTAACATATTACGCAAAATTAGTATTTTGGTTTCTTGATCTTCCTGTACCCTAGCCCGGCTCTGATAACTTCACTAGCCGAACCATAACGGCCAGTGTTAAGTTGTTGATTTATAAATTGATCAAAATGTTCGCCTAATGTTACGCTGGTATTTTCAGCCGTTTATTGCGGCGTTAGCTTTCAAATTAACAACGGAGAAAAAATGAAATTACGTAGTATTTCGATAGCTTTTATCGCTATGATTTTAAGTTGCTCATCTGTAGCAAACGATAATATTGATGTGTATAAAAAAGAAATAGAAACTGTTATTGAAACTTTCAGGTTAGCAATCATTAATAAGGATAGAGAAACATTCAAATCTCTTTTTTATAGTGAAAGTATCCCATGGATTGCAGTATTTAGTGATGAAATGATAAACGCCAAACGAAAACTAAAACCAGATTTTCCACGTTCAGTCAATTTTGGAAAATATGGAGCTCCAGTGAAAATGATTTCCGAAAAAGATCAACAAGAAGAAAAAATCTGGAATATTAAAATTGAATCGGATGGTTACTTAGGCTCTGTGCATTTTAATTACAGCGATCACAGAAATGGTATTAAAAAAGCGTTTGGAACAGAAGCTTGGGATTTAATCAAAGGTGAATCAGGTTGGAAAATTGTCTCCGTGATGTACACCGTAACAGAGATTCCCCAAGTTATTGACAGTGCAAGCTTGCAAGTTGAGCAAACGGAAAAATAACCGTTGCGCATTACTGCGCGATTATAGCCAACCTTATTTTCTGCTCACGCAAGACGTTAGCCATATTACCAATGAGGCACCAGTTTGAAACTATATGTATTACTCATGTTCAGTCTCCTTAATAGTGGTTCTATTTGGGCCGATGAATTAACTGCCGATGATAAAGCATTAATTCAGCATTTAAAGCGAACAGATTATGTTTTATCTACAGCCTTAAAAAATTGTACAGATGAAAAACTGAAGCGCATTAATGAGAAAGAGTTTATTTTTTCTGCGGCGTGATATATTTATTCAAATGCAGAGATATACAAATATATTAATCAAATATTGAAAGATTATGGTGTTGATAGTGATGCCATTGTAAAACAAGTGATATATGCAACCGATCTTGAGGGAATGGATGATAAAACAAAACCAGAAGTGCTCGACTGGGGAGGTTCAGGTACCCCTCTTGTTTTGTTGACTGGTCTAGCTCTTAACGCCCATACTTTTGATAATTTCGCACCGTTGTTTACCGGCTCATACCGGGTTATCAGTATCAGTCGAGTTGGACACGGAAACTCTGATGCTCGCAAGAAAGACTTTTCAACGAGTCGGTTGGTTAAAGATATTATCACTGTCATGAAAAATAAGAGCATTGACAGTGCGATTTTTTCAGGGCACTCCTTTGCCGGAACTGAATTAACCTATCTGGGCAAGCATTTTCCGCAGAAAGTAAGGGGCTTGATTTACATTGATGCTGTGCAAGCTCTTGAATACCTACCGAAAGTTCAGGAGTCATGCCCTGATGTTGGTCAAGCCAGTATTGATTCACATGGTTACGCCGGAAAGTTAGCGATAATTATGAATAATTGGCTTTCGAGAACCTTTGCCACTAAGTCACTCGAACCGGACAAATAATGCATGGATGCTGCAGTTGGTACTGAGCAAGTAGCCCATCCACAGGGTGAAGCTAGCATATTAGTTATAGAATCAGCCGGCAGCGTTTCAGTAATTAAAGCATGGCTGTAGTTAGTTTCACTTACAACGTTTAGCCAACTATAATTTGTCGCTTAATGTGGCGTGATATTTCAGGAGAGTTTTGCATTTGCCCAAGTTAAGAGATTTAAAAGGATTAGGTCCGAAGTCAGAGCAGTTACTGATTGAAGCGGTAGAAGGAGCTGGGGGTAATATTCAAGATGTTATCAGAACCCGAATAATGCTTACCGACATATCTCGCTGGAAAGAAGCCGCACAAGCTCATGGCGAGTTATTCTCAACGATTAAACCAGCTTGTACGTTTGTTGAGATAAGTCAATTCATCGATAAGCAATGGCTAGTAGAAACCGAAGTTGACTGTGTTGTAACTTAGTGATTAAACAAAAACTTAAACCCTATCGTAATAAATACATATCCGTGCTGCTCCTATCTATGATTCATGTACTTTTTGTCGCGGCCGCGAATGCTAACCCTATGGTCAAAACCATTGAAGACGTTAAGCTGAAGCTTGGCGCTGATGTTGGTGTTGCCGTTTATGATATCTCTTCAGATGACCTTTGGAGCTACAATGGTGATACTCGCTTCCCGCTAATGAGTACTTTTAAAACATTAGCGTGTGCGAAATTACTCGTCGACATTGATAATGGCGAGCAGTCTTTTGACACCTCTGTGGTGATAAAGAAAGCATCTCTTGTTACCTGGTCTCCCGTTACTGAGAAACATGTTGGCGAGAAATTTTCGCTCAGACAAGCGTGTTCGGCGACAATGATCATGAGTGACAATACGGCAGCTAATATCGTACTCAATGGCATCAATGGGCCAACAGCGTTGACTCAATTTATGCGCTCTATTGGTGACCCAATCACTAGACTCGATAGAGTCGAACCATATTTGGGCGAAGCTCTTGCGGGGGATGTTAGAGACACCACCACACCGAACGCTATGGTAAAGAGCTTACACAAACTACTGTTTGGTAATGCGTTGTCAGCAGCAAATAAAACGCAACTAAAACAGTGGATGACAGATAATAAAGTGTCTGATAGTTTGTTAAGGTCGGTACTTCCCGTCGGTTGGACAATTGCTGATCGCTCTGGTGCCGGAGGTTATGGTTCCAGAGGGATTACTGCGGTGGTTTGGTCTGAACAACATTCACCTCTAATTGTCGCCATTTACCTGACCCAAACAGAAGCGTCTTTTGCCCAGAGAAATAAAGCGATTGCGCAAATAGGCAAAGAAATTTTTAGCTATTATCGATAATAGCAAGTTGCTGCAAATGGATAAATTAGATGTTACGCTCATATATTATGGTGAGCAAGAGTTTAGAATGGAAATAATCATGGAAGTAAAAATATTACACCGTCACAAAGTGGCGGTTCATTTCAGCCTTCTACCATAGTGGTAAGTGTCTGGTATCATTAATACATCTAGATCTGAGTATGAATAATTTAACATGGAATGACTTCCAAAAAGTCGAATTAAGGGTAGGTACAATTATTTCGGTTGACGATTTTCCGACAGCAAGAAACCCATCTTTCATTGTTAAGGTGGATTTTGGCAAGGTGATCGGCATTAAAAAATCTAGCGCTCAAATTACCGATCTTTATAGCAAAGAAAGTTTGCTTGGTAAAAAAGTTATCGCAGTAACCAACTTTCCTGCCAAACAAATAGGGTCAATAATGTCAGAGTGTTTAATTACGGGCTTTCATCGAGAAGATGGTGCCGTTGTTTTATCGGTACCGGATAATGAGATACCCAATGGAACACGTCTTGCCTAAGCGGTTAAAGCGGGGTGAAAACCCGTTAGCGATTATTGCTCTATTCAATATTTTTGCCAACTCAAAGTCTTCCTAAACCGGGTGTTTGTTTACAAGAAGAATTTATATGCACATTCATATATCTGAAAACGTTAAGCTGTCTGCCCTGCTCGAGTCTGATGCGGCAGAAATATTAGACTTGGTGAATACCAGTCGGAGGGATCTGAATAAATTTTTGTACTGGGTTAAAGACGTTAACAATATTGAATCGGCGAGACAATATATAGCAGACAGAGTGAATAGCTCACTGCCTGGCTCTCGCTGGTTTAAGGTTTATTTCAACAACAAGATATGTGGTATTTTTGCGATTAAATCTATTTGTTCTGACTCATATGTGGCGGAGTTAGGTTATTGGTTAGCAAGTGCCACTCATGGTAATGGTGTTATTAATCAAATAACGGATAAGCTCCCTGATATTTTAGCAGATACTAGCGCGAGAATAGTTGAATTCAGATGCCTTGAACAAAACCTGGCTAGTATCAAAGTCGCCTTAAAATCTGGGGCTGAGTTGGTATATTGCATTCCCAATTTTATGGTGGCAAACCAGACTATGCAAAACCTAAATATTTATCGAGTGCAATTACCAACATAAGGCGAAATAGAAACAGGACAGCTAATCGCTTGCATTGTCCACTTAATCCCTCTGGTTTTTGCTGGAGCTTTGCAAGCAGAATTGTTTGAAGTAGATGGAGGTGATATAAAAGTAAGATCGTTAGCTTATAGCGGCTATCAAACGGGCATTGTTCAATCAGACTTCATTCATGTCGTGTTAAGAATACTCTCTGGGCGCACCAGTGCACAGAAGCTCAAGTAATCGCAATTAGTGTTAGCGCAACTTGAAACGGCAGGGTTGACTAATTGCTCAATAACCATAGAAGTTGTAGATATCGACCGTGCTAGTTACTCAAAGCTGGTCCGTTGAACATAACAATTTAATAACAAAGGATGTTCTAATGCTTAAATTCATATTTAGCTTGTTGGTATTTGTTTCAATCTCACTTAATGCGCAGCAACTGGGCGATAACAATTTTAAACCTAAAAACACAACCAGTACATTTTCAAAAACAGAATCGCCACTAGTACTGTTGGATGAAGCTCATCATAATTTTCATACTATGGATGGCAGATATCAACCTTTTGTCAAAATATTGCAGAGTGATGGCTATTTAGTAAAGAAAAATAAGGCATTATTCTCTAAGGAAAGTCTGGCCCATGCGGACATCCTGGTTATTTCTAATGCCCTGAGTGCGAAAAATGTAAAACATTGGAGTTTGCCCAACTATTCCGCATTTTCGAGAGAGGAAATTGAGGCGGTTTATCACTGGGTAAAAGATGGCGGCTCACTATTTCTGATTGCCGATCATATGCCGTTTCCGAAGGCTGCAGAGGGGATGGCCGCGATTTTCGGGTTTCAATTTAATAATGGTTATGTAGAAGATCTCAATAATAAAGAGCAGATGTTTGAACAAAGTCGTGGGACTTTAGCGGCTCACCCAATCTTAATCGGAACCGGTAGTAAAGAAGAAATAAAAGCAGTAAAAGCATTTACCGGACAAGCCTTTTTATCGCCACCAAATGCGAAGCCGTTATTGGTTTTTGCTGATTCAGCAATTTCACTTATGCCGAAGAAGTCATGGAAATTTCCTCAGGGTACACCCGAGATATCCGTGAACGGCTGGCATCAAGGTGCGACCTTGGAATTTCATCAAGGAAGAGTTGTGATCTTTGGTGAAGCGGCCATGTTTACGGCTCAAATGAGTGGTAAAGCGAAAAGAAAGATGGGCGTTATTGCTGATGGTGCCGAGCAAAACGAACAGTTCTTATTAAATATCATGCTGTGGTTAGCAGGAAAAATTTAACCAAGGATTAAAATCTCTTCTTGTGGCTTACGCTGCAAGATTTCTAAATTCAATAACAAGGAAATGTAATGAAAAGGTTTGAATATAAGATTGTTGACACTCGGGACGTTCCAACGGGTGGTATGTTTAAGGGCAGGAAACGCGAAGATGTTGAAGCGTACCTCTGCTCTCTGGGCTTTGAGGGATGGGAACTGGTAAATGTGGATTTCCGTGAGCTTGAAGGTGGACTAGAGTTCGCTGGCGTTATGAAAAAAGAAGTTTAACAAAAATAAAATGGAAAAGGCATTTACTGGTATCTTTGCAGCCGATTCGGTCGTTAAAACCTTGGTTCTTTGTGTATTAACCATTGGCGCCTTTTTAATGGTCAAACTCTATCGCTTTTCATACCAAATTAACCACCATACAAATTTAAAAATATCTAATGTTTTCATTGCTATAACCATTGTTTTATTTGGTGTTTCTTTGGCGAGTTTAATTTATGGCCTGGTTAATCTGGACAATCCGGTTATCTTAAAAAGCTCAATTGGTGTTCATCTCATTTCCAGTGTGTTTGATGTCATTTGGATAATCATGGTACGTAATCGTATTAATTTAATTGCCGGTGCCAATAAAGGTGACAAACTTTGGTTAAACCCACTTATCACCTCAATTTTTCATGTGATCTACATGCAATATAAAATAAATCAGGGATTGCTTAAGAGTGCAACCTAACACGCAAACAAAGCTGATTTTTAATTTGTGGCGGTGTTCGCGGAGCACTAAATTTAGCAAACTCGTTTAAGCTGACGTTAAACTCTCAAGCTAAGTGTGGAGTAAAATTCAAAAATGAAAACAATAGGCATGCTTGGCGGCATGAGCTGGGAATCTACGGCGAGCTATTATAAAGCGATAAATGAAGGGGTGAAAAAGGCTCTTGGTGGTTTACATTCAGCAAAAATATGTCTTTATAGTGTAGATTTTGACGAAATTGAAACCTTACAGCATCAAGGGCGATGGGATGAAACAGCGAAAATACTGGCAAAGGCAGCCCATGCCGTAGAAGCCGGCGGCGCAGATTTCCTGTTAATTTGTACCAATACAATGCATAAAGTAGCGCCCGACATTGAAGCTGCGGTGGCAATACCGCTGCTGCACATTGCCGACGCCACCGCTGAACAGTTAATCGGTGACAAGGTGAAACGTGTCGGGTTATTAGGGACAAAATTTACCATGGAGCAAGACTTTTACAAAGCTCGGCTCACCGATAAATTTGGCATTAACGTTATTGTACCAGCAGCTGAACAGCGGCAAGTCGTGCATGACATCATCTATTCTGAGTTATGCCTTGGCAAGGTCACTGAGCAGTCCAGAGTAAAATACCTGGAGATTATTGAGCATTTGTATGAGCAAGGAGCCGAAGCCGTGATTTTAGGCTGTACTGAAATTGCCCTGCTAATAGAGCAAGAGCACACTAAGGTACGCTTGTATGACACTACCGAAATACATGCCGAGCAAGCGGTAAAGGCTGCGATATCCGAGTGAATGGCAAGGTCAGCAGCTAATTCCGCACTTGGTAGCATTGGCATGATGTTTAAATTTGTTTTTTAATCGCCTTTAACTGAATGTGCATCGCCTTTATCTGAGTTTTTTGCTGTTGCTCAGTTAAGTTTTGATATTCGAGTTGGATAAAACAATCACTTAGCTGGGTAAAGTTGCTGGCAACATTCGGTAAACTTCGATTCACCAGAACAACAAAATCGCTCACCGACATCGCTTTTGGCTTTTCTAGCCCTTTGCCAATTAACAAGCTTAATGCTTTTTGATACAGCTTTAACCACGGTGAAAGCCCCTTAACCGGCACTTTTTGTTGCTGTAGTAGCCACAACAATATCATTACCACTGAAAATGCCAGGCCGATAAGCAGGCCGGTTTTCCACGGCAGCATTTGACCAAACCAGCGCGACAATAATTCTATTTGCTGCTTAGATGAAAAACCAATTACCCATTTTGTCCATTGATAATCCATGGCGGATAATTTTAATCTTACTGCATTTAACCACTTCGAGTTTTTATAATTTGAAAGGCTAAAAAAGTTGTCACTTAAGCTCGACTGTTCGTTGATTAACTGTTGTGAAAAGCCACTCTCAACGCGCTCAGGATCAACGACAGCGGTTGGATCAACCCGTTTCCAGCCGATGCCTTGTAGCCAGATTTCGGTCCATGCATGGGCTTCATATTGATATATCGAGTAATAGTTTCCCTCGGGGTTGTATTCGCCCCCCATATAGCCCGTCACCATGCGCGCAGGAATGCCGGCAGCTCTCATTAAATAGGTAAAGGCACTGGCATAATGTACGCAAAATCCTGTTTTAGTGTCAAAATAGAATTGATCTAAACTATTCGCCACTAACGTTGGCGGCTTGAGCGTATAAAAATATTGTTGTTGTCTAAATTGTCCGAGCACCGCTTGCACCAGGTCATTATTATCGGTATACAATTGTCTTAGCCTGAGCGCTTCTTGCTCTAATCTGGGGTTACTACCCGGCGGATATTGCAGGTTTCTTGCTTTCATTTCCCTGGTTAGCGTTATATCTAAAGGGGCTTCTAAAAAACTGTTTACCTGGTAACTTAACGTTTGACTGATAATGTCTTTACTTTGCAAGGTAAAGTCCGGTCGCTCAATAATGACGGATTGCGCCATTGGTTGCGGGTTCACCACCGCAATATCTAAACCAAAAAGCCAACGCCTGAAACTGGGTTGGGCGATCACTTGGTAGCTCAACGAAGGCCCGCTGACTTGTGGTATATATTGCTGGCTGTTTTCTGCGTCTAACCAAGCTCGTCGCTTTTTATCTTCGCTGCGTAACCAGCTTGTTCCGTTATATTGATCTAACACCAATGCTCGCCAATATAATTGCGAATAGAATGGTTTTTCGTCATTAAAAGTCACCCGAAAAGCCAACTCATTTGAGCGCGCCAAATTGGCAATATCTCCCGGTGTGACATTATCGGACAACCCCGTTTTCGCTGAGTTTGCCAAAGGAACTTGCCAAAAAGGTGCTAACCGTGGAAACACAACAAATAACATCAGCGCTAACGGTAAACTTTGCAGCAGCATTTTGCCACAGCGTGTCAGGATATGAGACACGGTTTCAGTGGGTGAAAAAAAGTGCAGCAGCAAAGCAAAATTAAACACGATGATTAACGCCAGTACGCTGGTAAAGAGCAGTGATTGTTTGAATATTAACGCAGTAGCAAGAATGAATAAGCCTAATACAACCAACTGATAAAAGTCTTTCCTGCTATTGAGTTCTAAGGCTTTTAAGGCATAGGAGAAACAAAGCAAATGTAACATCGCCAGTAACAAGCCCAGCTGCATACTGGTGATCGCAATGGCGGTACAGCCGCTGAGGGTTAATAACAGAAAAATAAACCGCTGAGGCTTACTGCCTGGTTGCCGAATCAGTAAAACTCGCCACGCCAGGCAAATAAATATCGTGGCTAACATCCAAACGCTTAATTGTTGCGCAACCATCGCGATATTGAAGACTTGGCTGAAGAGTAATAACCAGGCTGTGGTGAGATTGATTTTAAAGAATCGTGTTTTTTGCTCTACCGCCTGAATTTCTGAGCGGTTACCTAAAAGTAGTGTATTAATCATTGCCTTTAAGACCTCACACTAAAGTCTGCTAAGGCCGTTAAACATTCATGCATATGTTGCAGACCATCATTAGGAGGAATTTTCACTGTGCCCAGGTTAAGGCCAAATTGCTGTGCGGTTTTACTGTATTCAAGGATGATATAGCACAGCAATTGCAATTTACTTTCAATATCATTGGCGGGCATATCTTGTAAATTTAGCCAACACAAGTTGCCCTGACTTTGTTGATAGTGTTTGGTAAACCTGCCTTGCCCTTTCGCTAGTTGCTTCCAGGCGATACGGGATAGAGGCTCACCCAACACATAGTTTTTAAGTTCATAAAAATCATCATTGCCGTTGTTGCTGCTGGTTGCGTTTTCATTACTGTCAAAATCGGCTGACATGGCGGGCAATGCGCCATTAATGGCTTTAATTTTAGGATAAACAATTGCCTGACATTGAAAATCTAGCCGGGTCCAGGTAATAAATAAACCAAAACAATATTCACTGGATACTTTTAAGCGACCAGGACAAAAACGGCCACGGGTTTTGCCCAAATAAGGCACTTGCACGGTGTTATTGCCTGGCGAGCAGAGCGGAAGTTGCACGCTGTTTTGTAAATCAAAACTAAAATTAAGGTCAAACCGGCGTTGCGGTGACGTTGTGGTCACCACAAAATTCACTGGTTGATCAACATGTCCCCTGCTTTTGTCCTGGGCTTTAATAATCAAACCCGACAGATTAAAAAAACTGGTCATCATCGCAGTGATGAATAAACTCGCCATTAAGTAACTGAATAACATAATTATGTTATTTTGATAATTGGTCGCCAATAAAAACAAAAGTAAAACAAAGAACAGATAAGCAAAGCCAAAACGGGTCGGCATAATAAAGATATTTCGGCTGGTTAATTGATGCTGAGCGGCCGCCGGGATACGGCGAGTTAACCAGGCATTGAATCGACCCTGAAACAACTGTGTTATTTGCCTTTTTACTTGTGCCGGTAAGCTTGCTGACTTATATTCAGCGTTATTTTCAGAACCCATTAGGTTAGTGCGGACCTGGCTCATAATGACTTATACCTGTTCATATTTAACTTTAACAATTAAGTGGGTTAAGCACATCAACCTGTTGTAGTATTTGCTTAGCAATATTATCGGCTTGCAGATGATCGCCAAAATGGGAAAATTCTTCGGTACCGGTTTCAATTCGGTGTAAACAAACCGCCATAAACACCGCCTGAACATCTTCCGGTAAAACATAATCTCTGTTTTCCATAAAAGCCCATGCTTTTGCTGCGCCCAATAGCGCTTTGCCTGCCCGTGGCGATAACGGTTTCGCATTAACATCAGCTTGCCGACTCACCTGACACAAAGCAATAATGTACTCAAGAATACTGTTTGCCGCCGTTACTTTGCTAGTAGCCTGCTGCATCTGCTGTAATTGTTCGGGCGAAATGCATGCGGTTAACTGAGTTAATGTTTGATGATTGTCTTCGCTCAGTAAAATGCGTTTTTCAGCGTCAACGCCAGGGAAACCTAGCGAAATCCGCATCATAAAACGGTCAAGTTGTGACTCAGGTAAAGGATACGTGCCGGAGTGGAACAAAGGATTTTGCGTTGCGATAACAAAAAATGGACTGGGTAACGCATGAGTTGTACCGTCAATGCTAACTCGCCTCTCTTCCATGGCTTCTAATAACGCACTTTGTGTTTTCGGACTGGCTCGGTTAATTTCATCGGCTAAAACCAGTTGATTAAATATCGCGCCTTTATGGAGCTCAAAACTTTTATTGTCACTATTATAAATCGAAACCCCGATCACATCTGCCGGTAACAGATCACTGGTAAATTGGGTTCTTTGATAACTCAAGCCTAACGTTTTAGCCAACACTTGCGCTAACGTGGTTTTGCCCATGCCGGGCAAGTCTTCAATTAAAATATGCCCTCTGGCCAATAAGCAGGCGAGTGACAATTTAATTTCTTGCGGCTTGCCTAAAACAACAGAGCCTACCTGGGATAAAATAGTTGCAATCAAAGTTTGCATACACACCAATACCTTTTCTTTTTATATAATCGATACGGTAGCACCAATTGCACCAAGTTTTCATTGTTTTTATCTGAGGATAGCAAGTTGATTAAATATTGATCGTTGCAGACTCTAATGTTGTATGCAAAAGTATCCGTATTATTAGGCCATTTGGAGATATCATTTGCTATGAAATCGTATTTGTCGCTACTCTCTGAGGTTCGAGCCTGCACCCTTTGCAAGCCGCACTTGTCGCTAGGTCCAAGGCCGGTTCTGCAGTTGCATCCGCAAGCAAAAATACTGATTGCTGGGCAAGCACCGGGCAAAAAGGTGCATGAGTCAGGCGTGCCGTTTGATGATGCCAGCGGCAATCGTTTACGCGAGTGGCTGGGGGTGACACGTGAGGTATTCTACGATCCGGAACAAATTGCTATCTTGCCGATGGGCTTTTGTTTTCCAGGTTCAGGAAAGTCTGGAGATTTACCGCCACGACCCGAGTGTGCGCCGGCCTGGCGAAACCAGCTGCTTCAACAACTTGGTAATTTGGAAATTACCTTGGTGATTGGACAGTACGCACAGGCCTATCATTTAGCGGACGCAGGTTTGTCGGTGACCGAACGGGTAAAGTCGTGGCGAACTTATTGGCCAGATATGGTTCCGCTGCCACACCCCAGCCCGAGAAACAACCTTTGGCTGCGTCGAAATCCGTGGTTTGAAACCGAGGTGTTACCACCCCTTCGACAACGGATATCGGCTATTCTCGCCCGCTGAACGCACATAATTAGCTGTTGATCGGTAGCTAATTCGTTGTTAACGTTCAGTTGATTGGGATGAGATTTACTTTGGAGCGCAAATGGGGTTTAAATTTTGGTTTACGAGATTTATCAAGGTGTTCTTGGCAATCACAGCTGTTCTATTTATTGTCGAATTGCTAAAGCAGCATTCCGTTCAACAATCGCTTATGTTTGCCGTTACCTGGGCCTTCATTACCACAGCGATATTTGTCGGTTCAAGACTCTATCAACCCCGCAAAGGCATTGAATGTGCACTGTGTAATGATACCCCGGAAACGAATGATAATAATATAAAAAAACATGGAGTTAAAATGAAAGTTTGGTTATCAATGTTGGTTAGTTTCATGCTGTTACTGCCCTTCCCGGCCCGTTCAGCAGAGCAAGAGTTTAATTATGATGATTTCATTAATAACTATTTTGCCGCATGGGTGAATGTGCAAAACCCCAAGGCTAGCACCGATGATTTAGAACATTATTTGTCTTTTTTAACCGACGATGTTGGTTATCAACATTTGCCTTATTCGACTGATGATAGTCGCCAAGAGGATGGTAAAAAAGGGCTGCGCAAAGGCATGACCTATTATTTAGGTATCCATACCGAATATTCGGCCAAACTCACCAATACTGCCTATGGGCATAACGTGATTATGATTGAGTTTGATACCCAGGCAAAAGGGGTACACCCAGATAATGGTCAACTGATGACGTTTAATCACCATTCTTTTGAGGTGTTAGAAATTGACAATGGCAAAGTATCTGTGATCCGTCATTACAGCAAATAATTCAGACCATAAAATGTTAAAGCGGAGCCAATTACCACTGACAGTAATCGCTCCGCATAACATTTCAGGCAAAGAAGATAGGGGCTTTATTTGAGCGTTATGCGTTTAACTCCCCGCTTCAGCACCTTCACTATAGCCCCCTTATTTTTACTATTTCATCCTTAGCAATGCCCAGAGATTCTAAAAATAATTGATGCTCTTCCGGCTCCATCTTTTCAAAGTTTTTATGCCAGTTTGTCATGTCATTCTCACTAAACCCGGTAGCTTTCATAATTTCTACCCAACGTTCTTTGGTAACCATGTTTTTCTCCACTAGTTCAGGTTGTTGTAGCAGCGCTACGATAGCGCTTTGCTGTTTGCGGAGTGCCAAAATGTTATATTCAAGCTTTTCAAATTGTGCTTTCAATATTTCTGCTTGGCAAACTTCACTTTCGTGATCAAGAAGTGTTTCTATTTCTGCAACAGGTATGCCAAAAGAGCGAAAACGAATGATGTCGTTAAGCCGGTTAATCTCACTTTCCCCGTACCACCGATAGCCATTTTCTGAGCGTACCGTTGGTTCTAGCAAGCCGGCACGCTCGTAATAAAGTATGGTTGCACGTGACACCTTGCACGTTTTAGCGAGTTTGGTTACTGTAAACATAATATTCCTTTTTCCTAACCGCACGACTACTATCAACCCTGAACCTATAGACGGGTCAAGCAAAGTTAGTATAGTATTTTTGCTGTAAAATAAGTTGCTCTAAATGGCAAATGCTCAGCAGCAGAGTAACTGTGAGGTTTATAAAAGTGGTAGTTATTTGTTATCTTGGTAAAGACTATTAACAACTCAAGATAGTTAGGATAAATTAAATGGTATTCGAGAAACGTTCATCTTTGTTTTTTAGAAGAATAACGGCAAGCGGTACATTACTGCTTGCTATGGTTTGGCAACATGCGTTTGCCGTTGAAAGCCAAGCGGCAGATATGTACACAAAAGCGGTGCAACACGAAAAAAGATTAAGCAAAGACATCGAGTTCGACAAAAAAAGAAAACCCGCCGATATTTTACCATTCACTCAAATAAAAACCGGTGATTCGGTTTTAGAATTGGGGGCTGGCGGTGGTTATACCACCGAGCTGGTATCCTGGTTAGTGGGTGATACGGGCAAGGTGTATGCTCACTTTCTTTATAATAAAGCGCGCTTAAAAGATAATCGACTAGCGAATGTAATACCGCTGCGTGATCATTCACTGATAGAACACAATACTGTGCTAGAGGAGATAAATGTCGGCGAAAATGATTTAGATGCCATCATTATTTTCTTTGTTCTGCATGATATTTATCTTAACTCGGAAATGAGCGAGCAATTATTAACGACTCTCTACTCATCGCTTAAGCCAGGAGGAAAGTTAATCATCCTCGACAATGCGGCAAAACCTGACGAAGGACTTTCCCAAATTGGCACGCTGCATCGAATCGGTGAAAATTTTGTCAAAGAGGAATTTGTCAAAGCTGGCTTTGTCATCGACCAGACAACTGATGTACTCAGAAATAAAGCCGATCAGCACACCAAGCCTTGGGGCGATTTTAACGGGTTGCAAGATAGGTTTGCCATCCGTTTTAAGAAACCTGAAAGTTTGTAAACCAGTGTTGCGGCATTTTACGGTTACGCCGATGCCGCGATAACAACCTAATAGAAAAGGAAAATTCATGTTAAAAAAAGCCCTGTTGTTCGCACCCCTATTTTTTCTTAGTGGTTGTCTTGTTGTTCCTGAAACGGATCAAAGCCAAGAGTATCAATGCGCATTATCAACAGACAAAAAGGTGCTGAAATTAGTCAACTTAACCGAGGGTGACACTAGCTTCTATGAATGGAATGATGAGCTGTTGGCGATTATTTCAGTGCCGACCTCGGCCATAATTTCAGGTACTTATGTGTTGGTTAACAATGTCTATCACATTGGTGAAAAATACATTAAATGCAGTTAAGCCCTAGTTCATCAAATTTCAAAATAGTTTAATAAGGAAAGTTCATTGTACCAATTGTATTACTATCCGTTGAATGCCAGCATGGCGCCTCACTTTGTTCTTGAAGAGTTAAAGGTCGACTATGAATTGATCACTGTGGATAGAAAGAGCAATGCGCAAAAATCTAGCGATTACTTAGCATTAAATCCTGCTGGCAGGATCCCAACGTTAATTGCCGATAAGTTGGTTATTTTTGAAAGCCCAGCCATTTGTATTCACTTGGCCGAAACTCATCCTTCAGCCAATTTAATTCCCCCAGTTGGCGACCCGAATAGAGCACTTTTTTTGCAATGGATGATGTATTTAACGAATACGGTGCAAGCTGAACTTATGGTTTATTTTTATCCGCAAAAGCATACCACGGATACTAGTTCAGCGAGCCATATTGCCACAGCTCAAGAGCAGAGAATAACGGAGATGTTTGAACTTCTTGATGATGAATTAGAGAACAAAGATTTTCTGGTGGGGAACAGCATTTCTGTTTGTGACCATTTTTTATTTATGCTCGCGGTGTGGGCTGATGAATTTAATAAGCCACCTTTGTCTTTTAACAACCTTTCCCGGTATCTCTGCAATTTAGCGAAACGTGATGCAATTATTAAGGTGTGTAAGCAAGAAAATCTTAGCCTTAAAAATTATCAGTAAGTTGCTTACTTTTGAACACTTTAGCACTTTCATATTCCATGTCGGTTTATCGTCGGCTTATTGTCAGGGAGTTGTCGTGGTATTTATTCCCTTTTAACGGGATGATTTTCCTGACTTTTTTAATGTGGGATTACAGTTATGACAATTTCTAAAACAAAAATAATTCAGTTACGCAAAGATCGCGGTTGGTCACAAGAAAAATTGGCGGCCATTGCCAGCTTGAGTGAAAGGACCATTCAACGAATTGAAAAGGATGGCACTTGTTCTTTAGACAGCAAAATGGCGTTGGCTACGGCGTTTGAGCTATCTCCGGCTGAATTGTCAGCCAGCGATGAAAAATATGTTCAGGAAAGTGCGGTCAAAACCGATTGGAGTGGTGCCTTTGGTTTATTAATACTGGGTATGGCGATACCACTTATCATTTTGCTCACCGGTACTAATGGCCCTTGGGAAGTCGCTAGCTTTACTATCGTTATCGGCTTAACGGTGATTTTGTCGATCATGACTTATGGTGCTCGCAATACCCATAAGTTATTTGATAAAACCTCGTGGATTGTTCGCTATCCAACGCGAGTTTCAGGCCTGAATGAATTAATTGTGCAAGCCCAAACCGCCATTAGTAATGCTTATATAATCGGCGTTGTTGCCTCTGTGGTCACCACCATTACGTTAGCGGTGCACAAACCTGAGATGTTAGGTAACTATCAGGCTTTTATTGCCGTGGTATTGAAACCGATTTTATACGCGATACTTTTTTCAGAATTTTGGTTTCGACCGTATAAACGAAAAATGGAAAAAATGTTACGTTGTCAATTAGGGGAATAATTTTGGGGTGCTATATGCAGGTTGTATTCTTACTTAATGGCGTCTTGATATTAAACTGATTAAAAAGAAAACGATAATAATGGGAAATTATGAAAGTTCATTTATTAGGATCGAACCAAGAGCTCGATGGCGTAGCAAAGGTGTTACTGCAATTGCGGCCGCAATATTCATCAGCAACAATTATTGAGCAAATCAAACAACAGCAACAGTCAGGTTATCAACTGGCATATGTAACAGAAAAAGGTGAAGTTACCTGCGTTGCCGGCTTTGTGGTTGGTGAAAAGCTGGCTTGGGGCAAACACATTTACATTGATGATTTGGTAACCTGTGAACAGCACAGATCAACAGGGGCCGGTAGTCTTTTGATCAATTGGCTTAAAGACTATGGTCAGCAAATTGGCGCTAAGCAGTTACATTTGGATTCTGGTGTACAACGATTTCCAGCACATCGATTTTATTTGAGAGAGCGGTTTGATATTGCCAGTCACCATTTCTCCTTCAGTATTGATAGTTAATAAGGAGTAAACAATGTCGAAAGTCATAAATTTTAAAGAAAAATTTAACAAGTTTGAGGATCATTGGTCACCACGAGTGATTGCAGAAATGAATGATTACCAATTCAAACTGGTAAAGGTTGAAGGGGAATTTGTTTGGCATGATCACCCCGATACCGATGAAGTATTTATTGTCATGGAAGGGATACTTACCATTGAGTTTAGAGATGGCAATGTCACCTTACAATCCGGAGAAATGTATGTGATCCCGAAAGGGGTGGAACATAAACCTGTGGCAAAAAGTGAATGTAAGATCATGATAGTAGAACCGAAAGGGATAGTGAATACCGGCGATAGTGGTTCTGCTTTAACCGCAGAAAATGATATTTGGGTGTGAACTGCATAGCTGATGGTAATCCGATATTAACGACGGAAGATTAATTTTCAGATGATGTTGAGGTAGTTAAAATGAAACGATTTTTTAGCTTTATGGTATTGCTGGCGTGTCAACAAAGCGTCTTCGCGACTTCATGCGATAACTTGCAATCGTTAAACTGGCTGGTGGGTAACTGGCAAGCCGAAGATGAAAATTATAAAACCACAGAATCCTGGCAAGCGGTAAGCGCAAATACCTTTGAAGGCCACGGCCAAACCGAGTCGATAGCAAAAAATAAAATCGTTAGCAGTGAAACATTAAGGCTAGTGATGATGTCGGGCGAAGTGTTTTTTTGGGCGAAGGTGGCCAATAATGAGCTGCCGGTAGCCTTTAAGCTGACCGAATGCACGGCTTTATCGGCCACCTTTGAAAATCGAAATCATGACTTTCCACAAACACTCAGTTATCAGCTTCAAGATCAAAACCTCTTAACGGTACTCGTTGCTGGCGAGCAGGGCAAAAACTTTAGCATTCACTATTCTCGTGTCGAAATGCAGAATTAACATGTAATCACTGAGCCTAATTAGTTAAAATGACGCAAATTAAAAGTGTGAATGGGCGATAGCTCAACCTTAACGGGTATCAGAGTTAATGATGAAAAGAATATTAGTGATCGGTTATGTTTGGCCTGAGCCAAACTCTTCTGCTGCTGGCAGCCATATGATGTCGATTTTGCGTTTGTTTAAACAGCAAAACTGGCAAGTTGAATTTGCTACCCCGGCGCAACCAACAGAGCACATGATTGATTTGGCCAGTGAAGGCATTACTAGCCAAAGTATTGCCCTTAACTGCGACAGTTTTGACGATTATGTCAGTCAATATATGCCAGATATGGTGCTGTTCGATCGCTTTATGATGGAAGAGCAATTTGGCTGGCGCGTAGAAAAACACTGTCCGCAGGCGCTAAAAATATTAGACACCGAAGATCTGCAATGTTTGCGTAATGCTCGTCATCAAGCTCATAAAGCGGGGCGAGAATTAACTCAAACCGACCTTGCCAGCGATCTGGCGAAACGTGAAGTTGCGGCCATTTTACGTTGCGATATCTCGTTGATCATTTCCACCTTTGAAATGCAGTTATTAACTGACACTTACCAGGTCGACCCCCAATTGTTGCATCACCTGCCCTTTATGGTCAATCTGGCGGAATGCCCTAGCGAAACGCTGGGTTTTGCCGAACGTCAGCATTTTATCACCATAGGTAATTTTAGGCATGCGCCCAATTGGGATGTGGTGCTGTATTTACAGCAAATATGGCCACTGATTCGCAAGCAACTGCCCAAGGCTGAATTGCATATTTATGGCTCCTATCCTCCACCGAAAGCGATGGCATTAAATAACCCAAAAATCGGTTTTATCATTAAGGGCTGGGCTGAAAGTGCTTTTGAGGTAATGGAGCAAGCGCGAATTTGTTTGGCGCCGATTCGCTTTGGCGCGGGCATAAAAGGTAAGTTACTCGATGCTATGATCATGCAAACGCCGAATGTCACCACATCACTGGGCAGTGAAGGTATGCACAGCCAAGAGCCATGGCCTGGCATTATCAGTGACGAAATGGTGGCGTTTGCGCAAGCGGCAGTTGATTTATATAACAATGAGCAGCAGTGGTGTGCAGCTCAACAACATGGTAGCGCCTTGTTAAACGCACGCTATGACAGTGTGCAGCTAGGGCAACAGTTACTCGCCAAAATTGTTGAGACGCAGCAACAATTAGCGCAGCATAGACTAAACAACTTTACCGGTGCTATGTTAAAGCATCATTCGTTGGCGAGTACCAAATACATGTCACAATGGATCGCGGCGAAAAATGCTAAGGATGCTTGACCTCTGGTATATCAGCGGAACCAACAATGATTCTTTTACGGCTTGTGGAGAGCAATAGATGCAAATTAAACAAGGTGGCTTAACCACTAGCGCAGTGATTTCGTTATTAACGGAACATCATCAAGACATGCTGCAACATTCACCGGTAGATAGTGTGCATGCGCTCGATTTAACCGCGTTACAAGCCGAGAACATTAGCTTCTGGAGCCTTTGGAGCAATGATGAATTGGCCGGTTGTGGGGCAATGCAGGAGCTGGATAAAGATCACGCTGAGATAAAATCTATGCGTACCGCCAAGGGGCACTTGCGCACAGGCGTTGCCGAAACTATGCTGCGTCATATTTTAGTAGAGGCCAAAAAGCGGGGTTATCGTAAAGTGAGTCTGGAAACAGGTACTCAGGCGGCTTTCTTGCCTGCGCATCGCTTGTATTTGAAGTTCGGCTTTCAAGTGTGTCAACCATTTGCTAATTACCAGGATGACCCTTACTCTACTTTTATGAGTAAATCTCTTTAATAACGAACCAGTTGAGTGGAAGCTTTATGCATGTAGCAGATAAATGGAATATGGGCAGTGTTGCTGATTTACAGCAGTTTATCAGCCAAAATGGATTTGCAGTACTAGTATCAGCAAACTTTAATGCCAGCCATGTGCCTTTGCTATTGGCCAGTGATGAGGGTGAGATGGGCGTATTGTATGGTCATTTAGCCCGAGCTAATTCACATGCTAAAACCATACATGGAGAGCAAGTGCTGGCGATATTCTCTGGACCACACTCCTACATTTCACCCACTTGGTATGCCGCCACTCCAGCGGTGCCTACCTGGAACTACGGTGCGGTGCATGCTGTCGGTAGAGTTGAGCTCACCAGTGATGAGCAAACGCTGAAAATAATCGATGCCACCATAAACAAATATGAACCCACATTATTGCAACAAGACAATATCATGCCCGAACAATATAAAAGCAAACTGGCGAAGGCCATTGTCGGTTTTAAAATTGTGTTAACCAGTATTCAAGGACAAGACAAGCTTGGTCAGCATCGTAAAATGGAAGATCAACAAGGCGTTGTTGCCGGATTAAGTGCGTCACCCTCGCTAGACGCCAAACAACTGCTTAATTATATGCAACAAAAAAATATCGGCATGGGTGTCTAGGACGCGCTAAAGGTTAAGCTGAATCTAATATAAATTTGTTTTTGTCATAGAAGCGTAACAAATAAAGGCTAGTATAAAGATTTAGACTAGGGTCTATTGACCTTTGCGGTACAACTTTTGTTCAAACAGGCGTACTTTGAACAAGGCTTGGCGATTGAAGTTTGGTTGCTCCAAATAATTGAGCCATAACGCGGTGCAAAGTTCGCCTGCCTAAACGCTGCAAAAATGCACAGCAAAGGTCAACAGACCCTAATACCCTGTGATTCAATACTTTATTTGGGATTTTACCTTTTGAAAAATGTGTTAGAAGTTTTTTGGCAATTTTTGCTACTTGGCTTAATGAGCTTTGGCGGCCCAGCTGCTCACATAGGCTATTTTCAAAAAACCTTCGTGCAACAATTAAAATGGCTAGACGATAGCAGTTATGCCCGGCTGATCTCATTAAGTCAGTTTTTACCCGGCCCCGGCTCCAGTCAAATAGGCTTCGCCATAGGTTTACAACGCGCCGGTCTGTTTGGCGGTATTGCGGCGTTTATTGGTTTTACCCTGCCTTCATTTATGTTGTTATACCTGCTTGCCAGCCAGTCTGTGAGTCAAGATTCAGACCTGCTCAATAATGTTATCCATGGCTTGAAATTACTTGCGGTGGTAGTAGTGGCCGATGCCACATTATCAATGTTTAATAGTTTTTGTACGAACCGTTTGGCGAAAAGCATTTGTATTTTTAGCGCCGTGCTACTGCTGTTGTTGCCAAGTTTATATACCCAGATGATGGTCCTTGTTGCTGCTGCCATGGCCGGCATTTTGTTTGGCACAGTAAACAGTGAGCCAAGCCCAAACCAGGTAAACGTTAAATGGCTGCCATTAGTGCTGTTTACCCTGTTATTTGTTGGTTTGCCTATCGTTGCCGATAATTCGCAATGGCTAGCACTACTCAATGGCTTTTATACCTCAGGCAGTCTGGTGTTTGGTGGCGGCCATGTGGTACTGCCGTTATTGCAAGAAACCCTAACGGACAGTGTCAGCACCGATAGATTTTTAATGGGCTATGCCGCAGCACAAGCAGTCCCTGGGCCGATGTTTTCGGTGGCGGCATTTTTAGGGGCCGACATGCTAGTTGAGCATAGTTTCAGTGCAGCCTTACTCGCCACCGTGGCCATATTTTTGCCAGGGTTCTTACTGGTACTGGGTTTGCAGGGAGCATGGCAAACACTGGCGCAAAAACCTAAGGTTGCTGCTGCCGTTTGGGGGATAAACGCGGGTGTTGTTGGTTTACTGTTGTCAGCTCTATATCATCCAGTGTTTACCAGCGCGGTAAGCTCAGGCAAAGAAATGGCCTTGGTATTAATCGGTTTCTTTATTCTGCGCCAGTTTAAGTTACCCATTGTCGCCTTAGTACTGGCTTTTGCTCTGATTGGCAGTTTATGGTGAGTGTCATCAACAACAGCAACTCAGCTGCCAAGGAGCATAGATAGAGGTTGTCGGTTAATTGATGGGCAGCTGAATCGTTATCTGGCAGCCGCGCTCAGAGTTGCGGTTGGCCATCGATAAAAAGCCATTATGGGCTTCAATGATCTGCCTTGATAACACCAGGCCAATACCACTGCCCTGTTTTTTGGTGGTATAAAACGGCGTGAACAGGTTATGACTGCTGGCAATGCCAATGCCTTGATCGGCAATGGTGAGTATCGCATTGTGTTCATCAGTGGATGCGCAAATCGATATGTTCCCCGGACAGGTTTGCATGGCTTCATCGGCATTTTTAATGACATTAATCAGCACTTGCTCAATTTGCACCGGATCAAGCGCAAGGGTGATGTCATCACTAATGTCTAACTCAATATTACACTGCTTAAATATCGCCACTACTTTCGTTAGCAGAGCCAACAAATTTGTGTTCTGCTTTTGCGGTTTGGGCAAATGGGTGAGTTGTCGATAGCTGTCGATAAATTGTTTTAAGCTACTGGAACGCTCACCAATGATGGTTAAGCTTTGCTGCAAGTTGTCGGCAAAATCGCTAGATAAATCCTGCTTTTTAGCCAGCCGGCTAATGGTGCTGGCGAACGAAGATATTGGCGTTAATGAGTTATTAATTTCGTGACTAAGTACCCGGATCAAGTTTTGCCAGGCTTGCCGTTCTTGTTCTCGCAGTAAATGATTAACATCGGTAATGAAGAATAAGTCGTGCTGATGGCCATGATCGCGATAGTTATCTCGGATCACCTGAAACTGGCCCTTTTTATTGGCAAAGGTTAATTCCATGACTTGTTGTTGGCTAATGGTTAATAACGATTGCGCATCAATATTGGCCAGCGGTTTGCCGAGCATTTGCTCACTGCTCACATTCAATAATTGTTCTGCCGCCGGATTTAATAGCGCCAATTGCTGTTGCTCATCAACAGCGATAATTGCGACGTTGATGTGCTGGATCACTTTCTTCAGTAAATGCTGCCCTTCCATCGCACTGAAGCGTTGTTCGGTAAGGGTGTTGGCAAGATTGTTGATCTGATCAACCAGCTCCCCTAAGGCATCATCACGGCTGTGGCGACGACCACGCAATGAATAGTCGCCATGGCTCATGCCTTCAAGCAAATTCGACAAGGTACGAAATTGAAAAGTGATTTTGTGATACATGGTGATGGCGCAATAGCCAGTGATACAAAATAAGGTCAGCAAAATAAGCATAAACAAATTTGTCGATGCTTGATAATACCAGAGCACTAATAATAGCAAAGCGACAGGTACCCCCGTCGCGATGAGCAAATATTTTAATAGTTGAGTTTCAAATTTTACTCGCGCTTTCTTGGCCAAAGTGCACTCTTTTATAATTGGTATTTATCAATTCTACGATAAAACGCACTGCGACTTAAACCTAAAGATTTTGCCGCATTCTGCATATTGCCTTTGCAGTGTTTGATCCTAGCGCAAATAATTTTCTGCTCTAATTCGTCTAAGGTTTTATCAACATCCCATTCAGGCTGTTGTTGATTTTGCTGTTGTGCATTATCGGCGGTGACATCATGCACAAGGTTGCCTGCTTGCAGGCCCAGATGCTGCGGCTCAATATGGTTATTGGTGGTTAATATTACGGCCCGCTCCAACATGTGGCTGAGCTCTCGAATATTTCCTGGCCAGGCATAGCTTTGCATCGCGGCAATAGCCTCTGCAGATATGGTTAACTCTGGTTTATGGTATTTTGCTTTAAAGCCAGCCAAAAATGATTCTGCCAGTGGCTTGATATCTGCTAAACGGTGGCGCAGTGGCGGCAATTGAATTTCAAAAGTATTTAACCGAAAAAATAAATCCTGGCGAAACTGTTGTTGACTGATCATTTCTTCAATATTGGCATTGGTCGCGGCAATGACTCTGGTATCAACCTGTTGGGTTTTACTCGCCCCTACTTTTTCAAATTTTTGATTTTCCAAAACCCGCAGTAATTTACTTTGCTGCGATAATGGGATATTGCCTATTTCATCCAAAAATAAACTGCCTTGATCGGCCAATTCAAAGCGGCCAATGCGATTTTCTCTGGCGTCGGTAAACGCCCCTTTGACATGACCAAACATTTCGCTTTCAAACAAGTTTTCACTAATCGCGCCCATATTGACACTGATCAGCGAATGTTCAGCGCGATTGGAACGATTATGAATGTGTTCCGCCAGCAAGCTTTTGCCAGTACCATTTTCACCGGTAATTAACACATTAACGTCACTTTGTGCCAGTTGCTCAACCATAGTCAATACCGCTTGCATGCTAGTTGATTCGGCGATTATTGGATTAAGGTTGCTGTGCAGAGCTTTTAAAATTTGATTTTCACGATTAAGTCTGGCCGATTTTTGTTGTTGCTGTGCCAGTTTGATGTGGGTCTCGCTAGTGCGCAATAATTGCTCATTATCCCACGGTTTTTGGATCAAATCGGCGGCACCATTTTGCATCGCTGAGACGGCTAAATCTATGGTCGCCCAACCGGTCATCACAATGATCGGAATATTCTCATCCACTTGCGCTAATTTGGCAATCAGGGCGATACCTTCTTCACCAGAGGTAGTATCTAAAGTGAAATTAAGATCTAACAACACACAATCAAATGATTGCTGTTGAAACAACTTTAATACCTGTGCAGGTTGTGAGGCTAAGGTTACCTCATAACCTTCGCAGCTGAATAGCATTTTTAGCGCCGCGAGAATGTTTTGATCATCGTCGGCTACCAGAATTTTTGCGGCCATTTATTACATCTTTATTGTTATACCAATCAGATTTGGTATTAGAATTACCATTAAACGATAGGGAGCAAGCAACTTGCTCCCTGTTCGCGTTATTCGTAGCGCAGTGCCGAGCTAGGTTCCAGGGCAATTGCCTTCTTTGCTGGGAAATAGGTTGCTGAGCTTACTACCAAGGTAATAATGGCAGGGATAGCGGCAAATACAAAGTAATAATTATTGGTTTCTGGTCCGACTAATTGCACTATGCCCTGACTTGCCAGGTAGGCTAATGGAATACCAATCACCAGACCGATGATCAATTGTATCCAACCTTGGCGCATTAACATCGACATCACTTTAGCGTCGCTGGCGCCTACGGCACGACGAATGCCAATTTCCTGGGTACGGCGACTGGTGCTATTTGCCAATACACCATAGATACCACTAGATGCCAATAACAATGCACATAGTGCGAAGACACCGAATAAATCTCGAATGAAAGACATACCACCAATATTACGGCGAATTTTTTCCTTCAACACCATCATATTATAGGTTGGCACTTCCGGGTCTATCTTCGCCGCTGCCGCATTGAAGGCGGCGCGATATTCATCGGGATCACCTTGTACATCAATAAATGCACTCATAAAACGGCGATTTGCCTGAGTGTAAGGACGATAAGCGGTGGTGCGATGTTTGATCATTGAATATGGCTGACCATGGATCACATGATTGACCACACCAACAACCGTATACCAAGGAGCATCCTCATCGTTAACATATTTAAAGCGTTTGCCTAACGACGATTGTTCTGGCCAGTATTTGTCTGCCATTGAATCGGTAATAATGGCCACCGGTAATGAATCTACCCGGTCACGACTGTCAAAATAGCGTCCTTCGATTAGCCTCATATCCAGCGCCTGCATGCTGCCGGTAAAACTAATGGATTCACCAGTACGTGGGTATTGCTTGTCAGTGATCTCAAATCCTTCTGGTTGAAAAGCACGATACCAAGTGCCATTGCCCGGTAAATTTGACATCGCGCCGGCGCCACTTACCCCTGGAATGGTTTGTAAGCGTTCAACCAGACGTTGAAAATACTGCAATCGGTCTTGCTCGTTTTCATAGGTGGCCTCAGGCAGGCCTATACGGGCTTCAAGTTTATGGCCGGTATTTGCGCCATAATCAGTATTGTTCACTTCTTGTAACACTACGTACAATACCCCAGACAGGCTTAATAAAATGCACGATAACGCCACTTCCAAAATCACCAGTATACGGTTTACACGACCGGCGCGTTTGCCTTGGGCACCACGAGTACCATCGCGCAATACCGCGTTAAAATCGCTGCGTGACATTTTCCATGCGGGAATGATACCGGTAATAAACGCGGTGGTAATTATGATCAAGATGGATTGATAAATTAATTTAGCATCAAGCGTCATTGCCCACCAAAAAGGTACTGCCATCGGTAACATATTGGGCAAAAAGGCATCCATTAATTCCAAGGCCCAGGCGGCGATGAACAAGCCAAACAATCCGCCTAAGGTACAAATAAACACACTTTCCCACATCATCTGCATGATTAAGCGGGCACGAGGTGCGCCCAAGGCAACGCGAATGGCCGTTTCCTTGGCACGCTCATTGGCTCGGGCTAACAATAAGTTGCCGACGTTGACACAAGCAAGGATCAACACAAAAGTGACGGCCGTTAGCATTAAGCCAATGATCATTTCTGAACCATTACCCATCATGTTCTTTTGAAAACTGGTGATGTAAGCCGAGGTTTTACCGTTGGTTTCAGGGAAGTTTTTCTCGGCTATCGCCATGATACCCTGCAACTCCTGGGTTGCTTGCGCCAAACTGACAGAGGTTTTCTTTAATGCAAAAATGGACACATTTGGAGACTCTGCGCGAGTCAGACGCTTGCCATCTTCTTTCATCGGTAACCAAAGCTGGCCGGCCATCGGGAATTTATACCCTTGCGGCATTACCCCGATAATCGTAGTCGCCACGCCGTTTAACTTTACGCTTTTGCCAACAATTTGTTGATCGTTACTAAAGTAATTTTGCCAAACTTCATAACCAATGACGGTTACCGGTTGTGCCCCTTCGATGGCGTCCTGGTCATTAAAGGTGCGACCGATGATAGGGTCGGTACTGGTAAAGCTGAACATATTAGGCTCAGTGACGATACCGCTAAAGCGTTCGGCCCGGTCACCATTACTCAGGTTGGCCGTTGCGCTGTAATAGGCACCTAACGTTTCGTAACTTTGGCTTTGCTCTTTAATGTCGAGATAATCGTGTAACAGTATTGAGCCACCGTTATACAACACGCCATCGACTTCTGCTTCAATCACATACATGTGCTCGCCATCAGCAAAGGGCAATGGACGCAGCACAATACTGGAAATAAAGGCCAACATGAATACACATAAGCCTAAACCCGCCGCCATCACCGATACCGTTAAAGAGGTAAATCCCGGATTTTTGAGTAACATGCGATACGCATATTTAACATCGAATAACCATTTCATCATTGTTCCCCTTAAGCTGCGTGCATACCACGTTTGATTGGGTTGTCGGCGATAATTTTGCCATCGAGAATTTCGACTAAACGCTCACTGCGCTGAGCGGAACGCGGGTCATGGGTAACCATACAAATAGTGGCCCCTTCGCTGTGTAAACTGTCTAACAAGCTCATCACCGCTTCGGCATTTTTGCTGTCTAAGTTACCGGTAGGCTCATCGGCAAGAATAATAGACGGGTTACCCGCTATCGCACGAGCCACAGCAACACGCTGTTGTTGACCGCCGGAAAGCTGTGATGGGAAGTGACTCGCGCGATGCAACATGTCGACTTTTGCTAAGGCTTTTTTCACCGCCTCAACCACCTCTTTGCTGCTATAGTCATCGCGATAAGTTAATGGCAGCGCGACATTTTCTTCTACGGTTAAATCGCTGATTAAATTAAATGACTGAAAGATAAAGCCGACTTCTTTATTGCGAATGTGGGCTCGTTCACTGGCTTTTAAATTCGCCACTTGTTGCTTGTTTAATACATAGTCGCCATTGGTTGGCGTATCTAATAACCCGAGTACAGACAATAAGGTAGATTTACCACACCCCGAAGGCCCTGAAATTGCCAGATATTCACCGGCATTGATGGTCAGTTGAATATCGGCTAGGGCATGGGTTTCTACTTCATCGGTATGAAATACTTTTTCTATATTGCTTAAGGTAATAAGGGCGTTATCGTTCATCTTGTTATCCTGTAGTTAAAGTTGTGAATTCTGTTTTGTCTGTTTATTTCAAAGTAATTTATTTCAGGGTGACTTATTTCAAAGTGATCTTGTTAAAACGATTCAGTTCATCATTTTGTGAAAGTATAATTTTGTCGCCGGCTTCTAAACCGCTTTTTATCTGAATTTTTTGCACCGAGCCCTGGCCAAAATCGACGGATATTTTTTCGGCATTAGCACCATCATTGCTTAGTTTAAAGATTTTCGCACTGCGGTGGCTCTGGGCAAAAGACGGGCGACGGACAAATTTAGTGTTGGCCAGGTTTGCCACCAATATTTCACCGTCGATGCTCAAGTCGGGACGGGCATCGGCAGGTAGCGGTTGCTTTAACGCAACATCGACTTGCACCGAACCGTTATTCACTGCCGGGGCAATGCGAATAACCTCGCCGTTGATTTGATTGTTACGGGTATCGATGATGACCGATTGTCCAAGGGCAACATCGCGGATTGCCAGCTCAGGTATTTGCAGTTCGGCAATCAACTCCTGTTGTTTTGCAAGCTTGGCTAAGCTGGTGCCCAAGGTGACTTGCTGGCCTACTTCAATGGCTACGTCTTGCACCACACTGTCGATTGACGCTTTTACCTGCAGGTTGTCCACTTGCTCTTCCATGCTTTCTAATGATTTGCGCATTTTGTTCAAACGAGCATTTAGGGCATGAGTTTTTGCGATCAAGGTTTCTTTCATTTTGCTTGTGCGTTGTTGTTCAATTTGCCAGCGTTCTTTATTTTGGCGGGTGGTTAACTTGGTTCTTTCAAAATCAAGTTTTGACACTGCTTGGGCGCCGTTATTGAACAGTTCGGTTTCGGCATTCAAACGCATGGCGACACTGTCGTAGTCTAATTTGGCATTAAACACCCGTGCTTTTTGATCAAGCAGCATCGAATCAAATTCGACGATTGCGGCTTTTGCCTCGGCTTCTTGCGCCTCTAATTCCCAGCGTGTTTCTTCAAGACTTCGTTCAAGTTTGGGATTGGTCAGTTCGATTAACAAATCTCCGGCTTTCACATTAGCGCCGGGTTTAACCAATACCCGTTCCGCTCGGCCTTCAACCGAAGAGGCAATCCAGCGAATGTCTTTTGGTGTTAATACCCCGGGGCCACGCACTTTAATGGAAAAATTACCTTGCTGAACTTCGGCAATGAGCAATTTGTTGCGATCAAGGGCATAACTTTGCGTGCTCAAAAACTGGATAAATACTACTGCCGCGAGCAAAACCAAAGCGCCGATAACAAGCTTGCCATACTTTTTAAATAATGAAGTTTGTTGCTTTTTAACGATGTCCATAACGACTACCAAAAATTAAATAATGTAAACTACAGGTAAATGAGCATTATCTATGCCAATAATTTAATGTGTTGTTTTTATTGGCTTATATTTATTTTTACGTCGCTGTGATTGCTGGTTCCTGATATGCCGTACCAATAATGGGATGGTCTAAATGTGCGCTCTATTCCATTATTGGGACAAATACTCATTTAGATTCGGTCCTACGCTGAGTTATACGGCTAACGATTGGGTAAACAATAGTTTACAAGCCGAATGTGGGTGACGCTAGACATTGCCGGGTCATGTCTTTATTCTTATCGCGTTTATAATAAATATAAAGAAGAAGAATTGATGAAAAAATATACACTCTTGTGTTTGGCAGGCCTATTATCCGCTTGTGGAAATGACACGACTCAATCTCAACAATCTGCAGCTGCCGTAAGCCAAGCAAGTCAAGTAACCAGTTATCCAGTTACCCGCCAAGGTGATGTGGTAGAAACCTATTTTGGTAAACAGGTTGCCGACCCATACCGCTGGCTAGAAGACGATCGCAGTGATGAAACTGCCGCCTGGGTAAAAGCCGAAAATGAAGTTACCTTTGATTATTTAAATAAAATTCCTTACCGTGCGGCGTTAAAACAACGTTTGCAAGAGTTGTGGAATTATGAAAAAACCAGTGCGCCATTTGTCGAAGGTGAGTATCGCTATTTTTACAAAAATGACGGCTTGCAAAACCAGTATGTGGTTTATCGCCAAAAAGAGGGGGCGCAGGCTGAGGTGTTTTTAGATCCAAATACGTTCAGTAGCGACGGCACTACCTCACTAGCACAGTTAAGCTTTTCTAAAGACGGCTCAATCGCCGCTTATTCGATTTCAGAAGGTGGCAGTGACTGGCGTAAAATCATCATTATTGATGTAGAAACCGGGAAGAAGATTGAAGAAGCCCTTGTTGACGTTAAATTTTCAGGCATTTCCTGGTTTAACAACGAAGGCTTTTATTATTCAAGCTATGACAAGCCAGAAGGCAGTGAGTTATCGGCAAAAACTGATCAACACAAGCTGTATTATCATCAGTTAGGTCAACCGCAAAGCCAGGATGCTTTAGTCTTTGGTGGTACTGCAGAACAAAAACGTCGTTATGTATCCGGTACTGTGTCGGATGATGGTCGTTATTTAATGATCTCTGGTGCACTATCGACATCGGGTAATGATTTGTTCATTAAAGATTTAACCGTGCCAAACAGTGAGTTAATTAACGTACTCGATCACCACAATTCAGACACTTATTTATTGCATAACCAAGGTTCTAAACTATTCCTGGTAACTAATTTAAATGCGCCGAATCAAAAAGTAGTGACTGTGGACGCTAGTGATCCTGCTCCTGAAAATTGGACGGACTTTATCGTTGAAACGGAAAACGTTTTAACACCTTCGGTTGGTGGCGGCTACATTTTTGCCGAATACATGGTGGATGCAACGTCGAAGGTATTGCAATTTGATCTTACCGGTAAACAAGTGAGAGAAATTAATTTACCTGGAATTGGCAGTGTCAGTAGCATAGAAGGTAAACCAGAAGATAGTGTTTTATATTACTCGTTTAACAACTACAAAACGCCTAGTACCATTTACAGCTACGACGTGAACACAGGTAAATCGACAGTTTATGCCGCATCGGCAGCCAAATTTAACAGTGCCGATTATGTGTCTACACAAGAATTTTATACCTCAAAAGATGGTACCAAAATCCCGATGATCATTACTCATAAAAAAGGTCTTGAACTGAACGGTAAAAATCCAACTATCTTATACGGTTACGGTGGCTTTAACGTAAGTTTAACGCCTCGTTTTTCTGTCGCTAATGCGGTATGGATGGAGCAAGGCGGTGTTTATGCGGTGGCCAATTTACGTGGCGGTGGCGAATACGGTAAAGAATGGCACAAGGCCGGTACGCAATTAAATAAGCAAAACGTATTTGATGACTTTATTGCTGCCGGCGAGTATTTAATTAGCCAACAATATACGGCAAGCGACTACTTAGCCATTCGAGGTGGTTCAAATGGTGGTTTGCTGGTTGGTGCGGTAATGACTCAGCGACCTGATCTGATGAAAGTGGCACTACCTGCGGTTGGCGTATTAGACATGCTGCGCTATCACACCTTTACCGCGGGCGCTGGCTGGGCATACGATTACGGTACGGCAGAACAAAGTGAAGAAATGTTTAAATATTTACTGGCTTATTCACCGGTGCAAAACGTTAAATCTGGTGTGTCTTACCCGGCAACGCTAGTGACAACTGGCGATCATGATGACCGTGTAGTGCCAGCACACTCGTTTAAGTTTGCGGCAGAGCTACAAGCGAAACAAGCAGGTAATGCCCCAACGCTGATCCGCATTGAAACCAATGCCGGTCACGGTGCCGGTACGCCGGTTTCTAAAACTATCGAGCAATACGCCGATATCTTTGGTTTCACTCTTTATAATATGGGTGTGAAAGAGTTAGCTAAGTAAACGGTATATGAGCAATCAATAATATTGGTTATCACCAACTAGCGAGACTGAAGTCCCGCCAACCAGGTAGCGTACCCGGTTGGCGGGGTTTTTAACCTCGCGTCATTGCCGAAGGTAACTCAGAGTAGTTATCGCTGTACCTGAAAGTGCTTATATTCCCGGGCCATGGACCACTTATTCGTATCCTCGGCAATTACTCAAAGAGCTATTTTGTCGCAGGACTGTCACCATTGTTTGCATCTTTGCCATTTAAAGGCCCGGTACTTTGAGCACTTGCTTGTGCTTGTGTCACTGAAATCGCATCTTTCGCTAAGTTATGATTGCCACTGATCAAATCATTTAAACTGCCGCTATCTTTGTCAACAATTCCTAACTCACGGATCATGGTATCGATTAATGGCGCATTGGCCCGGTAATTTAATGCCGCACTGGTAATTTGCTCCGCCATACCGCCACTCACACTTTGGCCATCGGCTGAGCCTGTACTCGCCATGGTATTGCCACCATTGCCACCATTGCCGCCAAACCCTTGCAAAATTTTAATGCCATCAATATTTTCCAGAGGTTTCACCGCGTTGGCGACAATTTCTGGCAAGGCTTTGAGAATGGCCAGTGATTTTTGCAATTCTACCTGTTCATCACGGAGCGTATTTTCGGCATCATACAAAGCCTTTTTACCCTCGGCTTCAACCGCATAAATCTTCTCATCGGCTTCTGCTTTGAGTTTTTTCGCATCGGCATCGGCACGCGCTTCGGTTAAAATTGCTTCGGCTTTGTCTTCGGCGGCGCGTTTATCGGCTTCGGCCTGTACGGTAATGCCAACAGCATCACGTTCCGCCTCTTTTTTCGCATCAATCACTTCAATGTCTTTTTGACGATTGGCGACAGCAATTTTTTGTGCGGTGATCACCGCTTCTTCTTTTTCTACTTTGGCTTTTTCAGCCTCCGCCGCTTTGGCACGGGCAGCAGACTCTTCTTCAGATTTTTGCGCGACCGCAATTTGCTTATCTTGCATTGATACTTCAATGTCTTTTTGTTGCTGAATGCGTGCCTGTTCTAACGTTTTACGTTTTTCAATTTCTTGCGCTTCAATTTGTTTCGATTTTTCAATTTCGGCGGTTTCTACCGCTTTTTCTTTGGCGATTTCCGCTTCACGCTCTTCTTTTTCGCGCAACTCTCGTTGTTTAACAATTTCCGCTTGCTGTTCAACACGCTTAAATTCAACGGCCTGCTCTTGTACTAATTGTGCTTCTTGTTTGGCTCGCTGTATGTCTAGCGATTGCTTTTCGGCATCCAAATTGCGCTGTTCTATCAGAATACGGTTTTCTTGTTCAATATCGTTGGTTTCTTTGCGTTTTTGCTCGATTATTTTTGTCAGTCGAGCTCTACCTTCGGCATCAAATGCATTGTTTTCATTAAAAAAATTCAAGTCTGTCTGGTCAAAACCGGTAAGTGAAACCGACTCTAGCTCTAGACCATTTTTCTCCAGGTCAGCCATCACATTTTGTTGTACTTTTTGCACGAATTCACTGCGCTGCTCATGCATTTCGGTCATGCTCATCTCGGCAGCAACGGCACGCAGTACATCGACGAATTTTGATTCCATTAATTTTTTCAACTCTTCAACCCGCATGGTACGAGTACCAAGAGTTTGAGCGGCCATGGAAATGCCTTCACCATTTGGCGCCACGCGTAAGTAAAAATCGGCTTTTACATCAACCCGCATTCTGTCTTTGGTGATCAGTGCGTCTTTTTGAGTTTTCTCTACTTCAATACGTAGTGTATTCATATTCACCGGTATGGTTTCGTGCACTACCGGTAAAACGATGGCGCCGCCATCTTTAACCACTTTTTCACCGCCCATGCCGGTACGAACAAAGGCGATTTCTTTTGTTGCTCTAATGTAGAGTTTGGCGAAAATTAAGCCAATGGTGATAAGCGATACCAGCACTGAGCCGGCAACAATAAGCATGAAGGTGAAGTTATCACCTGCGGTAAATTGATCCATGGGATGTCCTTTTAATGTGTTTTTATTATTTTAATTTTGCAGCTAACCAGCTGTTGGCAGTTTTTTCCATAAGCACCACCGAGGCACCTTGAGTAAAGCTGGAATGTTCATCATCTGGTTCAACCATGACGTAATGTTTTTGATTAAACTCGTCTTTTAGTACCGCTTCGGCAGCACTACCTTTCGTGGCTTTGCCTAGCGTGATGGTGGCGACTTTGCCAATAAAAGTGTCGGTTGAAACCGCAGAAGATTCATTTTTGGGCACTATTTTAGCAATGGCGTCACCCAAGTAGTGGCTAAGTAACATAGCTCCAATCAGGGCCACAGGCTTACTGAGCCACAAGAGCACAGCAATATTGAGAGTTGTTACAATGCAATAGTTATACACTAAACCGGTTATGGCAAAGCTGATTAATATTAATACCAGCCAAACCAGCATCGGTAAACGGTTCAGACATAACCAGCCCAAAAGGGCGGTTAAGCCACCGGGTGTAACATCTGCGTCTATATCGATATCAACCAGGTCATCAAGCATACTCATCACGCTTGCGCCAATTAATAACGCGATACCTTCTAATAATGCTAAACCAAAGACTATGGCAAGGGCGATAGTATAGGTTATGTTAAGATCTGAGAGGAAAAACTCGAGCAATTTCAGCCTCCTTGGCTTTTTATTTTTTATTCCAAGATTAAGAATCTACTCTAATTAATAAATTATTCAATGTTTAATCAATGACTGATGCAAAAATGAACATAGATGAGCTAATTTTGTTTAGCAATTTATCACTCGAGTAATAACACAACTAGGCTAAAGTATAATAACAAATATTTAACAAATGGCGTATGATAAGTATGGACAATAAATTATGGATTAATAGAGATGTTTTTACCTGATAAAGTGATTATTGCCGACGATCATCCGTTATTTCGTCACGCATTGCTGGAAACGCTTAAGCAAAGAATGACTACAACCAATTGGTTGCAGGCTGAAACGGTAGAAGAGCTTGAACAGCTGTTATTAAAAGAAACTGACGCGGATTTATTACTGCTGGATTTAAACATTCCTGGCGCTCATGGTTTCAATACTTTAATCCATGTCCGCCAGCATTTCCCGCAAATTCCTGTGGTCGTGGTTTCTGCTTATGAAGATGTTGATACCATCAATCAAGCGATGAGTTATGGCGCTTCTGGTTTTGTGCCAAAATCGACCGATGTAAATACCATATTTACCGCCATTAATCAGGTATTATCTGGCCAGTTGTGGACGCCGGAAATCTTAAATAGCGCCGATGCAAGTGATAGTAAAGCCGAAATGGCAGAACGTATTGCCAGTTTAACCCAACAACAGTATAAAATTTTACTGATGTTTGCCGAAGGTTTGTTAAATAAACAAATTGCTTACGACTTACATGTGTCAGAAGCGACGATAAAAGCACATGCGACAGCGATATTCAGAAAATTGAAAGTCAATAATCGTACTCAGGCGGTAATTTCACTGAATCAGCTTGATCTTAATGAAGGCGGTTTTAGTCGCGAGTTAAGTCAATAACACGAGTCCCTGACGCAACGAAGCCCATTACCCTGCGTTTACTTCGGCATGTAATTGGCTTGCAGCATTTTGGTGAGCATGGCACTCATCATCGCTCTCAACGCCGCTGGTTTTACCATCTTACGCATATAACCGACTTTTGCCTTACGGGTTTTTTGTTGGATGTCAGATTCCGTCGTGGCGGTGATTAAAATTGCCGGTATCTGCCGTTGGGCAAGCTCCCTTAATTCATTAATTAAACTGATACCATCTTCATTGTTGTCCAATTGATAATCCACTAACAGTATTTCAATTTCATTATTGTGGCGGTTAAATATTTCTTTCGCTGTCGCACTGCCATTAGCGCCATACACATTGCATTGCCAGGCACCAAGCAATTCCAGCATGCCGGCAAGTACCTTAGGATCGTTATCAATACACAATACCGATACCCCTTGCAAGCCAACCTGCGCTGTTGCTGGTTGCTCTTTAGTCTGTACCGGTTCTGCCGTAGGAACCGACACCGAGAAGTTACAACCACAGCCAGCTTCAGACTCCAGGTGTAAAGTGTGACCCAGAATTTGCGCCAGTGAACGAGTAATATTTAACCCTAATCCTAAGCCATTGCTGGTGCTACTTTTACTATTTTCAAGCTGAGTAAATTGCTCAAACACTAATTGCTGTTTATCTCGCGCTATTCCTGGACCATCATCAACAACCTGGATTTTTAATTGATTTCTTTCTAATTTTGTCGCCAGCACAACATTGCCCGGACTGGCATAGCGAAACGCATTGGTTAATAAATTTTGTAAGATACGACGCAATAAATGTTTATCGGTTTTTATCCATTGCTGCGACGGAAAAACTTTAAAACTCACTAAGTATTCGTTTGCCGCCGCCAAAAATTCTTGTTCCAACTGTGCCAATACATCGTGAAAACAAAACACTTCGATGTTCGGGCTGATATTGCCACTCTCGATACGGGCAACTTCGGCCAAGTTCACCAATAAGTCATTGGCCACTTTTAACGAGTGGTCGATATTGCTGACTTGCCGGCGCTGAGCATCATTTAATTTATTTTGATCGGCCAGGGCCGAAGTAAATAATCTTGCCGCTTCTAACGGTTGCATTAAGTCGTGGCTGATGGCTTTTAAGTATTGGCTTTTTTTCAGGTTTGCCTGCTCGGACTTTTCTCGAGCTACGGCCAGCTGCTCATTGACCAGTTCCAATTTTTGCGTACGCTCGGTGACTAAGGATTCCAGATCCAAGTTTTCCGCTTTTAGCAGCATTTCCGCTTCACGATAGGCGGTAATGTCTTTAAATATCATGACAAAGCCACCATCGGGCAGCGGGTTACCTTCAATGCGGATAATGACGCCATCTTCGAGTTGGCGTTCTGACACGAGTGAGCTACCATCTTTTAAAAATTGTACTCGCCTGCTTACTTGCTGCTCCACTTCGCCCTCACCGCACAGTCCTTTACGGGCATTGAAACGGATCAAATCTTCAATTGCACAGCCGATGAACACCATATTTTCCGGATAATTAAATAGCTCTAGATAGCGGCTATTCCACGCCACCAACTTGAGATTGCCATCAATAATTGAGATCCCCTCGCTGGCATTCTCTATCGCACTTTGCAGTAAATGCTGGTTGAATTGCTGTTGCTGACTAGACGTCTCTTCGACCAGTTGTGCCAACTCATTGAGGTTAATATTTCTGCCTTGCATGGCCGAATGCAGTACCAGCCTTGCCGAAGCGGCACCCATTACCGTGCCTAAGGCATTTTCACAATGCACGATCATTAGCCGATGCTGCTGAGGCGCACTAAGTTGCTGCCCTTGTACTTTTTGCTCGAACGCCAAAAAGCTTGCCGCGGCTTTGTCTTCACCGATAAAACGGGAAATAAGCAATTGCAATTCTGAATTGGTGATGTGTTTTTTCTTTTGTTCAGGCAGTTCAATCGCATTTTTTTCTTCAATAAAAAAGGCCGCCTGCACCCGTTCATGCACACTTTGTCGGCTCAACAATGATATCGCCCACATCACTAAAATATTACTGCCGAGACTGATCAAGGTGGCCGTAGTGTTGGTGGCAAGCTCTCCTAAAAAAACATCTTGCGGATAGAAGCCTAAATTCGGCAATAAATTCAACAGCAGCCATAATGAAAAACCGGTGGCAATACCACTATAGACACCGGTTAAACTGGCATGACGCCAGTAAAAAGCCGCAATTAACGCCGGTGTCAGTTGGGCGATAGCGCCAAAAGCCACTGCGCCTAGGGATGCCAAAGTATCATCATCTGCCAGTAAAAATGCGCCATAGCCCATCATGATAATGGCAAGCACCAGAAACTTACGGGTGTTTAATAATTTTAAGCGAAAACGTTCGTAATCGTCACTCTGTTGTTTTTTACGGCTAAACAGGATCGGGAAGACAATTTCATTGCTTAACATCGTACTTAAGGCGATGGCAGAAATGATGATCATCGAACTGGCCGCAGAAATAGCCCCTAAAAAGGTTAGTAAGGTGAGTATCGGCTGGTCGTTTTGTGCTGGCAGCATTAACACGTAAGAGTCGGCGGCGACATCACCGTTAAACAGTAAATGGCCGGCCATGCCCAGCGGCATGGCAAAAATGGCAAAAACCAAGACATAAGCGGGAAAGATTTTACGGGCAAAGCGGGTGTCTTTTTTATCTTTTAGTTCAACCACCATCACCTGGAACTGTCGTGGCAAAGATAAAAATGCCGCCATGACAATAATTAACATGCCCAGCATAGAGCTAATGTTAGGGGCGCTCAACTGGCTGGAAATATCAATATTCGCTTGCTGAAACAGCTGCTGCGGTGAGTCGAACAAGGCAAAACAGACAAATAAGCCAACCGCTAAAAAGGCAATCAGTTTGACCAGGGATTCAAACGCAATTGCCAGCATAACCCCTGGATGGCGTTCGGTGACATCAATGTTGCGAATACCAAAGATAATGGTAAATCCGGCCAACACTAAGGCAATAATTAAACCCAATTGCCAGGTATTGGTTTCGCGTTCCATTTGTAATAATTCAAATGAGTAAACAATGGCTTTTAGCTGTAACGCCAAGTATGGCAGGGTACCAATTAACGCGACTACGGTAACTAGAATTGCCAGATTGTGGGACTTGCCAAAACGTGAGGCGAGCAAGTCAGCGATAGAAGTTAAATTAAGTTTTAAACTGACCCGAATAATGCGTTGGATAAATGGCCAGGCAAACATAAACAGCAATATTGGCCCGAGGTATATCGGGATATGAGAAAAAATATTGGTTGCCGTTTGGGCGGTCGTGCCTAAAAAGCTCCATGAGGTACAATACACCCCCAAAGTCAGGGCATAGACGATGGCCTGGCTATTACCATGAATTTTATGACGGTATTTATCACCCAGGTAGGCAACGACAAACAATAAGCCAATGTAGGTGATGGCCAATACCACCAATTGCCAGTTGCTAAACATAGTATCCCGTATTTTTCTTTATCAATTTAAACTCATACTCTACCAAGTATATTAAACATTATCCTTTCGAACCCGTCTGGGTATAAAATTCACTGATATACTGGCCACCTTTTATGGTGGCGATAATTCTCATCTTGTGCGTGTCACCGACTTGTGAAATCGTTGCTCTGAGTGGGGTTTGGCGATACCAATAGTAAGGTGAGTCACTCATTTGCAGCTGATACGATGTTGCCTGATCGTTTTTATCGACTAAGAACAAGGTTGCGGTATCGAGCGGAAAGGTCGAGTTAATGGTGGTTTTACCATTATCATCAAAAATGTTTAATTTAAAATCTTCGGCCAATAGCACGCAATTGCCGGTAAGCACATCACAGGAATTTTCCGGCGTCATCTGAAAAATTCGAGTGGCATTGGCTTGCTCTTCAACCCAAAAATCTGAAGCAATATAGCCACCAATGGCTAATACAGGCGCTACCATTAAGGCCAGTTTGGTATGTTTATTCATTTACTTAATTCCTCTTCTCTAGTTTTAACACCTTATTCACCCGGTGAAAAGGTTTATACCATTGGTATTAACCATCGGAAATACTAATCTGTGTACGTTGTCATTGATTTAGTTGATAACAGTCTAGTAACAAGAAAGACTCCCGTAGGAGCCTTTCATTAACCAAAGTCAGTGTTAGTGAGCGTGCGCTTCACCTGCACCTTTTGGCACTCGGAAGTTTTCTACCATATGCTGGATATGCGCTGGCGCATCGCCAGTTAGCTTACATACACCGAAGGCAACAGCAAAGTTAACTAACGCACCAACCGCACCAAAGGCATTTGGTGAAATACCCAAGAACCAGTTCTGCTCAAGGCCACCTAAGAATGAGGTGCCAGGAATAAACATGATGCCTTTGTGTTGGAACACATACAACATAGTAATACCAATACCTGAACACATGCCTGCAATGGCCGCTTTACCGCTCATTTTCTTCGAGAATATACCCATCATTAATGCCGGGAATATTGACGATGCGGCCAAACCAAAGGCTAATGCAACGGTACCGGCGGCAAATCCAGGTGGATTGAGGCCGAGATAACCTGACACCAGTATGGCAATGGTCATGACTATCCGCCCTGCCCGCAGTTCTGCTTTCTCTGATAAATCAGGCGTTAACACCCCTTTCATTAAATCATGGGAAATTGAGGACGATATTGCTAACAACAAGCCTGCAGCCGTTGATAACGCTGCCGCCAAACCACCAGCAGCCACCAGGGCAATTACCCAGTTTGGCAAGTTAGCGATAGCCGGATTAGCCAGAACCATAATGTCACGGTCAACTTTCACCATTTCATTGGTCTCGGCATCCGCTACGTACTGAACTTTGCCGTCACCGTTTTTATCTTCAAACTTCAACAAACCGGTTTTTTCCCAGTCTTTGAACCATTGTGGACGCTCTGCATAAACCATATTTTGACCAGCGGTTGGTTCAATAGTGTTCATTAAGTTTAAACGTGCCATGGCGCCAACAGCAGGAGCTACGGTGTAAAGTAAGGCGATAAAAACTAGTGCGTAACCTGCCGATGAACGTGCCGCTTTTACTGAAGGTACAGTAAAGAAACGCATAATAACGTGAGGTAGGCCAGCAGTACCAATCATTAGTGACAAGGTGTAGGCGAACATGTTTAATGTGCCGCCCATGTTGTCGGTGGTGTACTCTTTAAAGCCTAAATCGGTGACTACCATATCAAGCTTATCCAAGAGATATACGCCACTACCATCGGCCAGCGTTGAGCCTAAGCCAAGTTGTGGAATTGGGTTGCCGGTAAGTTGCAATGAGATGAAAATTGCAGGGATAGTGTAAGCAAAAATCAGTACACAATATTGGGCGATTTGGGTGTAAGTGATACCTTTCATCCCACCGAGTACCGCGTATACCCAAACCACCATCATACCTATGCCTAAGCCTAAGCCGTAATCTACTTCCAGGAAGCGAGAGAATGCTACACCAACACCTTTCATTTGACCGATGATGTAAGTGAGTGACGCAATGATTAAACAAACTACGGCAACGATACGTGCGGTTTTTGAGTAATAGCGGTCAAAGATAAACTCCGGCACAGTAAATTTGCCGTGCTTACGTAAGTATGGGGCAAGTAACATCGCGAGTAATACATAACCGCCAGTCCAACCCATTAAAAATACCGAGCCACCATAGCCTAAAAAGGCGATAAGACCGGCCATCGAAATAAACGATGCCGCACTCATCCAGTCGGCGCCAATGGCCATACCGTTTTGCAGTGGGGTAACACCACCACCAGCGACATAGAAATCACTGGTTGATCCTGCTCGTGCCCACCAGGCAATGGCAAAATAAACACCGAATGAACCGAAAACGGCAATGTATGTATATAGTTTTAACTCATCCATTATTTAGCCCTCTTCCACGTCATGTTTTTTATCCAGTTTATTCATCTTCGATGAATACCAGAATACTAAGCCGACAAAGGTATAAATTGACCCTTGCTGGGCAAACCAGAAACCGAGTTTATACCCGCCAATTCGAATCTCGTTTAACGGCTCTACCAATAACAAACCAAAGCCAAATGAAACGACAAACCAAATGACAAGGCAGATGAGTATAAGGCGAAGGTTTTCTTGCCAATAACTTTGATTACTCTCCACAATGCTCTCCTAACTAATTATGTATACCTGTTGATATAACTTTTATGTTTTTTAAATGTTTTTATTAATATTGTTTTAACTCATTCACGTTGTTTGAAGAAGATGTCTATCGAAAGTGATTGTTAATTGTGAGTTAACGCTTTTGGTAAAAATCTTTTTCTATCTATCACCCTAGCAATCAAACTCAAGCTTTCACATTAGACCTTGGTCTAGTTAACATCTGATTCACTTGTGTTAACCCGCGGCTTGCGATAAAACTATGTATACCCGTTCCACTTCAAGATGCGGGATTTCAGTGGGAGTTAAAAGCAATTTAGGCAAGGCATTAAATTTAGGGAATGGTTGTTCAATTGTTAAAGTTAATAACGCGGCATAAATTGCTTTTAAACCCATCGAAGAAGTCCTTGAGCAATCCTACTACTTCGTTGCAGTGACTTGAAAGGGAATAACCATTACTACATCACTGCGCCTTGTATTGGGATCGCTCAAGAACTCTGAAACCTGCATCTTGAAGTGGACCGGGTATATACCAATTTGAACAAACTTACCTTCCATCAAGGGGTTAGCGATGAGCACAGAACTGGCCGACATTCATGACTTTATTAAGGCGATTGAGCCGTTTGATCAATTGCCCAGGGACAGTATTGCCCGCATAGTGCGCAATATCAGTATTTGCTATGTGCGCCAGGGCGAACAATTGCCGCCGGCGGGTATTGATGAACCTATGCTGTATTTTTTACGCAAAGGGGCGCTTGCTTATTACAGTGGCAACGACGAATTGCTCGGTAAGTATGGTGAAGGCGACATCTGTACGGTGTTTTGTTCCCCGGATGAAGACTTTGCGGTTAAGGTGATCCCCGAAGAAGATACATTGTTATGCGCGATTAATTGCGCTGAGTTAAAGTCGGTGATTAGTGATTTTCCTTTCGTCCATAACTTCTTTTTGCAATCTGGAGCACAACGCTTAAAGCAGCAAGTAAGCAAAATTAATGAAGAGGCACTGCTTACTTCAACCTTAATGAATACCTCAATTGACGATTTCTATCATGGCCCAGCGGTGACTATTGATAAGGGCGAGTCGATAATTGCTGCGGCAACGAAAATGACAGAGCTGAATTTTTCCTGTTTGGTGGTGATGGATGAGCACGGCTTAGCGGGTATAGTTACCGATAAGGATCTACGTCGCCGCTGCATCGCTCAAGGCCTGGATTTTACAAGGCCGGTAAGCGATATCATGACCGAAAATGTAGAGTTAATAGATCATAATTTCAGCGCCTATGACGCGCTGATCAAAATGACCAGTCAACACATTCACCATTTACCGGTGACCAAGAATGGGGTGTTGGCGGGAATGTTAACGGTAACTGATTTAATGAATCAGGAAGGCTTAAACGCGGTAAACCTGTCGAGTACAATAGGCAAAGCGCAATCGGTAGACGAACTGGCGAAAATCAGCAAACTGTTGCCGAAACTGCAAATTAGAATGGCCAAACTTGGTAGTACCGCCGATCATGTCGGCAAAACCATCAGCGCCTTAACCACCGCATTTACCAACAAGCTGATCCATATGGCGAAAGAGCAATATGGCCACGAGCCGGTTCCTTTTGCCTGGCTAGCTGCCGGCTCACAAGCCAGACAAGAGCAGTTTGCCCATTCTGATCAAGACAATGCGCTGATTATTTCCAACGACATGCAACCTGAAGATGACGCCTGGTTTAAACAGCTTGCCACATTTGTCAGTGATGGTCTGGCGAGCTGTGGCTTTATTTACTGTCCCGGCGATGTGATGGCGACCAACGCCAAGTGGCGACAACCACAACGCGTGTGGCAACAATATTTCGATAGCTGGGTTAACACCCCGGAACCGATGGCGCTGATGCATTCCAGTGTGTTTTTCGACTTGCATTGTGTCTATGGTGAAGTCGATTTATTGGCGCAGGTCCAAGCGAATATGCTGCAACAAACTCAGCGCAATACTTTATTTATTGCGCATTTATCGACGAATGCGTTGAAACTGCGGCCACCATTAGGGTTTTTCCGAGATTTTGTGTTGATCTCCAACGGCAAACATAAGAAAACTTTAGATTTAAAACACAATGGCATCGCCCCAATTGTTGATTTGGCGCGAATTTACGCGCTATCAGAAGGCATTACCGCCGTGAATACAATCGAGCGGTTAAAGCAAGCGGCGGGCACGGCGAGTTTAAGTGCCAAATCTGCGGCCAATCTGATTGATGCCTTTGAGTTTTTGGGAATGTTGCGCGCAGAGCATCAGGCCGGGCAATTACAAGCGGGCATCGAACCCGATAACTATTTGTCACCAAAGGAAATTTCCCGGTTGGAGCGAGAGCATTTAAAAGACGCTTTTAAGGTGATTAAAACCATGCAAGCCAATCGTCAAACCACATTCGGTTGAACCATTATGTTTTCACTATTTGATAAACTATTGTTCGCCAGTAAGGGAATAAATAGCAAACGAGAAATGCTGCTGGATAAAGCGCCTGAAGGGGCGCTAAAGCAGTTTTTAAGTGTGCCATTCCCGGATAAAAATACCGCCATTAGTGACATTGATATTTTAGCGGTCGACTTTGAAACCACCGGCTTAAATGCGAAAACGGATAAGTTACTTAGTGTCGGTTACGTTGGGGTAAAAAATGGCTTAATTAAACTCGGCGAAAGTGAGCATCAGATAATCCAATCAGATGGCAGGCTGGATAAAGACAATGTGGTGATCCATCAAATTACCGATGGTGAAAAGGCCAATGGCGATGAGTTAAAGGCGGTTGTCGATAAGCTATTACTGGCGATGGCCGGTAAGGTGATGTTGGTGCATTATGCCAATATTGAACGCAGTTTTTTACAGCAAGCCTGTATTGAGTTATATGGCATGGCTCCGGTTTGGCCAATTATCGATACACTAGTCTTGGCCAAAACTCGCCTCGAGCGCTCAGACACCCCCTACGACCCACATAATTTAAGGCTAGCCAATTTGCGAGCCAGCTATCATTTACCGGCTCATCACGAGCACAATGCGTTGAATGATGCCCTTGCCACTGGCGAATTGCTGCTGGCCCAAATGCAGCATTATGATCAAGGCCTGAAAACCCCATTAAAAGAATTTCTTCTGTAAATTTAATTGCTTAGGTGAGTGCAGAGCGATCGAGATTTGTGTAAACGCACGCCTTATTTTTTCCACATTTAGACTAACGTCTAGCCCAAATCCAGCAATTTTAGACCTAAGTCTAATATCTATCTTTGCCAACTCAACATACCTTTAGATATAACAAATAATTTACATATTTATTTTCGGTTGAAAGTGATCTGATATCAACCAATAGCAGCAATTAAGAGTGGAGAAAGTTATGAACTCAGCAGTGAATCCAGACATGTACTATCCAAGCGAAGAAGTGGTAGAACAAGCCAATGTCAGTGAATATGAAAAAATGTACCAATATTCGGTGGAAAACCGAGAACAGTTTTGGGCCGAACAGGCGGACACCTTAGGTTGGTATAAAAAATGGGATTCAGTGTTAGATGAATCGAACGCCCCCTTTTACAAATGGTTCGATGGCGGTGAAATTAACATAGTACACAATGCCATAGATCGCCATTTAGAAAATGCCAATCGCAATAAAATGGCGATCATCTGGGAAGGAGAAAATGGCCAAAAACGGAATTTCTCTTACAACGGCTTAAATCGTGAAGTTTGTCAATTTGCCAATGTATTGAAAAGCATGGGTGTTGAGAAAGGCGATATTGTCACCATTTATATGCCGCAAATACCAGAGTTGGTTTTTGCCATGCTTGCCTGTGCCAAAATCGGTGCAATTCATTCCGTGGTTTATGGTGGTTTTAGTACTGAAGCTCTGGCTTCTCGGATTGACGATGCCCATTCAAGAGTCTTAATTACCGCCGATGGTGGCTGGCGCCGTGGTAAACAAATCGACTTAAAATCCATTGCCGATGAAGCGATGAAACGTTCACCAAGTATTGAAGTGTGTATTTGTGTGAAAAACAATGAACTGGATGTGGAAATGGAGCCAACGCGTGATTTTTGGCTGCATGATTTAAAAGCACTGCCAATTGCTGGCAGTAAATGTGAAACCGAGCAAACCAGTGCCGAAGACCCGCTATTTATTCTGTACACCTCAGGTACCACCGGAACACCAAAAGGTATGCTGCATACACACGGTGGTTATGCCGTTTATACCTCAACCACACACCGCATGGCATTTGATATTAAACCACAAGACAGATGGTGGTGTGCCGCCGATCCTGGTTGGATCACCGGTCACAGTTATATCGTTTACGGACCATTAATTAATGGTGCCACTATCATGCTGTATGAAGGAGCGCCGAACTATCCTTATCCGAACCGCTGGTGGCAGATCATTGAAAACTACGGCATCAACATTTTATATACCTCGCCGACAGCCCTTCGCGGTTTGATGCGCTTTGGTGACCGCTGGCCGAAAAAACACGATCTATCTAGCCTGCGCTTATTGGGTAGTGTTGGTGAACCGATAAATCCAGAAGCGTGGAAGTGGTATCACAATGTCATTGGTAACGATAAATGTCCGATCATCGATACCTGGTGGCAAACAGAAACTGGTGGTTTTATGGTATGTCCATTGCCGATCACCCCGTTGAAACCAGGTTCAGCGACGAAACCATTCTTTGGTAATGAAATCTCCATCGTTGATGATGAAGGCAAAGAAGTGGGAGCGAATGAAGAAGGTAAATTGATCATCAAAAATCCTTGGCCAGGTATGGCACGAACGGTGTTTAAAGATGATCAACGATATGCCGATTTGTACTGGAGTAAAGATGAGCAGGGTAAATGGATTTATCTTGCCGGCGACAGTGCCAAAAAAGATGATGATGGTTACATTTGGGTCATTGGCCGTATGGATGAGGTATTGAAAGTGAGTGGCTACCGTTTAGGTACGGCTGAAATCGAAAGTGCTTTAGTCAGCCATCCGAAAGTCAGTGAAGCTGCGGCAGTAGGATTACCGCATGAGCTTAAGGGTAACGCCATTCATACCTATGTGATCCTGCAATCTGGTCTTAAAGGTGATAAAGAGCTTGAGCTAGAGCTGAGAGCCCATGTTGGCAAAGAAATGGGCAAAATTGCCATGCCGGAATGTGTTGAATTTGTTGAGTCGTTACCAAAAACTCGTTCAGGGAAAATCATGCGTCGGGTACTGAAAGCGCGCGCTTTAGGTCAAGACGAAGGCGATTTAAGTACGTTAGAAGAATAACTTAATCGTCAAAAAATAGAAAAATAGAAAAACGTTACAACATAAAAATAAGGGGGAATACCAATCAGGTATCAACCCCCAACAACAAAACTTAAATCATAACGAAAACAAAATATCGCCGAAGAGGGTGTTAGCAGTCTTACCTTGGAAGACGATGGGGAGCAAAACATGTTAAACCGAAATAAACTGGCCATTGCAACTGGCTTAGCTTTACTTGCGAGTAGTGCCCATGCGGGTTATACCGTTAAGTTAACCGATAAAGATAGCATTACCTTTGGCGGCTATATTCAAGCGGATATGCGTTATATCGACGGTAATGCCAGCTCACCACTGGTCAATGATGACTTTTGGATTGGCCACGCGGTTAATGATGAAATATCGACCGTAAATTTTAATGCCAACTCTACTCGCTTTAACACCAAATACGTTCATGGTGATGTCACTGGCTTTATTGAAATGGATTTTTATGGCGGTGGCGGTAATGAAAAACTGACGAATTCACGCCATCCTCGAATTCGACATGCCTTCATCAAATACAAAAACTGGACAGTTGGCCAAACCTGGTCGACGTTCATGAATACCAGCTCATTAGTCGAAGCCGCCGATTTCGCCGGACCATTGGTGGCATCAGCGTTTATTCGCCAGGACCAAATTCGTTATACCAACGGTGGATTTCAAATAGCGCTGGAAAACCCAGAGTCATACGGCGGTGAAGTTGGTGATGCCGGATATGGTAATCAAGATTCAGTGCCAGATGTTGTCGCTAAATATACCTTTAACGGGGATTGGGGTAATGTTGCCATTGCCGCAGTTGCCAAGCAATTAAACACGGTTGGCGGTGAAGAAGAATCGGCAGTGGGCTATGGTGTATCTGGCCGTATCAACACGTTCGGCAAAGATGATTTACGTTTTGCTTTTCATGGTGGCAATACTGGCCGTTATGTAGGCGCCGCCGCCGCTACCGATTTAGTCGGTGAAGAAGTGGAAGAATCAACGGTTATTATGGTTGCTTACCGCCATTTCTGGACCGAAACATTACGCACCAGCGTGTTTTACGGCAACACTGAAACCGAAGAATCAGACCGAGATCGTACTCATTGGGGTATAAATATCTTTAACAACATCACCAAAGATCTGTCTTATGGTGTTGAGGTGGGTAACTTTGAAGCGGCAGATATCGATGCCGATTCAGACTACGTACAACTGTCGGTGAAATACGCGCTGTAGTTGCTAGAGGCAACGACATTGAAGAGTTTAACTTTTCTCCTCGTTCTATTCGCCTGAGGCTTAAGCAACCTCAAACGAGGGTTTTTGGGGAAAGCATTTGCTTTCCCTTTTTTTTACATCCAATTACGCTTACTATGCTCTACTTCATACAAGCTTTCATCGATCAGCTTTAAGCCGTCTTCCTGCTTTACATACGGCACGTTCACCGCGCCTGCCGCTAATAAGAACTGCACTGAACATAGTTGTTTGCGCTTTAAAAACCAGCTTTGTTTAAATGTGGTTTGTTGCACCTTATAAATCGGGAAGCAATAGTAATCGACGCCTAAACAGCCTTTGCGCACATAAATAAAGTTATCGTCTTTGGCATAACCCCAGCGGCGGTAGCTCATATACATTAAAAAGCAGATGAAACTGGCAGCTGCTGCCACAAATATCAGGCTGTCAGTTTTATCTTTGATGATAAACAAAGCCGAGATAAACGCGGTGAATGGCAGTAACAACAGCAATACATTGCGCACAAACAAACGCACACTTACCGGTGAATATTGGATGTTTTCCAAATTATTTTCCGGATAAGCGTCATTGATTAAGTGCTGGCATTCTTTCGTCGTTACCGACGGCACGATGATTTTATTGGTTAACTGACCCGGTTGCGCTTGCTGATAATTGGCGTTTGATTGTTCAAACTTAAGGTTGATGCGACCTAACAGCACATCCAGCCAGTCTTGTTGGCGCACGATCATTTGCAAGCGTGACAAGCGCATCGTCACTTCATTTTTAGTAAATAAACCACTGCGACGAATGTATCTGTCACCCACTTTGCTGAGCTTAAAATCATGAAAGGCAATGATAGAACCGAGAATTGAAAAAATGGTGATTGGGATCATGACAAGCAAGGCTAATGACAGTGCCGCGGTGGCAATTTGCCAGCCGGACTTGCCATCAAAGGCAAAGTACTGCTCAACGTTAAAACCAAACATTAACAGCCATTCGCCAACTTTTTCGCTGATATTGTCGATGAATGGCGCCAGGCCACCGATAAATATCCACACTCTGTTGTTGGTTAAACCATGGATCACCAAATCATCGAGATTGCGTCGGTCTAACACTTCTTCATCGGCAGTGGTGACTTTAGCCGTGACACTGTCATCGTCAGTTTCGTTATTTTCATCAGTGCTGACCGGTTGTTGATGTGCCGCTAAAATTTCATGCTTGAGTTGTTCGGCGAAGTGTTTTTTCAGGGCGACGACTTTCGCTTCTTGTTTGACCGAACCGGCAGTGTCTAATTGCATGCAGGTATAACCGAAGGGACGATAATACAGGGGTTCACTAAGTTCAACATTTTGAATTCTTGAAAATGGCAAGTTGGTGTACTTTTTGGAAAATACCCCCGAGCGGATCTCAATTTGTTGATTGGACAAGCGGTATTGGAAAAAATAAAAACTGAGAATTGCCGATAAAGCAATTAGTCCGGCAAAACCATAGACAAATGGTAGCCAAAACGTGGGATCCTCACTGAACTTGTTGTAACCAATAAGTATTGCCGGCGCCAGATAAACGATGTTGCCAAAGATATTCTTAATCAACATTAAGACAAAGTAGATCAACGCAATGGGCGAAATCCGTTGCCACTTATGAGAGTGATTATTTTCCTCTGGGGTCGAAATGTCTGGCACTTGTTCAGTCGAATTCTGCCGTTCAATGACTGGCGACTTATCCATGTTGATTGATATCCTTATGTGCCAAAATAAACTGACGAATGTGTTCCGCATCATCAATATTCAACCCGGGAATTTCAAACGTGTGCAATGAGCCGCCGGCACTGAATACCTGTAAACTGGCCAATCCGACTTTGCGCTCAACCGGACCGCGCTTTAGTTCAACATGCTGAACTCGCAATATCGGCTGGCTCACCGTTTTACGAAATATAAGACCCGACTGATAACTAATATCTTGTTCGCGCAAAGCATAACGTTTTTTCGGATCCGCGAATGAATTGTAGAGGGTGGCAATTAAGCCAATGCCACCGACTAGCCAGAGAATAAACTCAAAAACGGTAACGGCTTCACTGGGAAGAGGAGCAAAAGGTTGATAAATAATGGCAGTTAACACTAACATTAAAATAACCGTTGTTAACAACGTTACCAGGCGATGAGTGGGGGCATATCTTTGAGAGAGGGTGGCAAACTCTAAATTTTCTAACTGTGGCAATTCATCACTGATAATAGTTTGATTGGTAAAGGATTCTGCTATCTCGGTCATCGCTGATTTCTATGGTGTTAACTATATGTAGCTCTAGCTTAACCCTAAATGAATATGGATTAAAATGATTCGTCATAAAACGGTTCATTTTTTAGGTAATTTTTTACCTTGATCTGCATCAACTAAGCGGTCCGTACACATTGCGCTATGGTTAACATCAGGGTAACTTATCGACAATATCAGTGACATCTAGAGATTTTATGAGTACTGCAAACATCAAACTAACGCCTGAAGCGTTTGCGCTGCCTTTTTATCAAGAGCAGCACAATGAGGTGTCTCTTTTTGAGTACGCCAATCAGCATCACTTGCCTATCTTGATCAAAGGGCCTACCGGTTGCGGTAAAACCCGTTTTATTGAGCATATGGCAAAAAAACTGAACAAACCGTTATACACCGTAGCCTGTCATGATGACTTAACCGCTGCAGATTTAGTTGGCCGCCACCTAATTGGTCCAGATGGTACCTATTGGCAAGATGGCCCGTTAACAAGAGCCGTGCGTGAAGGTGGCATTTGCTATCTTGATGAAGTGGTAGAAGCGCGTAAAGATACCACCGTGGTTATTCATCCACTTGCTGATGACCGTCGAGTATTACCATTAGAAAGAACCGGCGAGTTAATAAAAGCACATCCGGATTTCATGCTGGTAGTCTCTTACAACCCTGGCTATCAAAACCTGTTAAAAGGCATGAAGCCGAGTACCAAGCAACGTTTTGTGGCGTTAAGCTTTGACTATCCAGATAAAGAAGTTGAACAGCAAATTGTGATCAGTGAAGCCGATGTGGAGCCGCATTTAGCCTTTACTTTGGTAGAACTAGCACAAGCATTACGCCGTTTAGAACAAAATGACCTCGATGAAGTGGTTTCTACCCGATTATTGATCTATGCTGGAAAAATGATGGCCAGTGGCATGAACCCGCTTGAGGTGTGTAAATGCTGCCTGGCAGAGCCCTTATCTGACGACCCGGCTACCATTAAAGCGTTAATGGATATTGCCAGAATTTATTTTGATGAGTAAACTCGATTAAGTAATACCAATTTGATTAAGTATGTGATCTACTTTTTCATGAAGAAAAACGGGTAAATACAATGCATAAAATTTAGTATGTAGTTATTCTACATATAAATTTTATAAAGCAGTAGTTATTCGTTTTTGCCATTAAAAATGAGCAGATATTTAGTCAACTTGGTATGATCATTGGAATTAGCAGCAAGGAGTAGAGAGCATTTCGTTATTTAACCCTAAATCATCGATACATCTTGCTGTTGTTTGCCAATCTTTGTTTTTGGCAAACTTACTGGTATTACCTGGTCTGGCGTTTATCCTTTTGCTTTGGTTGTTCAAGCGCTATAAAAAAAATGGCGGCATGATCAGAATTCATTTGTACCGTGCCGTACAACTTTCGGTGCTGGTAGGCCTGGTCGTTTTCATCCCCCTGCTCTATGTCTTACTCTCAGATGATATTCAATTTCAGCTGATGGTGATGATCGTTTATTTCATTCTGGTACACACCTGTTTTGTGATGATTGGCATGCTTAACCTTGCTCGCGCTATGGTTAAGAAGCTGCCAATTTTTTAATCCCCGCCGTTTTAATACAAATAGACATATTTGCTAACAATTTTACAACATTCTTCATTAGTTTGATTTCCATCAAGATTTGTCTGGGCTTAGGGCATTAATATTGGCGGGCTTTATTAATTATCATAAGGGAGCAACCCATGTCAGAAAGTTTTACTAAAGGCATGGCGAGGAATATTTATTATGGTGGAAGTGTTTTCTTCTTCTTGATATTTCTTGCTTTAACTTTTCATACTACAAAAGAAATGCCAGAAAGAGATAACCGTCAAAACATAACCGAATCTGTAGAGCGTGGTAAACACCTCTGGGAAAAGAATAACTGTATTGGCTGTCATACTTTACTCGGTGAAGGTGCGTATTTTGCGCCAGAGCTTGGTAATGTTTTTCAACGCCGTGGTGGTGAAGCCGGCTTTAAAATGTTTTTAAATGGTTGGATGAAAGCACAACCGTTAAACATACCGGGTCGTCGTCAAATGCCTAATTTCCATTTAAATGATCAAGAAATTGATGATTTAGCTGAGTTCTTAAAATGGACCTCAGAAATGGACATTAACGGCTGGCCGCCAAACATAGAAGGGTAAGGCAGATGAATACATTAAAATATCAATCACAGGCTGTCGCAAAACCTTATTTTGTGTTCGCTTTAATCTTATTTGTCGGACAAATTTTATTTGGTCTGATCATGGGCTTGCAATATGTCGTAGGTGACTTCCTCGGCGGCGCAATTCCATTTAACGTCGCCCGTATGGTGCATACCAACTTACTTATCGTCTGGCTGTTGTTTGGCTTTATGGGCTCGGCTTATTACCTGGTGCCAGAAGAAGCCGAAACGGAATTGTATAGCCCTAAATTGGCGATAATCCTGTTTTGGGTGTTTGCTGCCGCGGGTGTTGCTACGATCTTAGGTTACTTGTTAGTTCCTTATTCAACGCTAGCGGATTTTACCTTTAACGAGTTATGGCCAACGATGGGACGTGAGTTCCTGGAACAGCCAACCATTACCAAACTGGGTATTGTTGTGGTGTGTCTTGGTTTCTTATTTAACCTGGGCATGACCATCTTAAAAGGTCGTAAAACTGCGATTAACATGGTGTTGATGACAGGTTTAATCGGTTTGGCGGTATTCTTCTTATTCGCGTTCTACAACCCGACTAACTTGGCATTAGATAAATACTTCTGGTGGTTCGTCGTACATTTATGGGTAGAAGGTGTTTGGGAATTAATCATGGGCGCAATCTTGGCTTATGTGTTAATCAAAATTACCGGTGTTGACCGTGAAGTTATCGAAAAATGGTTATATGTGATCATCGCTATGGCATTAATCTCAGGTATCTTAGGTACCGGGCATCACTTCTACTGGTTAGCGACTCCTGAGTACTGGCAGTGGGTGGGTTCAATCTTCTCAGCAATCGAACCATTACCGTTCTTTGCTATGGTATTGTACGCCTTTAACATGGTTAACCGTCGTCGTCGTGAACACCCTAACAAAGCCGCTACTTTATGGGCATTAGGCACGGCAGTAATGGCATTCCTGGGTGCTGGTGTATGGGGGTTCCTCCACACGTTAGCTCCAGTAAACTTTTATACGCATGGTTCACAAATTACCGCCGCGCATGGTCATATGGCCTTCTACGGTGCGTATGCGATGATCGTAATGACGATTATCTCATTCGCCATGCCAAAACTTCGTGGTATCGGTGAAGCAAACTGCAACCGTGCGCAAGTTCGTGAAATGTGGGGCTTCTGGTTAATGACGGTTTCTATGGTATTCATCACCTTGTTCTTAACTGGTGCTGGTGTATTACAAGTATGGTTACAACGTCTACCTGAATCTGGTGAAGCGTTAAGCTTTATGGCGACACAGGACAAGTTGGCAATCTTCTACTGGATGCGTGAAGTTGCCGGTGTTTTCTTCTTGCTCGGCTTAATTGCTTACATCTCAAGTTTCTGGGTGAAAGAGAAAGCACAAGCTTAATCTTAAACTTTTAAGTAAACTGAATTAACTAAGCCAGTTGCGCAAGCAACTGGCTTTTTTGCACTTGCGAGACTGAAGTCCCGCCAACCAGGAAACAGAACCTCGCGTCATTGCCGAAAGCAACTCAGAGTGGCTATCGCCATACCTTGACCTAACACTTAGATCTCGCTTAAGGTTTAATCAGGACGTCAAACAAGGATATTCACCGATGCAACAAGAAATAGATGATTTCGTCACAATGAATACAAATATTAGACAGTACCAAGCCAGTGACCTAACCAGTTTGATGGCAGCATGGGAGAGTGCCAATAATTTAGCCCACCCCTTTCTTAAAGATGATTTTGTCGCACAGGTGAGAAAAGATATTCCAGCACTGTATTTGCCCAATTCAGACACTTGGGTGGTCGAGCTTAATCATCACGTCGTTGGATTCATGGCGCTAATCGGCAATGAGGTTGGTGCTATATTTCTCCAGCCGGAGCATCATGGTAAGAAAATAGGTAAAATGTTGCTGGATAAGGCTCAACAGCTACATGGCAACCTCGAACTGGAAGTTTTTAAAAAGAATTCGATCGGCCGCAAGTTTTACACGAAATATGGTTTTGAGTTGCTTGAAGAGAAAGTACATCAGCCAACTGGTGAGCGGGTGTTGCGTTTGCAACTTAATGCGATCTAGTCGCGCATCGGTAGCAAGTGTCAGAACTCACTTTTGTTGATTCACATCAGAGTACGTTTTGGTTAATTTGTTATAATCGTTACAAATTAAAGTAAGAGTAATTGGTTGCAATGGAAGAGTGGGTTGGCAGTATCTGGCATCAGTTTATCACTCGTAAAGCCAGTACCGAGTTTGAGCAGGCCAAGGTTAATTTTGACCAGGTGAGTAAATCTGTTGGTATTGTGTTTCGGGCGTTAGGCGGCGATGCAGTAAAAAGAGTAGAAGCGGCAAGTCATCGTGATTATTTATCACGCAAAAGTTTTTTACAAAAGATCTCTGGTGATAATCAGCAAATCAGTCTTGCCTGGCAAGATGCTGACAGCTTAAGGCTACCTGAATACATCGCAGTGTTTCCTGAGCAGGAACTGAATGCTGACCTATATATTTGGCTGGCAGTGCTGGCAGCACATCATAGCGGCCGCTTTAAGCATTGGGCCATCGACAATCAACAACTTGTGGTTGATGTGCTTAACCAGTTTCCGGCATTAAAACCCAGATATCAACGACTGGCACAGGCGTTTGTTAAATTACGCCCAGGTGTTGAAAAACGCCCTGCCGCGGAACAGGAAATGGAACAAGCCATCATCGATGCAATTTTATCTCCGGGCTCAGTAACAGAATTTCCAACGGTAAACTATGCACCACAAGCCGTATTTTTATGGCTTTATCCATCGGCGCAAGCAACCGATCAAATTCAGGCAGAGTATGCCGATGACGTAGAAGAGCCAGAAGGCTCAAGCGGCAAAAAGCAAAATAAGGCGGGGCGGAAAAAGACAGAGCGAGTAGAGTCGACAAACAGCCGTGATGGGATGATGATCTTTCGTCTGGAAAGTTTATTTTCCTGGAGTGAGTTTGCCAATCTAGATCGTGGCAATGATGACAGTGACGACGATGATGGCGACCGAGTTGCCGATGATTTAGACAAAATCACCATATCGAAGCAGCAAGATCAAAAAAGTGCCCGCATTAAAATAGACCTCGATTTACCGTCAAGCTCCGAAGATGATATCCCGCTAGGTGAAGGCATAAAACTGCCAGAATGGGATTATCGTAAACAGCAATTAGTTAGCGACAGGTGTCTATTGCAACCTATGTTGCCAAAAGATGCTGTTGCGCAAAAATTACCGTTGCATTTGCAAAAAACGGCAAAAAATATTCAGGCGCAATTCGAGCAATTACAAACGCTGCGCTATTGGTTGAAAAGCCAGCAGCAAGGTGAAGAACTGGATCTTAATGCCTGGCTCGATTTTCATGTCGAGCGACAAATATCGCCAACCGCAGAAAAAGGCCTGTATCAAAGTTTTCGCGGCAACAATCGCGATCTGTCCTGTTTGTTACTCGCCGATTTGTCGATGTCTACCGACTCGCATCTAGATGATGAGATGCGGGTTATTGACGTAGTACGCGACAGTATGTTGTTGTTTGGTGAAGCGTTAAACGTAGTAGGTGATAATTTTGCCATGTATGGTTTCTCCTCGGTAAAACGCTCGCATATTCGTTTCACTATGCTGAAAAACTTTAAAGAATCTTATGATGATAATGTCCGTGGTCGTATCCAGGCGATTCGCCCTGGTTTTTATACCCGCATGGGCGCCGCGATAAGGCAAGCGAGCAAAATATTGCAAGAGCAAAAGTCATCGCAAAAGTTATTATTGATATTAACCGATGGCAAACCAAACGATATTGATCATTATGAAGGCCGATTTGGCATTGAAGACACCAAACAAGCGATATTAGAGGCGAAACAGGCGGGGTTAAAACCGTTCTGTATTACCGTAGACAAAGAGGCGGAAGAATATTTACCGTATATCTTCGGCCGCCATAGTTACACGGTAATGCTCAGTCCGTCACAATTGCCGGTATGCCTGCCACAAATTTATCATCGCCTAACTGCGAACTAGTGCTGAATTGGGATAACTACTATGTCTGAATCAGCCCCATGCCTGTATTGTCAAACCGATAACGAAGCCGGTTTACGCGACTGTAAAAACTGTGGCATGCCATTGGCACCTTCGCACCCGGAAAACCGTAAACGCGGGCTGAAATTCTTTAGCAAAGCATTTTGGTTAATCGCCATATTCTGTGTGATTATGATGTTTTATTTACCGAGATAAACCTTAGTCTCGCAAATGCAAAAAAGCCAGCAACAAATTTGTTACTGGCTTTTTAGTTTAAGTGTCATGTCCTGAAACAGGTTTACACTTTTAGAACTTATTTAATACCCTTAGCGTTTAAATGCGAAGTATATTGTTTATCCGTGCCGTTGATGTGGTTAATTAACCAGTCACTGAGAAATTTGCTGACTTCTTCAAAAGCATCGTGACCAATTTGTTCATATTTTTGTTCAATTTCTTTAATTTTCTCTATCATGATCTGGTGTTGCTGTTTATGGGCTTCCAGATCAGGGTAACCACTTTCACTCATCAGCTCTTCCTCGCGAGTAAAATGATAATGAGTGTATTCAATTAACTCTTTTAAACTTTGATGTTCAAACTCTGCGCCCATGTCGTAGTCATAAGCGGTATTAAATTGATTCAATAAGGTAATCAGCTTTTGATGGTCAAGATCGAGTGACTTAACGCCAACACTATATTCACTCTTCCATTTTAAAATCCTGCCATTTTTTCTTTGGCTATACAACCATGGGATCAGGATCAACAGGGCGATTAACAGCCAGGATATCTTGTTATCCATCCCGCTCAAAAAGCCGAGGAAGATAACCACAGTAACCAGCCCGATTAAGGCTGCATAAATCAATGCTTTGTAACGATTCGTCATTTTAAATACCCATAAATATTATAAGGTTAAACTAGCTTTTGGTTTTACCCATCTTAAAACAAAAAACCGCGTTTTTTTAACGAAATGATGCAAATACCGACAAAATTGTAACAAAGTTTGATCTAGGTTAAATAAACACTTGCGCTATTGGTAGATAGTTGTTGGCAGAAGGTGGAAACGTAACAAATAGTTAAGTTAGCTTCTCAAAAAAGTTGTTTTTTGGTTGTTGTTGTAAACTTTTAAACAGTCTTTTAAAAGTGATTCTCGACTATTTATAAGGTAAATTTAATAGATTTTAAATTACCTCTCTGCCTTATCAGTATTGTTAAATAACCTCGGGAGAGATACCAATGAAAGCAATAAAATATGGAGTGTCCGTACTCAGTGTTGCAGTAGGACTGGCTGTTAGTGGTATGAGTATGACCGTTTCGGCGGCAGCACCAACCTTATCAGAAGCAGACTTCGAAAAAGCACAATTACATTATTTCCAGCGTTGTGCTGGTTGTCATGGTGTATTACGTAAAGGCGCTACCGGTAAAAACTTAGAACCTAAAAGCATGTTAAAAAAAGGCCAAAAGCGTCTGGAGAAAATTATCTCTCTAGGTACTGAAGGCGGCATGAACAACTTTGATGATTTGTTCTCAAAACAAGAAATCTCAAACTTAGCGACCTTTATTCAAATGACACCACCGGTGCCACCGGAAATGTCATTAGAGCAAATGCGCTCTCACACTAAAGAGTTTGTTGCTCTTAAAGATTACCCAACTAAGCCTTTGCACGGGTTAAACTGGAAAAACTTCTTCGTAGTAATCGAACGTGATGCTGGTAAAGCCGCAATCGTTGATGGTGACACTAAGAAAATTATCACTCATATCGATACGGGTTATGCGGTACACGTAATCAAAGGTACTGAGAAGCATAAGTTAGATACTGCTAAAGATGTAGGTCGTTTCTGGTACACCATTGGTCGTGACGGTAAAGTTAACAAAATCGATTTATGGCAAACACCTGAGAAGATGTTAGTTGCTGAAACTAAAATGGCCTATGACGCTCGTGATATCGCCGTTTCTGGTGACGGTAAATACGTAATTGCTGGTGGTTACTGGCCTGCGCATTTCGTTATCATGGATGCCGAAACGTTGAACCCACTTAAAGTTGTGTCAACTCGTGGTTACAACACTAAAGGTGAGTTCATTAACGAAGCACGTGTAGCTGCGGTTTACACGTCTCCTAATAAATCTGAATTTACTGTTGCTGTTAAAGAAACTGGTCAAATGTTACAAGTGGATTACAGTGACTTAGATAACTTAACTATCACAGCCATTTCGTCTTCAGAGTTCTTGCATGATGGTTTCTACGACTCAACTGGTCGTTACTTCCAAATTGCTGCTAACGCATCAAACAAAATGGTTATAGTAGATACCAAAACAGGTAAATTAGAAGCACAAATTGATGTTGATTCTTTACCACATCCTGGTCCTGGCGCTAACTGGATTGATGAAAAATGTGGTCCTGTTGGCGGTACAACTCACTTAGGTACTGGTCTAGTATCTGTTTGGGGTAACGATCCAATGAACCACCCTGAGAGTGCTTGGAAACTATGTTATGAAGTTGAAACTGATGGTGCTGGTGCATTCATCCGTACTCATGAAACTTCAGATTATGTTTGGGCTGATCAGCTGAAACACCCAGAGCCAGAAGTACAACAATCAGTACAAGTTTTCGATAAGAAAACTCGTGAGATTGTTAAGACTATCCGTGTTACTGAAGAAGAAGGTAAAGCCGCTCTTCACATGGAATTCAACTCTGATGGCACTGAAGTTTGGGTATCTGTATGGAACCGTACTGATAACTCTAACCCAACCGGTGAAATCGTAGTTTATGATGCCAAGACTCTGAAAGAGTTACACCGCATCAAAGGCTTAACTACACCAACAGGTAAGTTCAACGTGTACAACCGTATGAACCACAAAACCTAATCAGTAAATCTTACTGATAATGCGAGCATAACACTGGTTATGCTCGCACTTTTTCGCTTAATGCCAATCAGAGTAAATGATTGTTGATGGACTGATTATTTAGTCTGATTGGTATAAATTAGTACGAGTTAGTTATGGTAAATCAATCATTAAACAAACCAAGCTTTTGGTCACGTCGCCTGATCCTTGGTACCACTATTTCAGGCGCAGTGATATTTTTCGTTGTCGGCATTGTTTTTTGGGGTGGCTTTAATACCGCGATGGAAGCGACCAACACCACCGAATTTTGTATCGGTTGTCATGAAATGGAAGATAATGTTTATCAAGAATATAAACCTTCTATTCACTATTCCAACAGAACCGGCGTAAGAGCGGGTTGTCCTGATTGTCACGTACCTCGACCTTGGATCCATAAGGTAGTACGTAAAATACAAGCATCAAAAGAAGTCTTTTCCTGGTTAACCGGCAAACTGGATAGCAAAGAAAAATTCAACGAGCATCGCTTTGAAATGGCGCAAAGTGTCTGGAAGGCGATGAAAGATACCGATTCCCGAGAATGCCGTAACTGTCATAACTTTGAATCGATGAATCCGGAATTCCAAAAACCACGAGCGCGTAAGCAACATTTAAATGCGTTTGAAACCGGACAAACCTGTATCGATTGTCATAAAGGTATTGCTCACCATAATGTTCGTGATCAATTAACCGATGAACAGCTGGAAGAGCTGGAAGCGCCGATTGCCGCTTATATTCGTGAAGTGCCAGAAGAATATAAAGCAGGCTTGGCGCGCATCGAAGCAAAAGAAGCTGCGATTGCCGCTGAGAAAAAAGCAAAAGCAAATGCAGAGAAAGAAAAGGTACAATTGCAAATTGAACAGGCGGTTGCCTCTGCATTAGCAAGTGCGCAAACGAGTGGTACGAAATCTGCTACCAGCAAAAGCGCAGCAAAAGCGAAGCCGACAGCCAGCCTGAATGTTGACTGGAAAAAAGCCAGCTCAACCGATATTAGCGTATTCTTCCCGGGTACTGCCTCTATCGAGTGGGTTTTAGGTCGTAAACATGGCGGCAAACGTGCCTTTACCAAAGGTGATCGTTGTATCGAATGCCATAGTGAAGAAATTGCCGATATTGGTCAATTGATTGTTAGTGGTGAAAGTGAGAAAGAACTTGAGCCGAATATCATTCCAAATAAGCGTGGCAGTATCGACGTTAGTATCGCCGCAACTCATGACGATGAAAATCTGTTCTTGAAATTTAGCTGGCCTGATGGCGACCATGCTCCGGCACCATTTGTTGACGGCGGTAAAATGGACCCTGACAACAAAATGAAACTGGCGTTTATGATAGCAACCGACGACGTTGAATATGCCGATCGCGCCGGTTGTTGGGGAACGTGTCATGCCGATGCCAACTCAATGCCATTTGCACCTGAGCAAGATACCTTAACTGGCAGTGAACTCGCTAAGCGCCTAGACTTTAATAATGGTGTAACCAAATACCTTAAAGAGAGTCGCAGTAAACTTGAGCTCAAAGGCCGAAGAGGTAAAGCGTTAGGTGGTTGGGATAAGCTGAAAAGTGAAGAAGAAATTACCGAATACCAGCAAGCTCAACAATTTATGGACATAGTGCGCTATAAATCGGGCAGCAAACAAGTGGAAGATGGCCAAATATTAGCACAAAGAAAAATGCATGGTGGCCAGGGAGCGCAAGCAGTTGCTAATCTTAGCAATGGTACCTGGACGGTAGAAATTAAGCGTAAGCTTAAATCTGCTAAAGCAGGTGACGTTTCTATCGAAGCCGGTAAAGTGTATAACTTTGGTTTTGCCATCCACGACGATTACTCTGATGCTCGTTATCACCACGTATCCTTTGGTTATAAACTGGCTTTAGATAATTCTGACGCGGAAATTAATGCGACTAAGCAATAATTTTTAAATTTGCCTTACTCGTTCTGAAATAAGTTCAGAACGAGCAAGGCAAGATTTAAAAATCAGGAGAGTTAACGATGTGGCATGCGTTTATCAAATTAACCGCCATGATTTTTCTTGCTGTTTTCAGTACTAATTTGATCGCCAAGGATATTGTCGTTGAAATTTATAAGAAGAAGTTTATTCCGGCTACCGTTACTGTGGCGCCCGGTGATAAGGTGATCTGGAAAAACATTGAAAAACGTCAATACCATAACGTTTGGTTTAAACAGTTTTATCAGGAAGAACCGGATTATCTATTCCCTGGCGACAGTTATGAACAGGTGTTTAATGACGTCGGCGAATTCCCTTACGAATGTGGCCCACACCCGAAAATGATCGGCGTGGTTATCGTCAAAAAGTAATACCATTCAAGGCGCCACTTGCCCGAAGAAAAATAACCGTAAGAAAATACGGGTATTTTGTAAAAAAGTGATCTTAAACAATAAATTAGATCCATTTTATTGATAAATTTTAGCCACTGTTTAATTACTACGCTGAAGTTTGCCAATGAAAAATATTACCTTATTGCTCGCCTGTTGCTGCTTTGTTGCCAGCCTGAATTTTAATTCAGTTATGGCTGCTCCCAGCAAATATGTGAATCAAACTGCCGAACCAACACCCTCTGCAAAAGCGTCCTCAGCAGCACTAAGCAAACAACGCAAAAACGATCTGTTGCACTTGGTCAAACAAGATTGTGGCTCTTGCCATGGCATGACCTTAAAAGGTGGCCTGGGCCCGGCATTATTACCAGCAGATCTTGTCAACAAACCGGAATATTTTCTTACCATTACCATTCTTGAAGGTCGTCCTGGCACGGCTATGCCGCCATGGAAAGACATTTTAAGCGAACAAGAAGCGCAATGGATCGCAGAACAATTGCTACAAGGGCTAGATCATGAACAAAACTAAAATACAGTTTTTAACCAGCTTGGTAATACCTTGGTTATTATTGGGTTGCCAGCAGGTAACTAAGACTACCGAGATAAGCAAGAGTGTTAGCAGCACAGAGCAAGCAGCAGAAGCTAATTTAAGAGCGACCGGCGACCTCGGTCTGGTTATCGAACGCGCCACCGGGAAAGTGCAAATTGTCAACCATAGTGGTCAGCAAAGCCTGGCACAAATTGATGGCTTAGGCGATTTATCGCACGCTTCAATTGTTTATTCACGTGATCAGCGTTTTGGTTTCGTTTTTGGCCGTGACGGCGGCTTAACCAAAGTCGACTTGCTCACCAGCAAAATTGATAAACGCGTTATTCAATCGGGTAACAGTATTGGCGGTGCCATTAGTCAAGACGGTAAGTTTGTTGCGGTTTCTAATTACACACCTGGTGGGGTGAAAATCTTTGCCACTGACACATTAGAACTCGTTGCCAATATTCCGGCGACTGAGTTGCCTGACCATCCAAGAAATAAAGATGGTTCAATCAAGCGTTCAAAAGTGGTTGGTCTGGTGGATGCCCCAGGACAAAAATTTATTTTTAGCTTGTTTGATAGCCATGAAATATGGATTGCTGACCTGTCGCAATACGGCTTGTCAGAAGAAAAGGTCAAAATCACTAAGTATACCGACATCGGCCTCAACCCTTATGACGCACTAATCAGTCCTGATGGTCGTTTCTATATCGCCGGCTTATTTGGCGAAGATGGTATGGCGTTAGTGGATTTATGGTCTTTGGATAAAGGCGTTAAACGCATTCTTGGTAATTACGGTAAAGGTGAGAAAAAGTTACCGGTTTATAAAATGCCTCACCTTGAAGGTTGGGCTATTGCCGGAAACTATGCCTATGTACCTGCAGTAGGCTTGCACCAAGTATTGATCATTGATACCAACACCTGGCAGCAAGTTGGCGCTATTGATGTGCATGGTCAGCCGGTATTTGTGATGGCGCAACCGGATAACCGCCAAATTTGGGTAAATTTTGCTTACCCGTTAAACGATACAATTCAGGTTATCGACAGTAAGAGCCAGACGCTTGCCAAAACCTTAACCCCAGGTCCAGGTGTACTGCACATGGAATTTACCCCTAGAGGTGAGCATGTGTGGATGTCGGTACGTGATAGCGATGAAATTCAAATTTATAATAGTCAGAATTTTGAGTTGCTCAAAACCTTACCAGCAGAAAGTCCAAGCGGTATCTTTTTTACCAACCGTGCGCACCAAATAGGGTTGTAATGATGACAGCTAGACAAATCACCAGCGAAACTAAAGTGGATAGTTTAAGCCAACAGATAATCAATGCGTATCAAAAAAACTTTCCGCTGTGTTCAAGACCGTTCTTGCAGCTGGCGGAGCGTTTTAATGTCAGCGAAGAGCAAATCATTGCGCGCATAAGCTTGTTGCAAGAGCAACAAATATTATCGCGCCTGGGGCCGGTATTTAACCACAAACAAGCCGGTGCCAGTACGTTAGCGGCATTGGCAGTTCCCGCAGAACGCCTGGATGAAGTTGCCGACATGGTAAGCCAGTTTAAACAAGTCAATCATAACTATGCGCGTGAGCATCAATATAACTTATGGTTTGTGGCTACCGCCGCCAATGAAAAAATGTTGCAGCAGTGTTTAACCCATATTCATCGTGAAACCGGCTTTGAACCGTTAATCTTGCCGATGGAGCAGTCGTATCATATCGATCTGGGCTTTGAAGTCGATTTCAGCGAGGCCGAGGTGAATAAACATGAGCACTAATGCCATCGCATTTTTAAACAGTGAGAATCCAGAGCTGAGCATCGAACAACAATTGCAGTTGTTTAATGCCATCGAATCTGGCTTGCCACTGGTAGCCCAACCTTATCTGGCTTTGGCAGAAGAGATTGGTGTTAGCGAAGAACAAGTGATTGCAATGATAACAGACTGGCAGCAACAAGGTTTGATCCGTCGTTTCGGCCTTGTTATTCGTCACCGTAAACTGGGCTATGTCGCCAATGCCATGGTGGTTTGGGATGTAGAAGATGAGCAGGTTGACGCCATTGCCGAAATTCTAGCCGAGCAAAAAGTAGTGACTTTATGTTATCGCCGCCCGCGAGTATTGCCGCATTGGCCATATAATTTGTTTTGTATGGTACATGGCAAAAACCGAGATCAGGTTGAAGCTCAACTTGCCCAAATTTGTCAGCATAGTGAATTGAAGTCGCTGTCGAAAAAGTTACTGTTTAGCAACAAAGCCTACAAACAACGCGGCGGTCGCTATCAACATCAGCTTGCAACTTAAGGAAGAATTATGGATGCGCTAGATAGAAAAATATTAAATCGAACCCAGCTCGGTATTCCGGTATCCGATCAGCCATTTGCTGATATTGCCAATGAGCTCGGTTGTGATGAACAGCAAGTTATCGATAAACTTCAAACCATGCTTGATGACGGTTTATTAACTCGTTTTGGCCCGATGTTTGACGCTGCCAGTTTAGGTGGAGCCTTTACCCTGTCAGCCATGATAGTGCCAGAAGAAAGGTTCGGTGAAGTGAATGATATCGTTAATGCCTTTAGTCAGGTTGCTCACAACTACAAACGCCAACATACGTTAAATATGTGGTTTGTCGTCGCCTGTGAATCGCAACAAGAAATTCAAACCGTGATTGCTGATATTGAACAACAAAGCGGTCTACAAGTATTTGATTTCCCTAAGCAGGAGGAGTTTTATGTCGGACTCTACTTACCCGTCTAAACAGCAACAATCAGAAAATTTAACTGAGCTCGAGCGACAATATATATTATTCACCCAAAATGGCATGCCGTTAGTCAGCAAGCCGTACCATCACCTTGCCGAGCAGCTAAAAATTAGTGTTGAAGACACTCTGGCGATGACAAACGACTTGCTTGCGCGCGGTGTTATCCGCCGAATTGCTGCGGTTCCGAACCACTACCGTGCCGGTTATACCTTTAATGGCATGACAGTATGGGATGTTAAGGATGAGGAAGTGCAAACATACGGGAAATTACTCGGCCAGTTACCGTTTGTCAGTCATTGTTACCGTCGACCAAGACGCTTACCCGAATGGAATTTCAATTTGTTTGCGATGATCCATGGTAAAAATGAACAACAAATTGATGAATACCGAATCCAGATCAAAAAACTGTTGGAAGATGTGTTGCAAACTAGTGCGAATAGTTCAAATGAAATGCTAACCAGCAGTAAAATATTGAAAAAGACTGGCTTGCGTTTGAAAGCCAAATAAGGAAAAACGATGTTTAGAATCTCGCAATTACTGAAAACCGTATACGATGACGCTCCAGTAAATAAGGCGGCGAAAATGCCAGGTCCAGTTGTGATTTGGAATTTAATCCGTCGTTGCAATTTGCAATGCCAACATTGCTATTCAACCTCTCTGGATATCGATTTTAAAGACGAATTAAACACCGAACAAATTAAAGCGACTATCGACGATTTAAAAGTGGCGCAGGTACCGGTATTAATTCTTTCTGGTGGTGAGCCACTGCTGCGTCCGGATATCTATGAAATTACCGCCTATGCCAAAGCGAAAGGTTTTTATGTTGCTTTATCTACCAATGGCACTTTGATCAACGAAGACAATATTGAACAAATCAAAGCCGCTGATTATCAATATGTTGGTATCAGCATTGATGGATTAGAAGAGTTTCATGATAAATTTCGTCGTCAACAAGGCAGCTTTAAAACCTCTATGCATGCGTTGAAGCTGTGTAAAGATGCGGGCATAAAAGTGGGTATGCGTTTATGTCTTACCCGCGAAAACTATAAAGATTTACCGGCGATACTCGATCTGATGGAAGAACATCGCATCGATAAATTTTACTTATCGCACCTTAATTACTCTGGCCGTGGCAAGCGTAGTGCTGAGAATGATGCGATGTTTGCGATGACCAAAGGGGCGATGGAGCAGTTGTTTGAACGTGCCTGGTCACATTTAGAACAAGGCATAGACAGCGATTTTGTTACCGGTAATAACGATGCCGATGGCCCGTTTTTACTGCAATGGGCCGAGCACAAGTTTGGCGATAAATACCCGCAACGCGTGGCCAATTTAAAACAACGGCTAATTAACTGGGGCGGTAATGCCAGTGGCGTTAATGTGGCCAATATCGATAATACCGGCGTCATTCATCCGGACACTTATTGGTGGAACCACCCGTTGGGTAACGTCAAGACCGAAAAATTTTCAGACGTTTGGAAAAATACCCAAGACCCGTTAATGCTGGGTTTCAGACAAAGTCCAAGACCGGTAACCGGTCGTTGTGCAAGATGTGAATATTTAAATATTTGTGGTGGCAATACTCGCACCCGCGCCTTCGCGCAATCAGGTGATGTTTGGGCAGAAGACCCGGGCTGCTACTTAACCGATGAAGAAATTGGCGTTGCTGCAAGTGCGCCTGAAGCGATTGCAGTAACCAATATATAATTAAACAGAGAGCTTGTTATGACAAATCTTCTTAATAAAATTTTACCACGTGCTACCTTTGCCAAAGGTGAAGTTGCACTCGTTGGTGCCGGACCTGGTGATCCTGAACTGTTGACCGTAAAAGCGCTGCGCTTTATTGCCCAGGCGGAAGTGGTTATTTATGACCGACTGGTAAGTGATGAAATTATGGCGTTATTGCCAGCTGATTGTGAGCGTTTTTATGTGGGCAAAAAGCAAGCTCAGCATTGTGTGCCACAAAACAATATCAACGAAGTGTTGGTGCAATACGCCAAGCAACACAAGCGGGTATTACGGTTAAAAGGCGGTGATCCGTTTATTTTTGGTCGCGGTAGTGAAGAAGCAGAGCATCTGTTAAACCATGGCATTAGCTGTCATGTGTTATCTGGTATCACCGCCGCATCGGCGTCTACCACTTATGCTGGTATCCCACTCACCCATCGTGGTGTTTCCCAGTGTTGTACCTTCATCACCGGCCATTTACAGAATGATGGTCAGCTAGTATTGCCTTGGCAAAGTTTGAATAATGACAATCAAACGGTTGTATTCTATATGGGCATTAGTGCGGTGAAAATGATCTCAGAAAAACTGATCGAACATGGTCGTGCGGGAACTACCCCGGCTGCGATCATTCGCCAGGGTACTCGCCCGGATCAGCAAGAGTTTAGAGGCACCTTAGCTACACTAGAACAAATGGTGATTGAGCATGATATTAAACCACCAGCCTTGATTGTGGTGGGTGATGTGATTAATCAACTCGACCCGAAACATATTGCCGGTGGTGGTTATTTTCAAGCCGAAGCGATAAAACAAATGCCAGAATTATCTGTGGGATAGGAATTACTGATGAGCAAGAACAGCCCCTTTTATAGTGCACTGATCGCCGCTGCAACTTTGCTTTTAAGCCAAGCGGCAATGGCCCATGTTGAGAAAAGTGTTGAGCAAGATGCGAAGCAAAAAGATAAGCAATCGGCAGAGCAGTTATACCAACAACATTGTCAGAGCTGTCATGGTGTGGATCGAATGGGCAGCATGGGGCCGGCATTATTCCCGGAAAATTTATCGCGCTTGCGCAAAAATAAAGCAAGTGGAGTTATCAGCAAAGGGCGCATTGCGACCCAGATGCCAGCGTTTGAGAAGACATTATCAAAAGATAATATCGATAAATTAGTCGACTACATTTACACCCCGGCAGAAACGGTTCCACAATGGACATTGGCCGATATCAATGCCACGCATATTCAACACTTTGACCAAAACAAATTGCCAAATACTCCGCAATTTGACGCCGACTTGATGAATCTGTTTATTGTCGTGGAGCTTGCTGATCACTCGGCAACCTTGCTTAATGGCGATACCTTTGAGCCGATCACTCGCTTTAAAACGCGCTTTGCCTTACATGGCGGCCCTAAGTATTCACCGGATGGCCGCTTTGTCTATTTTGCCTCGCGTGATGGTTGGATCAGTAAATACGATATTTACAATATGAAAACTGTAGCGGAAATTCGCGCCGGTATTAATACCCGTAATTTGGCGGTATCAAGTGACGGCAAGTACGCAATAGTGGGTAATTACCTGCCTCATAATATCGTGATTTTGGAAACCGAAACTCTGACTCCGATTAAAGTGGTGGCAACGAGCGACAAAGATGGTAAAACGTCCCGCGTTAGCGCGGTATACAATGCACCACCAAGAACCAGTTTCATCGTCGCCTTAAAAGATGTGAAAGAAGTGTGGGAAATTCCATACAGTGATGCCGGTGGCGTTGATGTGTATAAAGGTTGGGCGCATGACTATCGTAAAGATGGTGGTGAAGGCAAACTGGAGAACTGGAAAAAAGACGAGCAGTTCCCAATTCGCCGCATAACCACTGAAGATTACTTGGATGATTTTTTCTTTGACCCGGACTACATTAATTTAATTGGCGCCTCACGCGATAGCCAAAACGGGCAAGTGATTAACCTGGATGCGAAAAAGAAAGTCGCCACCATAGAAATGGCCGGCATGCCACACTTGGGCTCAGGCATTACCTGGGATTATCAGGGCAGGCAAGTGTTTGCTTCACCGAATATCAAAGATGGTCGGGTAACGGTTATTGATATGGATAACTGGCAGGTGATCAAAGAAATCAAAACCGAAGGCCCGGGTTTCTTTATGCGCAGTCACAGTAAATCGCCTTATGCCTGGGTGGATGTATTTTTTGGTCCGAACAAAGAAAAAGTACATATCATCAAAAAGAATACCTTGGAAATTGTTAAAACCATCGCGCCGGCACCCGGTAAAACCGCCGCGCATGTTGAATTTACCAAAGACGGAAAATACGTATTGTTGAGCATTTGGGATAACGATGGCGCGGTAATTGTGTATGATGCTAATACCTTAGAAGAAATTAAGCGTTTACCTATGAAGAAACCTTCTGGAAAATATAACGTTTATAATAAAACGCACTATGAGCGTGGAACTAGCCATTAACAGCAAGATGAGATAATTGCTGATTTAATCGCGCTAGCAAAGTTTTTGGAGAAAACATGAATTACTTCCCAATTTTCCTTGATGCGAAAATGATCAGTGTATTGGTTGTTGGTGGCGGCGAAATTGCCGGCGCGAAAATTGATTTACTGATAAAAAGTCCGGCTAAGGTGACGGTAGTGTCGCCAAAAGTGTCAGCCAATATACAGGCGCTAATTGATGATGATAAAATTGCCTACATCGATGGTGTATATGAAAAATCACAACTGGCAGGGAAACAGCTGGTCTTTGTTGCCACGGAAAATCGCAGTTTAAATGAACAAGTGAACCTGGATGCGCGCGAGTGTGGTGTGCTGGCCAATGTGGTGGACAACGCCGATTTGTGCCACTTTATCACGCCAGCAATCATCGACCGTTCGCCTATGGTGTTTGCCATGGTAAGTTCAGGTCAGTCACCTGTATTGCTGCGTTATTGGCGCGAGAAACTGGAAACCATGATCCCGCAATCGTTAGGGAAACTGGCAAGCTTTGCCGGAGCAAAACGCCAGGCGGTGAAAGATCACTTTAGCAATTTTGCCAACCGTCGCTTGTTTTGGGAAAGTTTCTTTACCCATACCGGTATCGAACAAGGCAAAGATCTTGAATCTACATTTAATGCTCAGCTTGCCAACAGTAAAGACGAAGCCAAAAATCAAGGCGAGTTATTGCTGATCGACGCTCCGGCTCATCCGGATTTACTAACGCTAGGCGCAGTAAGGAATATGCAAAAAGCGGATAATATTTTGCATGATGCCAACGTTGCCGCGAACATTATCGATTTGTGTCGCCGAGATGCGCCGAAAGCGATTAACAATGATAGCAACATTGCAGAAACCCTGGCATTACTGCAACAAGGTAAACGCGTGTGTTATTTACACCTTGGCGATGTCGCAGCAGCTCATCCTTTACTTACGGCAGCAGAAGACAAAAATTACCCGATTTATCGTTTCAATTGCGCTCGCCGATAATTCAACCTTTTCCTATTTATCCCTAGCTCAGGTTATTTAAAAGCCAGAAATTAGTCACGCTAATCTCTGGCTTTTTTACGTTCTTAGCTAAATCCCCTCACTTTTGTTGTTCAGATTTTCCCAAATCGAGCAATTACATACGTATGCACGGCAAATTTGCCATGCATACGTATGTAGTCATTTGCACCTAATTGTTAATTTATCGTAACTTTATAGACAGATTATTAAATTGCCGATTTTATCGATAACCGCTGAAAAAACGAAACCGTTTTAATGCATTGAAGCGCGGTTGTTAATTTATACCTACGGGTATTACCCAATATTAAGCAACACGGATTGGTTTTGCTTAATTTCAGAAGAGACCAAATGATTATGGCGACAGCAATTAAAAAGCCGTTAACTGCAGCACAGTTTAAAAAGAAAGTGTTACAACACTTGAACTTCACTTCTTCGCAAGAAGATTTAGCGCAAAACCCTACAGCGGTGTTAAAAGCGGTGTGTTTAACCGTTAATGAAGTGGTCTACGAAAAGCTGACCGAAACCAATAAATATCATAAAGAACAGCAAAGTCGTTCGATTAACTACTTGTCATTAGAGTATTTAATGGGGCGGATGTTATCGAATAATCTGCACAATTTGGGCTTATTTGACGTTGCCCAAAAAGCGGTCGCCAGCCTGGGTTTTGAAATAGAAGACATTTTTGAAGAAGGTCATGACCTGGCCTTAGGCAATGGTGGCCTGGGCCGTCTTGCCGCTTGTTTTCTTGATTCGCTTGCCACCATGGACTTTAACGCCGTCGGTTACGGTATCCACTATGAGCACGGTTTATTCAAACAACAATTCCATCAGGGCCGACAAATTGAAACTCCCGACGAATGGCGTGAATACGGCAATCCGTGGGAAGTGTGCCGCCCGGAAGCGGTACAAGAAATTCCACTGTTTGGCCATGTTGAAACCGTTGTCAATAGCGATGGTAGCGAGAACAAACATTGGCATGCCAGCCAAACCATTAAAGGTGTGCCTTGGGATGTTCCGATTGTTGGTTATAACTCGAAAACCGTGAACGTATTGCGTTTGTGGGAATCGCGCGCGTCGAGTCACTTTGACTGGCAGCAGTTCAACTCTGGTGCTTATCAAGATGCGCATTCGGCGCAAAACCAGGCGGAAACGATTTCAAAGGTGCTTTATCCGAACGATGAAACCGACGCCGGTAAAGAGTTACGTTTTATTCAGCAGTATTTTTTCTGTACCTGTTCGATTAAAGACATCATCAAGCGTTACTTTGAGCAACATGGTGATGACTGGTCACAATTTGCCGATAAGGTGGCGATCCAATTAAACGATACTCACCCGACTATCGCCATTTTAGAGTTAATGCGCACCTTAATTGATGATTATGCCTTTACCTGGACGGATGCTTTTGCCATGTGTCGTAAGGTGTTTGCTTATACCAATCACACGTTATTGCCAGAAGCGCTAGAGAAATGGTCGGTGGCCTTGTTCGACAAGGTGTTACCACGTCATCTAGAGTTGCTTTTTTCGATCAACGAATATTTCCTCAATGAAGAAGTGTCAAAGATGTGGCCAGGCAATGAGCAAATGCGTCGTCGTTTATCGTTAATCGAAGAAGGCGAAACACAAATGGTGCGTATGGCACACTTGTGTGTGGTCACTTCGTTCAAGGTCAATGGCGTGGCCCAAATTCATTCCGATTTGGTGAAAAGCGACCTGTTCCCCGAGTTCGATACGTTATACCCGGATAAATTAACCAATGTGACCAATGGCGTAACGCCGCGTCGTTGGCTAAAAGCCTGTAACCCTGAGTTGTCTAAATTACTCAGCAGTAAAGTAAAAACTGATTGGGCGAAAGATTTAACAAGCCTTGGTGATGTCGCAAAGTTTGCAGACGATGAAAAATTTCAACAGCAATTCATGCAAATTAAACGCAACAACAAGGTCAATCTTGCCGAAGAAATCTTGGCAACTACTGGGGTTGAAGTGAGTCCAGATGCCATCTTTGATGTACAAATTAAACGTTTGCATGAATATAAACGTCAGCATTTAAGCTTTTTGCATATTTTGGCGCTATACCGTCGTTTACTGGCCAATCCAGATTACGATATGCACCCGCGTGTTTATATCTTTGGCGCCAAAGCGGCTCCGGGTTACTACCTGGCGAAAGAGATCATTTATGCGATCAACAAAGTGGCTGAAAAAATCAATAATGATGACCGTATCCAGGGCAAGTTGAAAGTGGTATTTATGCCGAATTATCGGGTAACCCTGGCGGAGAAAATTATTCCTGCCGCCGATGTGTCCGAGCAAATTTCTACCGCCGGTAAAGAAGCTTCAGGTACCGGCAATATGAAGCTAGCGCTTAATGGTGCCGTTACTATCGGTACGTTAGATGGTGCCAATGTTGAGATTGCCGAAGAAGTGGGCGACGACAATATTTTCATCTTTGGTAATAACGTAGATCAGATCAAGGTGTTAGAGCAACAAGGCTACAACCCTTACGATTACTACCATAACAATGAAGAGATTAAAGCCTGTTTAGACTGGTTACATACGGATTATTTCACTCCGGGCAACCCGGGTGAATTATCGGCAATCGCTAACAGTTTACTCGAAGGCGGCGATCCGTACCGTTTACTGGCTGATTTTGCCGACTATGCCAAAGCCAATGAAGCACTCGATGCCGCCTATAAAGATACCAAGCGCTGGGCGCGGATGGCGATCATCAATACCGCGCAAATGGGTAAGTTTACTTCCGACCGGTCGATTCAGGATTACGTCGATAATATCTGGAAATTGACGCCAATTGGCGAGGAATCATAGCGCTTAGTGCAGACGCTAAGTTCAGGAATAGATTTATGCAAAACGATATTCGAGCCACAGCTCAGGCTACAACCAAAGTAAAAGCTAAGGCAAAAGTTCAAGCCACAACTGAGACAAAAGTTCAGGCCGAAACTATTGCCGAAGTTATGCCCGATATCAGGGCGATAAGCAACGCCAACCATAGCAACCCGTTTGGGGTGTTAGGCATGCACGCCAATGCTGAGGGCTATTTGCAAATTAATGTATTCCAGCCACAAGCGAGTGCAGTCGCGCTGGTCGATGGTCAAGGCAAGGTCATTGCCAAGCTGGAACAGCTCAATGACAGTGGCTTTTTTAGTAAAGTAACGCGTCGCAAAAAATCGTTTAGCTACCAATTGAAAATCACTGACGGTCAGGGGGAACGGATAATTACCGACCCTTATGGCTGTTCGCCGCTGTTGACTGATTTGGATGTGTATCTGTTTAATGAAGGTAAACATAAAACCTTACACCACACACTGGGCGCCCACTGCGTAGAACATGACAACCGGAAAGGGGTTTCGTTTATTGTATGGGCACCCAATGCCAGCCATGTCAGTGTGGTCGGTGATTTTAATCACTGGGATGGTCGTCTGCACGTGCTGCGCAAGCGCCTGGAATGCGGCCTTTGGGAAATCTTTATTCCAGAAAACGCTAGCTATTCACCCCTTACTGCCGGCAGTAATTACAAATTTGAAATCAAAGACAGTTCCGGACATTTGCTGCCGTTAAAGGCCGATCCGTTTGGTGTGCAAGCACAGTTTCGTCCTGAGACGTCCTCGGTGGTTAGCGGGGAATGTAATTTTGACTGGCAAGATCAGCAATGGCTGAGCAGCCGCGAGTTACGTAACTCGCGCAACAGTGCCATTAGTATTTATGAATTGCATTTAGGCTCGTGGCAACGCGATACCAATAATAACTTTTTAAACTATCGTGATATCGCTGACCGGTTGATCCCTTACACCCTGGATATGGGCTTTACTCATATTCAGTTGATGCCGGTCAGTGAATATCCGTTCGATGGTTCCTGGGGCTATCAACCCGTTGGTTTGTTTGCTCCTACCGCCCGTTTTGGCAGCAGCGACGATTTTAAATACTTTGTGCAAGCTTGTCATAAAGCGGACCTTGGTTTGCTGATTGACTGGGTGCCGGGTCATTTTCCAGTGGATCAGCACGGTTTAGCCAAATTTGATGGTACCTGTCTGTATGAGCATGAAGATTTACGTAAAGGTTTTCATCCCGACTGGAACACCCTGATTTATAACTTTGGCCGTACTGAAGTGGCCAACTTCTTACGTGCCAGCGCCATGCATTGGCTAGATACCTACCACGTGGATGGCATCAGAGTAGACGCCGTTGCTTCGATGTTGTACTTAGATTACAGCCGAAATGACGGTGAGTGGCTCCCGAACGAGCATGGTGGTAATGAAAATTTAGAAGCGGTGGCGTTTTTACAGGAATTTAACGAAGAGCTTTATCGCGATTATCCTGGGGCGTTCTCGGTAGCCGAAGAATCCACCTCATGGCCGGGTGTGTCAAAACCCACCATCGACGGCGGTTTAGGTTTTGGTTACAAGTGGAACATGGGCTGGATGAACGATTCCTTGAAGTACTTCAGTCGTGATCCTATCCATCGTCAACATCATCATAACGAACTCAGCTTTGGTTTGGTTTATGCGTTTGATGAAAACTTTGTCTTGCCATTAAGTCATGATGAAGTGGTCCATGGTAAAGGCTCAATACTGGGCCGTATGCCGGGTGATGACTGGCAACGCTTTGCCAATTTACGTGCATATTACAGCTTTATGTGGACTCATCCGGGCAAAAAATTATTGTTTATGGGGGGGGAATTTGGCCAACAAGGCGAATGGAATCATGAGCAGGCACTTGACTGGCATTTGTTGGAGAATCGCTACCATAAGGGCGTTCAGCAGCTAGTGAAAGACTTAAATGCTCTGTATAAAACCACCCAGGCCCTGTATCAAAAAGACTGTCAGGCAGAAGGCTTTGAATGGGTTGATCACCAAAATGCGGAACAATCGATTTATAGCTATGTTCGCTATGGCGAAGCAGGCACCAACCCGCTATTAGTCGTATGTAATTTTACCCCGAATGTTCATCATAAGTTTCGGGTAGGTACGCCAAAAGCCGGTTTTTGCGCGGAAGTGCTTAATTCTGATGCCGCCGTTTATGGTGGCAGCAATGTTGGTAACTTAGGTGGCGTAGATAGCGAAGCAACGCCGTGGCAAGGTTTTGACCAATCCATTGCAATCAGTGTGCCGCCGTTAGCAACTCTGGCGTTTGAGCTTAAGGGCTAAGTGATGCAAGTACAAACGATGCAAGAGCAAGCGGGCAAACATTATCCGCTTGGCAGCAATGTTGACGGTCAGGGCACTAATCTTGCCCTGCGGATCATTATTAATGCGCATCACCAACAAAATATACTCCATTTGCCGAAACCTCCAGGCAAATGGCGACAAATAATCAATACCGCTGATAGTAAAGCGGAAATTAGCGCCACCGAAATCGATGATTCGTTATTATCCATTGTCGGTTGGAGCCGTTCAGTGCTGACTTATAGCCATTTAGACACTCAGGGATTACCATTATGACTCCACTTCAACAACTTGCCGAACAGGTAGGTTTTCATCCGAATTATAAAGACAGCTATGGCAACATTGTCCATGCCAACATTGACGCGGTAACAAGTTTGCTAGTGGCGATGGGTTACGACTTGAGTACTGATCAGAAAATTTTAGCTAGTGCCGAACAATTGCAGAATCGCTCGTGGTTATCATTGAGCCCGGCAATGCAGATGGTAAAAGCGGAGGCGCCGCAACATACCGCATGGCTAAGCGTAAATGTCGCCGATGTAACGAAAGCTGTTGACTGGAAAATTACTCTCGAAGATGGCGGAGTGTTATCGGGCTCGGCAGCAGTTGCGAGTTTAGCTGTGTTCGATGAAGCTCAAGTGGGCGGTAACCACTACCAAAAATTAACCCTGGTTTTACCGAAATTAGTGGAAGGTTATCATCAGCTTACCCTGGTTCTTGGTGAGCAAACCAGTAGCAGTCATTTAATTGTTGCGCCGCAAACCTGTTTAAGCCCAAGTGAAGCGGCAAATTACCGCATGTGGGGATTGGCGGCACAACTTTACTCGGTGAAATCAGTAAATAGCTGGGGCATGGGGGATTTTGGCGACTTGAAAAATTTGGTGGTTGAATCCGCTAAACGTGGCGTTACCGCCATTGGTTTAAACCCGCTACATCCGCTGTATCCAGATAACCCAGCGCACATTAGCCCATATTCACCGACGAGTCGTTGTTTCTTAAACAGCCTTTATATCGATGTCACTAGCGTCGATAACTATGAAAGCTGTAAAGCGGTTCAAAGTTTAGTAAATAGCGAAGACTTTCAACACCATATCAGAGAGGCCAACAATAAAGAATTTATCGATTACCCTTATGCCGCGCACTTGAAGTTTCAGGCACTAGAGCTGTTATATGCTGATTTCGTTAACAAGCACCTTGCTAAAAGCACAGGCTTTGCTCGGCAGTATCAAGAATTTTGTCAGGAAATGGGTGATGATCTGCTAGAACTTGCCACATTTGATGCACTTTATGAACATTTTAGAAAAATTGATGAAAACACTTATGGCTGGAAAGCCTGGCCTGAAGAGTACCAAGATCCAGCAAGCACTGCCGTGACTAAATTCAAGCAAGAGCACAGTGAACGCATTGGCTATTTTCAATTCTTACAATTTGTTGCCGATAGCCAATTAGGCGCTGCCGCCAGGCAAACCAAAACCGATGATATGCCAATAGGTTTATATCTCGATTTAGCCGTAGGCTGTGACGGTAGTGGCGCCGAAGTCTGGGCCGACAAGCACAGCTATGTTTCTGGTGCAGCCGTTGGCGCCCCGCCTGATGCAATGAACACATTAGGCCAAGACTGGGGGCTTACGCCAATTAATCCAGTAGCATTACAAGAGCAAGGCTATTTACCGTTAGTAAAGGCATTAAGAAGCAATATGCGCCATGCTGGCGCGTTACGAATTGATCATGTGTTGGGGCTAATGCGTCAATATTGGGTGGCACCTGGCATGGCCGCTGATCAAGGTGTGTATATTACCTTCCCATTAGAAGATATTTTTCGGATTATCGCGCTTGAGTCTCGCCGTAATAACTGTGTGGTGATTGGTGAAGATTTGGGCAATGTGCCAGATGGTTTTGGCGATATCATGGCTCAAGCTGGTCTCTTATCGTATAAAGTGTTGTTTTTTGAGCGTTGGGAGTCGGGTTTGTATTTCCGACCTGAAGAGTATCTTGAACAATCTATGGTAACGGTTTCTACCCACGATTTATCAACGCTGGCCGGTTGGTGGACAGGGAATGATTTAAAATGGCGGCAAGAGCTTAACTTGTATCCCAATGAGCAAATGGGTCAGGATGAGCGATCGGGCCGAGTTACCGACAGAGAACAGTTACTCTCGGCATTAGAATTTGAAGGTGTGATAAATAAGGCTCATTTTCCACCAACGAAACCGGCTTTGATCAATGCTGAGTTATCACGAGCAGTGCAAGCGTTTTTAGCAAAAGCACCAAGTAGAGTTTTACTGGTACCCTTAGAGGATGCGTTAGGCTTGCATGAACAAGTGAACATTCCGGGGACGATCGATGAGCATCCAAACTGGCGTCGTCGTTTGCCATACACCATCAATGAATTTTGGCAACATCAGGATATGAACAACTTGGTTGGGGTGATGAACCAGGAACGCCCGAAGGGCTAAACTGAAATAGGTATGAAGATGAATAAATTGAATAAACTGGCTGTTTTAAGCTTATGCACCTTAGCGTTAACCGGCTGCGATACGGCGAAAAACAATGGCGAAAATGCGACGACAGCGCAGCAATCGCCAGAGCTGAAAATACCAGTACCACAAAGAAGCACGGCTAAAATTAGCACGCAGTTGCCGCACTACCTTGAACGGGATGTTCGTGATGAAGTCTTTTACTTCGTCATGCCTGATAGATTTCAAAACGGCGATAGCAGTAATGACAATGGCTCGAAAACGTTGCCAGAATCACAAGGTGGCTTCGATCCAACGAGCAATGGTCATTATCACGGTGGCGACATTGTTGGCTTAAAAGATAAACTGCCATACCTGCAAGATTTAGGTATTACTGCCCTTTGGATGACGCCGATCATGCGCAACCAGGCAGTACAAGGTGACAGCAGTGGTTATCATGGCTACTGGGTATTGGATTTCACCGAGATTGACCCGCACTTAGGTACTAACCAAGACCTGAAACAGTTAATTGACGCCGCCCATAAGCTTAACATTAAAGTGTTTTTTGACATCATCGCCAATCACTCGGCCGATGTGATTAAATTCAAAGAATGTCATGGCGAAGACGGCCAGCAATGGTTAGGAAAAACGCCTGGCCTGTGTGATTACATTAGCAAGCAGCAGTTACAAAATGGTGAGGGCTATTCAGAGTTTGTCCCTGAGGGCCAAGAAAACCTGAAAGTACCGGCCTGGCTTAACGACACTCAGTATTACAACAATCAGGGCGACAGTACCTGGCAAGGTGAGAGTGCCGTTTATGGTGATTTTGCCGGACTCGACGATATTGATACCGCCAACCCGGTTGTAGTTGAAAAAATGATCGAATTGTTTAAAGGTGTGGTATCAGAGTTTAAACCTGACGGCTTTCGTATCGATACGGTAAAGCACGTCAATTTGGAATTCTGGACAGAATTTTCACCGGCCATAGTCGACCATGCAAAATCGATAGGCATTCCCCAATTCTTCATGTTCGGCGAAGTTTACGATTTTACACCAGAGTTTCTTAGCAAATTCACCACCCAAGGCAACTTACAGTCGATTTTAGATTTTGCTTTCCAGGGCGCCATGCAAAAAGTCCTGATTGCAGGTAAAGGCACCGACCAGTTAGAGCAGCTGTTTAATGGTGACCATCATTACCAGGATGAAGACAGCGACAGCAGCATGTTGGTCACCTTCACCGGTAACCATGACATGGGCCGCTTTGCTTATATGTTGGATAAAGAGAATCCGGATATGAGCGAACAGGAAAAACTTGCCCGCATTAAATTATCTAATGCGTTAATGTATTTCTCCCGCGGTATCCCGGTAGTGTATTACGGCGATGAGCAAGGCTTTATTGGCGACGGTAATGATAAAAACTCACGTCAGGACATGATGCCGTCACTGGTGGATATTTATAATGACGATGACTTGCTCGGTACCGATAAAACCACTGCCGATGCAAACTTCGATCAGGACCATGTGCTTTATCAAGACTTGGTAAACCTGGCTAACATCTATGCAGATCATAGCGCCTTACGCCAGGGTAAACAGCAGCAAGTATACTCGCAGGCGACCCCTGGCTTATACGCTTTTACTCGCAGCGATGAGAGCGCGGAATACTTGATCGTTGCCAACACCGCAACCACAGATCAAAGCCAAACATTTACCATGCCGCAACACGGCTATGCACCTGTGGTTTTAGCTAAAGATAAAACGGAAAATAATGGCGTCGTGACTATCAATTTAGCGCCATTAAGTTACGCGATATACAAAGCAGAAAAGTAAGCTTTAGCGCAATGTTATGAATGAATTTGAAAAGCCGAGCAATGCTCGGCTTTTTTCTGAAAAATTAATGCTATTCAAATCGAGCAGACAGTATGATTGCTAACTGATTTTGTCGTTTTCAATAAATACAGCGTGCCTTCTCCTGTGTGTTTTTTAGACAAAAAATCAATGAATACGAATGCAGACATTAGACTCTAGGCGAGTCTCTGTGTAGTGTTATTTTTCGCATAAAGCGGAATATAGAAAAAATAATTGAATTTAATTTAATGGGGGAACTATGACTAATGCGTTTCATGGAGTTAAACAGAAAATACAAAATTCATTACCGATGATTCAAAAAATTCTATCTATATCGGCCATTATCACCGGGCTATTAACCACTAGCTCTGTTGTTGCTTTGACTGATGACGATACAACTAACCTGCTCACTAATAATAAATCTATCAATAAATTATTCGCTCAAAAAGATGAAATACTTTTGTATCGTTTTGATGTACCCCAAGGGACGAAAGAAGTGGTATTTCAATCGCGTCATGGTAAAGGAAATGCTGATTTGTATGTTAAATTAGCTAGCAAACCGTCGTTAGCAGATTATGATTTTTCTTCCATAGGTAAAATGAATAAAGAAAAAATTGTCATTAAAGACCCACAGCATGGACTCTACTATATTGGTGTCAACGCAACCGAAAGCTTCAATAAATTACAATTAATAGCCAAAGTTAAACACCCTGATTACTTTGTCTTGCTAAACAAGATCGTAAAACCTGAACTGAGAAAAGGTACAGGTAAAGATCTGCGTTTTAGGTTCGATGTGCCGGATAATGCAACGGAGCTGACTTTTTCCAGCGGTGGTGGTACGGGAAATGCTGATCTTTATGTCAAACATGGGACGTGGGCAACGACCACCGATTTTGATTATGTAGGCAATAATGAAACCAATGATGAAACATTAACAATTGCCAACAGTAATGTATTGGCGGGCACCTATTATGTAACGGTGCATGCTGAACACAGCTATAAAAATCTCAATTTCACCGCAAGCTATGCTCTGGATGAAGCAGAGCCGACCGAACCAACAGAGCCGACTGAACCAACAGAGCCGACCGAACCAACAGAGCCGACCGAACCAACAGAGCCGACTGAACCAACAGAGCCGACTGAACCAACAGAGCCAACAGAGCCAACTGAGCCGACTGAACCGCCAGAGCTAACTGACCCCGTTATTGCTCAGGCAAATGGTGTCATGATGCAGTACTTTAATTGGTATACGCCAAACGACGGATCATTATGGACAGAGGTGGCTCAACAAGCTCAAAACTTAGCTGATGCGGGCATAACTGCATTATGGCTGCCACCAGCCTATAAGGGTAGCGCCGGAGGAGCTGATGTTGGTTATGGTGTTTATGATATGTATGATCTTGGTGAGTTTGATCAAAAGGGCAGTGTTCGTACTAAGTACGGCAGCAAAGATGAGTACCTTACTGCAATCAATGAAGCTCATAGTCATGGTATCCAAATCTACGGTGATGTAGTGTTTAACCATCGTGGTGGTGCAGATGCTACTGAATCCGTTACGGCGGTAAGAGTTGACTGGAATGATCGCAATCAGGAGCTGGGCGCTGATGTCCAGATTGATGCCTGGACAGAGTTTAACTTCCCGGGACGTGGCAATACCTATTCAGACTTTAAGTGGCGTTGGTATCATTTTGACGGCGTTGATTGGGCAGCAAATCTGAATGAAAGCAGTATCTTTAAATTCCGTGGTATAGGTAAAGCCTGGGATTGGGAAGTTGCAACAGAAAATGGTAATTACGATTACCTGATGTTTGCCGACTTAGATATGGATCATCCCGAGGTTGTTCAAGAATTAAAAGATTGGGGTGAATGGTATGTAGATTTCGCCAATGTTGACGGTTTCCGTTTGGACGCAGTCAAACATGTTAAATTTGCGTTCTTTAATGAGTGGTTAGATCATATCCGAACAGCTACACAAAAAGAATTGTTTACCGTTGGTGAGTTCTGGAGTTACAACAAAGAACAATTGCATCACTTCATTGCTCAAACGGGTGGTCGTATGTCATTGTTTGACGCGCCATTGCACATGAATTTTCACATCGCTTCAGCAAGCGGTGGTGGCTATGACATGCGCAGCATCATGGACAATACCTTAATGAAAGAACAGCCTGGTCTGGCGGTAACGCTAGTTGATAATCACGATACACAGCCTTGTCAGGCGTTAGAATCTGCCGTTCAAGACTGGTTTAAACCATTAGCCTATGCATTTATTTTACTACGTGAGCAAGGCTACCCTAATATCTTTCATGCGGATTACTATGGTGCAAATTACACCACCTCAGATAATGGTTGTGACAATACCCAAATCACCATTACTTCGCAAAAGGAAAATATTGATGAGCTGCTTGCTGCGCGTAAAGAATATGCTTATGGGGCTCAAATCGATTACTTGGATCACCAAGACATCATCGGTTGGACCCGATTGGGTGATGCTGAACATGTAACTGCTATGGCCGTGATCATGACTGACGGACCTGGTGGTGTTAAATGGATGGATGTGGCACGTGTAAACACCCAGTTTATCGATGTAACAGGTAACCGCTCAGAAGTTATCACCACCAATAACGATGGTTGGGGAGAATTTCCGGTGAACGGTGGTTCGTATGCGGTGTGGGTTGAACAAACTGCCGATGATACTCCACCTGAGCCACCGGTAACCGAGGTACAGGTAACACTGAACTGTGCGAATGGGAACACCTATCTAGGGCAAAACGTATATGCGGTGGGTAATATTGACGCCTTGGGTAATTGGGATGTAAATAATGCTTTGCTATTAAATGCCGACAACTACCCTACCTGGAGTGCTCAGGTAACTTTGGCGCCAGTAACTGCAGTCGAATGGAAATGCGTTAAAGTTGACGGCAGTAATACCGAGTGGCAATCAGGTAATAACAATAGCTTTACTTCTCCGGAAACGGGCACTGCCGACAGCAATGGTGGCTTTTAATTCATGGAATTAACTTAGAATTACCATGGGAGGGGATAAATTCTGTTACAAGCTCGCAGCAATGAGAGCGCGGAATACTTAATCGTTGCCAATACCGCAACCACAGATCAAAGCCGGACTTAGGTTCAAGCCGTTTGGCTAACGTAAAGTTTCTTTGGCTAGAAAAAATTAAAGAGGGTTATGGTTTAACATAACCCTCTTTTCGTTGCTTCTTTTCAAATTCGGCTTATTTCTGAAAATTTAACACTTATTAAAATCGAGCGGACAATAATAAAGATGATGAGATCGCCGTTACATCACCATTACCACCTAGGTCTTCAATAAAATCGGCATAATCGTCGGCCGATCTTATGCCAAGCATCAGCTCTAATGAGACAAACTCCCAATTGTAACCGATACCACCATTTAACTGGATGCCGGAAAAGTCTTCATCTTCACCTTCTGCTTCCCAAGTATCGGTGAAAAAGCCACCACCAATATAGGCTTTAAAACCTTCTGTGGCAAAACCGGTACCATAATAGGCCAGGAGATCCAGACCGCTGGATTCCAATTCGGAATCATCGTCAAAATCTAAAGAGTAGTAACCAGCTCTGATCGCTACATTATCATTAAAAGCGTACGTGCCGGCTAGATTTAAGCCACTAAAGTCTAAATCTTCATCGCCATGGTTGCCATCAACATTAATGGTGGTTGCGTAAGAACCGATGCCGACGTTCCATTGTTTTAATGGCTCAGCTGCTGCTTGCTCTGGCTGTTCAGCAAGTGCTTGACAAGAAAGTGCAGAGGCCAAAGATAAAGCTAAATAAATTGACATTTTTTTCATCATAATCCCTTATTTTTTATATATTTAGATCAACAACTTAATTTGTTGTAACGGGGATGTTAATCGCTGCTATTGAGGAAAGCAAGGATTAATCATATTGACAGTTATCACTAAACAAAGCTTAGACTCATTAGGGCAAAACCAGGGCTCATATTGTCCCTGAATTAGTCGTGAGTGGCAGCTTATTTTAAATGCTCTTTTACCCGGCTCCAGCAAATTGCCGACAGGGTTAAGGCAATACCACATAGGATAAATATTGCGCTTTTATCCTCGGTTTGGGAGATAAACAAGCCAATACCTAAGCTCACCAATAATTGCGGCACCACTACCGAAAGGTTGAATAAGCCCATGTACATGCCCATTTTGTTCTGATCGATTTTTTCCGACATGATGGCAAACACCAAACTGATCACCGACGACCAACCAACACCTAACAGCGCCATAAGCAGGTAAAGCGTGTATTCAGAACTGCCAAGCAGTGCGACAGCAAAATAACCAACCGCCATCGATGCAATACAGCAGGTATGCACTTTTACCCGGCCCACTTTCTTCGCCAGGGGTTCTAATACCGTTGCCGGTAAAATTGCCGAAACGGCACTGAGTATCAAAAAACTGACGGAGATAATTTTGCCGAGTTCATCGTCACTAATGGTGGCCATTTTGTCTTGCAAAAAAGCAAAGATAAACACGAACATGGTTTGGATGCCAATCCAGCTAAAGGAATGGGCGGCGAGTATTTTACGAAAGCCGATTAAGCCTGCTTCCTGCTCGCTTTTGTTATCCTCACTGGCGCCGATGGTCTGCCAGATAAAGAATAGAGTCAGCAGCGCACAAATTAATTCGATGTAGTAGTGATTGACCTCAATACCGCTAAGTTGTCTGGCCATGGCATAGATATCGTAAATGATAAAACCCCATAGCGGCTTAATGTTGATCAGAATGTCGCTAAAAGATAACGATGGTTCAGTCGCGGTTTCGGTTTGTGCTAACTGTTTGGGTTCGCGGATAAAAAATGGTGGCAAGATGGATAACATTAACACCAATGCCGCACCAAAGTAGATCAATACATAGTTACCCCAAACAGCCCCTATCGCATAGGCCAATACGCCAAAGCTGCCTGAGATGGTTTGCATCCAGGTATAACCTTTAGTGCGTTCATCGCCTTCAGGGGTGACATCGGCAATAATTGCGCGGGTGGGGTTAAAGCTGATGTTGATCGATAAATCCAAGGTTAAGGCAATGGCAATGGCCACGGCGAGTATGCCTTCAATGCCAAGGCTGGCAGAAACAATATCAATACTTGGCAGCGCCAGTAACATTAACCCTGCAAGCACCCCGCCGATGAGAATAAAGGGTCGGCGGCGACCGTGCCAAAACCAAACGTTATCGGAAATAATGCCAACGATCACTTGCCCTAAAATGCCAGCAATGGGGCCTGCCGCCCAGACTAAGCCCACTTCGTGAATATCGAGACCATACTGGGTGGTTAAAATCCAGCTAAGCGCAGAAATTTGCACCGAAAGGGCAAAGCCCATCGCAGTGGCCGGTAGACTAAGTAACATGTAAAAACGCTTACTTAGATTTTGTTGAATTGCTAACATAAAATTCTCTTAATGCTAAATTAGGGAAAGGCGTTGTTTGCTTGTAGTAATCTGCTTGTCGTTAGGGCACTGGCTGGCCATTTCTGGCTTCGAGCAAGCGGTACCAGTCCTCACGGCTGTAATTTAGCTCTAACGCTTGTTTGGCAGCAAGGATGCGCTGTGGATTGGTAGTACCAACGATTGGGCAAATATTGGCTGGGTGTTTTAATAACCAGGCAAAGGCAATTATCCATTTTTCGCAGTCATAAATTTGTGCCTGGCGTGCAAACTCTCGATGAATACGGGCATGATCTTCATCACTAAACGTATTGCCCCATGCTTCGTATACCACTGTGGCGATTGGGCACCATGCCATCGGCGTAATGTTATGTTGTAAACATTGATCAAGCGTGCCATCGGTAAATGAGCTGATGTTATGAATATTGATTTCAACTTGATTCGCCATTAACTTTTCAGTGGTGGCAGATTGTAAAAGGCTAACCTGAGATGGACTAAAGTTGCTGACACCAAAATTCTTAACTTTGCCCTGGCGTTTAAGCTGTTCAAACGTCTCTGCTACTTCGTTAGGATCAAATAGGTAATCTGGACGATGTAACAAAAACAAATCTAAGGCTTCAACGTTTAAGCGCTCTAATGAACCTTCTACTTGATTAATGAGATAATCTTTGGAGAAGTCATAACGACCGACATCGCCAATGCTTGGTGTGTTGGCAAAACGTATGCCGGCTTTCGAGGTGATTATTAATTGTTGGCGTAGTTCAGGGCTTTCTTTTAATACTTGACCAAAAATGCGTTCACATTCGCCGCCGCCATAAATATCGGCGTGGTCAAAATGATTATAGCCGGCATCAATGGCACTGCGAATGGCATTTTTGCCCTGCTGTATTGCCGTCGCTGAATTATCACCATTAATGCGCATGCAGCCGTAAATCAGGCGTGAGGACGGTGAGTTAATATTGCCAATTTGTATTGTTTTCATTTTGTCTTTTTCTTCTAATTTTATTTACGTTACATAGCTTTTGTGCGGTTGATGAAATCATCATGACCCGGCATGTTATCCACACTGCGATCGATAAGAATTTTCAAGTTTTGCATCAGCTCAGTAATTTGTTGATCGGTTAACGCATCGGCTAACGCGTGATGATCTTCGGGCATAATGCCCTGGCCAATTAATACTTGTTGCCAGGCAATTTCGGTAAACAGGTCATCTTGCTCGCGGAATAGTTTTCCTGTGCTTCTAAATAATTCAATTTTGCGCTGCAGACTTTCTGGAATATCCATGCGTTGGCATTCACGCCAAAACTGGCTGTCTTCGCGCTCGTTAACTTTGTAGTGCAAGATGATGAAATCGCGTATTTGTTCGATTTCAATTTTCGCCTGACGGTTAAATTCCACCACTTCATTGGCTTTAATGCCGTTATGTGGGAATAACTTGATCAAGCGAATTGCTGCGGTTTGGATCAAGTGGATACTGGTCGATTCTAATGGCTCCAAAAATCCACTGGATAAACCAATACTGACCACGTTTTTATGCCATTGCTTACGACGTCTACCGGTTCTAAATGGAATGATTTTCGGCTCCGCTAACGGCTTGCCATCGAGATTATTTAGCAATAACTGTTTTGCCTGCTGATCACTCATGTATTTGCTCGAATAGACTAAACCGTTACCGATGCGATGCTGCAGCGGAATGCGCCATTGCCAGCCACTGTCATGAGCAATCGATTTAGTGTATGGGCTAATTGGCGTAACCGATTCGCAGGGGATGGCCATGGCGCGATCACAAGGCAGCCAGTGCGACCAGTCGACATAACCGGTGTTTAACGCTTTCTCAATTAATAATCCGGCAAGACCGGTACAATCGACAAATAAATCACCGCGAATAATATTGCCATCTTTGAGCTCAATCGAATCCACATAACCATTGTCGTCATTGAGATTGACTTTGCAGACCATGCCTTCAATGCGTTTAACCCCTTTGGCTTCGCTGAATTTACGCAGAAATTGAGCGTACAAGCCGGCATCAAAATGATAGGCATAAGTCAGCCCAGGCAGATTGGTGCCTTCAATTTTTGCCGCTTTTGAAAACTTGTTGTGTTTGGCGGCTTGATAGTTCAGCGAAAAATCCCAAAAATCGGATTTATCGCCCAGCTCTTTGGCTTTCAGCCAGTAATGATAAAAGTCACAAAATGGAAAGTTTTTGCCGATGCCGCCGAAAGCGTGCATGTAGCTATCGCCCTGCTGTTTCCAGTTTTCAAACTCAATGCCAAGTTTAATGGTGGCAGAAGTGGCATTGATAAATTCTTTTTCAGTAATGCCAAGAGCATTGTTGATGGTGATGATCGGTGGAATGGTCGCTTCGCCAACGCCGACAGTAGCAATTTGCTCCGATTCAACCAGGGTGATATTTAAGGTTTTACCTAATACCCGTGAAAGCAAAGCTGCAGTTACCCAACCAGCGGTACCGCCACCGACAATTACCACATTTTGAATTTTATCTTGATTCATAATCACACCTTAACTGCCGCTTTAAATTGTCGGCTATATTCATTCAATAATTTACTTTAACTCAACCATTTGAGTTTAAATAGTTTATTGAATGGATACCCTCTTTCAAGGCGTCCTGCCTGCAGGGTATAAGTAGAAAACATTAATAGCTTCTGGCTACGGGCTTCTGGCAGCATTCGTATTGTTACACGATAGGTGAATTCATCAAATACACAGCCCGTGGCCAGTAGCTAGTTGCTCGAAGCTTAAAACAATCACCCTTAAAAGGCCTCCTGCCTGGCGGGTATAAGCACATCCATGTGCAAAAAAGCCCCTGCAATGATGTTATTACAAGGGCTTAAATAGAACTACATCAGTGGATTACAGCTTGTAGCTGAAACCTAATAAGTAGGTTCTACCGTAATCCTGGTAGTCACGTACTTGTAGACTGTTGTCGCCAGATAACGTCGTGAAAGGCTCTTCGGTAAGGTTATAAGCTTGTAGGAAGATTGACAGGCCTTCCAGCGATTTGAATCCGGCTTCACCGAAGTCGTAACCAATTTGCGCATCGATGATGGTTTCGCCTAAGATATCTACTTGTTGAGAATCGAAGCCGATGCCGTAAACGTCGCCTTTAAAGTCGCCACGATGGCGCATGCTGGCACGAATTTGCAAGCCATGTTTTTCGTAGTATGCGGTTACGTTGGCAATATTTTCTGATAAGCCAGGAAGTTCATAATCGTTACCGTTTTGATCTTTAAAATCAGATTCAACACCGGTGTAGCTGGCAATTAAACCAAAGCCATCCAGGCTGTCGCTAAATACATTAAACGGTAATGCTACAGAGAGCTCATAACCCCAAAGAGAACCATCTCCACCATTCACTTGGCCTGAGCCAGAACCCTTTGGATTCTCAGGGATTTCACCAGAAATAGGATCGGCGACACCGGTTAAATCAATTTCATAAGTTCCGTTGAAAATCCATTGGCTCAGGTCTTTATGGAATAACGCCACCGAGAAGTAACCTTCAGCGGAGTAGTAGTTTGAGTACGTTAAATCTAAACCAAATGCTTCTTTCGGCTCAAGTTCAGGGTTACCACCACTGACCGTCCAGTTATAGCCTTCATTATTTGGTATTTCACTGTAAGTCGTTTGAACAGAGGCATTCATATCACTCTGCTGAGCACGAGATATGGTTTTCGCTGCGCCAAAACGAATCGTTTGGCTATCATCAATGGCTAATGACAAGTTCAAGCTTGGCAATAGATGTGAGTAATCGTGACTGATATCTGTTGGGCTGGTAGCGACCACACCATCGGCAGGGTTAAAAGCACTGCCTTGCGAAGATTGATCGGTTTGTACATAACGTACACCAACATTACCGGTTAAAGGGTATCCGCCAACTTCCATATCGATATCTGCTTTCACAAATAAGGCAAGAATTTCTTCTTTCACCGTCCAAGACTTAGTTTGGTGTTGGGCGCCGGTTAATTTTTCAGAAAGCAGATCGTAGTAGCCATCCTTCATTAAGCCACGCACGTCATAAGCGATCATATCGCCCATGCCGATGAAATCTAAATTGGCGCTGCCTAAACGGTACTCTTCTGGTACCGATAACATTCCCGGGTTTTCTAACGAGAACGACGAAACCGTCATGTAATCACCATCAGAAAATTTTGTCTTTTCACGCTCTTTGTAAGACACACCGTAGGTAATGGCACTCACGTACTCATTGTCAAGAGCTTGTGTTGCGGCAAATTTTAATGCCGTTAACTCATCGTCTATTGATGGTGTGTTTAAGAAACCATCTTGCGCCTGATTTTCATATTCTGTGCCGGTGATACCGTACTTTTCGTTAAGCGCAGAACTCCAACCCCAAGATAATGGGCCACCCAACTGGATTAAGTTAAAATCGGAGTAATCTAATTCGTGACTAAATTGTGCACCGGTATTGCCACCGTCAAAGGTATAACCGATATTATCTGCAACACCACGGCTGTCACCGCGGCCAGTTCCGGCGTAACTTTCTAAAGACCAAATTTGACGTTCCACTTTTGAATAACTTGCATCAAATTCTAGAGACCAGTTGTCATTGACATCGTATTCGCCATTAAAGCCAAACGAGGTTAACTCGGCTTCTTTCTCTTCATAGTCGTTACGTACAACTACGCGTTGACCTTCAGTGAGTGCGCTGGTGACAAAACCTGTTTCAGGATCAAAGGTCGCGTTATCAGCCGAGATTGAACCTTGTCCCCAGGCAAACGGCACTTCGATGCCACGTAATATTTTTTCATCTCTATAATCTATGTATAAGGCGTCAAAGGTAAAGTGCAAATCATCAGTAGGAGCAAATTCAAGCACTCCCATTACGGTGTCACGTTCTAGCATTGAAGAACGTACGAAAGGTTTGGCACCACCTAAAATTGAGAAAGACTCGCCACTGTCATTGCTAACCTCAGGGTAACCCCAGGCATTCCAACGTTTTTCCTGATTGGGCGAGCTCATGGTAGAAATTGCGATGGCAACACCAACGGTATCATCGGCGAATTTATCCATGTAGGAAAATGTGCCACGGAAGCCATTATTGTCGGCATCCGGGTTTAATTCATCAAAGCTGGTTTCTTCATAAGTACCGTTAAACTGAATAACGCGATCATTAAGGCTTAAAGGGCGGACGGTTTGTAAATCGACAACACCGGCGATACCTTCACCTTCAATGGTGGCATCAGGGGTTTTATAAACGGTGACGCCGCTCATGATTTCTGAGGGATATAAATCAAACTCAACACCACGATTATCGCCAATTGATACTTGCTCACGACCATTGAAGGTTGTGGCACTTTCGTTCTCACCAAAACCACGAATACTGACTTTACTGGCACGACCGTCAAGACGTTGTGCAGTAAGACCTGGTAAGCGGGCAATGGACTCGGCGATTGAAGAATCGGGTAATTTACCAATATCTTCGGCTGAGAGGGCTTCGACAACGCTAGATGAATAGCGTTTAACATTCATTGACTCGATTAAGCTGCGACGAAAGCCGGTTACTTCAATAACTTCAACTTCTTCGTCAGCTTGTTCTGTCGTTGTTGCGTCTTCAGCGGCAAAGGCGATAGAGCTCATTGATAACAGACCACTCGATAGAAGTGCTACGGTCAGTTTGCTAGGTTTAAAATTTAACATATTGTATATCTCCCCATGCGTCCATTCTATTTATTATCTCTTGGTCGTCCTGTCCAAGGTATATGTTGATTAACATGAAACCCACGTTAAGCGGATAACCATTATGTTAATTACAAACCGGTACAAAGAGAATGACTTGCATACGTATTCATCAATATGCAGAGAAATCCGACGTTGACGTAACAACAATTTAACAAAACAACGAGAAACTCTTTATATACAGTGGCTTACAGTGTGACCCTTGGTCAAAAAACACACTGAATAATTTCTGAATACGTATGTAATTGCTTATTGTATTCGCTTGTATCATGCTTGTCGCAACTTAAATTTCATTTCATTTAAACGTTTTGGTCACCACTTGGTTACATTATGAATCAGAAACTTGCAGCACCTTTTTTATCTATCTTACTGTTGGCATGCTCGCCATCCGAACCTGTAACTATTGACGTTAGCTCAGACAGTATTCGCCAACTGGCCAGCACTTCTGCCGGACACTGGTTGGCAGCCGATACTTTTTATTTGCATGCTGAAATGAATCCACAGCTAAATTACTTTTTAATTTCAAAAAACAATTTAGCTGACAACTCAACAACTAGCTTCTCCCTTAAACGTTCGCAATTGAGTGACGAACAAGGTGCTAAATTTGGCCATCTACTTGAAACCGGCCAAGCGTTGAGTTTTGCCAACAGCATTACAAAGCCCGCTCAAATGCTGGCAAAAACCTTGCTTAAAGGGCCGTTGTTTATTGCCGGCGTTAACGATGAACAGCAGCTGGTCAGCTTAACCAAAGTGCAAACCGGCAATGTCATTGATGATCTTTTTACCCGTGGCGTAACCGATGCCGATGAAGTACCTGATCTGGGTGCGACAATTACCGCACAAACTACGCAATTTAAGTTGTGGGCGCCAACAGCAAAGCAAGTATCCGTATTATTATTTAACCAGGATAAAACTCAACAGCCGTTAGCCGAAGTGGCCTTAGAGCAAAATCAGCATACCGGGGTGTGGCAAGCAAACTTTAACGAATCATTACTCGGCAGCTATTACCAGTTTAAAGTGCAAGTATATCACCCGGCAAGCCAGAAGGTTGAAACTTTAATTACCACAGACCCATACAGTTTAAGTTTATCGGTGAATAGTGAGTACTCACAAGTGATAAATTTAAATCATCGCTCAACCAAGCCAAAAGGCTGGGACAGTCAAACGATTCCGGTGGTGGCCGATGTTGAAGACAATGTGTTTTATGAGCTGCATATTCGCGACTTTAGTGGCAGTGATAATTCGATAACAACGAAAAATGTTAAAGGCAAATACAAAGCGTTTGCACAAACAGACAGTAGCGGTATCAAACATTTAAAAACGTTAAAAGCGGCAGGCTTAAATAATATTCATTTATTGCCAACGTTTGATATTGGAACGGTCAATGAAGATACCAGCCAGCGCTTGGCCTTAACCGACACTGTGGCGAAGTTATGCACCATCATTGCAACGCATGAGTTGTGTCAGCAAACAGAAAACCAAGATAAATCCTTGGCAGAGATACTCGAAAGTTATGATGCCAATGGTTCTAAGGCTCAGCAATTGGTGAGTCAAACTCGAACATTTGATGATTACAACTGGGGCTATGACCCGTTTCATTACACCGTGCCGGAAGGCAGTTATGCGCAAAACCCCGAAGGTACTGCCCGCATAATTGAGTTTCGGGAAATGGTACAAAACCTCCATAACCTCGGCTTTCGGGTGATCATGGATGTGGTGTATAACCACACCCACCAGGCAGGCATGGCAAGGACCTCCGTTTTGGATAAAATAGTCCCAGGTTATTACCAGCGCCTGCACCCGGTTACCGGCTTAATTGAGCAATCAACCTGTTGTGATAACACCGCCACCGAACGCAAAATGATGGCGAAATTGATGACCGACTCCTTAGTGGTGTGGGCACAAGATTATAAAATTGACGGTTTTCGCTTTGATTTAATGGCGCACCAGCCAAAAGCCGTGATGTTGGCGGCAAGAGCGGCGGTATTAGCCGTAGACCCGGACAGCTATTTTTATGGTGAAGGCTGGAATTTTGGTGAAGTGGCCAATAACCAGCGCTTCGTGCAGGCCAGTCAGTTAGAACTTGGCGGCAGCGAAATTGGTACCTTTACCGACCGAATGCGTGATGCCGTTCGTGGTGCGGGTATGATGGCATCCGGTGATGGTATTCGTAAAGCCCAAGGCATAGGCAATGGTTTATATACCGTGCCCAATGAATTGCGCAGCAGTGCCGACAGCCAGGCAAACTACCAATTACTGGCCGATCAACTGCGTGTTGGTTTAGCCGGTAATTTGCAACATTTCCCTATTGAAAATGCCGCCGGAGAAAAGGTGACCGGCAAAGACATTCCTTATGGTGAGCAACCAACCGGCTATGCTCTAGATCCTGCCGACACCATTAATTATGTGTCGAAACACGATAATCAAACGCTTTGGGATAATAACCAATATCGTAATGCTTTTCGTTTAACTATTGATGACCGGGTTAGAATGCATGCCTTGAGTTTGTCTTACCCGTTAATGGCGCAAGGCATTCCGTTTATCCATATGGGCTCTGAATTGCTGCGTTCAAAGTCTTATTTACGTGACAGCTATGATTATGGTGACTGGTTCAATAAAGTCGACTTTAGTATGCAAACCAATAATTACCATGTCGGTTTGCCACCAAAAGAGAAAGACCAACAGAACTGGCAGTTGATCGGCGAGATTGTCAGTAACAATGCTGGCCGTGATAGGGTAACCGCAGAACATATCCGTTTTAGTCGCGATCGTTTTCTTGAGTTTTTACAAATTCGCATGACTTCAAAGCTGTTTCGCTTAACCACAAGCGACGCCATCAAGGAGCAGGTACAATTTTTAAATACCGGTAAAAATCAGCAGTTAGGTCTGATTGTGATGAATCTTACCGATACTAATTCCGATTCTAATACTGATAACAATACGAATCCCGAAAAGAATACCAATACCAATACCGATAAAGATTCTGAGCAAGTGGAGCAACACTATGAGCAAATCGTAGTGCTATTCAACAGTTCAGCCAAACCACAACATTTTGCTTATCCAGCGGCAGCTGGTTTTAGCTTACACCCATTGCAGCTGGCAAGTTCTGATCCATTAACGGCCAGTAATGACGTAGGTAAGAATGACATCGGAGATTTTGGTTTTAGCGTTAATAAATTCAGCACTGCTGTGTTTGTCAAAAAATAGAAGGTTGAGAAAAATATGAAGATTTTAGTTAAAGTTACGCTACTGGCGTTGTCGCTAAGCAGTTTTTTACTGACGGCAAAAGAAGTCACCGTTGCCTCTCCTGATGGCAAGTTAAGTTTCACCATAAACGATGTAGCTGAGGCGCCCAAGTACAGCGTTAGTTTTAATGGCGAACAAGTGATTGAACCTTCTCGTTTGGGTATGGTGTTTAAATCGGGCCCTTATTTTGACCAGGGTTTTGCCATTACATCAACGACGATTCAGTCGGTGAACAGCTCATGGCAACAACCTTGGGGTGAGCGTGAAACCATTACCGATCACCATAATGAATTGCAGGTAACGTTCGCCGCCAACAGAGAGACGGTAAATACTTACACCTTACGAGTTCGAGTGTTTAACGATGGCCTGGGGTTTCGTTACGAAGTGCCGAAACAACCGGGTTTAGCGCAGGTAGAAATCACTAACGAACTGACCGAATTCGCCATTAAAGATTATAAAAACGCTACCGCTTACTGGATCCCGGCGCGTCAATTTAATCGTTATGAATACATCTACGACACTACTGAATTTGAGGACGTTAATATTGCCCATACGCCATTTACTTTTACCTTGGGCTCAGGGGTACATATGAGTATTCATGAAGCGGCGTTAGTCGATTATGCCGGTATGTCAGTAAACCAGCGTCGCCCTGGGGTATTGAAAGCGGATTTAGCGCCCTGGTCCGACGGTGTTTTGGTGAAAACCACGGCAAACTTTAAAAGCCCGTGGCGTACCATACAGGTGAGCGAAGATGCGGTTGGCTTATTAAATTCTGATTTGATTTTAAACCTCAATGAGCCGAATAAACTCGGCGATGTGTCTTGGGTTGAACCGGGCAAATACGTGGGTATTTGGTGGGGCATGCACATAAATGAAACCACTTGGGGCAGTGGCGATCAGCATGGTGCAACCACCAGTGAAGTGAAACGTTACATGGATTTTGCCGCTAAGTATGGCTTTAAAGGAGTGTTAGTTGAAGGCTGGAATATCGGCTGGGATGGTGACTGGTTCTTTAATGGTGATGTGTTTGACTTTACCAAACCCTATGACGACTTTGATATCGATGCGATAAGCCAGCATAGTAAAGATGTAGGGGTAAAATTAGTTGGTCATCATGAAACTTCGGGTAATGTCAGCAACTACCGCAGGCAAATGGCGGATGCGCTCGATTTGTACCAAAGCATGGGAGTGGCTCAGGTGAAAACCGGCTATGTTGCCGATGGCGGTAACATTAAACGTATCGATGACGATGGCATTGCCCGTCATGAATGGCACGATGGCCAATATATGGTGAATGAATATCTCTATAATATTAAACAGGCGGCGAAAAGAAATATCAGTATTAATACCCATGAACCAATTAAAGACACAGGTTTGCGCCGTACTTATCCAAACTGGATTGCTCGTGAAGGTGCACGCGGTCAAGAATTCAATGCCTGGGGCACGCCACCTAACCCGCCGGAACATGCGGCAATGCTGCCATTTACCCGGATGTTAGCCGGGCCGATGGATTTTACGCCAGGCATATTCAACATGGACTTTAATGGTTTGGGTGCCAATACCAACAGACCACAAACGACCTTAGCCAAGCAGTTAGCATTGTATGTTGTGCTGTATAGCCCAATCCAGATGGCGGCGGATTTACCGCGCAATTACGAAGCCAACTTACCTGCATTTCAGTTTATTTTGGATGTACCCACCGATTGGCAACATTCAATCGCGGTGGCGGGTGCAGTGGGCGACTATGTTGCTTTTGCCCGGCAAGAGCGTCATGGCAATGACTGGTATTTAGGCGCTTTAACGGATGAACAAGCCCGCACTATCGAGGTTAAATTAGACTTTTTAGCGGCAGATAAGAGTTATCTTGCCGAAATTTATCGTGATGGCGACCAGGCAAACTGGGTAGATAAGCCTTATGAGCTGGTGATTGAGCAAAAAACGGTTTCAGCAAAAGATATCCTGAACATTAAAATGGCAACAAGTGGTGGCGCCGCCATTCGCTTTAAGGCAATGGACTAAACTATGTTAGATGAAAGCAAGAGTTTGATGATGAGTAAAGAAAAACCGCAGTTATCGTTTTGGCAGGTATGGAATGTCAGTTTTGGCTTCTTAGGGGTGCAATTTGGTTTTGCCCTGCAAAATGCCAATGTCAGTCGAATTTTGTCGGACTTAGGTGCTGACTTGCATTCACTGTCACTGTTTTGGCTGGTGGCACCAATCATGGGGCTGATTGTGCAGCCTCTTGTTGGTTCGGCGTCTGATCGCACCTGGAATCGATTTGGTCGACGTAAACCGTTTATTTTAGCGGGTGCCATTGCCGCGGCTATCGGTATGGTGTTAATGCCAAATGCTGGAGTTTTTGTTGCCTTTATTGCGCCGATGCTATTTGGCGCGATGATTTTGGCGCTAATGGATGCTTCATTCAATGTTAGCTTCCAGCCATTTCGTTCTCTCGTCTCTGATTTGGTGCCAGCCAAGCAGCGCAACCTGGGTTATTCGATTCAATCGTTATTGATTAATATTGGTGCGGTTATCGGCTCGATTTTGCCGTTTGTGTTAACTAATGTTGTTGGTTTAGAAAATACCGCGAAAGTTGGCGAGGTTGCGCCATCAGTTACCTGGGCATTTTATCTTGGCGCAACGGTATTGTTAGGCTCAGTATTGTGGACAGTATTTCGTACCAAGGAACACCCGCCGGAAGATTTTTATGCGTTTCGCGGTATCGATGCGCAGGCAATTGCGCAAGAACAAAAACAGAAAAAATCGCTTAGAGGCTCGCTGGTAGAATTTTTCAGGCTGATGAAAACCATGCCACAAACGATGAAGCAACTGGCAATCGTGCAGTTTTTCTCCTGGTTTGCCTTGTTCATTATGTGGGTTTACTCGATGCCGGCAATCACCCAGTACATTTGGGGAGTCGAGGCAAAATGGTTTGACCCAGATTATTTACATGCAGTTGGCACGGTGCCGCAAGCAATCCTTGATGCGAAAGGTGCTGCCGGTGACTGGGTCGGCATAATCTTTGCCGCTTACTCGTTATTTGCCGCCGTATTTTCGGTGGTGTTGTCGAAACTGGCGGATAAGTTTGGCCGTAAATTAGTGTATTCATTATCTTTGTTCGCCGGGGCATTGGGCTATTTTGGTTTTATGGCGTTTAATAACCCAGAGCCAGTGGTTGTTGACTTATTGATTACCTCGGTTACCGTTCCGCAAGCGGCGGTTAACTTATTTATTCCAATGATCGGCGTCGGCATTTCCTGGGCGGCAATTTTGGCGATGCCCTATGCGATTTTGGCCGGGTCATTACCCGCGACTAAAACCGGGGTATACATGGGGATTTTCAATTTCACCATCGCCGCACCACAAATTGTCTCCGGTTTGTTTTCGGGTTGGATTTTAAGTAGCGTGTTTAATAATGAAGCGATATACATCATAATGCTGGCCGGTGTTGCTATGCTGTTTGCCAGCGCCTCGGTGTATTTTGTCAAAGACGATCAAGAGCAAAATTAAGCGAACCGGTCGTGCTTGTGCGTTGTGCCAAATTTCAGTTTGGCACAACGCGGCACATTTAATCCGCTATACATTGCTATGATCTTGCGTTACTATTTTTTTAAGTGAAATTTTTTAGATGTATATTAACGTGAAAGCAACTTCATTTGACATCGCCTATCGTGCCGGTGTTTCACAATCTACGGTGTCGCGAGCACTGCGTAATAGTCCGCTGGTGAATGAGGAAACGCGTCTAAAAATTCAGGCCATCGCCAAAGAACTCAATTATAAGGTCGATAAAAATGCCCGTAATTTACGCTCACAACAGAGTAACACCTTAGCGCTGCTGTTATTTGAAGATCCCACCTCAGATGATTCGCAAATCAATCCATTTTTTCTGTCGATGCTGGGCAGTATTACCCGAGCTTGTGCGAATAAAGGCTACGATTTGTTAGTCTCGTTTCAGCAAATGGATAACGATTGGCACGCCGAATTTGAAGATACTAACAAAGCCGATGGCATTATTTTGTTAGGCTACGGTGATTACGTTGCTTACAAAGAAAAGTTGGTGCATTTGCATGAGCAAGGTACTCATTTTGTTCGTTGGGGCGCAGAAGTAAAAGATATGGACGTGGCCACCATTGGTTGCGATAACTTTCATGGTGGTTACCAACTTACCGAGCATTTAATCCAAAAAGGCCATAAACAATGTGCCTTTATCGGCACCGCTTCCCGCCGGGCGCCGGAATTTTATGATCGTTATAAAGGCCATGCTGCGGCACTGAAACATGCGGGCATAAGCGTGGATGAAAACCTACAAATTGATGCCTTGTATACCGAAGAAGCGGGTTATCTGGCCAGTAAAGAGTTACTGGCGGCCGGCGCCAAGTTTGATGCCTTGTTTGCCGCTTGCGATTTGATTGCCGTAGGCGCGATTAGAGCATTAACTGAGCATGGTTTGGCCATTCCTGATGATGTCGCCGTCGTTGGCTTTGATGATATTCCGATGGCCAGTTTTGTCAATCCTCCGCTGACCACAGCGAAACAAGATACCATGCTGGCCGGACAACTATTGGTGGAAAACCTGCTGAAGCTGATCGCCGGCGACAAACCTTCTACGCTGTTAATTGAAAGCCAGCTTATCGAAAGATCTTCTTCATAAACTTTAGGTTGCCCACTCCAGACGGTACTGTTAAGTTAGTGTCATAATATGAATAACGGCAGTAATAGCAAGTACATTCATGGGTTGCTTAACCAGTCAATGTAATTGCTGTAAAATAAACAGTATGAACAAGCAGTGGCATAACTATTTTATCTATCTTCTTGCTTTTAGCAGTGGTTTCTCAATTATGGGGATTGAACTGTTAGGCGGGCGCATTTTGGCGCCATATTTCGGCTCAAGCGTGCATGTGTGGGGCAGTATCATCACCGTGTTTATGCTCTCATTGTCTTTGGGTTACTTATTTGGTGGCCGCTTGTCTTTACATCGGCCGTCATTGCAAAAATATGGCCGAATATTTTTATTTGCGGGCATTACGCTGTTGCCTTTGGCTTATTTCGCCACCCCTATTCTCGATTTGGTTTTTGATAATATTGAAGACTCGCGCTATGGCTCATTAACCGCGTCTATGTTGTTATTTTTTGTGCCCACCATTATTTTGGGGATGATCTCGCCGTACTCGGTGCGCTTGTTAGTGACCAACGAAGCGGAAAGTGGCCACGTAGCGGGTGTACTCTACTTTGTTTCCACTTTAGGCTCGGCACTGGGTACCCTGGCCACCTCGTTTTATCTGGTATTATGGTTTGAAGTAAACACGATTATCTTTACCTATTGCCTGTTATTGATATCTCTTGGTTTGATGGCGATGGTTGTGAATAAAATGGAGGTAAAAGATGCACAAGTCCCTCTACAGTCTTAAATTCAATGTTGCGCTATTGCTCACCTTCTCGGTGTTCATCGGTGCGTCTTTTACTATTCAGGCGAAAGTCATTAAAGAAGAACGGTCATTGTATCGAAATATCTTTGTTGAAGATAAAGACAATGTTCGTTGTTTGAAGTTTTCGGTAAAGCGCAAAACCAGCAGTCAATCATGTATCAATAAAGACAATCCGCAGCAGCTGGTATTTAATTACACCAAGTATGTGATGTCATCTTTAGTGTTCAACCCCAACCCGCGCAGGGTGCTCATTATCGGCTTAGGTGGCGGCACTTTATCCAACAGTTTATTAGAGCTCTACCCTGACATTGAAATTGATAATGTCGAAATTGACCCTGCGGTAGTGCGGGTGGCAAAAACCTATTTTGATTTCAAAGAAACCGATAAGGTTAAAAGCCATACCAAAGATGGCCGCATTTTTATCAAACGGGCGCAACGTAATCAACAACGTTATGATTTGATTATTCTCGATGCTTTTAATGGCGAATATATTCCTGAACATTTATTAACGCAGGAATTTTTAGAAGAAACGAAATCATTACTCACCGAGGAAGGGGTTTTGGTGGCGAATACCTTTTCCAGCAGTAAACTTTATCATCATGAATCGGCCACTTATCATGCGGTGTTTGGCGACTTTTATTCAATCCGCAACGAGCAAAGCTCAGGTAATCGAGTGATTATCATCCCCAACAAAATGCCAATAGCAAATGAGATAGGTGACAATGTTGAGATGCTGACTCAACCGTTGGCAACCTACAATATAAAATTGTTCAAGGTGATCAGTTTTATGGACTTGAAGAAAGATGTCGAGTCTGATTACCGGGTACTCACCGATCAATATTCACCGGCGAATTTACTCTGATTACTTTCAAACTTTGACCGATATTTAGGAGATATTTTGCTGCAATCATCGCATGCCGCAACGATTGAATTATTACCAGATGCATATACTTCGAAAGATTTCGAGTAAGCTATCGCTATGCCCTTACCGCAAGAAATTATTCGCCACAAACGTGATGGTTTAACCCTCAATCGGCTAGAAATACAAAGCTTTGTTGATGGTTTGGTTAATGGCGATTTTAATGATGCACAAGTGGGCGCGATGGCGATGGCTATTGTCCAGCAAGGGATGAACGTTGAGGAAACTGTCGCTTTAACAATGCAGATGATGCACTCTGGCGATGTGCTGCAATGGCCTGATATTGATGGCCCGGTAATTGACAAACACTCTACCGGCGGCGTCGGCGATAAAGTCAGTTTCATGCTGGCGGCAATTGTTGCCGCTAACGGTGCTTATGTGCCGATGATTTCTGGTCGGGGATTAGGCCATACCGGCGGTACGGTTGATAAGCTGGAAAGTATAGCTGGCTTTAATGCCCACCCTGACAATGCCAAGTTCCAAGCTATCGTCAAGGATGTGGGCATGGCTATTATTGGTCAAACCGGAAATATTGCGCCTGCCGATAAACGCCTGTATGCAATTCGCGACGTTACTGCCACCGCCGAATCAACCCCGCTAATTACCGCCTCAATATTATCAAAAAAATTATCTGCCGGCCTAGGCGCCTTAGTGATGGATGTGAAAGTGGGCAATGGTGCGATGATGCAAGATATGCAGGCAGCGAAAACGTTAGCGCAAAGCATTGTCAACGTCGCCAATGGTGCTGGTGTTCATACTCAGGCGATCATCACCGACATGAATCAAGTACTGGGTAGTAGTGCAGGCAATGCCGTTGAAATTATCGAAACTCTGCATTATTTAAGCGGGGATAAGCGCGAATCGAGGTTGCATCGCGTGGTCACTGCGTTAGCTTGTTCGATGTTAATGTCTGCCGGCCTGGCCGAACATAACCACGAGGCCCGACAAATGGTTGAACATGCCTTAACGTCAGGTAAAGCCGCTGAAGTATTTGCTCGTATGGTAGCGGCCATGGGCGGACCAGCTGATCTATTTGAATGTTCCAATAGGTACTTGCCCTCGGCAAAGGTGATTATCGATGTTTTTGCCCCCAAGTCTGGTGTTATTTGTGCAATGCAAACACGTGATATCGGGATGGCAGTGGTGAGGCTTGGTGGTGGCCGACTGAGCAATGAGCAAGAGGTTGATCACAGTGTCGGCTTTGACTCGATTGTCCATGTTGGCAAGAGAGTGAGCACCGGTGATGTAATCGCCAGAGTGCATGCCCGCTCGCTTGCTCAAGCTGAAATGGCGAGCAATCAATACGTTGCCGCTATTGAGATAAATGAGCAAGGTGAAGGTTTTAATCCGGTGATCTTTGAGACCATCAGCGCATCGAAGTAAATCTAATACCATTGCGAATGCTGACTGTTATTATTTCGCCAAATAGCGCTTAGCCACATCTGTGGAGGCGAAAAGTGCCAGACCAAAAGCCTGACTGACTTCACTGCGATAATTATTACAAAAAATAATTGCGAATTACTCTATTTCAGTGTTTAAAATGAGTTAACCTTTAGCCCAAGTGCGGTTAAAATAACGTATAATCAAAGACTTCTTGCCGAACAGGGATTTCTCATGAGCGCTATTGCCTCGGGTGTTATTTTTCTCAGTGCCGCAGTAATTGCCGTACCAATTTTTACTCGCTTCAAACTTGGCGCTATCCTCGGCTACCTCACCGCTGGCTTGCTTATTGGCCCATCTGTGCTTGGCTTAATCAATGATCCGGAACAAATTTTACACTTTGCCGAACTCGGAGTGGTCTTTTTATTATTTGTCATCGGTCTGGAATTAGAACCAGAAAAACTGCTGCGGATGCGCAATATGATTTTATTCATCGGTGGCGGACAATTATTATTTTGTACCGTGGCGATAACCGCGATATCGTTAATTTTCAGCTTTTCCTGGAAGATCTCTCTAGTGCTTGGCTTGGCCCTGGCTTTATCATCGACGGCGTTCGCCATTCAGCTAATGGAAGAAAAACAGCTGTTGAAAACACCGTTAGGGCAAAAAGGCTTTTCCATACTGTTAATGCAAGATTTGGCCGTGATCCCTATTTTATTATTAATTTCAGTTCTTGCCGGTGCCAGTAACAGTGAAGACCCGGCATGGTGGGTTAGCGTGCTGGTAATTATTGGCGTATTGTTCTCTGGCCGCTATTTAATCAATCCATTGTTACGAATGGTCTCGCACTACGGTAGCTCAGAAGTGATGACTGCGGCGGTGTTATTGATTGTAATGGTGACGGCATTGGTAATGCAGCTGGCCGGATTATCTATGGGCTTAGGCGCATTTTTGGCGGGCATTTTATTGGCTAACTCCTCTTTTAGACATTTACTAGAGGTAGAAATTGCACCGTTTAAGGGCTTGTTACTAGGCTTGTTTTTTATTGCCATCGGGATGAATTTAGATCTACAAATACTGTTTGCGCAACCATTACTGATACTGGGCGCAAGTTTGACCTTAGTCGCCATTAAAACGGCAATCATTTTTGCCCTACTTAACTTCAATAATCAGCCCGGTACTCACCCATTACGCTTGGCGTTAATGTTGTCGCAAGGGGGTGAGTTTGCTTTTGTTATCTTTAATGTTGCCGTTAATGATGCCTTAATACCGGCTGAATTAGCCGCGCAAGCAACGTTAGTGGTGGGTATTTCAATGGCACTGACTTCGCCGTTGGTGATTATTTATGAAAAATTGGCTCGCCGTCAGCATCAGCAACCAGAGTATGATTCAGCCCCAGAAGTGCTTGAGCCGGAAGTGATTATTGCCGGTTTTGGTCGCTTTGGCCAAATTACCGGCCGCATATTAACCGCCAATAATATTCCATATACCGCGCTTGATAATAGTGCTGAGCAGATTGAGTTTATTAAGCAATTTGGCAATAAAGTCTTTTTTGGCGACGCCACTAATTTAAAGTTACTAAAAGCGGCTGGGGTCGAATATGCGAAGGTGATGTTTATTGCCGCCGATTCTGACAAGCATGGTTTTGATATTGCCAAAACGGTAACCGAACACTTTCCGCACATAAAAATTGTTGCCCGCGCGAAAAGCCGTTTCAGTGTCTTAAAGTACCGTGACATCGGTATTTATGACAATGTTCGGGAAATGTTTGACGGCAGTTTGACCGCGGCGAAATTAGTGCTGCAAGAATTTGGATTTGATGAGGCCAGGGCTGAGCATATGGTGAAAGTGTTTAAAGTTCATGATGAAGAATTGTTGGACAAATCCTATCGTAGTAATAATTTTGATATGAAAGAGTACATCAAAGTGAGTAAAGCGGGGCGTGCGGAACTAGAATCACTGTTTAAACGGGATCATCAAGACTAATCATTAAAAATGAGTAGACAGTTAATCAACGTGGTATAAAGATGCAAAAAATTCTGATCAGTAGCTGCTTTCTTGGCAACAAGGTACGTTTTGACGGTAAAACCAAAACCTTAATCGACCCACAAATTGCGACCTGGCAACTACAGGGACGGTTGGTGGTAATTTGCCCGGAAACGACCGGTGGTTTACCTGTGCCGAGACCAAGAGCTGAGCAACTGGCTGATAAGGTATTTGATGAGTTTGGTAACAACGTCACTGAGCCATTTCAGCAAGGTGCCGAGGCTGCCCTGAATTTGTGCCAGCAACATCATATAGGCTATGCATTGCTGAAAGAATATAGTCCATCCTGTGGTAGCCGTGCAGTTTATGATGGCCATTTTCAGGGCAATAAAATACCGGGTATGGGAGTTACGGCTAAACTGTTAACTGCCAATGGCGTTAAAGTGTATAGTGAACTCACTCTGGCAGAGCTGATATTAGACATCGCCAATAAAGAGACATAATTTTTATATTTATAATGGTCTGTACCTGAATTGTTATTCGTTTATTGAGAGTAAAAATATGAAACAATTTGCCATCAGCTTGATGATCTTGTCTTTGCTTGCGTGCGCGCAAGTGAGCAATGACTTAACCGCTAACTCGACAGATGCTCAGTTACTGCAAATAATTGCTGAAGAGCAGAGCTATCAAGATTCACTGAATCCGTTTAACAAAGAAAATAATATTCTTTATTACGACGCCTCGCCCCAAGCATTAGCCAAGCATAATGATAAAGTGAGTGACATCTATCATCGGCTGAAATTGATTGACCCCAATGGTTTAACCAAAGCGAATCAAATTAACCAAACCATTTTGGCTTACAAACTGAAAAATGATATCGATTCTTATCGCAACCTTGATCACTACATGCCTTTGACCGCCGAAGCAGGGTTTCACGCCTATATGACGTTTATGGTATCTCGCTCAAGCTTTAAAAATGCGGATGACTACGAGACTTATTTAAACCGATTAGTCGCCCTGGACCGTTATTTTGAGCAGCAAACTTACTGGTTAAAGCAAGGTTTGGCATCTGGTATCAGCCAACCGAAAGTCGTGCTTGCCGGTTTTGAAGAGAGCATCAGTGCCTTTATTGTTGATGATGCAACCAAGAGTGATTTTTATCGTCCGTTTAACAATATGGCAAAACATATTTCGGCTGAGCAGCAAGCGCAGTTAAAGGCAAAAGCGGAACTCATTATTTTAGAAAATATTAACCCTATGTATCAGCGTTTCTATGACTTTATGGTAGATACATACATTCCTAATGCGAAACAAACCATCGCGGCTAAAGATTACCCGAATGGCGCCGCTTTTTATCAGAACCGTATTGAACACTACACTACCTTAACCTTGACTGCGGATGAAATTCACGACATTGGTTTGCAGGAAGTCGCGCGCATTCGCGGTGAAATGGAAGAAGTAATAAAAGACGTTGAATTTGAAGGCACATTTGCCGAGTTTGTGCAGTTTTTACGAACCGATCGGCAATTTTACGCCACGACACCTGAGCAGTTATTAAAAGAAGCCTCGTTTATCGCCAAAAAAATGGATGCAAAATTACCATCACTGTTTAAAACCTTACCACGTACACCTTATGGTGTGGTGGAAGTACCAGCAAGCATTGCTCCTAAATACACTACGGGTCGTTACTCTGGTCCAAGCCGAGATGATCAGGCGGGCAATTATTGGGTGAATACCTACGCTTTAGATCGTCGCCCATTGTATGTACTGGAAGCATTAACTTTGCATGAAGCCGTACCGGGTCATCATCTACAAGGCTCGATTGCCCGTGAGATGGAAAACGTACCAGAGTTTCGTAATCAAACGTATATTTCAGCGTTCGGTGAAGGTTGGGGCTTATATTCTGAGTTCTTAGGTGTGGAAGCCGGATTTTATCAAGATCCCTATTCACGTTTTGGCCGTTTAACCTACGAGATGTGGCGAGCTGTTCGTTTAGTGGTGGATACCGGTATGCATATGAAAGGCTGGAGCAGACAACAAGCGATGGATTATTTAGCGAGGAACTCGGCGTTATCTTTACATAATGTGAAAACGGAAATTGACCGATATATCTCTTGGCCGGCACAAGCACTTTCTTACAAGTTGGGTGAAATTACCATTAAAAGTTTACGCGTTGAAGCCGAAAAAGCGTTGGCCGAGGATTTTGATCTACGCGAGTTTCATGATCAAATATTGAAAAATGGCTCTATTCCATTGTCGTTGTTAGAAACCTTGATTAGAGATTATATCGAGCAAAAAGCGGCAGCAATAACAGGTAATTAATAGACGATTAATTTGTATCGGTTGGCAAGGATGCTGACGAGAAACGAGAAACGAGAAACGAGAAACGGATTCCGTTTGGAATTAGTAATGTGTTGAGTTTTGGTGACAATTGAAAAAGGTAGGCAAGGCACGCAAAGAAATCAATCTTGAACACGGGAATGCTAAATAAAGAAAAGCCCCCACTATTTCTTAGTCGGCAGTTCCGCTATCATAGGTAATTATTGTTATTAATAAACAACCTTTAGACCGGTAACTTTGCGTCCCTAGCTTTCACTAGGTTTGCCTTGGACGAGCTAATTAGCCCTAACACTGATTATAGTCAAATATTGCTTGCTGTAAACCTTTTGTAAGTTTTTTATCGCATAAAATCCATTTTTTTAGTTAATTTGCTGAATTTCTTAATAAAAGTTACGATAATATGTACTTATTTTGCAGATTACTTCATTTAGGACGACACCATGAGCCAAGTGCTTGACGATTTACTGACGTTATTAAAGCTGGAACAACTGGACGATAACTTATTCCTGGGCCAAAGCCAGGATCTGGGCTTTCCTGCGGTGTTTGGTGGTCAGGTTATTGGTCAGGCGTTGTCTGCGGCGAAAGAAACTGTTGCCGAAAATCGAGCGTTGCATTCCTTTCACAGCTACTTTTTATTACCCGGCAATGCCCATAAGCCCATTACCTATTTGGTCGATGTTACCCGCGATGGCCGTAGTTTTAGTGCTCGTAGGGTACAGGCCATGCAAAATGGCAAAGTAATTTTTAACTTGATGGCATCATTTCAAATTATTGAGACTGGGTTCGAACATCAGGATGTTATGCCGGATGTGATGGGCCCCGAAGGGTTAGCAAGCATGCTTGAATTACAGCTGCAGCATAAAGATAAAATCCCGCAAGCCATGCATGACACTGTCTTTGCTGAACGACCAATCGAGTTTCGTCCAATCAAACAATATGACTGGCTCAATCCCGAAAAATCTTCAGCCAGTAATCAAGTTTGGATGAAAGCGAAAGGAAAAATGCCAGCCGATTTACGGGTGCATAAATACGTATTGGGCTACGCTTCCGATTATAATTTTTTACCCACGGCCGTGCATCCACACGGTCGCAGTGTGTGGTCAAAAAATTTCCAGATAGCCACCATCGATCACGCCATGTGGTTTCATCGAGATTTTCGTTTTGATGACTGGTTGCTGTACGATATTGATAGCCCATCGGCCAGTGGTGGCCGAGGATTAGTGCGCGGTAAAATCTATAATCGTCAAGGCCAACTCGTGGCCTCAACAATTCAGGAAGGGGTGATCAGGCAGTATTAATTGTCGCTCAACTGAGCGCGGTTTGACCGTGGCTTTGCTGCCAGTCATAACCGCTTGGGATTTGAAAAACGCGTAATTCAAACAGTGGGGCAATGGCAAATAAATGGTCAAAAATGTCGGCCTGTATCGACTCAAAGTTGCCCCAGTTAATGTCATTGCTGAAAAAGTACAACTCTAGCGCGACGCCACTTTCTGTCGGTTTCAGTTGCCTTACCATGCAGGTCATATTCTGGTGCACGTTCGGATGATTCTTTAAATAGGCGGAGATATAGGCTCTAAATGTGCCTATATTGGTTAATCTTCGGCTATTCGGGTTGGTTATGTCAGCAATACCTTGCTGGCGGTGAAAATCATTAATTTCACTATGTTTATCACTAAGATAATCTCGTAAAAAATCAAACTGATTTAGCTCTGCGATCAAGTCACTGGAACAGAAATGGATACTGGCAATATCGATACTGATACTGCGCTTAATGCGTCTGCCGCCAGACGTGGACATACCGCGCCAATTTTTAAATGACTCACTGATCAGCGCATAGGTAGGGATGGTGGTGACGGTATTATCCCAGTTTTGCACTTTTACCGTATTTAAAGCGATTTCTAACACTTCACCGTCGGCGCCGTATTGTGGCATTTCTATCCAATCCCCCGGCGCCACCATTTTATTGGCAGAAATTTGTATGCTCGCTACCAGGCCCTTGATGGTGTCTTGAAACACCAACAATAGCACTGCTGTTAATGCGCCTAAGCCACTGAGTAGGTAAATGGGGGAACGATCAATTAATATCGAAATCGCCAGGATGATGGCAACCAGGTAGATAGCCAGTTTTAACAACTGAATGGTGGCGTTTAATGGCAGGTACTTTTCTTTACTCGATTCCTGAAACAGGTCGTTGGCCACGTTTAACAGCGAGCTTAAACTGCGCGCCACCTGGATCGCTATTGCTACTTTGGCAAAGATAGTGAGGGCTGCGACCAAGCGGGGATTTTCGCTAATGAAGTATGGCATAAATGCCAGTAGCAGCAATGCCGGTACCAACCAGGCGATACGGGCGAATACCTTATTTGAGACCAATAAATCGTCCCATTGATTGCTGGAGCGGGTGACGATTTTATGCACCAATTGCAATACTTGATGTTTGGCGATGTAAAAACTAATCCAGCAAATGCTGAGTAATAATATTAAACCTATGGCCGCGGATACCGGAAGAACTAAATCGCCGCTTAAGCCACTTGCCGTTAACCAGGTTTTTATCAATTCTGACATTAATTTCTAACTTTCTTATTATTGCTTGTATGCTTGAGATTAGCGCCCATTGTCGTGGTTGGCAATGCCAGCAAGAGAATTAATTATATGTATTTTCAAAAAGTTATTTGATCGTAACCGTGCAAGCTGTATTCTTTAGGGCTGAGACTATGCTATGCGGACGATAAATGAATTTTAAAAGGGTTGTGATAAAAGTGGGTAGCGCCTTAGTTGCCCCGGATGGCAAAGGCTGCAGTGGCAAATATCTATTGTCCATTGCCCGCTTTATTACCGAATGTCATAAACGCGATAAAGAAGTGATCTTAGTCTCTTCTGGCAGCGTGGCAGCCGGTCGTCAATTAATTCATCACGGCTCCCCCAACCCCTCGATTGCGGCGAAACAAGCGATGGCCTCGGTTGGGCAAATGCAAATGATGGCGAACTGGCAGCGTTTTTTTGATACCCCCTGCTCGCAATTATTAATTACCCATGGTGATTTAAAAGACAGACGGCGTTTTATCAATATTAAAAATACGCTGAGAATGTTACTGGAAAATAATATTTTACCTGTGGTCAATGAAAATGACACGGTGGCTACCGACGAGCTAAAAGTGGGCGATAATGATAATCTTGCTGCACTGGTGGCTATGGTAAGTGATGCCGACTGTTTGTTTATTTTGAGTGATGTCGACGGTGTTTTTGATAGTGATCCACGCAGCAATAGTGACGCCAAATTGTTTAGTGAAATTAACACTATTGATGACGCTCTCTATCAAATGGCGGGCGGCACCAGCAATAAAATTGCCACCGGCGGCATGAAAACCAAGATCCAGGCGGCAGAGAAAGCGACTGAGCATGGCATTGAAACCTATATTTTAAACGGCAGTAATTCTGCCGTGTTTGATAAATTATTGCTTGGCGAAAATCCAGGTACTCGCTTTGTTGCCAAACAAAGTGCATTGAAAGCGAAAAAACACTGGCTCAAACATACGCTGAAAAGTCATGGCTCTATTGTCATCGATGAAGGGGCGATTAATGCCTTGCTGAATAAAGGCGCGTCTTTGTTAGCAAGTGGTATTGTGGAAATCTCTGGTGATTTTATCAAAGGGGAGTCGGTAAGCATTACCGCCCATTGTGATAGCCGGGTCTTGGCCAAAGGCATAAGCCAATATAGCAGCCAGGACCTGGTAAAAATTAAAGGCAAAAATTCGAATGATTTCGACACCATTTTGGGTTATTGCCCAAGTAAAGAGATCATCCACCGGGATGATTTGGTGTTGATGGAAAAAGCAGAGTAAGAATATGAATATTAAAGAGCAATTTGATATTGCCAATTTAGCAAAAAAAGCGCAAGTAGCGGCATTGCAAACGGCACAGCTTGATACGAAAACAAAAAACCGCCTGTTAACGGCAATGGCAGATAATATAGTTGCGAAGGCGCAACATATTATCAGTGAAAATAGCAAAGATATTAGCCAGGGCGAAAGCAAAGGCCTGTCGAGCGCCATGCTGGACCGATTGTTGTTAACGCCAGAACGCATCCAGGGCATTAGTGATGCCATAATCGATATTGTGAACTTGCCAGACCCGGTAGGCTGTAAATCGGCGATGCGAAAACGCCCTAACGGCATTGAAGTTGGCAAAATGCGCATTCCATTAGGGGTTATCGCGATGATTTACGAAGCGCGCCCCAATGTCACGGCGGAAGCTGCCGCGCTTTGTATTAAGTCGGGCAACGGTGTGATTTTACGCGGCGGCAGCGAAGCGCTGCACAGTAATTTGGCGATTGCCGATATTCTACATGGCACCTTAACAGAATTTTCCATCGCCGCTGAAGCGGTATCTGTGGTGCCGGATCCGGATCGCCAGGTCATCGAAAAAATGCTAACCCTGAATCAATACATAGATTTAGTGATCCCACGTGGCGGCGAAGGCTTGATTCGTTATGTCAGTGATAATTCGCGAATTCCAGTGATCCAACATTTTAAAGGGGTTTGTCATCTGTATGTCGATAAAGCCGCGGATATCAATAAAGCGGTTGGCATTTTAGTCAATGGTAAAACCCAGCGTCCAAGTGCTTGTAATTCATTGGAAACCGTGTTGGTGCACCAGAATATCAGTACTGAATTTTTATCAAAGGCGGCGACAGCACTGGCCGAATTTAAGGTGAAAATACACGCTTGTGAGCAAACCATAGAGTATTTCAGTGACGCCACAGTGGCAACAAGCGCGGATTACGATGCTGAGTATTTGGCCCAGGAGATTGCCGTTAAGCAAGTGACTGGCTTTGAACAAGCCATTGCCCATATTCAGCAATACAGTTCCGATCATACCGAAGTGATTGTTACCCAGGACTATTCCCGTGCCAATGAATTTGTGCGCCGCATTAATTCTTCTGTGGTTATGGTTAACGCCTCATCGCGATTTTCCGATGGTGGTGAATTGGGCCTGGGCTCAGAGATTGGCATCTCCACCAGTAAGTTACACGCCTACGGCCCAATGGGCCTGGAAGCACTAACGACAGAGAAATTCATCGTATTTGGTGAAGGCCAAGTTCGTTCATAGGCAAAGTAATTAAAGCTCGATAGGCGTCAGGAGGTTCCGTTCTGCAACGGAATGACGGTGTTAAATTTCGTATATGATTTTGGCCTGCAAGAAACTAGAAAAACGACACCGTCATGCCGGAGGAGCCCTAGCGACATCCGGTACCTCCTCCAGTAATAGTGTGCATATAAAAATTTTATTTTATTTCTTTTTAAAGTCTCTGCATGCGAGGGGAGGTCCCGTATCTCGCTTTGGCTCGCACGGAATGACGGTGTATGCTTGCTAATAATAGCTGAGTATTGATGAGCTTAGTTAACTTACACCGCGTTATCCCCGAAGAGATCGTTTACTTCGCCGACATCTCATGACAAACCGCAGAACCCAGTAATTTCACCAATTGCTGTTTTCTGTCATCACTGCCTAATACCCACATTAATTTCGTACTCGCCGCCTCAGGTGTCATATCACGACCATCGATAATAAATGGAGAACGCAGATTTTTACCGGCTGCATAGCGGTGAATATCTAAACTGCCGTTGTAAACATCGGTAACGATCACCGCACATTTAAAGCGATCGTTGGTTTCATTTTTCGCCTGCTCTACCACTTGCGCTAAATTAAAATCATCCGGTGCTGTGCCGCTACCAAAGACCCGTAATACCAGACCTTCAATATCACTACCTTTGATGATTTTCAGTAATAATTCACCAGTAAAACCAGGGTTTAGGTTCATGCTTAATACCTTGTCACTATAACCCAAAGAAGAATTGTTTAGTGGTGGATAGGCATTTGGCAAGGCACGTAATTGCTCTTTAAATATGGTGGGTACCGGAAACAGTTCACCTAATATTTGCGCATTAGGGGTAGAGAAACCAACAGCAGAGCGGGTACTTGATTTGCGTGAGCGGTTGCCGCGCAATAATTGCCCGGCAAAACATATCATCACTTCACTCAAAGCAGGCAACGATTTGCCCGATTGATCGGCAACATACAAGGCCAAACGCAGGTTTTGCAAGCCGTCACTACCGGGTTTGCTTAATGGTACCTGTGCACCAGTCACCACAACGGGCTTGGTATTTTGCGCCAAACAAAACGATAACGCTGAAGCGGTGTAAGACATAGTATCGGTACCATGGAGGACAACAAAGCCATCATAATCATCATTATGAGATATGATCATACTGGCCATGGCATCCCAGTGTTTGGGGCCAATTTCGCTGGAATCACTGGTGCCTATCACCGCACCATCGGCACCGGTGAGCGGTTTGACTTCAATGGTAGAGCATAAATCAGTGGTCAGGTTTTTGATTAATTCAATCAGCACTTCGCCTTTACCCGCTTGTAACTCGCCACTGGCTTTTGCTGCCATGGTAATAGTACCGCCGGTGTTGATCACTAAGATTTTGTTATTTGGCTTGTTCATTACTCGATTCTTCAGCTATTTCGAAATTGCGCTAATTCTAGGTGAATTTTACGTTTAGCTAAAGCTTTGCAAGGTTTAATTTGCAATTTAATTAATGCCAAAATTGTTGAAAATGGAAAGAAAAATGTAAACAGGATATGGTGGGGCGGGAAAACTGTCTGCGGCACAACATATGTACCGCAGAACAAGAAGTTTCTAATCTAGCAAGAGCATTATCAGTAAGAGTTACTGATTCGCTTCAACGATGCGTTTCATGTCAGTCATGTAGCCGCGAAGCTCTTTACCAACAACTTCTACACCATGGCTGCGAATGGCTTCATTCACTTCAATTAAACGTACATTGTCTACGCCATTTGAGCTTGCTGATAAGCCTTCACCCAACTGCTCTAACGTTAATTTACTGGCGTAATCGGCAAGTAACGGTTGCGCGGCATGAGTAAATAAGTAGTTACCGTATTCGGCAGTATCAGAAATTACTACGTTCATCTCGTATAATTTGTTACGGGCAATACAGTTAGCAATAAGTGGCGTTTCGTGCAATGACTCATAGTAGGCTGATTCATCGATGATACCGGCAGCAACCATAGCTTCAAACGCTAATTCAACCCCTGCTTTTACCATAGCAACGACGAAGATACCTTTATCGTAATATTCCTGTTCAGTGATTTCCGTGTCACAATCTGGTGCTTGTTCGAACGAAGTTTCAGCCGTTTCTTCACGCCATTTTAACAGGTTAGCGTCGTCATTGGCCCAATCTTCCATCATCGTCTTGGAGAAATGACCATCGATGATATCATCCATGTGCTTTTCAAATAATGGGCGCAAGATAACTTTTAATTCTTCTGACATATCAAAGGCTTTGATTTTCGCCGGGTTTGATAAACGGTCCATCATGTTGGTGATGCCGCCGTGTTTTAACCCTTCGGTGGTAGTTTCAATGCCGTATTGCAATAATTTACGTGCGTAAGCTGCGTCCATACCTTGGGCAACCAATTGCTTGTGGCCTAATACTGCGGCGGTTTGCAACATCCCACATAAAATGGTTTGCTCGCCCATTAAATCCGATTTAACTTCGGCAATGAATGAAGACTGAAGTACACCGGCACGGTCACCACCAGTTGCTGAGGCGTAAGCTTTGGCGATGGCTAAACCATTACCTTGTGGATCATTTTCCGGGTGAACGGCGATCAGTGTTGGTACACCAAAACCACGTTTGTATTCTTCACGTACTTCGGTACCTGGACACTTAGGCGCAACCATAACAACGGTGATGTCAGAACGAATTTGCATGCCTTCTTCAACAATGTTGAAACCATGAGAATAGGCTAACGTTGAGCCTTGCTTCATGTGTGGCATTACGGCAGTAACCGCTGATGTGTGTTGTTTATCTGGCGTTAAGTTTAATACTAAGTCCGCTTGTGGAATTAATTCTTCGTAGGTACCAACAGTAAAACCGTTTTCAGTAGCCCACTGCCAAGATTGACGTTTCGATGTGATTGCTGCTTCACGCAACGCATAAGAAATGTTTAAACCTGAATCACGCATGTTTAAACCTTGGTTTAACCCTTGTGCGCCACAACCGACAATGACAATATTCCAGTCTTTAATGAAATTACAGCCATCATTAAATTCTTCGCGTTTCATAAAGCGACATTTACCTAATTGTGATAATTGATCGCGTAAGCTTAAAGTGTTGAAATAATTCGCCATGTTGTTCTCCAGAAATATAACGCTACTCGTGATTTGGTAGCCAATGAACACAGCTTAGCGCAAACTTAACGTTGCTTAAAATGATATATTTGCATCACTACATTTCAAATTGTGCAATAATGTAAGTGTTGGCGATTAAGGAAATGAGTTTTGGATATAAAATCACTGCAAGTATTTTGTCATTTAGCCGGTAGTTTGCATTTTGGCCAAACTGCGCATGCCCATCATGTCAGTCCGTCTACGCTGTCACGAATGATCCAACGCATTGAAGATGAAGTGGGTTGTCAGTTATTGCAGCGTGATAATCGCACTGTAGAGTTAACCGTTGCCGGCAGAAAATTTGAACAATATGCCAATCAACAATTATTGCAATGGCAACAATTTCAAGGTGAATTACAGGCAGAGCAACCACAACTTACCGGCAAACTCAGTCTTTATTGTTCAGTAACGGCGGCCTATTCCCATTTACCCCAGCTGCTTGATGGTTTTCGCCGGCTTTATCCGCACATCGAGATCATGCTCGATACTGGTAATGCCGCCAATGCGGTGGAGAAAGTGATCGACAAGCAAGTGGATTTTGCCATTGCCGCTTATCCGGAATCGCTACCGAAAAGCTGTTACTTTTATTCGCTGGCACAAATTCCATTATCGATTATTGCCCCTACCATCGATTGCCAGGTGAGCCAAAAACTAGCACAGCGGCAAGTGAACTGGCAACAAATGCCGATCATCTTGCCCGATCATGGCGCGGCAAGAAAACGCTTTGAACATTGGTATCGACAAAAGGGCCAGGGCAAACCCAATATTTATGCCACCGTGTCTGGCCATGAGGCGCTGGTTTCTATGGTCGCACTTGGCTGTGGTGTCGGCATTGCGCCAGAAGTGGTGTTAGAAAACAGTCCGGTAAAAGACCGGGTGCGGCGTATTAGCTCCGCTGCGGCGATAAAACCGTTTGAATTGGGCATCTGCTGCTTAAAAAAACGTATGGACGAACCGGTGATCAAGGCGTTTTTGGCTACTATTCTTGAGCATTAGAAACTACTAACAACATTGCTGTCATTGCCGTCTAATCTCTAGCTAGGAAACAAATAAAACTATACATTTACAAGTCAAAAGCTAGATTGAATACATAAGATAAATCAGTGTTATATGGTCAAAAGGCTATACCTAAATGACTGTGGATAAGTTTGCAGTTTTGTCTTGCGATCTCAAAAAAGCTATGTTTTATTAGTAATTAAGCTCGCAATTTTGTACGGATGTAGAATAGTGTCAGAAGAAAAAGAAAAACCAACAATCCCAGAAGTTGACTTCAAAACATTCCTTGAAGAAACCCCACCAAATCACACGGTTAAGTGTATTGATTTTGATATTCAGAGGCCAAAACACACTGTATCTAGTGTTAATGAAAATATAGAGCCCTTGCTGTATTGCCCTCATGAGAAGTGTAAAGGTAATCGTTTATTTTTTACTAGAACCCAATATGGCACTCATTTAAGCGACAAAGAGTTAAATATGAATTTTATTAAATACACTTGCCGTAATTGTGGTGTAACTGAAAAGGTCTTTGCATATTTACATGAATTTGATGGTGGTTATAACAGTATTGTAGCTAAAGTTGGTGAAATACCTAAGTTTGGTAAGCGTGTGCCAGAGAAAGTTAACAAGCTAATCAAAAGCGAACGAGATCTATTCTTCAAAGGTATGGCAAATGAAAACCAAGGCATGGGTATCGGTGCATTTAGCTATTACCGCAGGGTACTTGACTCACAAAAGGACCGTATCTTCGATAAGATAATACAAGCGGTTGAAGTATTGCCAGTAGATAAAGAAATTATCGAAGAACTAAAAGCTGCCAAGGCTGAAACACAGTTCACTAAAGCCGTTGATAAAATTAAAGCTGCATTGCCGCAGGGATTATTAATCAGTGGTCATAATCCATTAAAACTTTTATACAGTGCCGTTAGTGAAGGTCTGCACAATCATACTGATGAAGAATGTCTGCAATACGCACAAAGTATAAGGCTGGTGTTGTTCGAATTTGCCGAGCGTCTTGATTCAGTGTTAAAAGCAAACCGTGATTTAAGCGGTGCTGTCAAAATGCTTGCAGGTTTAAAACCTAAGGCAAAAGCTTAATATATGGTTTCAAGGGGGATCTAATAAACCAATTCCCCCTTTTAGCAACAAACATGTGTAATATAAGCCACACACCCCGAAACAGGTTTGAAAACCTTTTATACATATTTATTAATCCGTGGCATTTATCGCTTTCGTTGTAGAACTGGCCTTTAGTGCGGTAAATGAAACCCAGATTACTGCAACACAGCCTAGGCTAATTACTTCCTTGAAGTTTTCAACATCTCCCAAATTTAGGTCTTGGAATAGAATGTTGATTAGTAACAGACCAGAATTAAAAATGGCACCTACCGAAAGGATGATCGCAATGATTGTTTCAAGTTTAGGTGTCATTTTGTCGTTGAATTTACAATACGCAATAAGGACGAGGAGGTAAACAATCGCTGCCACAATTGCCCATTGAGGAGGAAACTGCATCATTACTTCTCCTCCTTGGTGTCTAGATAGTCAGCTAAATTATTTCTTTTCTCTTTCAAATCAGAAAAATCAGATATAACTACTTTCTCGAGTTTAAGTAGTTTGTCCGGAACAGTATTTACATTTGCAAGGTTACTTTTAATATCATTAACTAGTTCTAGCCCGTTTTTTTCATGGCCAGCCAGCTCATTTCTTGGTTTGTAAAATTTGAAATAGTAAGCACCACAAACGCTTGTAAATAGAGCCATTCCTATTGTCCAGTAGTGAAATGGTAAAGTGGGAAACAGTGTGGCAACCAAGCTACCCAGACCAATTAACATCCCAAGAAAGGAAAAGGACTTTTGTTGTATTTTGTCTTTTGCATCTGAAATGTAATCTAGTTGCTCACTTAGTGTTTCAAGTTGCTCCGCGCATTGTTGTCTGAGCTCCTCATTCGATTCAGCAATTCTTTTTTTTGAACTTTTCGACAGCTAATTCTAACTGTAAACTGTGCCTATCAAACTCCTCAATGGTTTGTTCTTCTTTGGGTTTGTCAAAGTATGCGATGAGTGTATATATCTCATTAGCTGAGGATTCAATTTCTTCTACTGAAATGCCTGTCATTTTTGTATCTGTCTAATTGAGTAATTACTAGCCATTAAAGCAAAATGTTTATGTTAAAACAATTCTAACCCGCTGTTTTCATTAATTAACGGTCTAAAAGGTATGAATATATGATTACTTTGGTTAGCTAGACCTACTATGTGGAACCCCAGTAAAAGGCCGAGTGCGGCGGATCAGCTCAGCGGCGGCGATAAAACCATTTGAATTGGGCATCTGTTACTTGAAGAAACGTATGGACGAACGGCAAGTAAATAGGCCACCCACTGTAACCTTAGCTTACTTGGTTTCAGTGGGTGTTTTCATTTGCCCATATTTTTCAAAATAAATGATATTTTTCGGAATAATTGAGAACGGTTGTAAGTGAGGCGAAATCGGGTCTCATTTTGACGGCGAAAGCTCACTTACTTGTAAATTGGTTTTAATTACTTTTAGCCAGGTGTTGTAGTTGGCCTTTAGGTTAATCAGATATTTAGGATTGCTCGAACAAAACTGGATGATGAAAACCGTTAAGCATTGACTTATATTCGAATCGGTATTGTGTTATCTGGACGAATACACTTTGGCAATGAGTTCATTGTTTTTCATTAAATCAACGATAATAGTATCTTGTTTTAATATGCTGTTTAACTCTCTTTTAAATACGCTCAATGCTTTTTCATTATCATTAGGGTTTTGCAAGTGGTTCAAGTAATCTTGTGATAGTACTAAGTTTAAATTTGCAATATAGCCAGAGCGTTCAGCAAGTTTTACGGCATCTTTAGATAACCACTTTAGTACTTTTATTAGCAACTCTTTTTGGCTGTGTAACTCATTGATTGCATTCGGCACTGATGCTGGTCTGCCTATATTCCACACGGGTTCATGGTGAAATGCTTTATTTCTAAATGTTTGTATCGCTTGGATGTGGGTGTGGATATTAACTCTACCCCTATGTCCTCTTGGTAGATTAGGAAATACAGGGCGAATTAATGCGGGCCATAACGCTTGAGGGTTACGATTAACCTCAAAAGGCACTCTAAATAAATTTGTCCAGAATCCAAAGGTCATTTTAGCTACTATTCTATCAGCAGATATTGTTACGTGCTTTGCAAGATTTAATTCTTGTCTGATTTGATTGCGAGCAGAATTTAGAGCACTTCCATGATATCTGACATTTCCTTGCTGTACAAAAGTAAGACTGGATATCGATTTAGTTGCTAAGTTATCAAACCAATACCTACCTAGACTGCTTGTAGCGTGGTTATGAATAGCGTTTCTAAGTGCGACTTCTACTAACTGAATAATTGGAAAAAAGGCAGAAACAATATCTTTATTCCATAAATAGCAACCAAATAATTCAACATTACTTTTAGAGTTGAAGAAACTTTTATACTTGGCAAGCCTTGGACCTGATATAAAAGGCTCAATTACTAAATGGTTCAATGCTCTCAACTTGACAACCTCTCTTGGTTTCATGTAGATTTAGGCTATAGTCAGTAAGGATTCCTCTCCCGCCGATATAATCGAGTGGTGATGCCCTTACAATATGACGCCAGATATAAACCCTCGGTGCGAAAGTGTCGAGGGTTTTTCTTTTTTTGGTTTATGGAAAATCTTCAAATTTAACAAAGAAAGCGCCTATTAAGGCAAGTACAGTCTCTAGCCATTGCCAGCAATTATAAATACCATTAACCGATAACACTTTCGGTCAAATGCCGGATCAGTCGGTCCATTGCCCGATAGGATAACGCCTCAATTAAATGTTCTTTGGCAATATCTTTTTGTTGTTTTAAATCGGCTATGGTGCGGGCAATTTTCAATAACTTGTGATGCGCCCGCGTCGATAGTCCAAGCTTCTCTACCGCCAGTTCTAAAAATTCACAATCTTCATCAGTTAAGTAGCAATGCTGTTTAAGTTCAGGGCTGGTTAAGTAAGCATTCGCCTTGCCTTGGCGGTTAAGTTGTATTTGCCGGCAGTTATGTACCCGCTGACTTATTGTTTTACTGCTTTCATTATTATTTGGGTTGTTGTTCCATAAGCCTTTGGGTAATCGACAGACTTCCAATTGAATGTCGATACGATCCAAAAAGGGTCCGGATAACTTATTTAAGTAACGCAGTACTTGCTCTGGTGTGCTACGTTTATCGGTATAAAAACCGGTTGGGCTAGGGTTCATCGCCGCCACCAGTTGGAACTTAGCCGGGTAGGTCATCTTGTGCAATGCTCTGGAGATGGTGACTTCCCCCGACTCCATCGGCTCTCTTAAGACATCGAGCACCCTGCGATTATATTCGGGCAGTTCATCGAGAAATAATACCCCGTTATGCGCCAATGATATTTCGCCTGGCACTGGCTGGCTGCCGCCACCGACCAGCGCTGCCGCCGAGGCGGTATGATGTGGCGCTCGAAATGGCCGTTTGAGCCAATAGTTATTATTGAGATTGTGTGCACAAATCGAATGAATTGCTGCAGTTTCTAATGATTCTTCTGTGGTCATCGGCGGTAAAATGCCGGGCAGTCGGCTTGCCAGCATCGTCTTTCCGGTACCAGGGGGGCCAATAAAAAGCAGGTTATGCGCGCCGGACGCGGCCAGTTCTAATGCCCTTTTTGCCAATGGCTGGCCGATCACATCCTTGATGTCATTGCTATCTATATCTGCGACGAAATGCTCTTGTTCTACCGGCTGATACTGCATCAAAGGTAGCGGTTGTTGCCGGGCAAAATGCGGAAATAGTTCGTTTAAATGCCGTAAGGCGATGATGCTTGCTGCGTTTACTCGACAGGCTTGCCTGGCATTACTCTCGGGCAATACCAGAGTGCGTTGGCTGTTTCTGCTGGCAATGGCCAAGGGGATTTCACCGATAATGGCGCGCAACTCGCCCGATAAGGCCAACTCGCCGGCAAATTCGTAATTGAGCAACTCCTGGCTGGGTATTTGTTCCGAGGCGGCCAATATACCGATGGCAATCGGCAAGTCGAAATGGCCACCTTCTTTGGGCAAGTCTGCCGGCGCTAAATTGACGATGATTTTTCGCGCCGGAAATTCAAAGCCGCAGTTGATGATGGCGCTGCGCACCCGAGATTTTGACTCTTTTACCGAGGTTTCCGCCAGACCGACAATATGAAATCCGGGTAAACCGGCGCTTAAGTGTATTTCGATGGTGACTAATGGCGATTCTAATCCAATTCGAGCGCGTGAGTAGATGCATGCGAGGGCCATAAAAAATCCATTTTTTTAACTATCCTTGTCTGTTAATTGTAGTTGTAATCGAGGAAATCGCGATTAAATATATTTATTTAGTAAAGGTGAATAAGTATTTAGTTATTAGTTATTCATTAAAAAAGCTTGTGACCAACATTTAGCTATGGTAAAAATACATCACTTGCAAAAATTATTAAAAAACTAAGCAAAGCTAAATTATGAAAAACTTACACCTGATTATTAACCGTGTCGTCGTAGTGATTATTACATCATTGCGGGCTAGGTGTTGAGTTAAGAGAAATAACGAAATATTCAACCCCCGCTTCGCAAGAACCGGGGGTTTTTTTTATATGGACATAATTATGCTTGGTAGGCAGGGATAGCCTAAAGAAAGAATTATTTATAGGGCTTTAACCAGCCAATTCAATTGAGACGAGTAGATGACTGGCGCAGAATTAACATTACAAATATTACAACAGCATGGCGTAGATAGCGTATTTGGTTACCCGGGCGGTGCCATTATGCCGTTGTATGATGCAATTTATGACAGCCCGATAAAGCATTTTTTATGTCGACACGAACAAGGCGCTGCCTTTGCTGCTGTCGGCTATGCCAGAGCCAGTAAGAAAGTAGGCGTTTGTTTAGCGACTTCAGGGCCTGGCGCGACCAATTTAATAACCGGCCTTGCCGATGCGATGAGCGATTCTGTTCCTGTGGTTGCAATTACCGGCCAGGTACCAACCGTTGCTATGGGCAGTGATGCGTTCCAGGAAGTGGATATTATTGGTTTATCACTGGCGGTTACCAAACACTGTGTGCAGGTGACGAACGTCGAGGACATTCCTACTGCCATTGAAGAAGCCATTAGCATCGCGCTATCAGGCCGAATGGGACCGGTATTGATTGATATACCAAAAGATATTCAGGTTGCCGAGACTCAGGTTGGTGGCAAGGGTCCAATGAATGGCAACGGTCCGACGGCTGTCGACTGTCATCATGATCTCGCGATTGAACAAGCGAAAACATTAATCAGCCAGGCGAAGAAACCGGTGCTTTATGTTGGCGGTGGTGTTGGCATGGCCGATGCGGTGAGTGAATTAAGAGAATTTTCTCAGCTCAGCAAAATACCGAGCGTGTCAACATTGAAAGGTTTAGGTACTGTTGCCGCTGACGATGAATATTATTTGGGCATGCTCGGCATGCATGGCACTAAAGCGGCAAATTATGCGGTTCAACAGTGTGATTTATTAATTGCCGTTGGTGCTCGTTTTGATGACCGGGTTACCGGTAAATTAAAAGAATTTGCCAGCAATGCCAAAGTGATTCATTTTGATATTGACCAGGCGGAAGTGAACAAGCGACGTCTGGTTGATGTGGCGCTATTAGGCGATTTGAAAGTGAATTTGCCGGCCACGGCAGTGACTACCGACATTGCCCCGTGGCAACAATATTGCCGACGGATGATTATTGATTTTGCCTGGCAATATGATCACCCGGGCGAGAAAATTTTTGCACCGGCCTTGTTAAACAAACTGAGCCAGCTAATGCCAGATACGACTGTGGTTACTACCGATGTTGGTCAGCATCAGATGTGGACGGCACAGCATATGGCCTTTGCTCAGCCGGAAAACTTTTTATCCAGTGGTGGCCAGGGGGCGATGGGCTTTGGCTTGCCGGCAGCCATAGGGGCACAGGTCTCTCGACCAAACGATACCGTGATCGCGGTCTCTGGCGACGGCTCCTTTATGATGAATGTGCAAGAGCTGGCGACATTAAAGCGCTACGGCATTCCGGTAAAAATAGTGCTAATCGATAATGCCCGCCTTGGCATGGTGCGCCAATGGCAGCAAATATTTTTTGAAGAACGATACAGTGAAACCGATTTAAGTGATAATCCTGATTTTGTGATGTTGGCGCAAGCGTTTGATATTAAAGGACAGGTGATCACTACCAAGCAGCAGGTTGACGCTGCACTTAAAGAAATGCTCGCGCATGATGGGCCTTATCTATTACAGGTACGAATAGATGAATTAGACAATGTCTGGCCCTTAGTACCACCTAATGCTGCCAACGAAGCTATGCTTGAATCGGTGAAATAAATATGTTGCATATTTATTCACTTGGTTCAGCAAGCTTTAAGGCTAGTAAGTTAACATTTTGGAGACAGGTTAATGCAACAACATAACTTAACAATAACCGCTAAGCATCAGCCGGTGGTGTTGGAAAGACTGCTACAAGTGACTCGTTATCGAGGCTTTAATGTCGTTGGCATGACTATGTTTCCGGTCAGTGAACTTGAGCAACTCACCATCGAACTGTCAGTAGTTAGTGACAAATCAGTCGATAATTTGAAAAACCAATTGTTGAAAATAATCGACATTGAGCAAATAAAGGTTGAAGATCAGGCTCTGCAAAAATTCATGGCCTAGTTTAACAACTATAATGGCTACAGTATTAAAGATATTAGGAAAGAAGAATGGCTAAGGTTAACGCTGAAAAAATTTGGTTTAATGGAGAGTTAATGCCGTGGGCAAATGCGACGGTACATGTGATGAGTCACGCATTGCACTATGGTTCATCAGTATTTGAAGGCATTCGCGCCTACGAAACACATAAAGGAACGTGTATTTTTCGTTTAGAAGAGCATATCGATCGTTTATTTGATTCAGCAAAAATCTATCGCATGGATATTCCATACACGCGTGAAGAAGTGATGCAAGCGTGTCGTGATTCTGTTGCCGAAAATGGCTTGAAATCGGCTTACTTACGTCCTCTTGCCTTTTTAGGCGACATTGGCATGGGTCTGCGTCCGGCGCCAGATGCACAAGCGGATCTAATGGTAGCGGCCTTTAGTTGGGAAGCTTATTTAGGTGCCGATGCCATGGAAAATGGCGTTGATGTAGGTGTTTCTTCATGGAATCGCTTAGCGCCTAATACTATGCCGACTGCCGCAAAAGCCGGTGGTAACTACCTATCTTCACAACTTATTTCAAGAGAAGCGCATCGTCATGGTTATACCGAAGGTATCGCACTGGATGTGAATAATTACGTCAGTGAAGGCGCCGGTCAAAACTTATTTTTAGTGCGTAAAGGCATTATTTATACGCCACCAGGGTCGTGCTCAATTTTATCCGGTCTAACTCGTGATACCGTGATCACCCTTGCCAACGACTTAGGTTATGAAGTGCGTGAAGAACTGATCGCTCGTGAAACCTTATACCTTGCCGATGAATTTTTCATGTGTGGCACCGCCACAGAAATTGTTCCGGTAAGTACTGTTGATGGCATTCAAGTGGGTAGTGGTAAGCGTGGTGAAGTCACCAAGAAAATCCAGGATGCCTTCTTTGGTATGTTTGACGGTAGCACTGAAGTGAAATCTGGCTGGTTAGATCCAGTAAAATAATGTGCCTAATGCGCATATTATAAACCCAACAATTTAGTTAGAAAGGAAATACAATGCCACAATTGAAATCGGCAACTTCTACTCAAGGTCGCAATATGGCTGGCGCTCGTGCTTTATGGCGCGCTACTGGCATGACAGATGGGGATTTTGGCAAGCCTATTATCGCCGTGGTGAACTCGTTCACCCAGTTTGTTCCTGGCCATGTGCACTTAAAAGATATGGGGCAGTTGGTTGCTGGGGCAATTGAAGAAGCTGGTGGTGTGGCGAAAGAGTTTAATACCATCGCGGTTGATGACGGTATTGCCATGGGTCACAGCGGTATGCTTTATAGTTTACCGTCACGCGATCTTATCGCTGACTCGGTAGAATATATGGTAAATGCCCATTGCGCTGATGCCATGGTATGTATTTCAAACTGTGACAAAATCACCCCAGGCATGTTGATGGCAGCGATGCGCCTTAACATTCCTGTTATTTTTGTTTCTGGCGGTCCAATGGAAGCGGGTAAAACTAAGCTTTCCGAGCAAATAATCAAACTCGATTTAGTGGACGCGATGATCCAGGGTGCCGATCCAAAAGTATCTGACGCACAATCTGAGCAAGTAGAACGTTCAGCATGCCCTACTTGTGGTTCATGTTCTGGTATGTTCACCGCTAACTCAATGAACTGTTTAGCTGAAGCATTAGGTTTAGCGCTGCCAGGGAACGGTTCAATGTTAGCGACTCATAGCGATCGCGAACAACTGTTCTTAGACGCCGGTAAGCAAATAGTTAACTTAACTAAACGTTATTACCAAGACAACGATGAGTCAGCTTTACCACGTAATATTGCCAGTAAAGCTGCTTTTGCCAACGCTATGTGTCTAGATATTGCGATGGGTGGTTCAACCAATACCATATTGCATTTACTCGCCACAGCACAAGAAGCGGAAATAGATTACACCATGGAAGACATGGATAAATTATCACGCATTGTGCCGCAGTTATGTAAAGTTGCGCCATCAACGCCTGAATATCATATGGAAGATGTGCATCGCGCAGGAGGGGTAGTCGCTATCTTAGGTGAATTGGCACGCGCTAATTTATTAACTACCGATGTGCCAAATGTGTTAGGTACTACCTTAGCTGATGTCATCGCCAAATATGATATTACCGTCACCGACGATGAAGATGTTAAAACATTCTACCGTGCCGGACCTGCTGGTATTCGTACCACGAAAGCGTTTAGCCAGGATTGTCGCTGGGATACCTTAGACGATGACAGAGAAAATGGTTGTATTCGTAATCTTGAAAATGCTTTTTCTACAGAAGGTGGTTTAGCGGTACTTTCCGGTAATATTGCTGTCGACGGTTGTGTTGTTAAAACCGCTGGCGTATCAGACGATAACCTAACCTTTACCGGTCCGGCGCATATTTTTGAAAGCCAGGATGCTGCAGTAGCGGGTATTTTAGATGGCAAAGTAGTGGCTGGCGAAGTCGTTGTTATACGTTACGAAGGCCCTAAAGGTGGCCCAGGTATGCAAGAAATGCTTTACCCAACCACGTATTTAAAATCGATGGGCTTAGGTAAAGCATGTGCGTTGTTAACGGATGGGCGCTTCTCTGGTGGTACATCAGGTTTATCAATTGGCCATGTTTCTCCAGAAGCTGCTGCCGGTGGTACTATTGGCTTGGTTGAGCAAGGCGACATTATTCATATCGATATTCCTAACCGTTCGATTAAATTAGAACTTTCTGAAGATGTACTTGCAGCTCGTCGGGTGGCGATGGAAGCAAAAGGCAGAGATGCTTGGAGCCCGGTGAATCGAGATCGTCCAATTAGTTACGCGTTAAAGAATTATGCAATGTTAGCAACCAGTGCTGACAAAGGTGCTGTTAGAAATCGTGAATTACTAGATCAGCTAGGCTATTAAGGTTAAATAGGTGAAATCATGGCGACCAGTATCGCGGCAGAGGCGCTGATTATAAAAGGAAAACAGGCGATGAGAGATATTGGTTTAGAATATTTACGTCGGATTTTAATGGCTCCTGTTTATGATGTTGCCGTTGAAACTGAGCTTACTAGTTGTACTAAATTATCAGCAAAGCTGGGTAACGAAATTTACTTAAAGCGTGAAGACCAGCAACCTGTTCATTCATTTAAACTTCGCGGCGCTTATAATAAGCTTGCACAATTGCCAAAAGAGCAAAGCCAATATGGGGTTATTGCCGCATCCGCTGGTAATCATGCGCAAGGGTTAGCGTTAGCGGCTAAACAGCTAGGCATCAATGCCACCATTGTTATGCCTATCACCACGCCCGATATAAAGGTCGACAATGTTCGCCGCTTTGGCGCTGAAGTGCGTTTAATTGGTAAAAGTTTTAACGAAGCTCAGCAAGCCTCAATGGAATTTGCCGAACAAGAAAATAAAACCATTATTCACCCGTTTGATGATCCCGACGTTATCGCCGGGCAAGGAACTGTTGCTAAAGAATTAATGCAACAATTACCCAATGCCGATGTGGTCTTTATCCCTGTTGGTGGTGGTGGTTTGCTTGCGGGTATGGCGGTTTATTTAAAACAGCTATCGCCAAATACCAAAGTTATTGGTGTTGAAGCCGAAGATTCAGCATGTTTGGCGGCGGCAATGCAAGCTGGAAAACCGGTGGATTTAGATCATGTCGGTCTATTTGCTGATGGTGTGGCAGTTAAGCGCATTGGCAGCAATACGTTTTCGCTCATTAAGCATTTTTGCGATCAGGTTATTACCGTTTCCAGTGATGAAATTTGCGCATCAATAAAAGATATTTTTGAGCAAACTCGAGTGATTGCTGAACCTGCAGGTGCCCTTTCGTTAGCTGGACTGACTAAATATTGTCAAACTGGTGCTGGTAATGAAAAATTAGCCGCGGTATTGTCTGGCGCGAATATGAATTTTCACTCACTGCGCTATGTCTCAGAGCGTTGTGAATTGGGCGAGCAAAAAGAAGCGGTATTGTCGGTGGTTATTCCTGAAGAAAAGGGCAGCTTCCGCCGTTTTTGTCAGGCTTTGAATGGCAAGGCGATCACCGAATTTAATTATCGTTATGCCGATGCATCACAAGCACACATCTTCGTTGGCGTGCGTTTAAGTGAAGGTAAAGCCGAGCTTGACCAACTTGTTCAACATTTAACTGAGCAAGGTTATGCAGTAAGTGATTTTACCGATAATGAATTGGCTAAATTGCATGTGCGCTACATGATTGGTGGGCAAGCAACGGCACCACAAAATGAGCGATTATTTAGTTTTGAATTTCCAGAATACCCAGGTGCTTTAGAGAAGTTTTTAGATGCATTAGGTGAGCTGTGGAATATATCACTATTTCATTATCGAAACCACGGCGCCGCCTTTGGCCAAGTACTCGCGGGTATCGGCGTCAAGGAAAGCGAGCAATTAGCGTTTTTCCGGCATTTAAAAGATTTGGGCTTTAACTACAAAGAAGAAACCGATAATCCGGCTTATCAGGCATTTTTGAGTAAATAAAGACAACAGCTTCGGGCTACTGGCAGATAGGTTGTTAAGTCTATTTAGGTTAGTTGGATTAGTTACCGTTTAATCTGCAGTATTTGTTCAGATTTAAATCATGCTTCGGGCAACGAGCTACGGGCAGATAGGCTTAAGTCTGCTATGCACTTTTTGAATCAAGGAGGTCCCCGAACAAGTCGGGGATGACGGTTTATTGTCTCAAATCAGGTTTGGAATACTAGTCCTGTTTATTTAACTTTTCTTCCAGTTCGGCGAGTTTCGCTGCCATTTCATCGAGTTTTGCTCTGGTTTTTATCAATACTTGCGTTTGTACGTCAAATTCTTCGCGGCTGACTACGTCTAATTGTGACAACTTGCTTTGTAGCACCTGTTTGGCTTTTGCTTCAAAATCGTTAGCAACATTTTTTACCCCTGGCGGGATCGATTCGGTAATTTGCTTGGCAATATCTTCAATTTTTTTGGCGTTAATCATTATCGTCTCTTCTGATACCATTTCTCTGCTTTTATTGTAAACAAAAACACACTGAATTGCACAAACAAGTTCGAAAGATCAACAAGCCCTAGGCGCTCAGCGAAAAAGCAGGTAAAATTGCCGTCTTATTTTTTTGACAGAACTGCAAATGAAGCTTAACCCCGGACAAAATGAAGCGAAAAACTACGTTAGCGGCCCTTGCCTGGTACTGGCTGGTGCTGGCAGTGGTAAAACCGGTGTTATTTGTCAGAAAATCTCTTACCTTATTCAAGAATGTGATTATAAGGCACGCAATATTGCCGCGGTAACCTTTACCAATAAGGCTGCCCGAGAAATGAAAGAGCGGGTCAGTAAAATGTTGGGTCGTGATTTATCGCGGGGCTTAATGGTTTCTACCTTTCACTCTCTTGGTCTGGATATTGTCCGTCGTGAAATAAAAACCCTGGGTTTTAAGCCGGGCTTTACCTTATTTGATGATCAAGATAGCTTGGCGTTATTAAAAGAGCTGAGCGAAAAAGAGCTCGACGGTGATAAAGAATTGCTGTCGCGTTTGCAAAGCTCGATCTCTAACTGGAAAAATGACCTGTTACTACCCGAGCAAGTGTTAAAAGTAGTGCGTGGCGCCGATGAGGTATTATTTGCCGAGTTTTATCAACGCTATCATCAAAATATGCGGGCGTATAATGCGCTGGATTTTGATGACCTGATCATGATCCCGACCCTGTTAATACGCAATTTTGAAGAAGTGCGCTTGCGCTGGCAGAAAAAAATTCAATACTTGTTGGTGGATGAATATCAAGATACCAACACCAGCCAATACGAGCTGGTAAAAAATTTAGTCGGTGAGCGTGCGCGCTTGACTGTGGTGGGTGATGATGATCAATCGATATATTCATGGCGTGGCGCGAAACCACAAAACCTGGTGCTGCTGGGTGAAGATTTTCCACAGTTGAAATTGATCAAACTGGAACAAAATTACCGCTCCAGTGGTCGCATCTTGAAATGTGCCAATACCCTGATCGCCAATAACCCGCATGTATACGATAAAGCGCTGTTTAGTGAGCTTGCTTATGGTCCGGAATTGCGAGTGGTGAAGACCAAGAATGAAGATCATGAAGCCGAGCGGGTAGCCGGTGAATTGCTCGGACATCGATTTTTAAATAAAAGTAAGTTTAAAGATTACGCGATTTTATATCGGGGTAACTTTCAATCACGAGTGATCGAAAAGGTACTGATGCAAAACCGTATCCCTTATAAGATCAGCGGTGGTACCTCATTCTTCTCACGCTCTGAAATTAAAGACATCATGGCTTATTTGCGCCTGGTGGTAAATCCTGATGACGATAATGCATTTTTGCGAATTGTTAATGTGCCAAGACGCGAAATTGGTCCGGCGACGTTAGAAAAGCTGGGCACTTATGCCAATATTCGCCAAATCAGCATGTTTGCCGCCAGTTTTGAGTTAGGGCTGGAACAGCATTTGACCGGCAGAGGGTTGGCCAATGTGCAGCGTTTTTGCCGAATGATTGTTGAAACCGAAGATAACGCCAACCGTGGCGATACGGCGGCAGTGCTGCGCAGTTTCATTCAAAGCATCAATTACGAAGATTGGCTGTACGATACATCGCCAAGCACCAAAGCCGCCGAGATGCGAATGAAGAACGTCACCCAGTTGTTTAGCTGGGTAACCGATATGCTTGCCGGCAATGAGCAAGATGAGCCGATGACGTTGGCGCAAATTGTCACCCGCTTAACGTTACGCGATATGATGGAGCGTGGCGAAGAAGAAGAAGACACTGATCAAGTGCAATTAATGACGCTACACGCTTCGAAAGGCCTGGAATTTCCCTATGTCTACCTGATCGGTATGGAAGAAGGTATGTTACCCCATCAAACCAGTATTGATGAAGATAACGTTGAAGAAGAACGCCGTTTGGCCTACGTGGGCGTTACCAGAGCACAACGGGAATTAATTTTTACTTATGCGCAAGAGCGTCGCCAATATGGTGAAGTGATCCGCACTGAACCCTCACGATTTTTATACGAAATGCCACAGGACGATTTAGCCTGGGAGCAAAGTAGTCAACGCAAACAAAGCGCGGTTGAGACTCAAGAAAAAGGCAAAGCCGGCGTTGCCGGCTTAAGAGCTATGCTTAACGCCAACAAAAAGTAATCCCGATACTGAATTCTGCCGGTAAGTTACCAACGCGCGAAATGATCTTCGCTTAATCCGAGAATATTGTTGAACATAATTTCGTTACCGTCGCTGTCGATAATCACCCCGTTATAATGTCCGAGGTATTGTCGAAAATTACTTTTCAGTAACCAAAGGTTAAGGCGCTCCTGGCGACTATTTAACGGGGTAAAGTTTAAGTCAACCTTCGCGGTTTGGCCGCTATTGGCGGCACTACGGATATGCCAGGGCTGGGTATTGAGGGTGCTGCTGCGCTGGCGCTTAAAATCAAATTGTACTGTGGGTAAGTAATGGCGTTTGCCATTAAGCCAGAGCACATTTTCACTGTCGCCGGTTTCATTTACCCCCGCGGCCAAATTGAGCCCGATGATACCAATATCTGTCTGGGTGTTAATACTGGCCCAGCGCCAACTGGTTTCTCGGCGCATGTAACCCGCTGAAAAATCATAACCGGCCAGGGCCTGGTTTAAATTTATCGTTTTTTGGTTAACGCTTAACTTGCCCGTAACACGCAAACCATTGTGTTTTTGGGTGTAAGTCCAACCGTTATACCCGGTAGGACTGCACATGGCTAAAGGCAAGCTGTTGGTTAAAGGGGTTAAGCAGATATCGGCTTGTACATGGTGGGTGTTGAGCCGCAATTGCCATTGACCATTTTGGATAATAAAGCCTATGTTATTGGCCGCTGTTCCTATCGAGGCCGTACCGTTGCTGGGCGAAGCACAGGTGCTATAACCTATGCCAGGCGGTCGTAGCCAACTTTGTTCAATGATGGTGTTGCTGGCGATATCATAAATATAGATAAACCCATTGGCTAAATAACGAATGTCGGCAATGGCGATGCCAATGATGTATTGTGCGGTATTAATACTGACGAACTGGAATTGTTTGTAATGAAAATGTTTACTGAGCTTACCGGCTGGTTTATCCATGCTACCAAAATAACGAAACTGATTTAGCGCTAAATTTTCAATGGGGTGATCAAATTGGCCAAATTTTGGCATACCATCGCTGTTGATTAAGCAAAAAGGTAAGCGCTCTGTATTCGCTTCCATGCAGTTTCTCTTTTGTTATTTAAATAATGTAATAAACTACTTTACCTTGTAACCGGCATCGATGAAAGTAGCTTAGGAATCAAGGAATCAAGGAATCAAGGAATCAAGGAATCAAGGAATCAGGGAGTCAAGGAATCAGGGAATCAAGGAATCAAGGAATCAGGGAATCAGGGAATCAAGGAATCAGGGAATCAAGGAATCAAGGAATCAGGGAATCAGGGAATCAGGGAATCAAGGAATCAAGGAATCAAGGAATCAAGGAATCAAGGAATCAGGGAGTCAAGGAATCAGGGAATCAAGGAATCAAGGAATCAAGCTGAATTTTGCGCTTTTTTAATGAAATAAATGTTTACTTTTTATACAAAGGCGATTAAAGTAGCGCCGTTATCTATTCACGTCTTGTTTATTTAACTGATTATCACAGAGATAATCCTTGTTTTGTCTTTCCCTTTCACAGTCAGTCATCACTACAAAATTTAAGCTTAATTGTTGTCTGAGTTCTCGAGCTGTGTCTCGACATTGTGCCAATCTGCATAAGTGCTACTTTCCATTAATTAGTACGATACCCTATAAGTATCTTGATCAAACAATAAAAAGCTTTTCATGTTCCTGCGCCGTTTTACCTAAGGGTTTTGGCGCAAAATAAGAGAGTTTTATTATGTCCTTTAAACATAACGGTAAGATTTATTCGATTAAATCACCAGTACAATCCATTTCGGTCAATAAACACAATATTGTGGTGACCGATCAAAAATGTTCACAGTTATTTTCATTCAATACTGTCAATGAAACTAAGTGTTTCTTAGCCAGGTTGGTTAACGGCTAATTTAGACCCGATACCGATTAAAGTAAATGTATAGCCACTGAGTGGGTAGTACTTACTTTAATTGGTGTTATATCAAGTTGGTATTAAGCGCAATGGTTGATATCATCCACTGAATTATATTCTGCTGCGGCGACGGGTTTACTAATAAAGAATCCCTGGCCAAATTCACATCCCGCTTCAATGACTTTATCAAGCTGCGCTTGCGATTCAATGCCTTCGGCGATAAGCCGGAACCCTAGTGACTCGCCTAAGCGGGCCAAACTCTTGGTGAGTTCTAAATTTTTAGCATTAGCCCCTAATGAACGGACAAAGTTTTGATCTAATTTAATAAATTCAAACGGGTAATTATTTAAATAGTTTAATGACGACAAGCCAGAACCATAATCATCGAGGGCTAATCTTACCCCGGTTTTCTTCAGTTGTTTTAAATTAGTTAATGAATGCTCGGGTTGCTGATGAAACGCTTGTTCATTAAATTCAATGATCAGACGCTGTGGCTCAACAAAGTGTTGTTGCACTAATTGGCTTAGTTGCTGTACGGATTTGTATTGCAGAATATGTTTGCCAGACAAATTAATACTGATAAAAGCATGATCAAATTTATCTTCCTTATCCCAAATGGTTAATTGCTTGGCAACACTGGTCATCACCCCATTTTCAATCGCGATAATAAGACCCGTTTCTTCAGCAACCGAGAGAAAATCGGCAGGCGCTAACAACCCCTTAGTGGGATGCTGCCAACGTAATAAAGCTTCAAAACCAATGATTTTGTTTTCTACTAAATTCGATATTTTTTGGTAATACAAGACAAACTCATTGTTTAACACCGCTTGTCGTAAATCTTGCTCAAGGGTTAAGCTGGCTAATAATTCTTCGCGCATACTCTTGGCAAAAAACATTAGCCGACCACGGCCCATAGCTTTTGCCTGATACATGGCGGCATCAGCGTCGCGTAATACGTCGGTGGCATTGTTATAGCTGCGATCGCAAATGGCAATGCCGATGCTGGCTCCGGAGAGTAATTGCTGCCCTTCAATAATGAAAGGCTGCCTTATGGCGTCGATAATACGGCTGGCGATATCCTCAGCGTCATCGGCATGGCTAAGGGGAGCAAGTAAAATCACAAATTCATCTCCCCCCAAGCGTGACAAAATGTCATGACCACGAATGCACTCGGCAATGCGGTCGGCAATTTGAATTAACAGCAAATCACCAAAATGATGGCCTAAAGTATCATTAATTATCTTAAAGCGGTCGATATCGATAAATAACACAGCAAAGCGATGGTCAATATGGCGTTGTATGTGCTTGATGGCGTGCTTTACTCTGTCGATAAACATAGCCCGGTTCGGCAGTTTGGTTAAGGGATCATGGTGAGCCTCATAGTAAAGTCTTAACTCACTTTGACGATGCTGCTCTACCTGTTTACGCAAATTAACATTGCTTTGCTGTAAATGCTGGGTTCGGTCAAAAATAATGTCTTCAATGTCTTTGCTATACAGTTTTAATAGTACATTGGCGCGAATACGGTGAATGGCGGCAGAAATATGCAGTGCAATAAACTTAATCAATTGCAGATTGATCTTGGTTTGATGGTTGGGGTTTATAAAACCTTTGACGCCAATTAAACCAATAGTAAGGCCTTCGACCATTAATGGCGAAGCCAGCCAGACATCAACCAAACGGGTTTTTGGGTTACGGGTGGGAAACGCTCTTTTACTGACGGTGTTTTCCGTTTCTAAAATGGCGACTTGATCATGGTTAATCAGCACAGGTTTCGCTATGGTACTGATAAAATCGACAATGTCGGGGTTAAGTTGCTGATCGATAGTGGCGCAATTTATCTCATCAATATAAATGTGATCACCCTGCTGATTATCTTCTAGAGTAAATAGTTGAATATAAAGGTTTTCTGCTGGGAAATAGGTTTGGATGATGTTTTGTAGCGCCGGATAAAAGCAAGACAAATCTGCCACTGAACCACAAAGCTCAGTAAGTTTTAATAAGCCAGTCTGTACTCGTTTGCTGTTTTTGTACTGCCCCAGCAGCAATTTGAGCTTAATTAATACGTTACCTTTACTTCCTGCCATATTATGCCTTTGTTCCTTCAAAGTTTGTAAAGCGATATCTTTCAGCTGATTTTGACAATAGTCAAGATGAATGTATAAGTGTAGCAACCAATTGGGTGTTATCCATAGTAACCTCAATATAAAAATATATTTTTCAGTATGGCGGAATAAACAGGTTGTTGAAGAGTGAAAATTAAGTTCAGATATTGCCTTTTTATTTGTAAGACATTGACTATAGGTGTTGGTGTTGTTGGCGGAAAATGCTCACCACTGAAAAATTAAAATCAATATAAACAAGTTGTTACACATGTTGCTCATTTGTTAAGCAAATAATTTTTGTTCAGCCAATTGCATCCTTTGCTAACTGCAGTAAAATTTATCTTAGTTACAGGATGTAGCTATTTAGAAATCAAACGGTGGAAATTTGGTAGGGATGCTATAAGGATAGCTTAACGGATTATTAAGCAGATCAGGAAGATCGTTTAACACGGATGTGTTACTCGCAAGAGTTTAGGGACTAGTCATAAGGTGTCAGGATGACCGAAAAGAAAAAATAACGTACGGAAACGATGCAAAATATACGGATAGTATTACAAGGATAGGTTCAGGGCTGGAATACCAGAACAAAGACAAATGATTTGTCGAAAAGCGATAGGTTTTTACCTGTCGCTTTTTTTTTGATCAAAAACTAACAGTTTTGTCGCTATTTGACGTAAAATATAAATAACCCATTGTTAAATAAGATTGTTATGAGCAGAAGCAAAAAATCACGTAAACCAGGCCGCATGAAGTCTGAAAGTGCACCCAAAAAGGTAGTTTTGGAAGAAAAAGAACCAAGAGCTAGGAAGACCTCTGGTAATAAAGCCGGTACCAGACAGCAAGTAGCAAAAGACAAAGCTATTAGCAGCGATAATGCGACAGCTAAGGATCCTCGAATTGGCAGTAAAAAACCAATTGATTTAGGTATTGTGTTAACGCCGGTAAAAAAAGTGAAAAAGCAAGAGCCGCCGGCTAAAGCCAGTGTGGCGCCAATCAAAGTGATTGATGATTCAGAAAATTTGGAACAAGAATTATTAGCCATCGAAAGTAATGTCGAATTACAACAGGTAGCGGCAAAAGTTGATAGTGGGGAAGAGGTTTCTGAACAAGAAGCAGAGTTACTGGCAACGTCACTGGAAAGATATCAGCAACTCATTGAAAAATTAGGTTTAGAAAATGATGAAGCTAGTGAAGCTGCTGAAGAAACAGACCCGGAAGATGAACTGTGGGATAAATTAGACAGTTCAGATTTATCTGATTTTAAAGAGTAAAACTGTTAGTGACCACATTACACATTGCATTACTGTGTCTGGCTGCAGTAGTGATCATCATTCTTGCCAGCTATGCGACATTACTTTTATTAAAACTACGCCAACAAAAACAACAGCAACTTCTGGCTAGCCGGCAAGAACAGCTCAAGCAAATGGCAAGAGACGTTAAAACGGTTAATTCGATAGTATTAATTGCAAAAGCGGTAAATCAAAAGCAATGTGAGATCTCTGAAGGCTGTTGGCGCTTATCGGTGTTGATGGAATCATTGCCGCAACAAAGTCAGCAGTTAAAATTAAAATTTCCTGCTATATTTAAGTTATACAGCAAAATCAGCCACATGCCGATCCTTGATGCCCGCAAGCAACTGACTAAACAAGAAAAGTTAAAACTTGATTTAGAGCGAATGACGGCTGAAGAAGAGCTGGAACAGGCGGTATTAGAAGATATTGCTAACCTTGTGCCTTTTGCGCATTCACTACAACAAGAGCTAAATAAACAATAATAGCAGCGGAGCTGAATTATGTCTGAGCAACTAAAAACAGAATTCACTAAACGAATCATAGAACTTCAAACTCGAGTAGATTCAATCCATGGCGATTTTGCCGAAGGTAGAGCCGCTGACTGGTCAGAACAGGCCGGTGAAAGAGAGAATGATGAAGTATTGAATGCGTTAGAATCGGAAGCAAAGATTGAAATACAGCAGCTTTCTAACGCGATTGCTCGTATTGACAGAGGGTCGTATGGGCAATGTGCATCTTGTGGTGAAGATATCGCTACCGAGCGATTAAAGGTACAGCCGGCGGCAACAAAATGCATTGAATGTGCCGATTAGCAGCGGTTTAACTTTAGTCCTTATTATGACATTTCCAGATGATTAAAATTATTTTTGGTGCGAACGAATTATTAAATCATTGCGCTTGATCAATACCACTTAAGCTGAATATATTTATACTGCAATCCTTAATAGAAAAAGGTTTGTACAATGTCATATAGTGAAATGTTTTCCCCAGAGTTATTAGCGAAATATAATGTTAGTGGTCCACGATATACTTCATATCCAACCGCTTTAGAATTCAACGACAACTTCAGTGAAACTGATTTAGTCACCGCGGTAAATAACTCTGCATCTCACGAATTATCTTTGTACGTTCATATCCCGTTTTGTCATAGTCTTTGCTATTACTGTGGTTGTAATAAAATAATTACACGGCAAACCTCGAAATCTGATGAATATCTAAATTATTTATTTAAAGAAATTGATGCCAGAGCATCTTTGTTTAAAGATTATCAAGTTAAACAATTGCATTGGGGCGGCGGTACACCAACATTTTTAACGAAACAACAAATAACCCGATTAGTAACGAAACTAAAGGCATCGTTCAACTTTACTGATTCTGTGGAAATGAGCATCGAAGTAGATCCACGAAAAATAGAATTGGACCTGGTTGATCATCTATTTGATGAGGGCTTTAATCGCCTTAGTATTGGTGTACAAGATACTGATTTAAAAGTACAAGAAGCGATTAATCGGGTGCAAAGTACAGAGTTTATCACCGACTTGGTCCATCGTGCGAAAGCGGTAGGATTTCGTTCTGTAAACCTGGATTTAATTTATGGATTGCCACATCAGACGGTGGAAACTTTTGCCAATACGATGAAAGCAGTAAAAATTATGGATCCGGATAGAATTTCGTTGTTCAGTTATGCCCATCTGCCTAGTCGATTTGCAGCACAGCGAAAAATCAAAGATGAATGGATGCCTAATGCTGAGCAAAAATTTGCCTTGATGCAATTTGCCATTGAATCATTTATCGACCTTGGGTACGAGTTTATCGGCATGGATCATTTTGCCAAACCAGAAGATGAATTAGCCATTGCTCAACGCGAAGGCAAGTTACACCGTAACTTCCAGGGTTACACCACACTTGGCGACTGTGACCTTCTGGCCCTGGGGGTATCATCAATTAGCGCGATTGGCCAAAGCTTTAGCCAAAATAGTAAAACTTTGAATGAATACTACGAAATGGTTGAAGCCAAAGGTAATGCCTTAGAAAAAGGCATAGTAACGACCACTGACGATGTGATCAGAGCTACTGTGATTAAAGAGCTAATGTGTAATTTTAGTTTGCAAAAATCGGCAATTGAACAGCAATTTGATATTAACTTTGATCAGTATTTTGCCGACGATATCACGAGTTTAGCGACCTTTATTAATGATGGTTTGCTAGTAAATAACGAGAAAGAAATTGTCGTTGTGGCAAAGGGGCGTTTATTAATTCGTAATATCTGTATGTCGTTTGATGCCTATTTAAAAACAAAGTTACATCAACAGCGCTTCTCGCGAGTGATATGATACCAATTCTACTGAGCCTGTTAATTCTCACTGAGTGGGAAGAAACTAAGTAGACTTGGTATATTATTTAATATCCCCTAAACTAAATGCAAGGCCGGCACTGTGAATGAGCAATTGCTGGCCATATTCTGTCTCTACTAAATCAGCGATTTCCGCCCATTGATAAAATACATTTCGATGTATTGCCGCAAACAAGTTTCGCCTTACTCTCACCTGTAAATTTCCCTGCTTATCAAAGCTTAACGGATATTGATCATTAATGATCAGGTTATCACCGGTATTGGTTGTTAATTCGATAGTGTTTGGGGTTAAATCCGGCAGGTATTGCCAATGAGTAATAATAAAGGGTTTATCTTCGACATTAATTTTTAGTTTCTCTACCGGCGTCACTAAAAAGTAATCATCATGCTCTTTTTTAATCACCGTAGAAAATAGTTTTACTAGCCGCTCTCTGCTAATAACACTGCCCTGATGCAACCAACTGCCATCGGCTTGTATCGTTAAACCCATTTCGCCACAATAAGGAGGATCCCATAATTCAACCGGCGGCATCGCATCTTCTTGAGCGGATAATTGTTTACAGATGCTTTCTAATGACATTAATGCACTCGTTTTGAGGGGGAAATTTGATATAACTATAGCATTTTAGTGGCTAAAGTAATGAGCTTAGGCGGCGTAATTGGTGACTCTATTCTTGCCCTCGGCTTTTGAAATATACATCGCTTTGTCGGCTTTCTTTATTACTGTATCTAAGGTGTCGCCAACTCCAACCTGAGCGATACCGATACTGACGGTGGTTGAAAACTCTAATTCATCAAATAACACGACACACTCCTCAATGGATATTCTAAGCCGCTCAGCCAGATTATAGGCATCCCCTATGGTATTGTCATGACAGCCAATCATAAATTCTTCACCGCCGACTCGACCACAAAAATCACTGGCACGGATGATACTGCGGGTTAAATCACCAATTTCCTTAAGCATTTGATCCCCTGCCGGATGGCCATATTGATCATTAATCAATTTAAAATTATCAATATCAAAGGCAATAAAAGTTAGCGGTTTATCCTGTCTATTGCTTTGTGCTACCGCCATTGTTGCTAAATTCATAAAGGCACGACGATTTGGCAGATGGGTAAGCATGTCCGTTCGAGCTTCAAATTCCGCTTGCTCTTTGGCGACTTTTAATTTTTGATTTTGGTTTTTAACCTGCTCTTGTAAAGCATAAGCTTGCTCGTAAGCGACTGAAACTGTGTCTAAATCTTCGGTTGAACCTTCTTCGTAATGGTTTTTAGCTTTTACGTACATAGCCCACATTAAACACGTTAACTGGGCCAGCATTCCCATTGTTGGTAAAAATACCAAACCATAATTAGGACTAATCCAGCCCCAGGTTTGCAAATTTGTACTGAGTAAAATTATGAACAATAATGATTTTGCCAACACCATAGTGAGCATTTTCTTCTCACCTAATACGCCACAATAAAAGGCGGCAATTATCGCTACCGGAAAGGTAAATACCGTCAATTGTTGAATTTGCATAGCAAGTTCATGAAAGCCGAAAATGGCAACAGGTAGGGCAATTAAGACTAAAGATAACGATATATGCATCGCTTTATCGGCGATTAATGAATGGTAAGCAGCATTACTATAAACTCTGATAAATTGCACACCTGCAGCCATCATTATGATCATTGATATGGTGCCAAGGGGATGAAAGCCCATGTTTGGAATATAAAGGTTCAGTATTCCTGTGGTCAGTCCGAGTACTGGCAATGAACTCAGTGCGAACAAGATATACCAAAGGAAAAATTTTTCTTTTAAGAATTTCCAAAAAGTAAAACTGAGAAAAGAAGACAGTACAATAAAACTTACCACAAGACCAAAAATGATGTGTTCAATATTTGAAGCCGCAACGATGGTCTTGGTTGACCACACTCTAAAAGAAGAGAACCTCGGGGTTGCGACATCACTGAACGTTTCGAGTAAAATCTCTTTACTTTCATTTGGGCCAATTTCAAGAGGAAGAGCGACCCTTGGAAAGGCGATAGCACGACTTCCACCACTGTCAAATAGTGCATTTTTAATGACTTGAAATTCTTCGCCGCTATTTTCCGTTCTTTGATATAAAACGACGGTCGAGGGTAAATGGTAGGGATACTCTAAATAAATAACAATTTTACGATTGCTGAAGTTTTTAATTTTGGTTTTAAGCCACACAGAACCGGCAAAATTACCTAGCCAAGGGGCATTATTGTTTGTTTCTTCAAAACCTTCCTCTTTCAACCAGACTTGTTCCGCGATTAACTGTGATTGATCATCAATTAGGAATGTTGTCTGACCTTCAATAGTTTGACCATTTTCAGACCCATCTACTGCAATTTCAGGCAAACTATTTGTGCTATAGCAAACGCCTGAAATTAGGGTAAGTAAAATAATAAATATTAATTTATATAGAGTAATGATCTGTTTCATTCGATTAATTTTTTTTCTTATATAGATTAAATCTATCAGGTTTTTTAAAAAAAGGTAAATTAACGGTTAATAAAATTTAATAAATCTGCATTTGTATCAGCAAGAGTTTTTAGCCTGTTGAAATATCAGTTGTCAGTATAAGCATCAATCAGGGTCAGAATTTTTAAAATATTATCAATTATCTTTCCCCTTTAAATGATTGTTCACTCGGCAGAGTAATGCTGACAACCTGCATTTTGGCTGAAAAATGAAAGCAATTTTTAAAAATGATGAAATATAGTCAGTTTGTCTCTATTATTACTTGAAAATTATCCTGTAACTAATATACAATCCGCGCACTGATTCAAACCTAGCTTTGACACAGTACACGCAGCACCCGTAGATAACGCCTGTTATGTACATCAGTGGTGGCTATAGCTCAGTTGGTAGAGCCCCGGATTGTGATTCCGGTTGTCGTGGGTTCAAATCCCATTAGCCACCCCATTTTTCTTAGTTCAGCAATCCCTCAAAAAAATATTGAAATAAGTCCACGACAGAATCACCAGTGATTCCACTCTCGATCACCGTGAGTTCAAATCCCATTAGCCACCCCATTTTTCTTAGTTCAGCAATCCCTCAAAAAAAATATTGAAATAAGTCCACGACAGAATCACCAGTGATTCCACTCTCGATCACCGTGAGTTCAAATCCCATTAGCCACCCCATTTTTCTTAGTTCAGCAATCCCTCAAAAAAAATATTGAAATAAGTCCACGACAGAATCACCAGTGATTCCACTCTCGATCACCGTGAGTTCAAATCCCATTAGCCGGCCCATTTTTTTATAGCTAAAACATCCGCAAACGTCAATATTAACAAGGCTTATAGCCAAGTTTTCTTTTGCAAAAATGCTGAGGAAACCTAATCAAATTAAACAATCATAAATTGTTCATGCAATTTACCTTGTTAGCAGCCTCCAGCCTGGTTCTGATAAGTTTTTTTGTAGTATTTCCCCCACAACATGGCATAGAGTAGTGATTAGCGATCACATTAGCCTGGTTCGCTGGGTTCAAATAACCTGTTCCAAACACCATCAACCATTATAAAAATTTAACGAATAAAAACCGGAGTCCAATATGAATAAAACGGTCAGCTTAGTTATTTTGACGCTTTGCTTTTTTGTTTCGGCTTGCTCACCCCCTCAGCAAAAGGTTACCGAGTCTAAGGTAAAGTCATCTCAGGCGGCGGTTGCAATTCCCGATAAATATGGAGCACAGGTGGCGGAAGATATTTTGCGCGCTGGTGGCAATGCCGTCGATGCGGCTGTCGCTACTGGTTTTGCCTTAGCGGTAACCTATATCGACGCAGGTAATATTGGCGGCGGTGGCTTTATGCTGATTTATATGGATGGCGAGCCGGTATTTTTAGATTGTCGGGAAACTGCGCCCTTGGCAGCTCATCGCGATATGTTTCTCGACGATAACGGTAATGTTATCGACAAAGCCAGTCTGATCGGTCCCAAGGCCGCCGGCGTACCCGGTACCGTTGCCGGTTTTTGGGCAGCCCACCAGCGCTACGGCAAACTTCCCTGGAAGGCGGTTGTTGCGCCGGCAATCAAACTCGCCGAAGAAGGCTTTATGCCGGCTAAAATCCTGGTTGACGATATCCATAATTATCAAGACCGGTTTGCCGGCCGTACCAATTTCTCGGCTCATTTCGCAGCGATAACACAAGGCCAGGCTTTTAAACAGCCGGCGCTTGCGGCTACCTTAAAACGCATCGCCAGTGAAGGCGACAAAGATTTTTATCATGGCGAAACCGCCAAATTACTGGTCGCCCAGATGGCTCGCAGTGGCGGCATAATCAGCGCCCAAGACTTGGCTGAATACCAAGCAGTGTGGCGCGAGCCGTTAACGGCGAACTGGCGCGACTATCAAATTTTATCTTCACCACCACCAAGTTCCGGTGGTTTTGGGGTGATTCAATTGTTAAAAATGAAAGATGTACTGGCGCAGCAATTTAAAGGTCTCGAGCATAACTCGCCGCAATATGTTCATCTGGTGGCCGAAATGGAAAAACGAGTATTCGCTGATCGTGCTGAATATTTGGGTGATCCTGCCTTTGTCGACATCGATATCAGCCAATTGATCAGTGACAGCTATATCGAACGCCGTGCTTTGGAAGTCAATCCGACGGATATCTCTGCGCTGGATTCTGTTGGCCCGGGTTTACATTCGCCCAATACCACCCATTATTCCATTGTCGACAGTGATGGCAATGCCGTATCGAATACCTATACCATCAACTGGGCATACGGTTCCGGTGTCGTTGTTGAAGGCGCGGGTTTTTTGTTGAACAATGAAATGGATGACTTTAGCGTCAAGCCTGGTGTACCGAATGTGTTTGGTGTGGTGGGTAATGTCGCCAATGAAATCCAGCCTGGTAAGCGCATGTTGTCTTCAATGTCACCGACTATTCTGTTGCAAAACAACAAGCCGGTGATGGTGATAGGTACTCCGGGAGGCTCGACAATATTTACCTCGGTGTTCCAAACTATTGTGAATATCATTGATTTTAACATGTCGCCTGTGGCAGCCGCAGGTGCGAGCCGTTTTCACCATCAACTTCAGCCCGCAGACCTTGTCACCCAGAGTCCTTCTCGGCCGTTGCCCAAAGAAACCATCAATGAGCTGAATAAACGTGGCTATCGGGTTGAGCCGCACAATTGGGAGTTTGGTGATATTCAGGTGATTTGGCTTAACGATGGACAACTTCAACCGGCCTCTGATCCAAGAGATCGCGGTGTATCTAAGGTGCTCAGCCTGGATAAACCGTGAGCAATAAGCTTGAGAGCGAATTGGGGATACCCTGCACCGGTTATCCCAATAGCAATGCTGTTTTATTTTATGTTAGAACCTTAGGCAGCAAGAAAATGCTTATTCTTTAGTCTAAATATGTGCATTCTACCATGGTGTAATGTTCAAATTTAAATCGCTCAGTGTATAGTGTTTGTTATAAATGAGAAAAATGAACAGACAAAATTCACATTTAAAAGTAGATTGCTAACAGCAGGTCGAGTATAGAACCTTTAAGGAGAACAGATTAATGCAAAACAAAACCGCAAGAAATTTTTTTAAAGCACTGGCTGTTGGTGCACCAAAACCTTACCAGGAGCTGCCGACACGCTTAGAGCGAATGATTCATTTTTTCCCGCCGCAGGTTGAAAAAATGCGCGCGAAAGTCCCCGAGATGGCAAAAAACGTTGATGTTATTTTAGGTAATTTAGAAGACGCAATTCCTGCTGATTCGAAAGAAGCAGCACGCGCAGGCTTGATAGAAGTTGCCCGCAGCACTGATTTTGGCACCACCGGCTTGTGGGTACGGATTAACTGCTTAAATTCACCCTGGGGTTTAGAAGACATCACTGAGTTGATGAATGCCATCGGCGACAAGTTAGACGTTATCATGTTGCCAAAAGTCGATGGTGCCTGGGATATTCATTATTTAGATCAGCTCTTGGCCCAGCTAGAAGCCAGAAACAATATTAAAAAACCGGTATTAATTCACGCCATTTTAGAAACCGCAGAAGGGGTAAAAAACGTCGAAGACATCGCAGCTGCCAGCCCCCGCATGCACGGCATGAGTCTTGGTCCTGCCGATTTAGCGGCCTCTCGCGGGATGAAAACCACTCGTGTTGGTGGTGGTCACCCTTTTTATGGCATGTTAGCCGATCCGACTGAAGACGGTGCTGATCGCGCCTTCTTCCAGCAAGATCCCTGGCATTACACCATAGCCAAAATGGTAGATGCCTGTATGGCCAATGGCATCAAGCCTTTTTATGGCCCATTTGGTGACTTTTCAGACGATGATGCCTGCCGGGCGCAATTTCGAAATGCCTTTTTATTGGGTTGCATGGGGGCCTGGTCTTTGCATCCAAAGCAAATTACCATCGCCAAAGAGGTGTTTTCACCAGACTTGGAAGAAGTGGCATTTGCCAAGCGCATACTTGCAGCCATGCCAGATGGCACTGGTGCGGTAATGATTGACGGTAAAATGCAAGACGATGCTACCTGGAAGCAAGCCAAGGTAATTGTTGATTTAGCGAAACTGGTTGATGAAAAGGGCTAACTCTTTGCCGATGTTTTTTTAGCCGGCGGGTAAGATAACCCTAATGACCTTTAAGGATAATGAAGGTCTATTCGGGGTATCTTATTGCCGTTGCTAAATATCTACTTGCTCAGCCAATACGGGCGTAAAATTGAGCGGTTAACTCGCTTTAATTTTATAAACGCTGCAATAAAGCACCGGTACCACGCCAAGGGTTAAAATAGTGCCGATGCCCAAGCCAAACGCGATAACGTTAGCCATGCCGTAAAACATCGCATCGTTGCCAATAATCAATGGCAATAGTCCCATTACTGTGGTGATAGTTGTCATCGCGATTGGGCGTAAGCGGGTTAAACAGGCGTCAATAACCGCCTGATATTCATTTTTACCATCGCTAATTTCTATTTTAATGCGGTCGATTAAGACGATGGCATTGTTGATAATAATGCCGGCCAAGCTGTATAAACCTAGGGTTACCATAAAACCAAATGGCGCCTGCATAACCTGTAAACCGATAACCGCACCAATAAAAGACAGTGGAATGGTTAAGGTGATCACCGCCGCTTTTCTAAACGAATTAAACTGGGCAACGAGTAAGATAAGAATAAGGCCCAGCACCATAGGCATACTCGCACTTAACGCTTTTTGTGCTTCTTTCGATTCAATAATTACCCCGCCATATTCAATGCTATGGTTGACCGGAAGGTCGGCTCGTAAAGCATTGATTTTATCATCAATCAGTAACTTCAAATCTTCGGCGGCGACTCTGGTATTGCGCGCTTCAACACTAATGGTGGTAAACATATCCTCATGTTGAATCACCGAAAATTGGTTAATGGGTGCTAACCTGGCAACTTGAAACAAAGGAATGGCTTTGCCTGTTTTTTCAGAATAAATATTAAGCGTTCTTAGCCGGTCCAGGTTATAACGCTCAGCTTCCTGGGCACGAAAGACGACCGGGATAATTTCATCATCCTCTCTGAATTCGGTAATTTGCGCACCGGAAAAATAGCCTTCAAGCGCTTGGGCAATATCATTAGAGCTTAACCCCGCCCGTTTAGCGCGATGTTGATCAATTTGCACATCAATTTTGGTGATTAAATTTTCCCAATCATTCCTTACGTCCACGGTATCCGGTTGTTGATGTAGCACGTCCATGATTTGCTGAGCTTTTCGGTAAATAACGGTTTTGTCAGGCCCTTTCACCTGGATCTTAATCGTACTGGAATCCGACGGCCCTAAAAACATTTTCTTTACCCGCGCCGATACATTGACAAAAGTATGTTCCAGGCGGGTGTCCAATTCCGCCACTTTTGCACTTACATCAGTATTGTCGCTAACATTTAATACAATAAAGCCTTTATTTGCCGCCGGATCTTCAGGATTAAGTGATAACACAAATCTTGGGCCACTAAAGCCAACATAACCTGAATAGCTTTCGATAAAGTCAAGATCCGGGGCGGTATTTAACCAGCTGAAAATCTCACGCATTTGCCGATCCGTTTCTTTTGACGAGGTGCCATTAGGCAAATCGATATTCACCACAATTTGGGTGCGGTCAGAATCGGGAAAAAACTGCTTGGCGACAAACGTCATGCTAAACACCGAGACGATAAACAGGGCCAGCATGGCACCGATAAACAGTGTTTTATGCGTCAAAACCCAATGCAGAAAACGCTCATAACCGAGGTAAATCTTGTCCATTAAGCCCGCGGTTGTAGCGGTTGTAGCGGCTAACGGTTGAGTTTGATTAGTTTCATGCTTAATAAAGAAATAACACAGCAATGGGGTAACACATAGCGCTAATACCCAACTGGTTAATAAGGTAATTAAAATCACTAGTGACACGGAACGAGTAAATTCACCGGCGACATGTTCGGCCAACATTAGCGGTAAGAAGAATAAAATAGTGGTTGCTGATGAGCTAAGCAAAGGCAGTGCAAGTTCTTTGCTGCCTTGTAACATCGCATCGTATCGCTCGATGGCCTGTTCTAATCGTCGTTTAAAATCTTCTGCAATGACAATACCATTATCTACTAATAAACCTAATGATATGATCAAGGTTGCCAAACTCATCCGTTCTAATTTCATATCAGCAAATTGCATAATTGACAGCGTTGCTAACATCACAAAAGGCACAATTGCCCCGACGATCAGGCCAGTTCTCAGACCTAAAAATACAATCACCACGACCAGCACAATTGCCAGAGTTTGGATGACATTGCTGGAAACACCGTTAATGGTTTTTTCAACCTGCTCTGCTTGAAAGGTGGCGACATCAAGTTGGTAGCCAATAGGTAATGTGGCGGTAATGCGGTCAACATGTTTCATAAAGCGCGGTGCATATTCTAAAATATTGTTATCGGCTAACATCGATGTGGCAAAGAATATTGCCGGTTGGCCGTTGAAATAAGCCAGTTTATCGGGCGGATCAATAAAGTCCCGGCGCAAGGTGGCGATGTCTTTTAAGGCAATATAATTGTCACTGTTGGGAATGCTAATCTGGGTGTTGGCAATATCATCGACATGGATAAAATTACCCGAAGGCTCAATAATGAAGCTTTTTGCGCCGGTGTCTATTTGCCCACCAGAACGAATGATATTTTGGTTTTTAAGTTCGTTAATGATTTTTGTTGGGGCAATGCCGAGCTGAGAAAGTTTTGTATTCGAAAGCTCAACAAAAATCCGCTCGGCCCTGCGGCCCATAATATCAATTTTTTTTGTGCCTGCAACGGCATATAACGTGTCTCTGATATGTTGAGCGATATCATACATTTGGCCCATATCAAAACCGTCAGCAGTTAGCGCTAAAGTGATCACCGAGACATCACCAAATTGATCATTAACAAAGGGTATCGATGCCCCTTGCGGCATGTTTGCATGGGCCGCCGCAGTTTTATTGCGCAAGTCCTGCCAGATATCATCCAGGTTAAAATACTTGTCGTAAACTTTTACGTGTATGGTCGACAAGCCAGTAGAGGAGGTTGAGCGTATTTCCTTCACTTCTGCAATTTTACGAATTTCTTCTTCAAGTTTTTTGGTGATCAGTTGTTCGACCCGATCGGGTGCCATCCCTGGAAACGCAGTGCTCACTATGGCTTCGCGTATGGTGATGGTAGGGTCTTCTTGTGCCGGCAGGGTAAAGTAAGCAAATACGCCGTTTATCAATAATAAGCCAACGACGAGTAGAACCGTTTTGCGATAATGAAACGCGATTTCAGTAAAGTTCATCATAACCTCTTTAGTTAAATCGCTGCGTAGTGGGGTCTAACAGTGTGACTTGCTGACCATCGCGTAAAAAAGCAACACCTGCGGTTGCTATTATCTCGCCATTGGCTAAACCACTCGATAAATAGACTAAGTTATTGAGAATATTTTCCGTTTGCACTTGTCGTAAACGAACCACTTGAGCCGTGCTGTCATAGACAAAGACATACGATTTTTGATCTAAACCGGCCCGTATTGCGGTCACCGGAATAGCAATCGTTTTACCGGAATAGCCGGTGCGTCCGATACCATCAAAAACAAAATCGACTTCGGCGGTCATTCCGGCACGCAGCTTATTGTTTGCTTGTTCCAATATTACTGTTACCGGAAAGGCATTAGCAGATTGCGCACGTGTACCAATTTCATTGATACGACCTTGCATCGTGACTCCCGTTAACACCGGAAAACGAATTGCCAGCAATGTATCTTGTTTTAATTCCTGAATTAAGGTTTCCGGGACCAGTACTTTCACTTCCAGGCCGTGGTTACCTTCAATTTCAAATGCTGCTTGTCCGGCAGCAATTTGTTGCGAAGGCTCAATCAAACGCTTGGTAATAATGCCATCATAAGGCGCCAGTAACGTACTGTCTTGTAAGTTTTTATTGGCAATATCAAGCTGCGCCTGGGCCACACCGACAGCACTTCGGGTGGAATCATAAGTGGCTTTGGCATTGTCAAATCCGGATTGCGATACTAACCCTTGCTTGACCAATTTGTCATAACGCTGAAAAGTGTTTTTCGCTTCCGCCATTGCCGCACTGGCTTTATCTAATTCAGCTTGTGCCGACTGTAAGCTAAGCTCAAAACTACGATGATTTAATTGCGCTAAAATTTGGCCGGCTCGTACGGTTTCACCCAGCTTAACTTCAACGGTTTGTACCTTACCAATTACCTCAAAACTTAAGTCGGTTGCCTCTACGGGAGCAACAATTCCGGACAAGGTGCGGAGCTGCTTTAGATTGGTCTCTGCAACTTTTTGCCAGGCGATAGGGCGAATCGCTTTTTCGGTGATAACGGTTTGCTCGTTACAGCCCAGTAACAAAGAGGCTAACAGGATAGTTAATAATATACGCATAATGATTCCAATGAGGAGAGCTACCTATGAGTTAAGTGAATAACGGTTAAAAAGTAAATTGGTACTGTTAAGTACCACGTATTCTGGTACTATGTAGTACCAAAGTCAACCTATATTGTTAAAGTGCAGATAAAATGATGCTAAGTTCTGAACATAGTGGCGAAACAACAACGAAAAACCCATTGACTGCCCGTGGGCAATTAATTCTGGTGGCGGCGCAAAATTTATTTCTTAAACATGGCTTTGATGAAACGTCTCTGGAAATGATCATTGCTGATGCTGGCGGTTCGCGTCGCTCTATTTACCAGGAGTTTGGCAATAAGCAAGGCTTGCTGATGGCGGTAATGCAACAACAAGTGGCGATTCAGGTGGATACAATTGCCTCCATTAACTACGAGCTAGAGCCAAGTGATGCACTAAAAGATGTCACCGGGCGATTTGTGCAAGGGATGTTGTCTGAAACGCTAATTTCATTGTTTAGATTGGTGATACAAGTTGTGCCAAAACACCCCGACGTTGGCGAGCTTATCTATGATAGAGGGCCGTTAACCGGGGTTACCCCGTTGGCGGACTACTTATCGTCTCTAAATAAGCTAGGCATATTGGCAATTGACGACTGCAGTTACGCAGCACAGATGTTAATCGAAATGACGAAAGGACGGCTACATTTGAAGGCGGTATTAATCCCCAATGTCAACATCACCGAAGATGAAATTGTTCAGCATATCGATCGCGCGGTAGATTTATTTATTAAAGCCTACCAACCTTGAGAAGGTGTTGAGAATTTCACATCTGTTTCACCGCCTTTAACATAAGCTTTCCTTTATATAGATACCAAGTTGATTAAATAGAACATAAATTACATTTCGGAGCTCACCTCATGCCCGTTATTTTCCGGTCGTTAACCTTAGTCTTACTGACGCTAGTCATCAGTGGTTGATTCGATAAGCAAGCCCGTCAGGTCAGCGTCTCCAATAAGCCTTATGCCGCAGCAAGTGGCATCAAAGGGCTGCCGTTTGATACGTTTATCAGGTTGAAATAATTCTAAGCTAACGCTGGATCAGCAAAAGAAACTGAAATTGTCGTGCCCTTGTCACTAGTAACCGTTAACAACCAACCTTGATGTTCACACAGGCGCTTAACAATAGATAAGCCAAAACCGTAGCCAGTACTCTGACTGCCTTTGACCGTTGGTTCGGTAACATTTTTTGAAATACCCTGCTCTATGCCAGGGCCGGTATCTGCTATGGTTAATTGCTCGTTGATAAAGCTTATTGTTACCTCACCTAAGTCGGTATATTGAAAGGCATTGCTGATTAAATTATCGAGCAGCACTTTTAGCATGCCCGGCTGGGCAAAGACACTGGTGTTACAATTGTCATTGACCAACACTGCCACCGGTTTACCATCAAGTAAACGGCTATGATCAATGATTGATTGCTCTATCATCGGCAGCAATTTTGTTGGTTCTTTCTTTATCGACGTTTGCTCTTCTCTTGCCAACACTAACAAGGTGGTCACCGTTTGTTCCATTTGCATGCTGGCATCGCTAATGCGGCTAACTATATTTTTGCCGTCGTCTTTCGCCATGCCAGCCTCTTGGTAAACTTCAACCGCATTTTTTATAATCGCCACCGGGGTTCTTAATTCATGACTGACATCACGAGTAAAGCACTTCTCCCGCTCCAGAGCCTGATTGAGCCGTCGCATTGTCTGTTCCAGGGTACGAGCCAAAATGCCAATTTCATTGTTAGGAAATTGATAAGCAAAACTATTGGGGATGTTTTGTGGGGCAACACCATCAACCAAATCGGCTAATTGTTTTAATGGCCTTGCCGTTTTTCTGCCCAACATCCAGGCGATTAAAAAGGCGATGAAAACCAAAATAGCGCCACTGACCAACATTAATTTCAACACACCACCTCGAATCGGGCGTACCAGCAGCATTTGGCTCACTTCAGCGACAAGGTAGACATCTTGCTGCTCAGGCAAGGCATACAGGTGGTAATGTCGCCCCTGTGTCCCATAAAACTCTATTTGCTGTGGTTCTTCGATAAATTGCTGGCGCATGTCAGCGGGCAAGTTGTGTTTCGAAAAGTAGAGCTGCATCGATGAGTTACGGGCCACCGGCCATTGTTTCGTTTGCTCATAGCCAGCAGTTAAATAGGCGGCTTCTTGCCTGACTTCTCGCTCAATAAACTTATCTTCTAAGTTGTATAACAGCAAAAAACAGAACATCCCATAGATCGACGATAACACTAAAGTAAAAATACAGAACTGAGCGACAATACGCCGGCTCAGGCTATGGAAGGCGGGCGTTTTATTTTTCATCTTTTATATCCAGAGTAAAACCAACCCCATGTACGGTTTTTAATATTGGGAAATCAAAGGGTTTATCCAACACACAGCGCAATTGATAGATGTGAGAACGCATGGCATCGGATTCTGTCGGTTCATCCCCCCATAATTTTTGCGATAACTGTGAGCGACTGACAACTTGCGGGTAGGCTTGCGCTAACACCGTTAAAATGCGAAATCCCATGCTATGTAAATTAAGCAATTGCCCCTCCCGGGTCACTTGTTTGGTTTTTCTGTCCAGGCTTAACGGGCCGAGGATTAGAGTATCATTGGTTTGCAATAAATGCCGCCGCGATAACGCCATGCATCGTACTTCAAGTTCCTGTAATGAAAACGGCTTGGTTAAATAATCATCTGCCCCTACGGTAAAGCCAGACACTTTATCTTCAATACTGTCCCTTGCCGTAAGCATTAATATTGGAATATGACGAGTGGATTTTTCTCGTATTTGCTGACATACCTGCAGACCGTCCAGCACTGGCAAATTTAAATCGAGAATGATCAGGTCATAGTGATTTTCCAGGGCGAGATCAAGCCCATGCTGACCTTGATTGGCAAAATCAAATACATGGCCTTTGGTTTCCATGTAATCTGAAATATTACGCGCAATATTAAGCTGATCTTCAACTAATAGCACATAAAGTGAGGTGGCCTGGTTTGTCATAGCATTTCCCAAGATATTAACGTAGCTAGCAAACAATGCCGCAACATCAACTGTTGAGGCATTGTTTCTAGGTTTATTATTTTGACTTTATAAGGATTGGTATCATAAGGTTTTTAACATGTCCAGCGCGGGTTTGTAATCAGGTTTTGTAGCCAATAACTGATTTAAGGTAATTTTCGCCTGTTTTTCTTGCCCCAATTTATGCTGAGCTTTGGCAATTTGCAGGTCTAACATCGGGTTATGAATTGCTTTTTGCGCAACCTGCATCAAGGTAAGCGCATTTTCAAAGTGCTCATCCGTTTGTGCGGTTTTCAAGTAATAGAAACCATACATACCCACTAAGGCAATATGATATTGCTCTTGGTTAGCTGCCAACCTTGTTGCTGCCATTTTATCTCCCGCTAAAAAATCTGCCACCACCGCCATGGTTTTATCTTCAATATCCCGCTCTGTGGTAACCGGCGTTAAGCCCAGACTTTTTACTAATTCGGTGGCCACGTCCACGGTCGAGGTTGGGTTTTGCCCGGTGATAAGTCGTCCATCAACGGCGACATGGCTTAACATGATTTCACTTGATTGAAACTTGGCGCCACGTTCGGTTAATTTATCTTCCAACATGAATTCAAATTTATTTAGCCACTTTTGACCAAATAAATGTTCTTCTTTATTGGTAAAACCATTGATCGCTTTATTGGCAACAAGGTAACTGCCATCGTTCAGCTTTACATCAACTAACGCTGCGGGACCGTGACAAACTGCGGCAACCGCACCTTGTTGCTGATAAATTTTGGCAATAACCGTTTGTAGTGCCTGATCTTTTGGCAAATCAAACATCGCCCCCTTACCGCCAACGATAAATATTGCGTCATAGGCGTTAGCGTCAAGTTTGTCGGTTGCTATGGTGTTACCCAGTTTCGCCATAATGGCTTGGTCGGTTAACACTCGGGCATTATACGGCTTATCTGCATCATATTTGTCTGCTTCCACCTTGCCACCGTTTGGACTGGCAATATCGACAGCAATGCCGTTGGCGTTAAACACCGAATAGGCCTTGGAAAATTCATCAAATTCATAACCGGGTGTGATTGCACCCTGCTGCTGGCCATAGCCACTAACGACCATGACGATTTTCTTGTTTACCTCTGAAGTGCTTAGCGCCGCCGCACTTCCCTGCAGCGAAATCAGTAATAAGGTGAACAAGGTGACAAGTTGTTGTTTCATCGGTTTCATATTTATTGCTCCTAAGATGTTAAAAACATGATGACAAACTCGCTGTGAAACAAATGTGAAATACTTATTGCTTTAATTGACAGGCATTAAGTGTCTGACATTAATTGCCTAACGGAACTGCGCAGGCTCTTCCTGCTGGCATAAACCCCTAAAGTGGTGACCACAAGTAAAATGGTGGATAGGGTCGCAAGCAGCCAGATAAAGTCAGGCTTATAGGTCAATGAAAATTGCGATTGATAGATCAACAGCCCCGCAATGTAAGTGCCGACGATAGCACCTACGGCGGTGATGGTAGCCGTAACCAACCATTCAATGACGTTAAGCCTTAAACAGGTCGATTGTGAAAAACCAAAGCTCATCACAATGCTGTTCTTCTTCATTTCTCTAGACTCAAGCGCATTGAGTGAGGCCAGGATCACCACCGCCGAAAGTACAATGATCATCAGCGAAAAACCACTAATCACCTTAGTGATCATGGCTAACATGGTATCAAACCGGTCGGTCATTTCTTTAAGGGAGAGCATCCGCAGGGTGGGAAATTTTTGCCATAAATTGGTTAACAGCGGCCATTGCTGTTGCTCAACCTCTAAACTCGCCATATTGAAATGAGGTGCCTGAATATGTGCCAGGGCAGCAGCTGGCATTTGTACCCAGAAGGTAATGGAACCTGCGCCGGGTTTAAATGCATGACTGGCGCTGATCTCAAAATTGAAGCTTTGCTGACCAATATAAAACGTTAACCAATCACCAAGCTGCAGGCCCAAATCCGTCATCACTTCCTGCTCAACCGAGATTTGCTGCCAATTTTGCGTATTGGCTCGCCACCATTGGCCGTCGACTATGTGATTATTTGGCGGAATTGTCTCGCTCCAATGTAATCGAATAGGGCGAGTGAATGTGGCCAAACTATCGCTCGGTTTTTGGCTAAACTCCGTTAATGATTGTTCATTTACGGCGACCAGCTTGGCATACATATAAGGTTTCGCCTGGCGAATTGTTATGTTCTGCTGTTTTGCCCAACGGTTAATATAGGTAAGTTGCGACTGAGTTGCTTGTGATACCATAACGTTGCCATCATGCTGGCGTTGATAAGATGCCATGGTAGCACCGATGTCTTTTAGCAGCATCAGCGTAAAAAGCAGTAAAAAAGCACATAAACCCACTCCTAATATTTGCGTACTTTTGCTTATCAATCGCTGCTTCATCATAAACAAGGCAAACGGAATTAAGCCCGAAATATTCTGTGTGGCTTTCTCTCCAACGGTTAGGGTGGCCCAGCTTAGTACTATCATCAAGGTAATGGTAATAACGATGGTTGCCACCATCATCAAGGTTAACAAACCATTATCTGAATAGGTGATCACTACCCCCAATAACACCAATAAACTACTCACTTTGCTAAGCCAATGGCTGGTGCCATTGCTGGTAGAGATAAACAATTTGGCTACCGAAGTCTGCTGTAAAGCAAGCCAAACGGGTGCATGAAAGACCGCAAAAATAATAACCACAAAACCTGTTGTTTTTAACATCGAGAAAATATTCCAATGCCAGGGCAAATTGATAAATGTTTCCTGTAACCAGTAAATTATCAGCCAATGAAATACGGTTGATAATAATAAAACCAAGGGCAACAATAACGCCAAAGCAATTAACCATTTAAACAACGACACTTGCATGCCTGTTGCCTTTGACGCGCCCAGACTCATGCAAATAGCTGAAAAGTATTGGTCTTTTTTGAGGTAAACTTGCGCTAATTGCTCGATGGCAATCGCCGCCATGAAGAACAAAATAATGGATGCTAAGCCGATAAAATTTTCGGTGCGTTGCCAAAACAGTGCCAATGGATGAGCACCTTGTTTATGATGGACTTGTGCGGCCGGTAAATTTTTCTGCTGCCAGTGGAGCAAACTGCTAATTTGTGCGCTAGTTGCGGCAATTAGATAGCGATAGTGGACAAGATCAGCAGCAAATGCCAGGCTTGCAAAATCCGCAGCATTGACCATAGCCCGCATATCAACACTATGTCCCTCCATCAATCTGTCGGGTTCATGTTGCAATATCCGAGAAACCAAAAAGGGTTTCTCGGCGAGCAAAATATGATCACCAATGGTTAGCGATAAGCTGGCAAACAATCGGGCATCTAGCCAAATTTGACCTGACTCGGGGCCACCGACTGTTTGCTGTCCCTGATGTTGTAACGATTGCGAGGTTAGCAACTCGCCCTGCAATGGGTAGTGGCTATCAACCGCTTTAAGTTTTGCTCGCTGCCATTTGCCGTTATGGGTCAATGTCGTCTGGATTTGCTGAGTAACAACCATTTCATCGATTAATGCAGTCACTGCTGCATACTGCTTGGCAGTTAACGGGTGTTTTTGACTGAGCACCGCATCAGCGCCGAGTAAGCCTTGTAAATTTTTATCGAGATAATTTTGTATGCTTGCGCTTGATTGACTTAAGGTGACAATAAATAGCAACAATACCCCTTGGGTCCAACGCAATAACCGTTGATGAGAATGCTGGCGCTCTTGCTGATAAAAATGCCAGGCCAATTTAACATTGCCAATTAACATGCCGCCACCTGCAGCGCTTGCTTTGATTGTTGGCTGTACTGACCATCGGCTAATGAAAAAATATGCTGAGCACGATTCGCTAAAATATCGCTATGGGTAACCACCACCAGACCGGCATTATTTTCTTGGCAGCAGGCAAACAAGATATCTGCAATTTCTGTCGCGCTTGTTTGATCTAAATTTCCAGTGGGTTCATCGGCGAAAATAAAACTGGGTTCAAACACCAGTGCCCGCGCTATCGCCACTCGCTGTTGTTCACCGCCACTTAATTCACTCGGTTTATGATTGATGCGATGGCTTAAGCCAACTTTTGTTAGCCAAGTCCTGGCTTTTTCTAGCGCCTGTTTATCACCTCTTAACTTTAGTGGTAACGCCACATTATTCAGCGCGGTTAATTCGGCTAACAAATGGAACTGTTGAAAAATAAAGCCAATATCTGCCCTTAAAGCATCCAGGGAAGCACTTTGACCAGCCTTAACATATAGTCCTTGTCCTGTAGTAGGCTGTTCTAAACCCGACATCAGCATCAGCAGGCTTGATTTTCCGGCGCCAGAAGGGCCGGTAATGGCATAAGATTGACCTTGCACAATGGATAAATTGAGCTCATCGAATAACGTGACTTTTTCTTGGTTAAGTTGAAACGAGTGGCTAATATTCTTTAATTCAATGTAGCTAGACATGGCTCAGATCCATTATTGACAATAATAGCTGCTAAGTTAATACCGGGACTGTGAAATGGATGTGAAATGAGGTGAAATTGTTCCTAATCAAAAAAAGCTTAAATACCTGAACGGATGCCATTTTAGCGGCTCAATTATTTCAACTTAATGCGTACTTATGGTGATTAAGTACCTATAATACGTGACAAATTTGTTAACTTATGAAGCCTCGAAAGATTTTGAACTTGAAAGCAAAACCATTAGCAGCTGGAATGGTGAAATACCGGTTGAACAAATTAAGGGTAAAAAAGTCACGGTAGTGCCAATATTACTAGCTGGCCTTGGCATGATGGATGGTGTGTTAGAGCTTATCCCCAATGCCCGTATTTCTGTTGTTGGCATGTACCGCAATGAAGAAACTCTCGAGCCGGTGGTTTATTTTGAAAAGCTTGTTGGTCAAATTGATCAGCGCATCGCCTTGGTTATCGATCCTATGTTAGCTACTGGTGGCTCGATGAATGCGACTATTGATCTGCTGAAACAACGGGGTTGTAAGAGAATTAAGGCACTTGTTTTAGTTGCTGCCCCAGAAGGCATCGCGGCCATGGAGCAAGCTCACCCTGATGTTGAACTTTATACCGCATCTATCGACGATTGCCTTAACGCAGCGGGTTACATATTGCCGGGTCTCGGTGATGCCGGTGATAAAATTTTTGGTACTAAGTAAATCGCTGCTCATAGAGGTTAATCATGGATTTTAATCATACAAGCCAACAAAAGTCCGGCCTGTTCAAATAAGTCTTGACTGGCAGCCAGATGCTATTTGTCGCCTTTGGCGCTCTGGTATTAATGCCGTTACTCACCGGTTTAGATCCCAACGTTGCCTTATGCACCGCGGGTATCGGCACCTTATTGTTTCAGCTGGTTACTAAAGGCCAGGTGCCTGTCTTTTTGGCGTCATCTTTTGCCTTTATCGCACCAATAATGTACGGCACCCAAACCTGGGACGTACCGGCCACTATGGGCGCCTTAATGGTTGTCGGTGTGGTTTATGCTTGTTTCAGTGGCATGATCAAGCTGCGCGGGGTGAGCTTTATTCACAAATATTTACCGCCGATAGTGACCGGGCCAATCATCATGGTTATCGGTTTATCGTTAGCTCCGGTTGCCGTCAACATGGCGCTCGGTCGTACCGGTGATGGCGCAAGCCAAATCTTTGAGCCCTCTGTGGCGTTGGCGATTTCTTTACCGGTATTATTGATTTTTCTGCGGTCAAAAGTGCGCCCTGCTTGGCGATGCCGAATTTTACGGCGCCAGAGTTTCAATGGCAGGCCATCGTCTATATGTTGCCTGTCGCTATTGCCCCGGCAATCGAACACATAGGTGACATACTGGCAATCGGTTCCGCGACCAACAAAGATTATCTTAAAAAGCACGGCTTGCATCGCACTATGCTGGGCGACGGATTGGCGACAACGGCGGCATCATTGCTCGGCGGTCCGCCCAATACCACTTATTCGGAAGTAACCGGGGCGGTGATGTTAACCAAGGCGTTCAATCCAAGAATTATGACCTGGGCAGCAATGACTGCCATCGTGTTGAATTTGATCTTGTCTAAGGAACAGGCGGCATTGCTGAACAATACCAAGGTGATCAAATATCTGCTAATTTTATTTTCAGCGAAACAATTGCAGCAAGGACAATTTTTGGCTTGATGATAAACCGCAGGATGAAGTTAAAAATGCGGCTTACGCCGCATTTTAGCTAAGTGAATAGCTATTTTTCGGTTTTGATTTTTAAGTCTGGGATATCGGTCGCACCGATAGCATGCAACACGATACCAACCATAAAGAAGAAAAACGTGGTGGCGCCTACAGCTGCTTTGTACACATCACTCGCCTCAGCCGTGTTTATTGCTAATAAACCGCCAGCAGCGGCAGCAAGAATAAAACTGGTAATGGCACAGAATGTTGAAATTTTTTGTAAAAAGCGTTTGCTCGTTGGCATGCGTTCGGTCGTTGACATTTGAATTTAAAACTCTGTTTAAAATTGATGCTGCCAGTATATCGAAAAAAAACGGCTATTACCTTGATAAGGGTCAAGCGTAAGAGCTGAACAACCCGCACAGATGTTGATCCTTATCAAATACCCGAGTAAAGCAATCAAGTATTATGACGCTATCTTTTAGTTAGAGGAGAAATCTATGGGTTGCTGTGGCGCTTGTGGTGGTGAAGAGAAAAAAGCTGTGGAAGAGCAGGAACAATCTCAAGAAACTACTGAAACAACTGAAGAATAATCGTTGTTAACAGAATTGATATAAGTTCTTGAGTACGATATTACCTAAGAACCAGAGATAAAAAAGCAGCTTTCTAGCTGCTTTTTTTGCACTTGGATGTGTTCCGTCCATCAATTTTAGTCACTGGTTGGCGGGGTTTGAATGCCTTGCATAGCAGCCTAATTAAACGGCTTTAACCTCGCGCTCTTTGACGAATTCACCTATCGGCTAATAATATCAACTCTGCCCGAAGCCCGTTGCAAAAAGTCAGAAGCGATTAATACTTCAGGGAAGAACTTATCCTCCCTTACCATGAATGGCAGCTAGGGAGGACTTGTCTACAAGTTTTAGCTTATCTTAACGAAGCCATGTATTCGGCAACCGCCGCAATGTCTTTATCTGTTAATTTAGCGGCAATGTTGGCCATCATTGCGTTCATGTCGTTATGGCGAGAACCGTCACGGAACTTAGCTAATTGTGATTTTAAGTAGTCAACATTTTGGCTGCCAACAGCAGGGAAACCAGCAAGTGCTGAACCTTTACCTGTTGTGCCATGACAGGCGATACAAGCCGTAATGCCACGCGTTGCATCACCACCTTGGTATAATTTCTTACCGGCAGCATTGGCTTCAACAGCTTTTGCCTGCACTTTCTGGCTGGCATAATAAGCGGCTAAATCTTGGATATCTGTGTCAGATAATGCAGCAACCATACCTGCCATTACCGGGTCGGCACGACCTTCAGGCCCAGCCTTAAAGTCAGCTAATTGCTTAGCAAGGTATTTTTCATGTTGGCCAGCAAGGTTAGGATACATCGCAACTAAAGCGTTACCATCTGCACCATGACAGGCGGCACAGGCTGCCGATTTTGTTTTACCCGCGGCAACAACACCAGTAAATGTTAATTTCTCGGCGGAAGGCTTTTTCGCGGCTACGTTGGCAACGGCTGCCGGGTCTTTAAAGTAAGCACCTAAATCGGCAACATCTTGTTCGCTTAAGTTTTTAGCAACAACATTCATTGCCGGGTCAGTGCGCTGTTCAGTTTGAAACGCGGTTAATTGCTTTTCAATGTATGCCGGGTGTTGCTTTGACAGGTTAGGGTTAATTAAAACCTCTGAATTGCCTTCTTTACCATGACAGTCAACACAAGCGGTAATACCACGGGCAGCATCGCCATTTTCATACAAGCCTTTACCTGCGGCAGCATCCGCTAAGATTGCTGGAGCGGCGGCAACAACTGGCGCTGCCGGCGTTGTGCCTGAACTGCTGCTGTCTGCTGCAGCAACTGAACTTTCTCCACTTACTGAGAAGGAAGCAAAATATGCCCCTAAATCGGCCATGTCCTGATCAGACAATGCCGCCGCCATTGGTGCCATAACGGCATCGGTGCGAGATCCGCTTTTAAATGCATTTAACTGTTTAGCAATATAGTCAGCATGTTGTCCGGCCAGGTTAGGGTAGTTACCGGCAATGCCAATACCATTTGCGCCATGACAACCCGCACAAACGGCGGCTTTGGTTTTGCCTGCAGCGGCATCGCCTGCGGCGAATGCGTTACCTAGAAATCCGCAACCTAAAATAGCTGCAAGTACAAGTTTCTTCATAGTTTTTCTGCCTGTTATTTCTTGTTAAATACCAGCATTGGCACTGAATATTTTTAATAGCGATTTGGATATAAAAATTTACGCTATTTTACACAATTCCCGCGTAGGTGTAATGGTTATTGCTTATTTTTTCAGTAAAAGTTACAGATTTTTACCGTCAAAATGCGGATAACAAAAAAACAATGCAATAAATGACCCAAAACAAGATATAATTGTAGGAGTTATTTATTTTTAATTTATGGTGGAATCCATCTTGACAACTCCTGCAGTGAATTTACATGTTGCTACCTTTGAAACCAGTGCGCCTGATATCAGAAAACTACCGGCTGATAGTGGCATAGAGGTTGCGTTTGCTGGTCGCTCAAACGCGGGTAAGTCGAGTGCATTAAACACGTTAACCAACCAAAAGTCGTTAGCACGCACCAGTAAGACCCCAGGTCGAACGCAATTAATTAATGTTTTTGATATTCGTGATAATCGCCGTTTAATCGATTTACCCGGCTACGGTTTTGCCAAAGTGCCCTTGGAAATGAAGAAGAAGTGGCAAAAAGCGTTGGCGGAATACCTTGAAAAACGGATGAGCTTGAAAGGCCTGGTGATCTTAATGGATATTCGCCATCCGATGAAAGATTTGGACGTTGATTTGATTGAATGGGCCAATGATTGTAATTTACCGGTATTGGCGTTATTAACCAAAGCCGATAAATATAAAGCGGGTAAGCGTAATTCGGAAGTATTACAGGTACGCAAGAAATGCGCTAACTTGCACAATAATATTAAAGTCCAGGCGTTTTCATCGCTCACCAAAGTTGGCTTAGATAGCGCAACCAACATCATTAGTGACTGGTTTGTTAATATCGAACACCAGGAACTGGTAGAAGACGTCGCTGACGAAGAAGAATAACTTACGGTTGGTAAGTGATTTCAAAAAGAGCCTGCGGGCTCTTTTTTTTAAGCAAAAAAAACCGACTACACAAATGCGCAGTCGGTAAGAAGCTTTTGGGGAAGCTAAAAACAAAAGTTATTACAACAAGAATTCCGTTAGGAATGGCTGTAGTTTAGAGTGTTCACTCTAGTTTGTAAAGTATTTATTCTAACTTTTATTACATTTTGTTAAAAATAAATTAAAAAAACAGGCTGGATAGCCTGTTTTTTTCAATTTAATTGCTGGCTTTGTAGTTTTATTACATTTAGTGCGCTTGTTGCCAGTTATCGCCAGTACCGGCTTCAGAGATTAATGGCACATTTAATTGCACCGCATTGTCCATAATTGCCACTAATTTTTGGGTGGTTTCAGAAAGTATGCTTTCTTCCACTTCAAAAATAAGCTCATCGTGTACTTGCATGGTCATTTTTATCCGTGGATCATTGTGCTCTAGTAGCCATTTATCTACCGCGATCATCGCTTTTTTGATGATATCAGCAGCTGTACCTTGCATCGGTGCATTTATTGCGGCACGTTCGGCCGCTTTTCTGCGCGCCCCATTTCTCGATTTTATTTCCGGTAAAAATAAGCGACGACCATATAAGGTTTCAACGTAACCCTGCTCACTGGCAAGTTGTCGCGTGTCTTCCATGTAAGTGAGTACCCCAGGATAGCGTTCAAAGTATTTGTCCATGTAATCCTGGGCTTTGCCACGAGCAATGCCTAATTGTTTCGATAAGCCAAACGCCGACATGCCATAAATTAAACCAAAGTTAATCGCCTTGGCGCTGCGACGATGATCACTGGTCACCTCTGCCAGCGGTAAAGCAAAAATTTCGGCGGCAGTGGCCTGGTGAATATCTCGACCTTCGGCAAAGGCGGTTAACAAACCTTTATCGTTCGATAGATGCGCCATGATGCGTAATTCTATTTGCGAGTAATCAATTGCCAATATTTTATAACCTTGCGGAGCAATAAAGGCGTGACGGATTTTTTTACCCTCTTCCGAGCGGATCGGAATGTTTTGTAAATTTGGATCGGTTGACGATAACCGCCCGGTTGCGGTTACAGCCTGATGATAGGAAGTATGCACACGGCCCGATTTACTGGCCACCATCAGTGGCAATTTATCGGTATAAGTCGATTTTAGCTTGGCCAGACTGCGGTGTTCCAGAATTAATTTCGGTAATGGGTAATCGAGGGCAAGCTCTTGCAATACATCTTCGGCAGTCGATGGCGCACCTTTGGGGGTTTTCTTAATCACCGGAATGCCTTGCTCTTCAAACAAGATGGTTTGTAATTGTTTCGGTGAGCTTAAATTAAAGCTTTTGCCGGCAAGGTTGTGGGCTTGTATTTCCAATTCATCCAACCGTATGCCGATATTATGGCTCTGCTCATTGAGCATGTCAGAGTCAATCAAGACACCGGTTTGTTCCATTCGTGCCAACACTGGCATTAACGGCATTTCGATGTCAGTGAATACTCGTTGTTGCTCAGCATTTTTCTGCAGTTTAGGCCAAAGGGCCTGATGCAGGCGTAGGGTGATATCGGCATCTTCGGCGGCATAATGGCCGGCTTTCTCAATCTCGATTTGATTAAAGGTAAGCTGTTTCGCGCCTTTTCCGGCAATATCTTCAAAATGTACGGTTTTATAGCCTAAATACTTTTGTGCTAAGGCATCCATGTTATGACGAGTGGCGACACTGTTATAGCAATAAGACTCTAACATGGTATCAAAACCGACCCCGTTAATGGCAATGTCATAATGACGGAGCACATTGGCATCGTATTTTAGGTTTTGACCAATCTTTAAAATGCTGTCACTTTCCAGTAACGGTTTGAATTGCTCTAACACCCAGTTGAGCTCAAGCTGCTCTGGCGCATCCAGGTAATCATGCGCTAAAGGCACATAAGCGGCTTTGCCGGCTTCAATGGCAAAAGATAGGCCAACCAGTTCCGCCTGCATATAATTAACGCTAGTGGTTTCGGTATCAAAAGCAAAGGCAGTACAACTGGCAAGTTTATCTAGCCAGGTTTGTAAATTTGCCTTGGTTAACACAATATCGTAGTCGCTTTCTATTGCTGCTGGAATGTCGTCCTCGTCATCATCGGCTGTGCTCGCACTCGCTGCTGCCGGCGCTGTCGCGGATCCATTGTTGCTGCTGTCTTTATCAAGATCGGCTAGTAAACGTTTCAATTCAAATTGTGTATACATTTCCCGTAATGTATCGGTATCGGCTTCACTGGCAACAATTTCGTGCAAAGGCTGTTCAAGTTCAACGTCCAATTTGATCGTCGCCAGCTCGTACGATAACGGTAACTGTTCTAATGCCGCTCTTAGGTTTTCACCAATTTTTCCTTTTACCTTGTCGGCATTGGCGATAACATTATCTAATGTTTGATGCTCGGTTAACCATTTTACCGCCGTTTTCGGACCACATTTTTCCACCCCCGGAATGTTATCGACTTTATCGCCCATTAGCGCCAGGTAATCGATGATTTGGTCGGGACGAACGCCAAACTTTTCGTTAACGCCGGCGACATCCATGGCCACATTGGTCATGGTATTAATCAAAGTGACATGTTCAGTCACCAATTGCGCCATATCTTTATCACCGGTGGAGATCACCGTTTCCAGGCCTTGTTCACTGGCTTGCTGTGCCAGGGTACCAATAACGTCATCCGCCTCAACATCCGGAACCACCAGTAACGGTAAGCCCATCGCTTCGATAATTTTGTGCAAGGGTTCAATCTGACAACGTAAATCATCCGGCATTGGCGGCCGGTTGGCTTTATATTCCGGGTATAAATCATTGCGGAAGGTTTTCCCTTTGGCATCAAAAATCACCACGACTTTACCGTTTGGGTAGTCTTTATGCAGACTTTTAATCATGTTTAATACGCCAGTAATAGCGCCAGTAGGGTGTCCATCTTTGGTCGAAAGTGCTTGTAAATAAGGCACATAATAAGCACGAAATAAATAAGACGAACCGTCAACAAGAATATAAGGGGAGGATTTAGTCATGATTTTTACTATTGATGTTAAATGAAATGAAATAAAAAGCCGAATTAAGGCCTATACCAATTTGATTAAGTATGATCAGATATTTAATCAACTTGGTATTTTACCAAGAGTGCTAGAATGCCACAGTTAGCGAGTACTGACTATAAGAAAAAGCTGAAATCGCTAGCTGCCTGTGGATAACTCTGTTGAAAGAATTGCTAACGCCACCTGCCATAACGAAAAAATGGTAAGTGTAGGTTGCCTGCAAGGCTTAATCATTATGATGTTCGGAATTTTACAGCTACCGTTTCTATTTATTATTATTGGTAAAATAGATGTGGATAATTTTTCCTTAAATACTCATAGGTGAACAAATTTGATACATGTTTTTCCTAAAAGCGACAACGATATTAGCAGAAAGACCTTTGAAAACAAACGATTTCTTATTGATTTTTAATTAAATAAACTAATCATTAAGTATCTTTTTAAACTGAAAAAATGATTTCCCTTATAGGCCAAGGGCTGCAGTAAAGTTACTCTAAATTTTCACTTCACTTGCAACAAAAAGCCCTGGTAAAGTTTTATCTTAACCGGGGCTTGTTCACTGTAGCCAAAGCTTAAATTATTACTGCGCTTATCGCATGGTAACAAATTCTTCCGCGGCAGTTGGGTGAATGGCCACGGTATTGTCAAAATCGGCTTTAGTGGCGCCCATTTTCACTGCCACGGCAAAGCCTTGCAGCATTTCGTCACTGCCTAAACCAATGCAGTGCATGCCAATGACTTTTTCATTACTGCCCTGACAGATAAGCTTCATTCGACACGGCTGGCGTTGTTGGGTAACGGCGGTATACATGGAAGTAAATTGTGAGGTGTACACGGTAATGTCGTCATCACCAAATTCGGCCACTGCTTGTTGCTCGGTTAAGCCGATAGTGCCAATGGTTGGATGTGAAAACACTACGGTTGGGATCAGGTTATAGTCTAAATGTTCCTCGGTTTTGCCATTGAATAAGCGTTCCGATAAACGCCGTCCTGCCGCCACCGCAACCGGGGTTAACTGGGCTCTGCCAGTATTATCCCCTACCGCATAAATATTTGCTGCACTGGTGTTTTGAAATTTATCGGTATCGACAAAGCCGCGTTGGTTAAGCTCGATGCCGGTAGCGGCAATATTGATACCATCGGTGGAAGGCTCGCGACCAATGGCCCATATTATAGTATCTACGGTGATCGCTTCACCATTTTCAAGCTCAAGCGTTAAACTGCCGTCGGCATTTTTAATCACTTCTTTCGGCGTGCAATGGGTTTTCAGGGTTGGCCCTTCACTCGCCATGATCTCCACCAAGGTCTCAGACATCATCTCGTCAAAATCACGCAACGGCTTGTGCTTACGCACTAACAGCGTGGTTTCACTGCCTAAGGCATTTAAGACACCGGCAATTTCTACGGCGATATACCCCGCACCTACTACAGCCACTCGTTTCGGTTGCTCGTTTAAGGCAAAAAAACCATCCGAGGTGATGCCGTGTTCACTGCCGGGAATATCAGGAATGGTCGGGCGGCCGCCGGTGGCAATTAAAATATGATCGGCAGTATAGGTTTCACCATTCACTTCAATGGTATGTTTATCAACAAACTTGCCAAAGCCGTTAATCACGGTGACGTTGTTTTTCGCCAGTACAGTATCGTAAGAACTGTGAATACGGGAAATATAAGCCTGTCGGCTTTCGACTAATTTTGCCCAATTTAACTTGCCGGCGGTTAAATCGAAGCCGTAATCATCCGAGTAATGCACCGCATCGGCAATTTGCCCGGCATACCACATTACTTTTTTCGGAACACAGCCAACATTTACGCAGGTGCCTCCCAGCGCTTTCGCCTCAATTAACGCACACTTTTTACCATGCATGGCAGCACGGTTAATCGAGGCAATACCGCCACTGCCCGCGCCCAAAGCAATATAATCAAAATGTTGGCTCATAATAATTCCTAAATACATGTCTAAATAATCAAGATGTCTTTAATCATTGTGGCAAACAGCCAAATTTTCAACCAATGGTGTCTGATTTTCTCTTGCTTTTGCCAAAGGGGGACAATAAATTAACTGAGCGATAAGAAGGAAAAATGCAGGCTTTTTCTTCGTCATCCCTTGAATAATCAGTGAACAGATCTTATCTCTGTTACTATTAGATTATTCCCAATAACATAAGAAGCATTATGAGCAATCCATTATTAGCGCAACCTGGCCTTCCTGAGTTTTCAAAAATTAAGCCCGAGCACATCAAGCCGGCAGTAGAGCAAGCCATTCACGATTGCAAAACCGCCATTAGCGACGTGGTTGCCTCGCAAGGCCCTTTTAGCTGGCAAAATTTGGTTGCCAGCATCGATGCGGTGGATGACCGCTTAGAAAAAATGTGGTCGCCGGTATCGCACATCAATGCGGTGGTCAATAGTGATGAACTTCGTGATGCGCATGATAGCTGTTTGCCAATGTTATCGGAATACGGCACCTGGGTAGGGCAGCATGAAGGCTTGTTTAATGCTTATCAGCAATTGCATGGCAGCGATGAATTTGCCACCCTAGATAAGGCGCAACAAAAAGTTATCACCAATGCGCTGCGCGATTTTAAACTGTCTGGCATTGCCTTAAACGCCACAGATAAAATTCGCTATGGTGAAATTCAAACTAAACTGTCTGAGCTGGCGTCAAAATTTAGCAATAATTTGCTCGATGCCACTGGTGCGTTTTCGGTTAACATTACCGATGAAGATGAATTGGCCGGTCTGCCGGAAAGTGCCTTAGCAGGTGCCAAACAACTGGCGCAATCTCAAGAAAAACAAGGTTGGCTGTTTACCCTGGATATCCCGAGTTATTTACCGGTAATGATGTACTGTGAGAATGCCAAATTACGTGAGCAACTCTACGTTGGTTACGTGACTCGCGCCTCTGATCAAGGGCCCAATGCCGGCGAGTTTGATAACTCCGCCATCATGACAGAAACCCTGGCGTTACGTCATGAAATTGCCCAGCTGTTAGGCTTTAATAACTTTGCCGAAGAGTCACTGGCCACCAAAATGGCAGAAAATACCGAGCAGGTATTTGGCTTTTTGCAAGATTTGGCCGAAAAATCGAAACATCAGGGCAGTGCCGACTTACAACAACTGCAAGACTTCGCTCAAAGCGAGTTTGCCATTAGTGAGTTACAGCCCTGGGATCTGGCCTATTATTCGGAAAAACTAAAACAAGCTAAGTTTGCCATTTCGGATGAAGACTTACGTCCGTATTTCCCCGAAGATAAAGTGGTGCTCGGCTTATTTGAAGTGGTAAATCGCTTATACGGGTTAACCATTAAACCCCGTGACGGTGTTGATGTCTGGCATAAGGATACCAGCTTCTTTGACGTCTACGATGTTAATGACAACTTGCGCGGCAGTTTTTACTTAGATTTATACGCCCGCGATAAAAAACGCGGTGGCGCCTGGATGGCTGACTGTGTTGGCCGACGGCAGTTAAGCGATGGCAGTATCCAGTTACCGGTGGCGTTTTTAACCTGTAATTTCACCAAACCGGTTGGCGATAAACCGGCACTGTTTACTCATGATGAAGTGGTGACGTTATTTCATGAATTCGGTCATGGTTTGCATCATATGTTAACGCAAATTAATGCCGCAGGTGTGGCCGGTATCAATGGTGTGCCGTGGGATGCAGTGGAGTTACCGAGCCAGTTTTTGGAAAACTGGTGTTGGGAGCCAGAAGCGCTGGCTTTTCTCTCTTCGCATTTTGAAACTAACGAACCATTGCCACAAACTATGCTGGATAAAATGCTGGCGGCGAAAAATTTCCAGTCGGCGATGCAAATGCTACGACAATTAGAATTCAGTATTTTCGACTTTAGAATTCACGCCGACTATGACCGCGACTATGACGCCGGCGATCAAATTCAAACCATATTGGATCAGGTACGTGAAAAATATGCAGTGGTAAAAGCGCCGGCATTTAATCGCTTTCAGCACAGCTTTGGTCATATTTTTGCGGGCGGTTATGCGGCCGGATATTACTCGTATAAATGGGCGGAAGTGTTATCGGCCGATGCCTATTCGCGTTTTGAAGAAGACGGGGTGTTTAACCGAGACACCGGCAAAGCGTTCCTCGAATGTGTGTTAGAGCAAGGCGGTTCCGATGAGCCGATGGCGTTATTTAAGGCATTTCGCGGCCGTGAGCCGCAGGTAGATGCCTTGCTTAGGCATTGTGGTATTGGGGGTTAGGGTATTGTCCTAGGAATTAGGAATTAGGAATTAGGAATTAGGAATTAGGAACTGGGAACGTGGAACTGGGAACGTGGAACTGGGAACTGGACTCATCACCGGCAGCCAAATAGGTTAAAGTGAAGAGTCCTGAATTAACCTCTACCAGCAGTCAGTATTGGCAGTGCCACTGCTGGTTTTTGCGGTGCGTTGATTGCGTGAGTTGATGGTAAAACTGATACAGTCTTTATCTTTCGCCTGATCGGTACCCGATTTTGCCGTTGCGGTGACGGCAAAGCTTGTGGCGATAGAGCCGGTGGGGCCGGCTTTCGCGGTCAGGCTGTAGTTATTTTCAGAACTTTCGCTGGAACTGTTTTTTAATCCGCTGCTAATATCGGTGGTGTAACTGCCATTTTGAATAAAATATTTTTCCTGGGCAATCGCCAGTCGCATTAGCGTTTCTTTGGCATCGGCGCGTTTACTTTTTCGCGCTTGCTCGCTGTAACCTGGGTAGGCTACCGCGGCAAGAATGCCAACGATAGATACCACGATCAACACTTCAATTAAGCTGAAGCCGCTGGTTTGCCGATGTTGTGCTGTTGTTGTTCGCATCATATCTAATACCTTCTAATACGCATTAATTACGAGTTATTGTTTACGGATTATTATTTATGGATTGTTCTTTACCGTTATTGCTTACTGATATCCACCCAGGTTCGTCGACCTTTAATAAAATCGGGTCCCGAGGACACGCCGGTGGTGGTATTGTCACCTACCATCTGTAACGGCTCGGTGGAAGCGCTGCCGATGACGGTGCCATCGCCACCGCCACTGTCATCGTAAGGGCTGGGGTCCTCGACGATTTTATCGTGAACAGCGAATAGCGCACGCAAAACCAATCCGTCATTGCCGTTCACATCTGTCTCGCCTCTTAAGCAATGGTGAACAAACCCACATTCTTGATAAATCACATCCCAGGCCGCCAGCGCCACGTCTAAGTCGGTATAGCCCAGATCCGCCAAACCTTGATCAAATTCCTCCTGGGTAATATAGCCCCTTATTTCGGCCACCGCCAAGTCATAGCCGACTTCGCCGTAGCAAATGTTGGAAGCTTGGCTATAATGCCACCACAAAAAGACCTCATGCAACCAGCCATTTACTTCAGCATCATCTGAGTCTTGATCTGAAACTTGGCCTTTGGCCCGGAGGCCACCATAGATATCCAGGTTGCCATCACCATCAATATCGTCATCGATTTCGCCATCGCTATTGATGTCATCGGTTAAATAAATTTTGGCAGCGCCAATCCTTACCGAGGCTTTTAAATCTGGCGGCGTTTGAATATGTAAATCGGCTAAGCTATCTACTTTTGTAGGGTCGATCGCCATCATTGTCAGCGCACCTGCACGCCAGCGGCCATTCATTTCCATCCCCAACTCGGGATGCCTTGCTGTCGGGTTCTTGGAGCATTGCACTATGGTGGGGTGCACGCCGCCACTGATCAGCGCCTGATCAGCGAATGAAACTCGCAGCGTACCACCGCCAGCCTTGATGTCGTTGATGGAAACGATGAGGGAATTGCCGTCATCATCCAATAAGGTGGTTAATTGACCATCCCAGGCTTTCAGTTTGCGGTGGATCATTTGTTGATAGGCAACCACGTTATAGCTGTTCAAGCCGATGTGCAATACCCCCGCCGGGGAAAAGTCGGCATTGCTTACCACCACAAAGAATTTTTTATTATTGTCAGTGACCGCTTCGTTAAGCTGTTCATGGCCACTTTCCGCTTGATCCAACTCAAAAAAATCCACATAGGTTGCGTTGACTTCCTGGTCGTATTCATGGGTATGCTCTGCGGCGCCCCCGGCAAACCCATGATCAGGACCATCGGAATCGACATCGATATGGCCGCCAACAAAGTTACAGCCCAGCGTACAATCCGCCGGTTCCTCCGGGGGCACTGGCGGCGCCGGGGGAACACTAAGTTGGGTATAGTTGATAAATTTGGTGTCTACGCCATCGGCTATGCGGGCGATGAGTGGCCCGGACATCATTCCCGACTGCACCTGCCAGGCCACCGCAATATCGGTACTAGCAGTGCCGCCGGAAACATTGTCGGCCGGCGCCAGCACACCATTGCCATCAATATCGAATATCGCCGTTTTCGGCGCACCACCGGTTAAATAATTCGGTTCAAACAGCCAGTTTTCCTCATCTACCGGATTGGTTACCGTCATTTGCAGGCGGCGATCCCGTAATTGGTAATTGGCAACGACCCTTTTGCCTGACGTTAACGCCACTGTCCAGCCGGTGTGTTTGGTCCAGTCAATGGCGGTATTGCTGCTGGTTTGAATGGTTTCTGCGCCTATGGTTTTCGCAGCCGATAGCGTTTGAGTTAATAAATTGGCGCTGCCAGGGGTTTTGCCGGTATCCCAAATACCGTACACCCCCTGCGGCGACGTATCGGCAAGGTCGGTAAAGGCCAGGGTTTTGCCGGTGGCAAAATAGACTAACTTGCCGCCGAGAGGGTGGCTAGACACTATCGGTTTGGTGGTGATCGGCTGGCTTACGCCAGCGGTGTATAGCGGTTGCGAGTAGACTACGGATTTGGTTTTTAAATCGAATTTCCACAGGTTGCCATTTAAATCGCCGGCATAGGCCAAATCAAACAGGCCGTCATAATTCAAGTCGACTAAGGCCGGTGTCGACAAGCCATTTGCATCGCTAATCCCGCCGGAACCGGTCGTTATTGTGCTGATGGTGCCTGAGCTCAACTCGGTCAACACCAGCTCGGCAACCCCTGCGGCGCTGTTATAGCCATTACCACTGATGACATAATATTTTTTATCCGGCAATTGCGCAATACTGGCGTTGCCGTAGGCGTCGCCAAGTACTGAGTTGCTGCTACTGTTTTGGACCCACAACACTTTGTTGTCGGGGCCTAGCGCTGAATCTTCATCGGTTAACTTAGGGTTGGTCACGTCCAGGGCGAATCTGCTGGAGCCGCCGGCACCCAAACTGCCGATTAATACGGTGTGCCAGGCGCCATCGAAAAACGCGTCATGGACCGACAGTTCCCCATCGACGTAATATTGGTGATAATAAGGCTCGTCGCTAAGATTATCGAGCTTGGGGATCACTTCCGGCGGGATAAAGGCGTAGACTTCTTTGCCGGTTAAGGCATCAAATACGTGTAACATGCCGTCATTGGCGCCGACATACACCCTGGGCGCCCGGTAAGTATGTTTGGTTTTAAAGGCGATGTAGTCGCTAGACATATTATTGCCGATGGGGGCACCAACATAGACTGGATTGGAGTGGACAATATCGCCCAACACACTATATCGGGGACGTAAGTCGCCATTGGGTTTTTCATTACTGCGATCACCGCGGACAAAATCTAAAATCGGACTCGCGCTGGCCGCATTGAGATAGCTGACTTGGTCTAATTGTTCTTGTTGGCTGGCGCTTAAATTGTTCCAGCGAAACGCCACTTGTTTAGTGCCGTTGTGGGTGATAATTTTTCTCGAGTTAGTCCAATAGGACGAGTCGGCGGCCTCAAGAGCACTAAATTCCAATCTGGCCGACCAATTGCTACCGCTATTGGTCGGTGTGGTCGTACTTAAGTCGACGCTGGTGGTCGATGCCCCGCCATGACTGATAGTGTATTGGACTAAATCCCCTTGCCAGGCGCCATTTTCAAACCATGGCCGATAGCCATAAGCGCCATTTTCTAAATTGGTGGTGCTCAGCGCCATCGGCTGTAAATAGCCCACAGGTTGCTCATTGGCGGTGAATGGTGCGGCAGCGCTTACCAGATTACAAATCAGTAGACTTGCCAAAAGAAACCCGCTTTCTTTGATACTTATGCTCATACTATCTGCCCTTATTCATTCAAAGCCATTGGACGACAGCCATTGGTTTAAAACCATTAATTTAAGGCTGTTCTGAGGTCCCGTTGACAGGCTGGAGTACTCGCTCCGCCTGTTTTAAATTCTTGCTTCTCCAGCTCACAATAAAGCTGTGCACCGATGACCCGATGATCGGTGTGTTAGTATTGTGCACGGCTGTTAATCACATTATATTCAGCATTCCGTTAACACTTTACTGCGAGGAGATATCCACCCAGGTGCGTCGGCCCTTGGTAAAACTCGGTCCCGAGATCACACCAGTCGGGATATTGCCACTCATCACCACTACCGGTTCGGTGGATGCGCTACCCATGACGGTGCCGTCGCCACCGCCGCCATTGCTTTCGCCAGAGAAAGGATTAACGGCGAGCTTGGTCGAATAATCCTCCATTGTCGCTAAGTCGCTAGCCTTGTTGCCGTTAGCATCGGTGGCATTATTGAAGCAACTGTTACTGCTCGACCCGCAAGTTGTTATAATCGCATTCAGTGCGGCAGTAAGGCTGGCAAAGTCGTTATAGCCCAGATTTACCAGCTCTCGCTCAAAGCTATCTTCGGTCATAAACCCCCTGACATCGGCCACTGCCAATTCATAACCGGGTTCGCCGTAGCAAATATCGTACAATCGTTTGCCATTTTCGTCCTTGCTATAATGCCAATACACCCAAAACTCTAGCAACATGCCATTTGCCGGGGCATCACCTTCCACCTCGCCTTTGGCCCTGAGGCCACCATAGATATCGAGCTGGCCATCACCATCAATATCGTTATCGATCACGCCATCGCCATTGATGTCATCGGTTAAATAAATGGTTTCGCCGGGCAGCCTGACCGAGGCTTTTAAATCTGGTGGGGTTTGGATATGTAAATCCGCTAAGCTTTTTACTTTGCTCGGGTCCATCATCATCAAGGTCAGGGGGCCACCACGCCAGCGACCGTTCATTTCCATCGAAAACGCCCTGTTCTTCTGTTCAGCCCTTTCGTAGGGGAACTCTGAACATTTGGTGTCGTCGGGGTGTATGCCACCACTGATCAGCGCCTGATCAGTGAATGCCACTCTCAGCGTACCGCCGCCGGCCTTGATGTCGTCGATGGAGACGATAAGGGAGTTACCATCATCATCGGTTAAGGTGGTCAATTGACCGTCCCAGGTTTCCAGTTTGCGCTGGATCATTTGTTGATAGGCCACCACGTTATAGGTGTTCAGGCCGATGTGCAGTTGACCCGCAGGGCTAAAATCGGCATTGCTTACCAGCACAAAGAATTTTTTCTTATTGTCGGTGATCGCTTCGTCAACTTGTATTTGTGCATTTTTCGCTGTATTCAGCTGAAACAAATCGACATAGGGTTGTTTTACTTTCTTGTCGTATTGATGAGTATGCGCGGTGCGCATGCCGGCATGGCCATTGCCCTCGGGCTTCGGCCCATCAGTATCGACATCGATATGACCACCAACAAAATTACAGCCGGATTTACAACCCGGCGGCTCTGCCGGTGGCGGCTCTGTAAGTTGGGTAAAGTTGATAAATTTGGTGTCTACGCCCTCTTTGACCCGGGCGATGAGTGGCCCAGACGTGATCCCCTGCGGTATCTGCCAGGCGACGGCAATATCGGTACCATCCTCTCCGCCGCCGACATTGTCGGTCGGTTCGAGCATGCCATTGCCATCAATATCGAATATTGCCGTTTTCGGCGCACCACCGGTTAAATAATTCGGTTCAAACAGCCAGTTTTCCTCATCTACCGGGTTGGTTACCGTCATTTGCAGGCGGCGATCACGTAATTGGTAATTGGCGACTATCCTTTTGCCCGCCGTTAATGCCACTTTCCAGCCGGTGTGTTTGCTCCAGTCAATGGCAATATTGCTGCTGGTGAGTACGGTCTCTGTGCCTATAGCTTTCGGCGCCGATAGCGTTTGGTTTAATAAATTGGCAGTGCCCGGGGTTTTGCCGGTATCCCAAATACCGTACACCCCTTGCGGCGAGGTATCGGCAAGGTCGCTAAAGGCCAGGGTTTTGCCGGTGGCAAAATAGACTAATTTGCCGCCGGTAGGGTGACTGGACACTATCGGTTTGGTGGTGATCGGCTGGCTAACGCCGGCGGCGTATAACGGCTTCGAGTAGGCCACTGACTTGCTGGTTAAATCGAATTTCCACAGGTTGCCATTTAAGTCGCCGGCATAGGCAAAATCATACAGACCATCACGGTTCAAATCGATTAAGGCCGGTGTCGATAAGCCATTTCCTGCGGCAGATCCTGTGCTTATTTTGCTGATGGTGCCTGTGCTTAACTCGGTTAACACCAACTCGGCTTTGCCGGCGGCGCTGTTATAGCCATTGCCACTGATGACGTAATATTTTTTATCCGGCAATTTGGCGATACTGGCGTTGCCGTACGCGTCGCCAAGTGCTGAGTTGCTGCTACTGTTTTGAACCCACAACACTTTGTTGTCGGTTGCCACCAATGAATCTTCATTGGTTAACTGTGGGTTGGTGATGTCTAAGGCGAACCTACTGGTGCCGCCGGCACCCAAACTGCCGATTAATACGGTGTGCCAGGCGCCATTGAAATATGCATCATGAACGGAGAGTTCACCATCAACGTAATATTGGTGATAATAAGGCTCGTCGCTAAGATTATCGAGCCTGGGGATCACTTCCGGTGGGATAAAGGCGTAGACTTCTTTGCCGGTTACGGCATCAAATACATGCAACATACCATCGTTAGCGCCAACATACACCCGCGGCGCCCGAGAGGCATGTTTGGCTTTAAATGTGATGTAATCGCTGCTCATATTGTTGCCTGTGGGGGCGCTAACATAGACAGGGTTGGAATGAATAATATCGCCCAACAGATTATAACGGGGACGCAAGCTACCATTGGGTTTTTCATTACTGCGGTCACCGCGAACAAAATCTAAAATCGGACTCGAGCTGGCCGAATTGAGGTAGCTGACCTGGTCTAATTGTTCTTGTTGCGTGGCGCTTAAATTGTCCCAGCGAAACGCCACTTGTTTGACGCCGTTATGAGTGATAATTTTTCTTGAGCTGGTCCAATAGCTCGAGTCGGCGGCTTCCGCGGCATTAAATTTCAGCCTGGCCGACCAATTGTTACCGCTATTGGTCGGTGTTGTCGTGCTCAAGTCAACGCTGGTGGTCGATGCCCCGCCAGAACTGATAGTGTATTGGACTAAGTCGCCTTGCCAGGCGCCATTTTCAAACCATGGCCGATAACCATAAGCGCCATTTTCTAAATTGGTGGTGCTCAGCGCCATCGGCTGTAAATAGCCGACAGGTTGCTGATTGGCGGTGAATGGCGCGGCAGCGCTTACCAGATTACAAATCAGTAAACTGGCCAAAAAAATTCCGCTTTCTTTGATACTTATGCTCATGGTATCTGTCCTTTTTCTTTTTCTTTTTCTTCTTCTTCTTCTAAAGCCATTGGTCGATAACCACTTGTCTGAAACCGTTAACTTAAGGTTGTTCTGAAGTAATGTAGACAGACTGAAGTACGCGCTCTGCCCGTTTTAAATTCTTACTTCTTGAGGTCACAATAAAGGTGTGTACCGATGACCCGATGATCGGTGCATTATTATTTTGTAGGCTTTCATCTTCACCCGGCAGCAGCTCGAGGCCCTGATATTTGATGATGTATTTATCATCGGCGGTTTTTCCGGTTTCCGCCGCAGTATGCGTGTCCCAATTAATATCGAACACATTCAAAGCTTCATCGGCACTGTAATAACCATCATCAGCGGTATTAAAATCAAAAGCACCTGCTACTAACACCTGTGCCTCCAAGGCCTCTTCGGCTTCCACCAATGAGCGTTCAGCATCATTAAAAGCAAGCGACTGAAACTGACTGTTGGCTGACATTAACGATTGTGTCATCGATGATTGAAAGCTCGATAAACCCACTAAGGTGATTAACACCAATACCACTAAACTGACGCCTAAAACGGCGCCATGTTGCTTTATCGGTAACAGAGTACGATTGTTATTGGTGATATTGTTCATCTTATTTGTCACTTAACTGTTATTTAGGGTATTGCGCAGAGCAATGGTGGTATCGATAAACAGACGGTGGTAATTATCAGCGGGTTCATAAGTCACATCGCCCAGCGTGTATTCAGATTCATCTTTATAACTTGGATCTGGACAATCTTCCCGTATTAATAAATATACCCGCACCGCTGCGATACTTTGCCAGTCAGCGACGGCACTTGCTGCCAGGTATTGGTTTGGTGAACCATCATTATTGGAGTCGACACCATACTCAAATTGCAAGTGCTCGACGCCAAGCAGTAATTGCTCATTGGTTGGAATGCCATTGTCGAGGTATTTCCAGAACAGCGCCGGTATGTTTTCTCCGCCACAACTCTCATCCGATTCGCCAATGTAATAGGAATGCGCCACTAATTGATGAACGGATTGAAAATTACTGTCAATGTTATTGTTCGCCGGCTCTAAGGCATCACTGCCGAGAAAAATCCTGCCTTTGAACAAAGATGAGCGCAGGTATACATTTGCCGCGACAAAACTGTTTATCGTCCATGGCGTCGCGTAGCGCAGGGTTAAGATATCGCCACGTAAGTAATCATCGTCAGTGATGCATAGATAACCCGCATTACTGTCGTTTAAGCCAAAGATGTGTTGCTCTATCATGGTTCCCCAGGTAGTACCGGCAACTAAGCAGGTTTCCGCTGCTGGCGTGGTGATGCCATGGGTGCCGACAATTTCGCTAATATTGGCATTACCAGCAAAATAGCCAGAGCGTTGAATGTCTCTTGAAATCAACTCGACGGTAAATCGGCCGGTTTCCTGGATGCTGGCGAGTCGGTCGGTGACTTGGTTAGAAACCTTGGCACTGGCAAAAAAAGCGTAAAGCGCCGCAATGACAAATAAGCCAAGCACCATGGCAATGATCAGCTCGACCAAGGTAAAGCCCATATTTTGTTTAGTGGTATTTGTCTTGTTAGTTACGTTATGCATTTTTATCAAATACTTATCGTTGTGGTTAAACAATCTAAATCATCGTCCGATGCTACCGGACAATTCTTGCCGGCCGAGCCGCTTAAATCTTGATCCCAGCGGATCGAGATGGTAATACTGTTACCCGCCTGAGTGATTTCGCCCCCCCCTGAGGGTAAGTTGCTGATCAGTTGATTTTGCCAGGTGTATAAATCAAACTGTGCGACTTCTGCGGCAGTACATTGATTACATACACAATCGATTGATGCCGGTAATTTGGCGTGGCTGGCAAGGTATAACGCCGACTGGGCCGAATTCGCTCTGATCCGTTCCGCCATGTCATTTAAATATATTGCGGCAATAGAGCCATCTACGGCCTGGTTGGTATTGCGAATTTGCCCCAGTTGCAATGCCATTAATCCTAATAAACCAAGCGCGACGACGATTGCGGCAACGAGCACTTCGATTAATGAAAAACCACTTTGAAAACTTCGTATCCTTGCCATCATCGGCTCCCTAAAAACAACCGCTAGGTATTTTTCTATCACTGCCTTTGACACTGACTTTACCAAATCGGCCAATAGCAATGGTACGTGAATGGCTGTCCACCGAATTGTTATAACATACCACTAATTCGCCTGAGCTCTTGGTGTTGCCCGAGGCAGTAAACACCACATTTGACTCGAAGTCATCGGTAGTGCCGTGAATGGTGTAATTATCAGGTAGGGCATAATGAATGGAGATGATAGGGTCGACGCCAGCAACGGTATCCACTTCGCGGATGATCCAGCCATTTTCCCAGCCACTCTTATTTGAGCAGTTATCCTGGGCGGTATTAATGGTACACACAGTAACAGCAACACCGCGTTTTATCGCCTCACTGCGAGCGATGACAAAAGCACGATGAATGTCATTGGCCTGGGTGCTCATTTGCGAAGATTTTATCATATCGAACATAGCCGGTAATGCCACACTGGAAAGTATGCCAGCGATAGCAATGGTGATAAGGACTTCGATTAAACTGAAGCCTTCAATATGGGGTAAACTTTTAGGCATATATGTTCTTATTATAAATTTAGCTTTGCTGGGGGGCGCAATTCAGCTGATTTATTTTTAAATTTTATTTACTAATATTAATGATTGCAGGAAAGTGTGATTTTGCAAGTTTTGCCATTAATTAATGGCAAGCTTTGCTGTTCTATCGAGATGAGTTTTTAGTATGCTTATGCAGGTTGCCATAAGAACAATAATTAAAACTTCCAACCGTTAAAAACTAATTTGGACTCTGTTGCTTCTCCTTCTTCGGTTGAAGTATTCGAGCCACCATCCGCAGCCAAGGCGACATCATAATGAAAATCCCCAGAGCCTTTATACAGTACTTCTTTAGCGACGATTGCCCCCAATACATCCCCTTCGGATTCTATGGTAACCACAGACTCAGGTGCATATATCACCGCATACACATCACTTTTTTGTTTAAAGGTCACACCGGTGCCGCCGTAGCCCGAATAAATCATAAATACCGGATTGCCCGTAGGTGATAAGCCGTAGTCAGGTGTATTCACCTGAGCATCGCTATCCATATAAAATTCACCTTGCATCAGTAGCGTTAAGCTACTGGTATCCGGAATGACAATTTTCCCGCTGCCTTCCATTTTCAAGTTACCTTGGACAAAGACGATAGCTTCCACACCGGGCGCAACTTTTAGCTGGCCATCTTTAATGGTGATATTATCGTACATATAAATTTGTTTGGTTTCTCCGAAGAGCTCAGCCGACTCGACCTTCCCGGATACATTGTCTAAGGTAAAGTGATCGCCCGATGAATTTAAATTTACATCACTTAACCCACCGCTGTGATCATTGATGAAATCGTTGAGTGGATCGACGGCTTGTAGTGAGTCACATGGGTTTTCACTGGTATAATTGGTTTGAGTGGTGCCAGAAACGCTGGCACTGCCAACGATATCGCTTGCTGACTTCAAGTCACCCATGACGTTCGTACCCGAATCAATCTCAACCCTGCCAGCCCCCGAATCAGCGCCATTGGTATTGGTGCCAACGAGAATGTCCTCACCGGCAGTTTGCGAGTCATAGCTGCCAATACTGGAATCGTAACTGTCAAAAGTGACACTAGTGGCTATGTTCATGGCTTCGCAGGCTACGACGCCATCCAAACCATACCCCGATGGCTCCTCAGGCACCGGTGTGGTCGCAGGGATAAAGGTATAATTTGCTTTCAACGTTGACAGCCCTTCAAATCGTTGGCCATTACTGCTGAGTTGCAGCTCATTCGTGGCGGCAGACAGGCTGACATCATAATTTAAATTTTCAATGCCACCGGCATGACCGGTAATACTGCCATTATCTGAAGTTTCGTTAATGAGTTGCTCCAGGGTTAAACCGGGCTCCTCCTTTAACTTGTTATTCAACAAGGTGAAGGTATCAAAAATTCCCTTTTCCGAGATCAATCTGGCATTAATTTTTTTTTGAAAATTACCACTTAGACGCTCTTGGATAATATTATCTTTGAGTGAATTAATGGCCACGATACTGCACATCACCACTAGAATTAACACGGTTACAATAGTAAAACCGGGTTGTGGAGATTTTGAATGAAACACAGAGAAAGACATGTTTAGCTCCCTAACGCTGATTGAAGGATTATCAAAGATAATGCGACGTCTATGGTTAATGGTGCAGCAGGTCCGATGCCCGCTGGTTCACCAGCTTGTGCCTGCGGGGTAACGGTAATAGAAACGAGGTTGTTATTAAGCGCAAACGCGATATCCTCTACCCCGGTTAATATTGTTTGTGGCCCGGCCCCGCCTAAATCTATCTCACAGCGCAAATTATTGCCGTTCAGCGAGTATACTTCGGTATAGGCGGCAATTTGCACAACACCATTACAGGCTATGGTGTTCGCCTCTTGAGTGATGGTCAATTGACTTGCCGTGGTCACCGGTAATGCCGGCGTTTGTTTTAAACTTCGAGTGAACGTTTGTGTGCTATAACGTAGGACTTCCTGGGCATTTTGTAAATTTTGACTGACTGCAGACAAACCGCTAATGGAGGTGTAGGCACCCCCTATACCAAGTACTAAAATGGTACTTACGAACAAGGCGATTAATAATTCAATCAGGGTATAACCCATTGCTTTGTTGTACTTATCCATTACAACCTGCCGGTAATTGCGGATAACTGGCATTAATGGCAGCGGCATTGGGCAAGTCATCGGTCATCCGTTCGTCAATCCATTGCACACTGACGGTAAAGTCATTGGCAAAGTTATCTTCTTCAACGCCAGTCAAAGTAAGGGTATAACGTTGCAACGCTGGTGTTAAACTCGCTATGTATTGTTGATCAAATGCCTGGCGTGCATCTTGCAGCTGACAAATATTATTCCAAATCCTTTCCACCGCGTTATTGGCGTGAATAATCGATACCGTATAATCGAAACTATTCCTGGCAAATTGCAAAGATTTTACTTGCCCGGCAGCCAAACCTAACAAGGCGATTGCCGAGATAATCAAGGCGATCATCACCTCGAGTAAAGAAAAGCCTTTTTGCCTGGTTAACTGTTTTTTCATGGGCATTGAGCCGCTGTGGTGATGATACTTTGGCCACTTAAAAAGATGCATAAGCGGTAATCATCGGTCGTTTGATCATCATCCGATAATTGAATATCTAAGGCAGAGGTTGAGCCGCTGCTCGAAATGATTAAATCTGCTAAGCCGCTTATTTGCACACTCGAGTCAGAAGGGATGAATTGTAACAATACAGTTCTTTCATCGGTGCCGGCATTTTGGATAACCTTCCATTTTGAACTGTTGGTCGCGACTAATGATATCTCTGTATCTCGTTTTACCGCTTCACTGCGAGCAAATTTGAATACACTATGCAGTCGATTTATATCCGCCACTAAACGGTCACGTTTCATCATATGACTAAATGAAGGCACAGCGGAAGTCGCTAAAATACTAATGATCCCGACCGTGGCTAGCATCTCAAACAGGGTAAAACCACGAGATTGAAATTGCGTCATCATTATCTCCAGCAATCGTCTGATGTTGGCGTGGTGACACCGCGATGATTGATGCTCAAGGTGCCACATTTATCTGACCCTTGTGAACTGGACCCGTTTGGAATGGCTTTCAGGATAAAGGTGCTTGAGTCTGAGTCGACTAGAGCATAATTAAAACTATAATAATCGTCTGCGGTGATGGCATTACTGTTTGGATACTGGCCAAGCCTTGAATATTGACGCTCTAAACCTGCAACTTGTTGCAATAAAAATTGTTGCACATCAACTCGGCGACTCTCTTGCACCGATTGGAAATAATTAGGTAAGGCGATCGCAAATAATATGCCGATGATCGCGACCACGATCATTAGCTCTATTATGGTAAACCCTTGTGGCTGTTTCTTTAGCAGAACCACAGCATTGTTATTATTCGCGTTAAAATGCAGCACTATTTCAGCTTCCCAGTTTTTTGTTATTAAAATTAAATAAGGCACGATGAATGTCATTGGCCTGGCTGGCCATTTTCGATGACTTTATCAAATTGAATATAGAAGGTAAGGCCACGCTAGCAAGTATGCCGGCGCTAGCAACAGTGCTTATGACTTCAGTTAAACTGAAGCCTCGGATATGAGACAGACTCTTACGCATATATATTCTTATTGTAAATTTAGCTTTGTTGGGGGGGCGCAATTCAGCTGATTTAGTTAAAAAATTTTAGTTATTAATACTAATAATTGCAGGGAAATGTGATTTTGCAAGTTTTGCCATTAATTAATCTCAGCCTTTGCTTTTCTATCGAGATGCGTTTTTAGTATACTTAGGCAGAATGATATAAGTACAATAATAGCTAACCTGAACTCGGGATACTTAGCACCTTAAAGGGATTGTTTGTGGAAAAAATAAACGCAATTTTACAACGTGCCGTTGAACGCAAAGGTGGCGAAGCCAACCTTGAGTTACTGATGTCGCCGTATCAAAGCCTGGCAAGTTCTAACCGCGAATTGGCGAGCTTGGGCAGCGATCGGTTTTTGGCCGAATTTACCAAGAAGGTATTTCAATCCGGTTTTGTTTGGCGGGTAGTGGAAAACAAGTGGCCTAATTTTGAACAGCATTTTTTTGATTTTAATATTGAAAAAATATTAATGATGCCCGATGAAATGCTCGAGCGTAAAGCGCAAGATCCTAAAATTATCCGCAACTTTAAAAAAGTACAAACGATAAAAGCCAACGCCCATATGATCCATGATGTCGAAATTGAGCAGGGCAGTTTTAGTGAGTTTATTGCCGCCTGGCCGGAACAAGATATTATTGGCTTATGGCAGTATTTGAAAAAGCACGGCCAGCGTTTGGGCGGTAATACCGGGCCGTACGCGCTGCGCGCACTGGGTAAAGATACCTTCTTATTAAGTCGTGATATTGAAAGTTATTTTCGTGAACACGATTTGATCAGCGGCGGCCTAACCAGTAAATCGAGTTTAAACACCATCCAACAGTGTTTCAATGAATGGCAGCAACAAAGTGGTTACAGTTTGAAGAAAATCAGTCGTTTAATTGCGCTAAGTACTGGCGATAATTATGTGCTTGCAGAGAATTAGTTCTGGCAGAAGAATAGTTGTTGCTGAAAATTAACGGTTGATAGATATGATGACTAATGAAAACGTAACAGAGAATCACAATCGCTCACATTGCCTGGTGTTTGCCGATAGCTTTAATAACGTGATGAAGGCAGAAGCGGTAAGCGAAAAGTGGTCCATCCCTTATGGTGGCGAACTGCGCAGTCTGCATAAAGTGAAAAGCCCATTTTACTTATTGGCCACCGACACTCAGCTTGAGTTGCACAAAACCGATGAACCGAAAACCGGCGCTATCGTGGTTGACTTTGTTGGTGGCGCGGTGGCACACCGGCGCAAATTTGGTGGCGGTCGCGGCCAGGACATTGCCAAAGCCATCGGCTTAAAACACGGCTTTTGCCCAAGGGTACTGGATGCCACCGCCGGCCTTGGCCGTGATGCATTTTTACTGGCAAGCCTGGGCTGTACGGTAACCATGATGGAACGACAAGTGCCGGTGGCCGCCTTGCTTGACGATGGCTTAACGCGAGGCAAAGCCGATGAAGGTATTGGCGAATGGCTGGCTCAGCGGCTGCAACTTATCAACGCTTCCTCCATTGATAACATGGCCAGCCTGCAAGACATCGACGTGGTCTATCTTGACCCTATGTACCCACATCGGGAAAAATCGGCCGCGGTAAAAAAAGAAATGCGAGTGTTTCAAACGTTGGTGGGCAGCGACCCGGATGCCGATGATTTATTGGAAAATGCGCTGGCGTTGGCAAAATATCGAGTCGTGGTAAAGCGGCCCAATTATGCCGAGCCTCTCGCCGGTAAAACACCGTCCACCAGCATTAAAATGAAGAAAAATAGGTTTGATATTTACGTCAACCAGGGTATCCCCAAACCATCGTAAATAGTACCGTCAGCATAGTCTCAAGCTGTTATGCTGGCGCCGGCCAAGATCTTATCTTCGATCAACTTGCTATAACCGTTGTCAACGCGTCGCCGCTGACTTAGCCATTATACCAATCGGCATAAAGAAAGATTCATTCATTCTTTATGCCGATTGGTATTTAGATTTGCGAATCGTTGAATCTATCTTATATTTAAAGATCTGAGGGAAATATACTGGGTGATGAAATTTATTGCCCGAGTTTTTAGCTAATACCAATTTGATTAGTCAACTTGGTATACAGGATGACAAACTTGCAATTAGATAAGGTTCAGCTGAAAATATGAATACCATGATGGCTTTATGCGCGCAAAGCTACCTGCAACTTAAGTCAAACACTAAGGTGTTGTCGGTTTGTTATCTGGTGTTAGCGCTAGCTGTGTTGTCAATTTATGTCGCTGCTCACTCTTTCAATATCTCACCCGCAGTTTTCACTCGCGATCCGGTATCGCTGTTGCGAGCGCCACTCTATACCGGCTTAATGTCAAACGTCGGCATTTTATTATGGGTTTCATCGGCGGCGGTGTGTCTGTTTAGTGCCTATACCATCAGCCGCTACAGTGGCCGAACTAACGGCTTCTTACTCTATTCGGGCTATCTCACCCTGTGGCTGGTGTTGGATGACTTATTTTTGTTCCATGAAGAGCTTTTTCCCGATTATTTGGGCATTTCCCAAGGCGTAATTATTCTTATTTATTTGCTCTTATTCCTGGTGTTCTTTGTTAAGTACTTACCTGCTATTTTAGCATCTGATTTTGTGTTGCTGTTGCTCGCCTGTACCTTTTTTGCCGCATCCTTAGTCTGCGATTTTGCCTTGCCGCAGCGAGGCATGGTGCATTTAGTCGAAGACAGCTTTAAATTATTCGGCATCACCACCTGGCTGGTTTATTTCTGCCAAGCCAGTAAGGGTCTAATAGAGAGCTCGGTGTTGCAAGCGGAAAAATAATCAACTTGGTATAAAAATAAGTTAAATGGTTGAGTTATGATGGATACGTTGAAGGTAGCAAGTTTTGCATTGGCTGATTTACAAGTTAGTTCACACTCATCTCACCTGGGATGGCGTGCCTTATTCAACCTGCGCCAACTGTCGGCAGCGATAAATCAAGCCCCGTATTTTGCCCTGATCAAGGGCGCCGGTACTCGCGACGTCGACCCCAAAGCCTCTGATTTATATAAACTTGTGTCGCAACTCAATAACATCAATGACACCCCGGCAAGGAAACTTTCGGTTACTCGGGTGGCAATTAATCAGTCCGCGGCCACCGTCAATGATAGCGTTACCCGTTATAGTCGGCAGCCAGGAGCATTAAAGTTACATACCGACTCCAGCTATATGGCCAACCCGCATCCGGTTTTGGCGTTTCAATGTGTTGTTGCCGACCCGAATGGCGGGGAAACCATATTAATGGCGATTGACGATATTATTGCTGGTATCAGTGACACCAATAAAGCATTACTGAGCGCAGAAGTATTCCCATTTGCCAAAACAAAATCGGCAATTCTTGCCAAGGATGACTATGGTGCATGGAACATTCGTTTTTATAAGACTCAGCTCGAGCAGAGCCTGGAAAATGAAGCGCTTGAGCAAAAATACCTGAACGCAATTAGCGAGCTGGAAGCGAGCATTGCCAATGAAAAGCATCATTTTCGCACAACAATGCAACCGGGTGATATGATCCTGGTGAATAACCTTAAAGCCTTGCATGGTCGTTCCAATATTGAGGCCGAAAGTCCCCGGGTTATTTATCGAATAAGGTCCTCGGCCTCGCTACACCAGCTGATGAGCAAATCAGCATGGCAGATCATGACTTACTGGCTAAGTCAGTTTGTAAAAGACAAAGCAAAATCGCCAATATTATTAGCACCGCCACCTCAGCTCTCTACTGCACAGCTGGTAACGTCTGGAAAATTAGCCGAAGCGCTAGAGTGTTTTGCTTCGTTGCCGAACAACAGTAAGGAAAAGGACGAACAACAGTTTCTCATTGCCGCCGTTGCCAGATACTTGGGCGATGATGTTGTTGCGGACAAAATGCTCGAGCAAGCGATTAAACAACAGCCGATCTCGTGTAACTCTAGGTTGGCTGACAATTATCCGCGTTTTATCAAGATCAGAGGGTTTAATGGTGCGCAATGGATAGTTAACAAGCACGAAAAGTTCAGTCCCAGGTTGAAAGGAGGGCATTTTTCGCTGAAATTTATGTTCAATGCTGAAAAAGCTAAGCTCTATCAGCACAATATTCTTGATGCTGAGCAAGCTCAAGCACAAGCGCAAACCATTAAAAAACTTGGCATCAATTTAATCATCAATACCATTGCCTGTGCCGATCGTATGGCGGTAGACCTGACGGTGTTAGATAAATTTCAACAACTTACCCCAGAGATCCCGGTAATTAACCCCCCTGAGAAAGTGCTGTTGACGACTAGAGAACAAAATTATCAAAGGCTAAACGACATCGCCAATGTTGTTTTTCCAAAGACGGTTAAGGTGTTGCTAGAGCAACAAGCCCGGGCTCAGGTATTGGCAACCATGAGCGCGGCAAAAGTTGAATTTCCGATCATCATGCGGCCATGCATCACCCACACCGGTGCAGGCGTAGAATTAATTGACAACAGCGAAGCACTGCAATTGTATTTGGATAAGCACCAACATAGGGCGAGCGCTTTTTATATCATTCAATATTATCAGCTTGCCAATACAACCGGCGTGTTTAATAAGATCCGTACCTTTTGTATTGACGGTAAGTACTATCCCGTAGCCTGTATATTTGATAACCAATGGAATATTCACTCTGGTGACCGATATAACTACATGGCCAACTGTGCAGAATCGCAACAAACAGAGCAATCGTACTTTGCCGACATGACCACGTTTCTCGGAGATAAGGCGATAAAGGCCTTAGAGCGGATTCGGGAGATTATTGAACTGGACTTTTTTGGCGTCGATTTTACCTTACTGCCGGATGGCAAAATTTTGATTTTTGAATGTAATGCCGCCATGCGCCATAACTTTGATCACGTGCAAAATTTCCCCTATACCTATCAACCATTACGCAATGTTAGTCTGGCGTTTGAGCAGATGCTGCACCAACGGGCACGCTAGTTTCTTCTTGCTATTATCGGCTCTGGCCAGCTTGTCAGCTGTTTTGCTCTTTGGTAAAAAATGACTTGCCAAGCAGCAGTCGAACTGTCATCCGGTAGCTTTTATGCACCGTATGGCGAATTAATATTGGCCAGGGCATTTTCAAATAATGTCCTCTGACCAGCGCCATGGTTGCCGCCAACGAGTTGCTCCAGCGGGTATACAACGGGTGCTTGCTCGCCAAGACTCGGCTAAAGATAAAATCCCTAAGCAAATTGACTAAACGGTTGCCGTGACACTGTGCAAGTTTACTGGCGAACTCGCTGGGGATCTTGGTTTGAAAAAAGCGATGGCTATAGCGACAGGCCAAATAGAGTTCGAGGGTAAATCCACACTTACTTGCCAGGTTATCAAGTTCGTGCCAAAAGCCCTCACTGGCGTACTCAGTAAACAGTAAATGGATATCGTTGAGATCTCTTAAGCCATGTTTAAAGTCTTCATTGATGAATAAATGCACTATGCTGTGCAACGTCATCGCCGCGGGAGCTAGTACAAAAAAACCATCATACTCTATGGCGTTGTCGGTGAAATACTCTATTTTTGGTGCCCGACCTGACACCACAGGAACTAAATTGTGATGCAAATCAATGACACTGCCCCTGCCGGTATGTTTGAGCGGGGGAATCTCATGGGCCCAGTTACGATAATAGGCGTTATCATAATCATCGATGTCATCCGCTAGCCAACCATGCAACAGTAACGTGTTTTCAACCACATTGATCTGACTTTTATTCACCAATAAATCAATATCGCCAAAGGTTCGGCCGCAGTTGGTGTTATTGCCACAGAAAACGTAAGCGGCACCTTTTAATAAATAAAATCTTACCCCGTGTTGCTGGGTACTTTTTCTGATTTGTTGACACTCAAATACGATGGAACTGTGTTGGTTCTCGGCCAAAACTGCGGCATTGTGCAAATGCTTTTGTGCGTATGGTGGCAGAGCATCGAGTAGACCTTGTTGCTGCAATTGCACGCTAATGCGCGCGAGCAGCCCTTCATGGCGCAATACCCGAATGAGAGTTTCCCATTGATACTCGTTAAATGTGCAACAACAGGATGGATCAGCAAGAATGGCGGTTATTTGCTTTGACTCAATCAGCAGCTGTTTCACAATACGTCCTGCTCAAGAAATGTTCTGACCGCTTCAACATCATTGTAGACCACCTCAAAAACCGCACTGTTTTCAATTAAATTCACTAGGGTATTGAAGCCCTGTTGACCATGAAGGTTTAAGTTCACCGCATTTTGGGCAAGCTGCATAAAGCCCTGGTTCTGGTTAAGTTCAGTGATTTCTAAATCGACCCGCTGATCATAGCGGAGAAATACGATAGCATTTACCTTTGCCAAATCATCGCGTTGCTGCCAACTGCTATCACCTGGACATAAGTGAACAACATCACCTTTGTGGGTATTCCTGGCAACCGTAGAGAGTTTCGCATCGGGATACCAACGCTTAACTAAATCAACGGATTTATTTTTCAGGCATATTGGTCGCACGAAGGGCTGAACCTTCAGTGTTTCTGGCAATACTAACGCCATTTCATCTGACAACAGCCGCCAACCTTGCCTGCCCGACAGATATGCCGTCATGGTACTTTTGCCACTCCCCGGGGGACCCGGTAATAGCACCGCTTTATCGCCTTTGGCGACAATACCTGAGTGCAAGATCACATATTGCAGTGACTGATTGGCAACCACATAATTGATGCCCCACTCCAGAGAAGCATAGGCGTGATTTAGTGGTAAGGTTTTAAAGGGTTCGATAGCGTCAAAACTGAACGACGCCTGCGGACGGATAAACTTTCTTAATCCGTTTGCTTTTTCAACACCAACAAAATAATCGGCGGGCCTGGACGAATTGATAAATAGCTCGTCGGGGTACATATGGTGCATATTTTGCTCGACAAAGCCCACCGACGAATGAATATCAAAAATAAAGGGGGGTAAGTTCAATCTGATCTGCATCATCAGTACTTTGCAGGGCTAGGGGTTAAAAAGCCAGAAGCGCTAAGTTGGTTTAACAACTTCAAAGTGTCGGCATCGATATTTTCGCGCGCCAACACACTTTCAATGTCCAATGTTAGCCCTGTTGCTGCACCGGTGTTTTTTTGATAGAGCACAACGCCGCTACCATCTGAAAATTTATGTAACAGAGTAGAACCCGTAATGGTGTAGCTGTGGCTGGTAACTTTGGGTGTTGTGCCGGGAAGCGTTTCGTGGTGAAAGACATCCCAGGTAGTTATTTTTTTTATCATATTATCTACAATATAGACAATATTTTGATGATTACAACAAACTGAATGTTTCTTTCAAACGATGACTAATCGTCGTCATCGAAGACATTGCCCGAGACATTACAGAAACTTGATGGATCAGCATTGCCACCATGTTCTTCGATTATCGCCGCTAAATTGAAACGGTTTTCTATCAGGCTCTGAATATAGCCATTCAGATCTTCCGGATTTTGCAGGATGGGGTAGTGCAGGCCGCCAGGGCCATTGCCGTTGGTGTTGTAATGAACGATAGCGTTCAAATACATGGCAATCATCTGTGGCGCAAAGAGGTAGTCATTATCATCGGCACATGTAGCGGTGATGTCGTCGTCATCGTCATTGCCATCGTCATCGCCATCTTCATTGTCTTCATCTTCGTTATCATGACCATCATCATTGTCGTTATCATGGTCATCATCGTCATCATTACCAAAGTTAAGGGGATCATCACAACAAAAACACTGCAACAGACTTATCAAGCTAGTGCCAGGCCCTTCGCCGAAAATGCTGTTAAATGGCATTTCGCTAATGTCGGCCCAGTAACTATCCTGTTCGAGCCATTCACAAGGTCCTAACAATTCAATCGGATCGCCACCGGCAAAATCAGAAGCATGACCCGAAGCAATTATCGAATTTACCACATTATTCGCGAATACCGACTTTGCCGGAATTGAGGCCACTACAATACCTGCAGCGGTGCGGGTCAAAAACTTTCTGCGGGTCGGCTTCACGATTTTATCGGTATCCTTGTTAATTTGATCTTCTTGTTTCATTACCATCAACTCTACGAATAAATGCTCGGTAAATTTGAGTATAGCAAATCTATTCATTGTTCAAGAAAAATTATTACTGATATAAATGCAAAGAATATACCAAAATCATTATTGTTTGATTTCTTTGACTTTTAAATACCGTTTGAATTTGTAATGTAAAAAATCCTGACACTAGTCTCCGTATTCGTTAGAGCAAAAATTGTTGGTCAATCGCGGTAAATTTATCACAGGCAATCAACAATGAATTGGCGGTGAGCTGTTCCACCCCCAGCACTTCCACTGCACAGTGGTATTTGGCTCTAAGTTTATCCACCAATAAATCAAAATCGCCATCGCCAGAGAGTAAAATCACTTTATCAGCCTGACTACCGACTTCCAGCGCATCAATGGTTATGCCCACATCCCAATCGCCTTTGGCGCTACCATCTTTTCGTTGAATATAAGGTTTGAGTTTTACCTGAAAACCAATGGCGCGCAGAATGTTTTGAAATTGGCGCTGCTTCTCATTGCCAGAATCAATGGCATAGGCATTGGCACAGATAATGTCATGGCTGCTACCGGCATAAGCCCAAAAGCTATTGTAATCAAAGCTGCGCTGAAAGCCCTGGCGACAGGTATAATAAATATTTTGCACATCAACAAAAATGGCGACGGTTTTTTTGGCTGGTGTTGCAGCAGGGCTAGAGTCAGTCATAGGGTGCTCAATTGGGTCGTTACTATCATTAGATGATCAAGGTAATGGCCTTAGTGTAACGATTATTTCATTTTAAATCAGACAAATGTTAACGTAAACTTGGTATTTTCCCTTATAATCTCGGTCAGTAAAAATCTTGACCTTAAACTGGGTTTAATCATCAACAAAATAGGTGCCACATGATCAAAGTAAACGACACAATACCAGCCGGAGAATTACAACAATTAACTGAGCAAGGCATGGTAAATCACAGTAGTGCAGATTTATTTAGCAATAAAAAAGTGGTTATCTTTGCCGTACCCGGTGCCTTCACCCCTACCTGTTCGCAGGCGCACCTGCCCGGTTATGTTGTGCACTATGATGAGTTTAAAGGCAAAGGTATCGATGCCATTATCTGTACTTCGGTAAACGATGCTTTTGTGATGAAAGCCTGGGGAGAAGCGCAAAACGCCGAAAACATTATGATGTTAGGTGATGGCGATGGTGCGTTTGCCAAAGCGTTGGGCTTGAGCATGGAAACCGGCGCATTTGGTGGTTTACGTTCACAACGTTATGCCATGGTCGTTGACAATGGCGTGGTGACACATTTGCACGTGGAAGCGCCAAAAGAATTTGAAGTAAGTAAAGCCGAAAGCATACTTGCCGTACTTTAAGAGAGAGAAACTATGTTAAAAGCACAAATGGTTGAGCAGTTAAATGCACAAATTAACCTGGAATTTTATTCATCCAATTTATACCTGCAAATGAGTGCCTGGTGTGAAGACAAAGGCTTTGAAGGCGCCGCTGCCTTTTTACGCAACCATGCCATCGAAGAGATGCAGCACATGAACCGTTTATTCACATATGTGAGTGAAACCGGCGCCATGCCAATTTTAGGGGCGATTGACGCACCTGATCATCAGTTCGAGTCGTTAAGCGCGGTGTTTCAAGCCACCTATGAGCATGAATGTTTAATTACCGAAAAGATCAATGATTTAGCCCATGCGGCGTTCAGCAATCAAGATTACTCTACCTTTAATTTCTTACAGTGGTTTGTTGCCGAACAACACGAAGAAGAAACGCTGTTTAAAAGCATTCTTGATAAGATTGAACTGGTGGGTAGTGACGGTCATGCTTTGTTCTTCGTTGACAAAGATTTGGCGGAAATGGCGAAACAAGGCCCGGTTTCGGTCATGCCTGAGCCCGTTGGCGCGTGATCAGTAAAGTGAAAACCGCATTTAAACGATAGTAAACAACAAAGGTTTAACCGTTATGGCTCTGCAAAACGTTGATGTGTTAGTGATTGGTGCCGGCGCCGCCGGATTAATGTGCGCATTAAATGCCGGTTACCGCGGCCGCAGTGTGGTGGTAGTAGATATGGGCAAAAAGCCAGGCCGAAAAATTATCATCAGTGGTGGTGGGCGCTGCAATTTCACCAATCAACATGCTGCGCCTGAAAACTACCTTTGCCAGAACCCGCACTTTGTTAAATCGGCGCTATCTCGCTATAGCCAGTACGATTTCATCGACATGGTAGAACGGCATGGCGTTGATTATCATCACAAAACTTTAGGACAGCTGTTCTGCGATAACAGCGCCCACGATATCGTCGATATGTTACTCACCGAATGTGACTGGGCTGGCGTGCAAGTTCATTTACAAAGTGAAGTGCATAAGGTCAATCAGCACGATGATGGTTTTATTGTCACCACCAATGGCAAAGACTATCAATGCCAGTCACTGGTGATCGCTGCTGGCGGGCTAACCATGCCAAAGCTTGGTGCTACTCCAATCGGTTATAAAATTGCCGAACAGTTTGGCTTAACCGTATTGCCAACGTGTGCGGCATTGGTACCCTTTACCTTGCAAGATCATGATAAACAAAAGTTGGATGGTCTGTCGGGTATCAGTGTCGATTGCATCGTTACTAGTGAAAGTGGTACCAGCTTTCGCGAAAATATCTTGTTTACTCACCGTGGTCTGTCTGGCCCGGCAATTCTGCAAATTTCATCGTATTGGCGAGCCGGAGAAGAAGTAAGTATTAACTTACTGCCGGATTTAAACGTAACCGAACACCTGGCCCATGTTCGGCAGGAGAGCCCGCAACGAGCGTTAAAAACCGCTCTATCGCACATCCTGCCAAAACGTTTGATTGAACGATTGTATGACGCCAACGAGTTACCCGATAAAGCGATAAATCAATTAAGCCACAGCGAAATTGCCGAGCTTGAACAATACTTTCACCAATGGCAAATCAAACCCAATGGCACTGAAGGCTATCGCACCGCCGAAGTGACCTTAGGTGGGGTTGATACCGATGAGTTGTCTTCAAAAACCATGGAAAGTAAAAAAGTACCCGGTTTGTATTTTATTGGTGAAGTGGCGGATGTCACTGGCTGGCTGGGGGGGTATAATTTTCAATGGGCCTGGTCTAGCGGCTGGGCGGCCGGGCAAGTTGCTTAGTCGCCTTTTGCTGCGAACGTTATGGCATTAGCGTCAGCTTTAAGCATCCCTGGGTAAACCTTTCTCAATGGTGCGAATTAAACGCGCAGTTAAACGCTGGTTTTTATTTTCGGCCAGCTGTTCAAGCTTTAATTGTTGTTGTGCTAAGGCCCAATCAATATGCTCTTGTACCATCGCACTGGCACCGATATGTTGTTGCGCTAACGCACTGACTATTTGCTCATCGTAGCTGGCGTTACCTAAGGCCACGGCGATATTGCGTTGCCAACAATCAAAGCCAATGCGGCGAATGGGTGAGCCCTCGGTATTTTTTAAAAATTCCTGTTCATTCCAGGAAAATATTTCCAGTAAATGGATATTATCTAGCCGGTTTCTTGGCTGAAAATCATTTTCAGCGGAGAGTTTGGCAAATTTATTCCATGGGCAAATCAGCTGGCAATCATCACAGCCATAGATACGGTTGCCAATTAATGCTCGAAACTCGAGGGGAATCGCCTCTCTTAACTCTATGGTTAAATACGAAATGCAGCGTCTGGCATCCACCACATAAGGGGCAACGATAGCTTTGGTTGGGCAAATTTTAATGCAAGCAACGCATTGACCACACTGATTGGCTTTTGGCGTATCTACCGGTAACGGGATATCGACCATCAATTCGCCAAGAAAGAACCAGGAGCCAGCCTGGTTATTCAACAGTAAGCTGTGTTTTCCTACCCAACCAAGTCCTGCTTTTTCAGCAAGCGGGCGTTCTAATACCGGCGCGGAATCGACAAACGGACGAAAGTTAAGGTCATGGCAATAGTGTTCAATTTTTTTGCCCAGTTGTTTTAAGCGGTTGCGCATTAATTTATGATAATCGCGGCCCAGGGCATAGCGGGAAATAAACGCATGTTGCTCTCGCTTCAGGGTTTTAGCAAATTTTGCATCGGTCGGTAAATAATCTAAGCGCACCGAAATTACCCGTAAGGTACCCGGTAGCAATTCATCAGGTCGGGCACGCATAAGATCGTGCCTGGCCATATAATCCATATTGCCGTGATAGCCCTGCTCCAGCCAATGTTGTAAGGCTTTTTCGTGGCTTTTTAAATCAACATCACAAATGCCGACATCAGCAAAACCAAACTCTTTGCCCCAAAGCTTGATTTTTTCAGCCAGTTCCTGATAGTTAATAGCAGCACTTTCATTCATGGGATCGTTTATGTTACCAGTAAAATTTTTGGCAAGCATACCACAACATGCCTATCACTCTGAAATGGTTGCACGCAATGAGGGCGCAATTGCCAGGCAGCAACAGTTAACTTTGTATCAATTAATGGTCGCTGCCGGCCAATCAGCATTTGAACTACTGCAGCAACAATGGCCAGCTTGCAACACTGTTTTGGTGGTATGTGGTCGGGGTAATAATGCTGGCGATGGCTTTGTCTTGGCGCGACTGGCGCTGCAGTTTGGTATGCGTGTTTATCTGCACTCGCTGGCAGCGCTTGATGATTATCAAGGGGATGCAAAGCTTGCCAGTCAACAGTTTATCGATGCTGGTGGCCGTATCGATAACATTGATGATATCGATTTAAATGGTATCGATGTCATTATTGATGCCATGCTAGGTACTGGTATTAAAGGTGCGGTAAGAGACAATTTTCGCTCACTGATTGAGTTGATAAATGCTCACGATAGCCCCGTTTTAAGTTTGGACTTACCCTCAGGTTTGAATGCCAATACCGGCCAGGTGCAAGGTTGTGCCATTGTCGCGGATATTACGGTGACCTTTGTGGCGATGAAAATTGGCCTGTTAACCGGTAAAGCTAATGATTATTGTGGCCAGTTGTATCTTGCCGGTTTGGGCATAGCTCAACAATTTGCTAAACAGATTGCCAGTAAAACGTCTATTAATGCACCGGCCCATTTAACGCCACTGGCAACACGGCAAGCCAGTGCGCATAAAGGCAATAGTGGCTTTGTCTTAACCATTGCCGGTAATAAAGGCATGCCCGGGGCTGCCCGTCTTGCCAGTGAAGCCGCGCTGAGAGCAGGCGCGGGTTTGGTCGCGGTTGCTTGCCATCGAGAAAATCAAGTCATCATCACTGCGACCAGGCCGGAGCTCATGCTTGCTGATCTTGAGGTAAGTGATGGCACAGATCATCAGCAAAAATTAACCAAGGTTGATGCCGTTGTGCTTGGCCCAGGTCTGGGCTCTAACGATTGGGCCGAAACAAAATTCAGGCAGGCGTTAGCGTTGAATAAGCCTATGGTCGTCGATGCCGATGGCCTAAACCTGTTGGCCGAATATCCGCAATATCGTGACAATTGGGTACTCACACCGCACCCTGGCGAAGCCGCTCGGCTACTAAATACGTCGGTAACCATGATTGAAGCGGATCGATTTTCCGCAGTAAAAGCCATCGCCGTAAAGTATGGCGGCATTTGTGTGTTAAAAGGTGCCGGTAGCCTAATTAGTGATGGTGACAGCGTCGCCATTAACATTACCGGTAACGCCGGGATGGCCGTTGGTGGTATGGGGGATGTCTTAGCTGGTATCCTTGGCGCATTAATATTACAATCTGACAATATATATACCGCGGCCAAATATGCCGTGCATATTCATGGCAAAGCGGCCGATATGGCAATCATCAATGGTCAAAAGGGCCTGTTGGCCAGTGATCTATTTCCCTTTATAAGACAATTGGTAAATCAATAGTTAATGAAAAAATTAGCGCAAATAACATTAGACTTAAGCGACGAACAGGCAACGGTTGCCATGGGCAAGCGATTAGCCGCGATCACCCAACAATTAGATCTAGCCAGTTTGCTGGTCTTTTTGCATGGTGATTTGGGCGCCGGAAAAACCACCTTAACCCGAGGTTTTGTGCAAGGCATGGGCCATAACGGCAATGTAAAAAGTCCAACCTATACTTTGGTGGAACCCTACGAGTTAGCGCCTTGGCATGTGTATCATTTTGATCTGTATCGTTTGGGCGATCCGGAAGAATTAGAATATATGGGCATTCGCGATTATTTTGCGCAAAAATTTTGTTGTTTTATTGAATGGCCAGAAAAAGGTGCTGGTCTTTTACCCCAAGAAGACCTTATTATAAACTTGCAGTATAATGACCGGCAAAGACTCATTACCTTACAAGCAAACAGTAGTAAAGGTGAGCAACTAATCGCGGCATTAGTACAACAAACTAAAACAATAAAAAGACAAGGGTAATTGGTAGAGTTTTCAACTATCGCTTGTGGGAAAACGTTAAAGTAAGATGAGCAGCATAACCAAAACAATCATTATCATATGCTTCACATTATTTAGCCTCAATGCCTGGGCGCTAAATGTGATCGAAGGTGTGCGAATTTGGCCGGCACCAGAAAATACCCGAGTAGTGTTTGATTTGGATGGTAAACCGGAACACAGCTATTTTTTCCTGAAAAGCCCTGATCGTTTAGTGATCGACTTTAACAATACGGTTAATGCCGCCAATTTATCCAACCTTGCGAAAAACGACACCCGGATCAAACTGATTCGAACCAGTACCGGAAAAAATAAAAATTCGGTACGTTTGGTGCTCGAGCTTAGCGGCACTTACCAAGAGAACATCTTTGTGCTTAACCCTACCGGGCCTTATGGCAATCGGTTGGTAGTGGATTTATTGGATCATAACCGTACTGTGGTGGCCAAGCATAAACCGAAAAATACCAAGCGTGATGTTATTATCGGCATCGATGCTGGCCATGGCGGTGAAGATCCGGGCTCAATCTCAAAAAATGGCACCCATGAAAAACGCATTACCTTAAGCATTGCCAAACGCTTAGAAAAAATTATTAACCAGGAACCGGGGATGAAAGCGGTGATGATCCGCACCGGTGACTATTTTGTCAATTTAAACCGCCGTACCGAACTGGCACGGAAAAAACAGGTAGACTTTTTAGTCTCAATACACGCCGATGCGTTTCGTACTTCACAGCCTCGAGGCGGTTCCGTTTGGATCGTCAATAATTCTCGCGCACAATCAGAATTATCCCGTTGGCTGGTCAATCGAGAAAAAAACTCAGAGTTACTCGGCGGTGGCGGTGAATTGATCAAGCGCACTAATGACGATAATTTGGCGGTATTCCTCGCCGATTTAACCAAAGACAAATCGTTAGAAATTAGTGACCGTATGGCCAATAATGTCATTAAAGAGATGAAAAAAATCACCAAAATGCATAAATCGAAGCCACAAAATGCAAGTTTGGCGGTGCTAAAATCTTCCGATATACCATCTATGTTGGTGGAGACAGGTTTTATTTCTAACCCGTACGATTTTAAAAATTTAATGTCTGCCAATCATCAAAAAAAATTGGCCAAGGCCATTTTTACCGGCATGAAAAAATACTTTGTTCGCTATCCGCCAGAAGGCTCGTTACTCGCAAGTTTAAAACCAACCCAGCATAAAATCAGCAGGGGCGAATCGTTATCAGTGGTAGCCCAACGTTATAAAATATCGGTGAAAGACTTAAAGTTGGCAAACAATCTTAAAACCGATGTGGTTAGAATTGGTCAAACCTTGACCATTCCCCGGGTTAACTAATAATCAGTTAAGAGTAAATTCATGTCTATTGCGGTATTACCAGCTCGTCTTGCTAACCAGATAGCTGCTGGAGAAGTGGTCGAACGTCCAGCTTCTGTGGTCAAAGAATTAGTGGAAAACTCCATCGATGCCGGTGCCACTAAAATCAATATCGATATCGAAAAAGGCGGCGCTAAGCGTATTAAAATTACCGACAATGGCAAAGGTATCATCAAAGATGAGTTAACCCTGGCGTTATCTCGCCATGCCACCAGTAAAATTAAAAATCTTGACGATCTCGAATCGATCGACAGTTTGGGATTTCGTGGTGAGGCCCTTGCCAGTATCAGTTCGGTTGCCAGATTAACCTTAACCTCGAAACCGGCCGAACAAGACTCCGCCTGGCAAGCGGTTGCGTTTGGCCGAGATATGCAGGTTGAGGTAAAACCGGCAGCGCATCCAGATGGCACCAGCATTGATGTTGAAGATTTATTTTTTAATACCCCGGCCCGGCGCAAATTTTTAAGGACTGAAAAAACCGAATTTACCCATATTGATGAAGTGGTACGACGCATTGCCTTGTCAAAGCTGGACATCACTATGGTATTAAGCCATAACGGCAAAGTAATACGCCAGTACCGCAGCGCCAAAACCGACAAACAAATTGAGAAACGCATCGCCAGTGTTTGTGGCCAAAGTTTTATCGACAATGCCATTGCGCTTGAATTTCAACACGATAACTTACATTTGTGGGGCTGGATCGCCAAGCCGCAATTTTTCCGTAGCCAGAATGATCTGTGTTATAGCTACGTTAATGACCGGATGATGCGGGATAAATTAATTAACCATGCGATCAGGCAGGCATACGGTGAACGGTTAAATCACGATGGCTATCCGGCGTTCGTGTTGTTCTTAAATCTCGATTTTTGCGACGTGGATGTTAATGTGCACCCGTCCAAACATGAAGTCAGATTTCATCAGGCACGTTTCGTTCATGACTTTATTTGTTCGGCCATTGAGCAAACTCTGCTGAGTGAGCAAGAAAATCTTAGTGAACAATTTCAATCTGTTAGTGGTTGTCAAAGCAGTAGTCGCGACTATGTGCAACCGTTAACGGCGATAAATGAACAAACTCAGGCATTTAACCAGGCAGAGCGGCAGCAAGGTCAGCAACCGCAGCAAAGTAGCCGCTACTCAACAGACAGGCCATCAACGCAGGCGCTAGACAATTATCAATCGCTACTGACAACTCAATCAACGAAACCTTCATCTGGTCAAAGTTATGCTGATGTTGTTATTAGCCAATCAGCAGAGCAAGCTATGCCTGTTGCCAATGGTCAGTTAGAGCAAGCACCAACCACAAAGCTGCGCTTATTGAAAATGGTTGCCACTGACATTGCTTTAATCGAGTATCAGCAACAGTTGTGTTGTTTAAAATTAATGCCGATGTTGCTACAAATTACCCAATGGCAATTGCAACAATCGTTTGCCTCCGGCATAGTTTCGCAACCCTTGTTATTACCGGTTTCGGTGAGTGTCAGTGATGAGCAATGGCAATTTATTGCCAACAATGAAGCCGGCTTTAATCAGGCCGGCATCGTGTTAGAGCTAAAAGGCAAGCAATGCATTATTCGCCAGTATCCGGCACAACTAAGAGATAAAGATATCAATCAGAGTTTTAACAAGTTATTGGCGCTATTAACCGCTGTCGATGAGCTGGATACCAGCGCCTGGGTCAATGCGTTTGCCCAGCTAAAACTACCAGAAACCATTGATTTTATTCAGGCCCAGCAAGTGTTGCTGAATAGCAACTCGCTGAAAAATTTTGATCTTTCTGATTATCTGCGCTTGAATTCTCGAGAAGTCGACCTAACATCCTACATTAAGCAATTACAATAACCCTGTTCAATTCAGCAGAACAGTGACAGCAGGCAGCATTAGCTATTATGAGCGACAGCAAGCAAGCAGATTTACCACCAGTGATATGTATTATGGGGCCTACCGCCTCAGGTAAAACTGATCTTGCCTTTCAATTAAGTGACCACCTGCCGTGTGACATAATTAGCGTCGACTCTGCTCTGGTATATAAAGGCTTTGATATCGGCAGTGCCAAGCCAACCAGCGAAGAGTTAGCCAAATACCCGCATCGGCTGATCGATATTATTGATCCGAGTGAAAGTTATTCGGCCGCGGATTTTTGTCGCGATGCCAAACGTGAAATTGCGGAAATTCGCAGTCGCGGCCGCATTCCGGTATTGGTTGGCGGCACCATGATGTATTTCAAAAGTTTGCTTGAAGGTATTTCACCATTACCGGCAGCCAATGCTGAAATTAGAGCCGCTATTGAAGCCGAAGCCGAGGTGAGTGGCTGGCACCATATGCATCAGCTATTGGCACAAGTTGACCCGGTTGCCGCAGAGCGGATTCATCCCAATGATCCACAGCGTCTTATTCGGGCTTTGGAAGTGTATCGCCTTACCAATAAGTCGATGACTGAGTTAACGCAAGTAAAAGGTGAAACTCTTGATGGTAAAGTATTACAGTTTGCCATCAGCACGACCGAGCGCGCCGAATTGCACCAAAGAATTGAACTTAGATACAACATTATGCTGGAACAAGGGTTTCAGGCAGAAGTAGAGCAATTGATGCAACGTGCAGATTTGCATGAAAACCTGCCGTCTGTTCGCTGTGTTGGTTATCGTCAAATGTGGCAACATTTAAATGGTGAGTTTGATTTTGACGAAATGGTGTTTCGTGGCGTGTGTGCTACCAGACAATTGGCTAAGCGGCAATTAACCTGGTTGCGTGGTTGGCCAAATTTGACCTGGCTAACGACCAATGATGAAAATAATTTGCAGCAAGTGTTGCAACAGCTCAATTATCGCGGTTAACGAACGGTTGTTTTAGGGTAAAGCATTTGTTGGTAAGTCATTTTTATCGGCTTTTTATATATCAATTAGCAAAGTTCAAATCATAGTGTATAATTAAGAAGCTCGTTGTGTAACTAGTTAAATTTCAACTAAATATTTACATGACAATTAGAACATGCACTTAATGAAAATATAAATTTAATTAGTTTAGCAGTATCCGGTTTATCGGATTAACAATAACAATAAGGGGCCAAAATAATGGCAAAAGGGCAATCTTTACAAGACCCGTTTTTGAATGCGTTACGTCGTGATCGCATTCCTGTGGCAATTTATCTTGTCAATGGTATTAAATTACAAGGTCAGGTGGAATCATTTGATCAATTCGTAATTCTATTGAAAAATACCGTGAGTCAAATGGTATACAAACATGCTATCTCAACGGTAGTTCCTTCTCGTGCAGTAAACACATCTCCGGCTGATTTTAATCAACCGATGGAATAACACTTAAATGAAAATGAATTGGAGTTGCTCATTTGTTTGATAGGCATCAAGCAGGTGAGCAAGCAGTACTTGTTCACATAGATTTCCCGCAAGAAAACGCCCGCGAAGACCTGCAAGAATTTGAAATGTTGGTATCTTCTGCCGGGATAAATTCTTTAACAGTAATTACCGGTAAACGTGACACCCCGCATCCTAAGTATTTTGTTGGCAGCGGCAAGGCTGAAGAGATACGTGAAGCGGTAAATCTGTTTGATGCGGATGTGATCTTGTTTAATCACGTATTATCACCGTCACAAGAAAAAAATCTTGAGGCCTTGTGTCAATGTCGAGTGGTTGACAGAACCACGTTAATTTTAGATATTTTTGCGCAACGGGCCCGTACCCATGAGGGTAAGTTACAGGTTGAGTTGGCGCAATTGCGTCATATGAGCACCCGGCTAATCCGCGGTTGGACCCATTTAGAGCGGCAAAAAGGTGGTATCGGTTTACGTGGCCCGGGTGAAACCCAGTTAGAAACCGATAGACGATTATTACGTGAACGTATGCATAATATTCGTGGTCGTTTGGCCAAGGTTGAAAAGCAGCGACATCAGGGGCGACGTGCCCGTGAGCGTGCTGAAATTCCTACAGTCTCTATCGTCGGTTATACCAATGCTGGTAAATCCACGTTATTCAATCGTATTACTGACTCGGATGTTTATGCTGCCGATCAATTGTTCGCTACCCTTGATCCAACGCTGCGTAAACTCCATATAGAAGATGTAGGGAAAATTATTTTAGCCGACACCGTGGGGTTTATTCGTCATTTACCACACGATTTAGTGGCGGCGTTTAAAGCAACACTCACAGAAACCCGCGAAGCACATTTGCAACTGCATGTGGTAGATATTAGTGATGAACGGCGGGCAGATAATATTGCCCAGGTAGATGCGGTGTTGAAAGAAATTGAAGCGAACGAAATACCACAATTGCTGGTGTGCAATAAAATTGATAATCTGCATGACGTTGCACCAAGAATTGATCGGGATGAGCAGGGCAAACCTATCAGGGTATGGCTATCGGCCAGAGCCAATATCGGTTTAGAGTTGTTAAGCGCGGCGTTAACCGAGTTGCTGGCGACCGAATTAATCGAGCACCGGTTAAAGATACCGCCCAGTGCCGGTAAATTGCGCGGAACTTTATATCAATTAAATTGTATAAAAGAAGAGAGCTATGATGAACAAGGCAATTGTTTCTTGGATGTAACTTTACCTTTGCGCGAGTGGAATAAATTGTTGAAAGTTGGTAAAACTGACCTAGAGGGCTTTATCCAACATTAACCTATTGGTATTATTAACCAATCGTTATTAATACATATTTTTAATATTGCAACCTATCGGAGAGCAAAATGGCTTGGAATGAACCGGGGAAAAACGATAATGATCCCTGGAAAAATAAAGGCGGTCGTGATCAAGGACCACCAGATTTAGACGAATTACTAAAAGATCTTGGCAATAAATTTGGCGGGATTTTTGGCGGCAATAAACCAGGGAAATCTGGTGGCGGCAAAAGTTTTAGCAGTTTTGGTGCCGGCATAATCATTGCCATTGCCGTTGTCGTTTGGGCGGTAGGTGGCTTTTATACCATCAAAGAAGCTGAGCGCGGCGTAGTGCTACAATTTGGTGAATTTAATGGTTTAGTTGAACCAGGTATTCACTGGCAACCAACGTTTGTGCAAAAAGTTATCCCGGTGGATGTACAAACCACACGCAACCTGCCTGCCAGCGGCTTCATGTTAACCGAAGATGAAAACGTCGTTCGGGTTGAAATGCAAGTTCAATACCGTATCGTTGATGCCCGCAATTACTTATTCAGTGTGACTAACGCCGATGGCAGTTTAGAGCATGCGTTTGACAGTGCCATCCGTTATGTTGTTGGTCATTCAAAAATGGATGAAGTACTAACCTCTGGTCGTGAACAAGTACGTCAGTCGGTATGGGCCGAGCTTGAAAAAGTAATTGACGCCTACAACATGGGTTTATTAATTTCCGATGTCAACTTTAAAGATGCGCGTCCACCAGAACAGGTGAAAGATGCGTTTGATGATGCCATTGCCGCGAAAGAAGATGAAGAACGTTTCGTGCTAGAAGCCGAAGCTTACGCGTTATCGGTAGAACCGGAAGCTCGTGGTCGGGCTAAGCGTTTAGAACAAGATGCCATTGCCTATAAACAGCAAATTGTACTTGCCGCCGAAGGTGAAGTGGCAAAGTTTGAGAAGCTATTACCCGAATACAAATCAGCACCAGAGGTGACTCGTCAGCGCTTGTATTTAACCACCATGGAAAAAGTCTATTCAAACACTTCGAAAGTGATGGTTGATGTCGACGGTGGTAATAACATGATGTACTTACCATTAGATAAAATTATGCAGCAACAACCGCAGAGAAATTATTCGAGTGCAACGCAGTTAAGCCCTTTGCAACAAAATCCGTTGCAAAGAAGTAAAAACTCGACGGTAAATTCTTCATCAAACCGTACTGATCGCTTCAACAAGGGGGGTAATTAATCATGAAAAACTTCGCAATTATCATCCTGATCATACTGGGGCTATTAACGGTATCATCAGTGTTCGTCATCAATGAAGGCGAACGTGGTATCGTCTTTCAGTTCTCGAAAATAAAACGTGACGGCGCTGGCGAAATGCGGGTTTATGAACCTGGTTTGCATTTTAAAATCCCATTGATAGAACGGGTCAATAAAATTGATGCCCGTATTCAAACTCTTGATGATGTGCCAGATCGTTTCGTCACGGCAGAGAAAAAAGATGTCTTGGTAGATTCTTACGTGAAATGGAAAATTGTTGATTTTTCAACCTTCTATGTACGTACTGCCGGCGGTAACATCGACAATGCGCGCGCGCTATTGAAACAAAAAGTGAATAACGGTTTACGTACCGAGTTTGGTTCTCGTACCATTAAACAAATAGTTTCTGGCGATCGTGATTCATTGATGGAAGAGGCGATGCTTAGTGCTGAATCGAGTAAAGTGGATTTAGGCATTGAAGTCGTTGATGTTCGGGTTAAACGGATTAACTTGCCGGAAGAGGTGAGTAACTCAATCTATGAGCGGATGCGTGCCGAACGTAAAGCGGTAGCACAGGAACATCGTTCACAAGGCCGTGAAAAAGCCGAAGTGATCCATGCAACTGTCGATGCTAAAGTGACGGTAATGCTGGCCACTGCGAATAAAGACGCGTTTACCCTACGTGGTGAAGGTGATGCTTTAGCCGCTAAAGTTTATTCCAATGCCTATAACAAAGATGCTGAATTCTTTAACTTTGTCCGTAGCTTGCAAGCGTATGAAAACAGCTTTAACTCGAAGAGCGATATCTTAGTGGTGAAACCAGATAGTGATTTCTTCAATTATCTGAAAGCGCCAAAAGCGACTAATTAATAAATTATTTAGTCTCTAAAAAAACCTCCTGCTGGAGGTTTTTTTGTAACTGGTTGGCGGGGTTTTAACCTGAAGTATCCCCACAAATATTTGAGTAAGTGTTTGAAATCTGGTTAAATTAATTTCACCACAAAACAGAAATAACCAAACTTCAAACACTATGCGACCATTTTCAAACTTTTTTACCCAAGAA
>NZ_JQDZ01000124.1 GCF_000764205.1 Thalassotalea sp. ND16A
TTGCTCAAATGCAGCAACAACGTTGATAAGTTGATCTTGGTTCGACATGTTTGCGTCCTGATGAATTAGTCGCAGTCATTAAATCAGATCGAAAAATAGAAGTTGAGCTATGCTCTCGTAAGCTCACATTTATTCCCTTAGCAGAAAAGTCAGGGCTGATAAATGAATTAGGCTTTTGGGTATTAGAACAATCGATCAGAGAATGCATTTACTGGCATAAAAGTGGCTATAAGCAATTAGTTATTGCGGTGAACTTGTCACCAGTGCAATTTAATTCTCCGGAATTTACCAAGTCAGTGTTACAGCTTTTGGGTCAATATGGACTTGCTGAATCTTATCTGGAGTTAGAAATTACCGAAAATGTATTAATCGAACAAAACGATGTACAGAAAAAGAATATAAACATGCTGGCCGCAGCCGGTATTAAGTTATCAATAGATGATTTTGGCAAAGGCTATTCAAATTTGGCCTACATTAAAAAACTCAATCTGCATGCCATTAAAATTGATTATGAATTTGTAAAAAATATGGCTGTGAACGACGAAAGCAAGGCCATCGCGACAACAATAATTGATATTGCCAAGCGCTTGGACATGAACAGTGTAGCTAAAGGAGTTGAAACAGCAGAAACCGAGGCCTTGTTAAAACAATTGGGCTGTAATTCTGCGCAGGGTTTTTTATGGTCGCATGCACTAGAATCTGATGCCTTTAAAGCCATGCTTGAACAACAATAAATTTTGATGATAAAAGCATCAATCTTAACATGACGTGTGATAGCTCTCATTTAGCGTTAAGTTGCTATAATAACTGGCCGCTAGGACATTCAGTTGTAAACATTTATTTACCGCTCCAACCCCCCTATTATTTTTTGTTCAAATAAAGTACCACTTTTCATTTGGTAGTGTTATAATCTCGCGCCCGCTTACCTCAGGCTATGGTTTGGGTAGGTGGATAAAGGCAGTGACGGGTCAAATTTTTGGCCTTGAATTTAAACACAGCGGAGCACATATAATATGATCCAAATGCAATCACAGCTAGACGTTGCTGACAACAGCGGCGCTCGACGCGTGCAATGTATCAAGGTTCTAGGTGGCTCGCACCGTCGCTATGCAGGCATTGGTGACATCATTAAGGTTTCTGTAAAAGAAGCTATTCCTCGCGGTAAAGTGAAGAAAGGTGATGTACTAAATGCGGTAGTGGTGCGCACTAGAAAAGGCGTTCGTCGTTCAGATGGCTCAGCCATTCGATTTGATGGAAACGCGGCAGTAATGTTAAATGCTAACTTACAGCCAATTGGCACACGTATTTTCGGACCAGTGACACGTGAATTAAGAACTGAAAAGTTCATGAAGATCGTATCTCTAGCTCCAGAAGTACTTTAAGGAGTCACGAAAATGGCCTCTAAAATTCGTCTAAATGACGAAGTAGTAATCCTAGCTGGTAAAGATAAGGGCAAAAGTGGCAAGATCACTAAAGTTCTTACAGCTGAAGGAAAAGTTTTCGTTGAAGGCATCAACTTAATCAAGAAACACCAAAAACCTGTACCTCAGTTACAGCAGCCTGGTGGCATTGTTGAGAAAGAAGCGTCTATCAACGTATCAAACGTTGCGATCAAAAACCCTGCTACTGGCAAGGCTGATCGTGTAGGTTTTAGAATTGAAGACGGCAAAAAAGTTCGCTTCTTCAAGTCTAATAACGAATTAGTATAATATTGGAGTAAACGATGGCGAAACTGCATGATTTATATAAAGATACGGTTGTGTCAACTCTTGTAAAAGAGTTTGGTTACAAAAGTGTCATGCAAGTCCCTCGGATTGAAAAGATCACCCTGAACATGGGTGTTGGTGAAGCTATTGCTGATAAAAAAGTATTAGACAACGCCACAAATGATCTTACTGCAATCTCGGGTCAAAAGCCGATGATAACTAAAGCCCGCAAATCTGTTGCTGGTTTTAAGATTCGTGAAGGCTACCCTATTGGTGCAAAAGTAACTTTACGCGGTGAACGCATGTGGGATTTCTTAGAACGCTTAATCGCGATCTCAGTTCCTCGTATCCGTGATTTCCGTGGCTTGAACCCTAAGTCGTTCGATGGCCGTGGTAATTACAGCATGGGCGTGCGTGAGCAAATTATTTTCCCAGAGATCGATTACGATAAAATCGATAAGATTCGCGGTATGGATATCACTATCACTACGACTGCGAAGAACGATGCGGAAGGTCATGCTTTGCTGACTGCCTTTAACTTCCCGTTTAAGAAATAGGTGTAGAGTTATGGCTAAAACATCAATGAAAGCACGTGAAGCAAAACGTGCAAAATTAGTTGCTCAATATGCTGAAAAGCGTGCAGCACTAAAAGAAATTATCTCTAGCGTAAATTCTTCTGAAGAAGAGCGTTGGGATGCAGTATTAAAACTTCAAGCTTTACCGCGTGATTCAAGCAGCAGCCGCCAACGTAACCGTTGTGTGATTACTGGTCGTCCACATGGTTACCTGCGTAAGTTCGGCTTAAGCCGTATCAAGTTACGTGAAGCAACCATGCGTGGTGAAGTTCCTGGTCTTAAAAAAGCAAGTTGGTAAGGGAGTAATTAATTATGATGACTGATCCTATCGCGGATATGTTTACACGCATCCGTAACGGTCAATCTGCAGCTAAAGTTGCAGTATCTATGCCATCTTCCAAGCTAAAAGTAGCAATTGCTAACTTGCTTAAAGAAGAAGGCTATATAAACGGTTTTGAAGTATCTACTGACGCTAAGCCTCAGCTAGAAGTAACTTTAAAATATTTCGAAGGTAAAGAAGTAATCGAAACGATCAAGCGTGTTTCACGTCCTGGTCTTCGTGTATACAAAGGCAGCACTGAGATCCCTCAGGTATTAGCTGGCTTAGGTATTACCATTGTATCTACTTCTAAAGGCCTAATGACTGACCGTGCCGCTCGCAATGCGGGTCTTGGCGGTGAGCTCATTGGTACCGTAGCGTAAGGAGCAAGAATATGTCTCGTGTTGCAAAAGCACCTGTGGCAGTACCTGCTGGCGTTACTGTTACGTTATCTGGTCAAGAAATCACAGTTAAAGGCCCTAAAGGCGAATTAACTCGTACGATCCACAGCGACGTTGCTGTTTCTCAAGAAGAAAACAACATCATCACTGGTATCGTTAGCGACGTTAAAGGCGCTTGGGCACAAGCCGGTACTACTCGCGCATTAATCAATAACATGGTTTTTGGTGTGAGTACTGGTTTTGAAAAACGCCTAATTTTAAACGGTGTTGGTTACCGTGCGAAAGCTGCAGGTCAGAATTTAAACCTTTCTTTAGGTTTCTCTCACCCTGTAGACCACGCTGTTCCAGCCGGTGTTAAAGTTGTAACTCCTAGTCAAACTGAAATCGTACTTACCGGTGCTGATAAGCAGGAGATTGGTCAAGTAGCTGCGAACATTCGTGCATACCGTAAACCTGAGCCTTATAAAGGTAAAGGGATTCGTTATAGCGATGAAAACGTTCGTCGTAAAGAAGCTAAGAAGAAGTAGGGTAATACTATGGATAAGAAAACATCTCGTTTACGCCGTGCAAAACGTACGCGCGCTAAAATCAGCGAGTTGGGTGCGAATCGTTTAGTCGTTCACCGTACTCCTCGTCACATTTATGCTCAGCTTATCGCGCCAACTGGTTCTGAAGTAATTGCACAAGCATCTACTTTAGATAAAGAAGTTCGCGAGCAAGTTAAAGCTACTGGCAATAAAGAAGCAGCAGCTGCTGTTGGTAAAGCTATCGCAGAACGCGCTGCCGCCAAAGGCATCACTAACGTTGCATTCGATCGTTCAGGTTTCTTATACCACGGTCGAGTTCAAGTATTAGCTGAAGCGGCTCGTGAAGCTGGCCTTAAGTTCTAGGAGTAGATAATGGCTAATGTAGAAAACACACAACAAAGTGAATTTGCTGAAAAATTAATCGCCGTTAACCGCGTATCAAAAGTGGTTAAAGGTGGTCGTATATTCAGTTTCACTGCACTAACAGTAGTTGGTGACGGCAACGGTCGTGTTGGTTTTGGTTACGGTAAAGCACGTGAAGTGCCTGCTGCAATCCAAAAAGCAATGGAAAAGGCTCGTCGTAATATCGTAAACATTGATCTTAAAGGTACTACTTTACAGCACGCTGTTAAAGGTAAGCACTCAGGTTCTAAAGTTTACATGCAACCTGCTTCTGAAGGTACAGGTATCATCGCCGGTGGCGCGATGCGTGCAGTACTTGAAGTTGCTGGCGTACAGAACGTACTGTCAAAAGTATACGGTTCTACTAACCCAATTAACGTTGTACGCGCTACTATCAGTGCTCTTGCGGATATGAAATCGCCTGAGTCTGTTGCAGCTAAGCGTGGCTTAAACGTTACTGACATCCTGGGGTAACTAGACATGGCTAAGACTGTTAAAGTAACACAATTAAAAAGTTCTATCGGACGTTTACCGTCACATAGAGCTACATTGAAAGGATTAGGTTTACGTCGTATTAATCATACTGTAGAGTTAGAAGATACTCCATCAGTACGTGGTATGATCAACCTGGTTCATTACATGATTAAGGTGGAGGATTAAACAATGCATTTAAATACATTATCCCCTGCACCTGGCGCTAAGAAAGACAAAAAGCGCTGTGGTCGTGGTATTGGTTCTGGTATCGGAAAAACTGGTGGCCGTGGTCACAAAGGTCAGAAGTCTCGCTCAGGCGGCGGCATTCGTCCAGGTTTTGAAGGTGGACAGATGCCACTTAAGCAACGTTTACCTAAATTTGGTTTTACCTCGCGTAAATCTTTAGTTCGCGCTGAAGTTCGTTTACACGAATTAAACCACATCAATGGTGATGTTGTTGATATTCACGCGCTTAAAGACGCAGGCATTATCACTCGTAACATCGTATCTGCAAAGATCATGTTGTCTGGTGAAATCAGCCGTAAAATTACGGTTCGTGGCCTAGCAGTAACTAAGGGTGCACGTGCAGCTATTGAAGCTGCCGGTGGTACAATAGAGGAATAGTACACAATGGCTACACCAGGAATGGAAAACAAAGCTCAAGGCGGTTTGTCTGAGCTTAAACAAAGATTGTTGTTCGTACTCGGAGCACTTATTGTGTTTCGTTTAGGTTCATTTGTACCAATCCCTGGTATTGACGCCGCTGTACTAGCTCAGTTGTTTGAACAACAAAAGGGCACCATTGTAGAAATGTTTAACATGTTCTCTGGTGGTGCACTTGAGCGAGCCTCTGTATTGGCTCTTGGAATTATGCCGTACATCTCAGCTTCGATTATCACGCAAATCAGCACACACATTGTGCCGCATATGCAAGAGTTGAAAAAAGAAGGTGAAGCTGGACGTCGTAAGATCAGTCAATACACACGCTACGGCACACTGCTTCTGGCAACAGTGCAAGCGATTGCGATTGCAAATAGCTTACCTGGTATGATGCCTGGCCTAGTGGTTAACGCTGGCTTTGGTTTCTACTTTACCGCGGTAGTATCTTTAGTAACCGGTACCATGTTTTTAATGTGGTTAGGTGAACAGATTACCGAACGTGGTATTGGTAACGGTATTTCAATCTTAATTTTCGCAGGTATTGTTGCTGGCATGCCATCAGCTGTTGGTCAAACAGCAGAGATGGCGCGTCAAGGTGAATTGCACTTATTAGCATTATTAATCATTGCGGTAATCGTTTTTGCGGTTACCTTTATGGTTGTATGGGTAGAGCGCGGTCAACGCCGCATTGTGGTAAACTATGCCAAGCGCCAACAAGGTCGCAAAGTATTTGCCGCTCAAAGTACTCATTTACCACTTAAAGTAAACATGGCGGGTGTTATCCCACCTATCTTTGCTTCAAGTATTATCTTGTTTCCGGGTACCATCGCAAGTTGGTTCGGTCAAGGTGACGGTATGGTGGCTGACTTTTTACAAGAGATTTCTCTTGCATTGTCGCCAGGACAACCTTTGTATGTAATGCTATATGCTGCAGCAATAATCTTTTTCTGTTTTTTCTACACGGCTCTTGTTTTCAATCCGCGTGAAACAGCAGATAATTTGAAGAAATCTGGTGCGTTCATTCCAGGCATTCGCCCGGGTGAGCAAACATCTAGATATATCGATAAAGTAATGACCCGCTTAACTTTAGCCGGGGCTTTATACATTACTTTTGTTTGTTTGGTTCCTGAGTTCATGATGATATTTATGGATGTACAATTCTACTTCGGTGGAACATCCCTACTAATTATTGTAGTCGTTATCATGGATTTTATGGCACAAGTACAAACTCATTTGATGTCTCATCAATATGACAATGTACTTAAGAAAGCCAATCTTAAAGGCTATGGCCGTTAGGCCAGCGGAGTATAAAATGAAAGTTCGTGCATCCGTTAAAAAGATTTGTCGTAACTGTAAAATAGTTAAACGTGCAGGTGTAGTTCGCGTAATTTGCGTTGAACCAAAGCACAAGCAACGTCAAGGCTAATCTTTTACTAAAGTATTACTAGTTGTAATTATTTGTAATTAGTAATACTTTATATTGCAAAAATGTTGCTGGTTGAGTATCCTTACGGGCTTTTCAACCGGTTTTCTTTTAACCCTATAAAATAGGAGATGTGTTAGTGGCCCGTATAGCTGGCATTAACATCCCTGATCGTAAGCATGCAGTAATTGCCATTACTGCTATCTACGGTATCGGTGCAACTCGAGCAAAGGCAATTTGTTCAGGCGCTGGTATCGCTGAAGATACTAAGATCAGTGAATTAGACGAAGCGCAAATAGATTTGCTTCGTACAGAAGTGGCGAAATTTACCGTAGAAGGTGACTTACGTCGTGAAGTTTCAATGAATATCAAGCGTCTGATGGACCTTGGCTGTTATCGTGGTTTGCGCCATCGTCGCAGTCTCCCTCTACGTGGTCAGCGCACCAAAACGAATGCGCGTACCCGTAAAGGTCCTCGTAAGCCGATTAAAAAGTAGATCGAGGTAATTAGACATGGCTAAAACACCAACGCGTACGAAAAGACGCGTAAAAAAACAAGTTGCTGATGGCATGGCTCATATCCATGCTTCTTTCAACAACACAATCGTAACTCTTACCGACAGACAAGGTAATGCTTTATCTTGGGCAACTGCAGGTGGTTCAGGTTTTCGTGGTTCACGTAAATCTACTCCATTCGCTGCACAGGTTGCTGCTGATCGTGCTGGTAAAGTAGCACAAGAGTTTGGTTTGAAGAATATTGAAGTTTTCGTTAAAGGTCCAGGTCCAGGTCGTGAATCTGCAATCCGTGCCTTAAATGCTGCTGGTTTTAAAATCACCAACATTACTGACGTTACTCCGATTCCTCATAATGGTTGTCGTCCACCTAAGAAACGTCGCGTTTAATAGGTCTGTTGGAGAAATAACATGGCAAGATATTTAGGTCCTAAGCTAAAACTTAGCCGCCGCGAAGGAACAGATTTGTTCCTAAAAAGTGGTGTTAGGGCAATTGATACTAAATGTAAGATCGAAACTATTCCAGGTCAGCACGGCGCCCGTCGCGGTCGTTTATCTGATTATGGTGTGATGCTTCGTGAGAAGCAAAAAGTTCGTCGTATTTACGGTGTTCTTGAGAAACAGTTCCGTAATTACTACAAACAAGCTGCTCGTCTTAAAGGCAACACAGGTGAAAACTTGTTAAACCTTTTAGAAGTGCGCTTAGACAACGTTGTTTACCGTATGGGTTATGCATCAACACGTGCAGAAGCTCGTCAACTAGTTAGCCATAAAGCTATCGTAGTTAACGGTATCGTTGTTAATATTCCATCTTTCGCTGTTAAGCCAGAAGATACTGTTTCAATTCGTGAGAAGTCTAAAACTCAAGCGCGCATTAAAGCTGCTTTAGAATTAGCTGATCAACGTGAGAAGCCAGTCTGGGTTGAAGTTGATAATAAGAAAATGGAAGGTACGTTTAAACGTTACCCAGATCGTTCTGATTTATCAGCAGAAATTAACGAACAGTTGATTGTCGAGCTTTACTCGAAATAAAGCTGAACTTTAAGAGAGGACAATAATGCAGGGTTCTGTAACCGAATTCCTTAAGCCGAAACTAGTTGGCATTGAAAATGTTAGCGACACTCGAGCTAAGGTAACTTTGGAACCACTTGAACGTGGTTTTGGTCATACTTTAGGTAATGCGTTACGCCGCATCCTACTTTCGTCAATGCCAGGTTGTGCAGTGACTGAAGTAGAGATCGATGGCGTATTGCATGAATACAGTAGTAAAGAAGGTGTTCAAGAAGACATCATCGAAATTCTGTTAAACCTTAAAGGTTTGGCTGTTGGTTTAGAAGGCAAAACTGAAGCAGTTTTAACTTTAACTAAGTCGGGTGAAGGCCCTGTAACGGCCGCTGATATTCAGCATGATGGTGATGTAGAAATCGCTAATCCTGCGCACGTTATCTGTAATTTAACAGGTGACGGCTCTATCAGCATGCGTATCAAGGTAGAAATGGGTCGTGGTTACGTTCCTGCATCTATCCGTCGCAACGCCGAGGAAGAAGATCGCGCAATTGGTCGTTTACTAGTTGACGCATCTTTCAGTCCTGTTGAACGAATTGCTTATGACGTTGACTCGGCTCGTGTTGAACAACGTACTGACTTAGATAAACTAGTAATCGATATGGAAACTAACGGTACGTTAGATCCAGAAGAGGCGATTCGTCGTGCATCAACCATTTTAGCTGAACAGCTTGATGCGTTTGTTGACTTACGCGATGTTAAAGAAGTTGAACCGGAAGAAGTTAAACCTGCTTTCGATCCAATCTTACTTCGTCCAGTTGATGACCTAGAGCTAACAGTTCGTTCAGCCAACTGTTTGAAAGCAGAAGCGATTCAGTATATTGGTGATTTAGTACAGCGTGCAGAAGTAGAACTTCTTAAAACACCTAATTTAGGTAAGAAGTCTCTCACTGAAATCAAAGACGTGTTAGCGTCTCGTGGCTTATCTCTAGGCATGCGCCTAGAAAACTGGCCACCTGAAAGCATAGCTGATAACGACTAAGTCGATCAGAATTTAATAGTTAAGAGAGAAGGATTAACTTATGCGCCATCGTAAAAGCGGTCGCCAGTTAAACCGTAATAGCAGTCATCGCCAGGCGATGTTCCGCAATATGGCAAGCTCTTTAGTTAAGCACGGTGTTATTAAAACTACTGTTGCTAAAGCTAAAGAACTACGTCGCGTTGTTGAGCCACTAATTACATTGGCTAAAACAGACAGCGTTGCAAATCGTCGGTTGGCATTTGCTCGCACACGCGATCAAGAAGTAGTAGGTACTTTATTCAGCGAACTTGGTCCTCGTTACCAAGATCGTCCAGGTGGTTACACTCGCATTTTAAAATGCGGTTACCGTACTGGTGATAAAGCACCTATGGCTTATATTGAACTTGTAGACCGTCCAGCAGTTGAAGAAATTGTTGAAGACGTTGAAGAAGTTTCAGAAGAAGCATAAATCGGATTAGTATAATTCGTACAAAAAGAGCCCTTCGGGGCTCTTTTTTTTGCCTGAAAATCAGCATGTTAATAAATGCACGTTTTGAAGCATGGGGGTTCCGGCCTGCGCCGGAATGACGGAGTAATTTATTGGTTCTATTTTATATTAGGTGAACTTTATCTCTTAAATGTTTAAGAATAATGAAGTACTTTAATGGTAATATTTCCACACATAAATAGTTTACTTGCGCCACGTCATTCCGGCGAAGGCCGGAACCTCCTTAATTGGCAGCGTGCATTGATTAGTCCCTCTTATCACCACTTAACTTGACGTTAACAGTTATAATCCGTACTCTGATACACTGTATAACTTTTAACAGTGGACAAAATGTCAGATCGAAATCCAATAATTGCCGTTACCGGTTCATCCGGAGCAGGCACATCGACCACGATGAGTGCTTTTGAGCACATCTTTCGCTCACTTGATATTAAAGCCGCTATAGTCGAAGGTGACAGTTTTCACCGGTTTACCCGACCAGAAATGGATCTTGAAAAAAGAAAAGCACAAGCCGAAGGTACTAAAGTCAGCTACTTTGGCGATGTGGCAAATGATTTTGACGCCCTGGAAAAGTTGTTTAAAGATTTCGGCGAACGTGGAGAAGGCAAGATGCGCCGTTATCTGCACACTTTTGATGAAGCCGTGCCCTATAATCAAATGCCTGGTACTTTCACCCCGTGGGAGCCATTAGGCGGAGATTCTGACCTATTATTTTATGAAGGGTTGCATGGTGGTGTGGTTACTGAAAAAAATGATGTTGCCAAGCACGTAGACCTGTTAATCGGTATGGTGCCTATCGTAAATTTGGAGTGGATCCAAAAAATCATACGAGATACCAACAAAAGAGGACATTCGAGAGAGGCGGTTAATGAAAGCATTGTCAGAAGTATGGAAGATTACTTCAATTTTATTACCCCACAGTTCTCTCGCACCAACATAAATTTTCAACGTGTGCCTACGGTCGATACGTCAAACCCATTTAGCGCAAAGGTGATCCCCAGTGCCGATGAAAGTTTTGTGGTAATTCGCTTTCGTGAAATGAAAAACGTAGATTTTCCGTTTTATTTGCGGATGATTGATGGTTCTTTTATGTCTCGGGTTAATACTCTCGTGGTACCAGGTGGTAAAATGAGTTTTGCCATGGAATTGATACTGAAACCACTGATAGTTGACATCATTGAAAAAAAGCAAGCGGCGAGTCAACAAATTGACTGGATGCAGACGTATAAGTGAACGCAGTGAACTGCGTTAGAAAAGAAAAATCTTGGTACGGGGTACAAGGTACAAGCAGAAAATATTAGCGACTAGCTTCGAGCTCGCTTCGCTTCGGGCTACGAGCAGACTGCAATGAATTCACAATCGGTTTCCCTATCGTGATATCGAAACTCTAGAAAAAATACTCCGTCATTCCAAACTTGTTTTGGAACCTCCCAAGTTGACAGTGAGCGCTTGTAATTTAACTATTTGCTCTGATAGTGAGAAAATAGCCCAAAGTTAGTGTTGTAAACAAACATGGGGTCTCAACAATCCTGCTTGTACCTTGTACCTTGTACCTTGTACCTTGTACCTTGTACCTTGTACCTATTTCTCGATTATCTCAAAGTCATGCGTAATATTAACCGCTTTATTTAACATCAATGCCACCGAACAATACTTGTCTGCAGATAAAGCCACGGCTCTTTTTACGTGCTTAGCACTTACTCCTGTGCCTTTGATGACAAAGTGCAAATGAATATCAGAGAACAGGCGCGGTACGCTATCAACTCGGGTGCTGTTAATTTCAACAATACAGTCGCTGATATTTTGACGGGCTTTTTCTAATATACTGACAACATCCACCGACGAACAGCAGCCTAACGACAACAGCACATTTTCTAGCGGGCTGACCGCATTCTTGCCACCATTAGCATCCATTAGAATGCTGTGACCACTTTCCGAGGTGCCCATAAACATTTCATCGCTAACCCATTGTACTTTTGCTTTCATGATTAATTCCTAGATAATTTTTGCATTATTTTACTATATCAACCTTACTGTTTCCTGTTATTTGTTCTAAAAAATAACAAAACGATCTAAAAAATTATTTAAATCACTGATCGTTTTAATTTTGTGCAAAAAAATATATTTCAATTACAAAAGGCAACAGAAATTAAATGCATAAATGAGTAGAATCATTTTATTAAGAATCAAATAGCCAGAGAAAAGTCAGATAATGAAGAGGAATTCGTGTGTGTTGTTATTGCTAAAAACTTTACCGGTATTCTTATGCTTATTGGCAATTGCCGTTCTGGGATTTAAATTATCGATAACAATTGGCTTGGTTAGTGCTGCGCTGATTAGCCTGTTAGTAAGGTTTTATCTAATAAACCGGAAGTTGAGAAATAAATTATCAACTTAGCCATTCATTCATCTGAGCCAGGGGGAATTAGCCCTGACTCAGATGAATTAGATTATTGGACGTTAGTACTCTCAAAGATTTTATCGGCTGATGCCGCTACAAAGCCACTATATAAATCACCGCAGTGTTTCGGGTAGCGTTTGGCAAATTCGTAGAAGCAGCTTGGTATTTGTGCTACTTGGTCTGAAAACTTAACACTTATCTTATCTGCCATGGTTGAAGATTGCTCGAGTAACACTTCAGCATCACCTTTAATTTCACCACCGGCTGCATTTAAGGTAAAACCACCATCTTTAACCGCTTGGTTAAGTTCAATGATGCAGTCGAAATCTTCAAGGTGATTGATACTCACAGTAAAGTGGTTTGCTCGGTATCCCCATGCCGCTAGCCAGGCAGCGTACTCGCTTTCTTTGAGCAAAGTTTGGTATTCTTCATAACTGACTTGCCAATGAGTTCCTGAGTATAAAAATGACTGGTCATCAACTTTACCAGCGTCCACCTCGGCAACGATGCGGTTAATGATTTGTTGGGCTGGTTTCGATAATTTTTCCACTAACAATTCGCTGATAAAGACCTTTGGTAAGGTATTATCGGGATGTTCAAAGTGCTTAGCGTACAGTTTTTTCGCTTCAAAGTGATACTCACCACACTGTTTATAGCCAAGGTTTAGTAAATGCCTGGCCAGTTTATCAATGCCAACGTTGTCTAAGTTAAAGGTACGGTAGGCAACATGATCATTAACAAGATCTCTACCGGTACTTAAAAGTTGATGAACTTTAGCCGCAGACGGTGTAACCGCCAGGTATTGCTGCCAGATGTTGTCAAATAGTGCTGTGATTTTGGTGTTCATGGTGTCCCCTTTGAAAATGAACAATATAAAGAGTTTTAATGATGCTTACAAGTATAATAGTATTTATACTACAAATTGGAGTGTTCGACTAAGAAATAGGACAATTGCGTACGGAAAGTCTGGATAGTGGTAACTTTCCGACGAAGCAAACCCATCTTCGTCGGAAAATTTAAATATTATCGATTGCTTTGTAAAAGCAGGGGCGGAGCCCTGCAATTTGCAATGAATACGACAAGCTAAGCATTAGATACTTAAGCCAGGGCTCAATTGAGCAGGAAGTTGTACTTTTTCGGCTTCTACTGAGGCAACTGGGAATGCACAGTAATCAGCGGCATAATAAGCACTTGCTCTGTGGTTACCACTGTCCCCTATACCACCAAATGGCGCAGCACCGCTGGCACCGGTAATTGGTTTGTTCCAGTTTACAATGCCGGCACGAATTCGCTTAAAGAAATGATTGTAGTGTTCTTCGCTGTCACTTAATAAACCCGCAGACAAACCAAAGCTGGTATTGTTAGCTTCGACAATGGCGCTATCAAAGTCATCGTAACGATACACTTTTAATAATGGGCCAAAGTGCTCTTCATCCGGCATGTCTGCAATAGCTGTGACATCGACAATACCTGGAGTAACAAAACCTGTGCCTGGTTTTTTGTGAGTCAGAGCGACTAAAGATGTCCCACCCAGTTCAACCAGTTGGTCGTGCGCTGCAACTAAACCTAAAGCGGCACGCTCCGAGATCATCGAGCCGATAAATGGTTGCTCTTCATCATTAAAGTAACCAATCTTAATTGCTTTCGTGGCACTAATTAACTTTTCTAAAATTGCATCGCCAGTAGCATTGTTCTCAATAAATAATCTGCGCGCACAAGTACAACGTTGTCCTGTGGTAATAAATGCGGATTGAATAATATCGTGTACCGTGGCATCAATATCAGTAACATCTTTAACGATCAACGGGTTATTACCGCCCATTTCCAATGCTAAAATCTTTCCTGGTTTATCGGCAAATTGTTGGTGCAATAACTTGCCTGTGGTTGAGCTACCGGTAAAGAATAGACCATCAATGCCAGGGTGGCTGGCTAGCGCTTTACCGGTTTCAACTTCACCTTGTACCAGGTTAATTACGCCGGCCGGCAAACCTGCTTGCTCCCATAGTTTTAGCATTAACTCTGCCACCATAGGGGTTAATTCCGAAGGCTTGAATACGACAGTATTGCCAGCAATTAAGGCCGGTACAATATGACCATTAGGTAAATGCCCCGGGAAATTGTATGGACCAAATACTGCAACTACGCCATGTGGTTTATGACGAATAAACGCTTTAGCACCAGGGATAGGGTTTTCTACAGTACCGGTTCTATCGTTATACGCTTTAATTGATAAGTTTACTTTACCTATCATGGCGCCAGCTTCAGTACGAGTTTCCCAGATAGGCTTACCCGTTTCTTGTGCGATAGCCAGGGCTATTTTTTCTTTGTGTTCCGTTAAAACCTCCATGTAGCGTTTAATTACTACAAGACGTTCGTCGACACTGGCAAAGCCCCATGCTTCAAAAGCGATACGAGCACTATCTATGGCTTCGTTTACTTGTTCTGCACTGGCAGATTCACCCTGCCAAATTACTTCGTTCATTGCCGGGTTTAATGAAGACATAGTGTTACCCATGCCTGGTAGCCATTGACCATTAATAAATTGTACTGAATTTGTCATTTTTACCTCTTACTAACACTACGAACTTAAGTTGATGCAATTCTTACCATGTCACCATTGGCAACTTGTAAGGCATCGGCAGTTTGCTGGTCGATGGTCGCGCACTTATTGTCTAAGTCGATATCTACTGGCATCAATACTGCTCTAAATTCACGTACTTTAGTGTTACATATCATTTGTTTATTGGTGGTAGTTACGCCGCCAATGTTGATTGTTAAACGGTTTGAATTTCTAACCGTTTTTATTGATTTTAGTTGCGCTTCTACCGTCGGGCCAGCATCAAAGATGTCAACATAACCACGATGATTAAAACCTTCATTTTCTAATAAACGTAGTGCCGGCACGGTTTGCTGATGGACCTTACCAATGACTTTTTGCGCTTCTTTACTTAACAAGCTCACATAAATTGGGTATTTAGGCATCAATTCGGCAATGAATTCTTTTCTTCCTATGCCGGTTAGATAATCGGCGGTAGGAAAATCCATTGAAAAGAAGTGTTCTTCCAGCCACTGCCAAAATGGCGAGTTACCATTGTCATCAGATACACCACGCATTTCTGCAATTACCGTTTGATTGAAGCGATGTTGGTGTTCAGCCATAAATAAAAGACGGCATTTCGATAAGAAGCGACCATTATTATTTACCCGATAATTATCGCGTAAATATAATGTGCACAATTCTGAGGTACCGGTGTAATCGTTATTTAGCGAAAGAATTTCAACGTTATTATAAATGTTGAGTTCGCGCGAAGAATGGACAACTTTACCGATATGGTAATGATAAAAAGCATCATTAAGGCCAACCGCGGCTTCTATGCCACTAGTTCCAACCACTTCACCAGTTTCAAGATCTTCCATTACAAACAAATAACCTTCATCACCGCAAGTTTCTACAGGTGTATGAAATGATTTGGTTGCGCGATTAATTCGGCTTACCAACAATTCTTCATTAACGGGTAACGAAGTAAAGCCATGACCAGATTCCACGGCAATTTGATGCAAAACATCATAATCGCTACTGCGGATAGGGCGGATAATAACCATAGTATTTTCTCTAAGATAATAAGAGTTAAGGCCTAAGCCTTAACCGTTAACAACTTTTGCTACGGCTTTTTCAAAGCGTAGTAAACCTTCCGCAATATCTGCATCTGGGATAACTAACGAAGGTGCAAAACGAATTATGTTAGCACCTGCAACAAGAGTCATTAATCCTTCCGCCATAGCAGCAACCAAGAAGTCTTTGGCTCTACCTTGATAATCATCACTCAATACCGCGCCAATTAACAAACCTTTGCCGCGAATTTCTTTAAAGACATTATATTTGGCATTAATTTTATTAATACCGTCTCGGTATAATTGTTCTTTTGTTTTCACGCCATTTAACACGGACACATCATTAACCGTATCAAATGCCGCTTCAGCAACGGCACAAGCTAATGGGTTACCGCCATAAGTACTACCGTGAGTACCTATTTTAAGGTGTGTAGCGATAGCCGTTGTGGTTAACATTGCGCCAATTGGGAAACCGCCGCCTAGTGCTTTGGCCGTTGTTAAAATATCAGGAGTCACATCAAGGCCCATATATGCGTAAAGTTCACCAGTACGGCCAACACCTGTTTGCACTTCATCAAACACTAATAATGCATTGTGTTGATCACATAACTGGCGAACACCTTGAATAAACTCGTTAGTTGGAGAAATAATGCCGCCTTCACCTTGTAATGGCTCCATCACTATCGCACAAGTTTTATCACTAATAAGTTCTTTTACCGAATCCAGGTTGTTATATTCAGCATGCACAACGTCACCTGGTTTGGGGCCAAAACCGTCTGAATATGCCGCTTGTCCGCCTACCGTAACGGTAAAGAATGTACGACCATGAAAACCTTGTTTAAAAGCAATGATTTGTGTTTTGTCGCTACCGTGAACATCTAAAGCCCAGCGACGAGCAAGCTTTAACGCCGCTTCATTAGACTCTGCACCAGAGTTGGCAAAATATACTTTTTCAGCGAAGGTATTATCGACTAATTTTTTGGCCAGTCGTAACGCTGGCTCATTGGTCATTACATTTGATAAATGCCAAAGTTTTTCACCTTGGGTTTTTAATGCATCAACTAATGCCGGATGACAATGACCTAAACAATTAACGGCAATACCACCAGCAAAATCGATTAATTCATTATTATTTTGATCCCAAACTCTTGAACCTTTACCTCTAACTGGAATCACCGCTGAAGGTGAATAGTTAGGCACCATTACTTGATCAAATAATTCACGATTTGCTGCAATCTGTTCAGTCATACCCGAAATCCTCTTTAATAAATGCTAAATGTAGCACACGCCGTATATGGTTGTTTGTCTAATAGCGTATGCTCTCAACCAAAATTGAGTCAATATTATGCCAGAAAATTATGCAGTTGTCTTTGCCTGGATAGCTTGCAGCCCAATAAAAATAAGGGGTCTGTAGGTTTTATTCAATATTTATGCATAACTATATTTGTTGATTTTAGCTTTACTAATTAACTGCGGGATTAATTTAAAGTAACCGTTATGCTACTTTTGTGATGATCAATTAGGTAAGTGGTAAATGGCTTTTAATGCGGATTGTTGACAGTTTGTCATAGCGATAAATTTCATACCGAGTAAGTAGCGGTTTTGCGAAACGCGGCGATTTACGATTAATCGTACCACCGCAGGCTCTAATAAAGGTTGATCGATAAATTTGATTTGAAACTGTGGCGGATGACTACAGTGTGCCAATATATTGTCGATACATTGCTTATCAACATTCAGCTGTATCCCAGAAAGTGAAAGATTTACAGCTTTAGCTTCAAGAGTTGCGTTAGCCTCAGATAAAATGATAGAAACATTAAAATCTACATCTAGTCTAAGATGATACCTCCTCTCGTTTAACATGCTAACCTCTATTTTTATTATTTATTATATACTCGTCGAAACCTGCATCTTGGATGGTGACGAGTACATCTACTCTAGCATAATTTATTCAATAATGATTTTGTGCGTTGAAAGCTCAACCCGTTTTGGTCGCTATCGTTAAAAAATTTTGCAGTAATTGATGCCCTTGTTCGGTTAAAATCGATTCAGGATGAAACTGTACCCCCATAACGGGCAAATGTTTATGGCAAATACCCATAATTTCATCGACTTCTCCTTTATCGTCTTCGGTCCAGGCGGTAACTGTTAATTCAGCGGGCAGTTTGTTTTTATTGACGATTAAAGAATGGTAGCGAGTGACCTGCAAAGGATTATTCAGCTCAGCGAACACATTGCTATTACTATGCTTAATTAATGAAGTTTTACCATGCATCACTTGTCTGGCTTTTTCGACTACGCCGCCAAAGTGCTGGGCAATACATTGATGGCCAAGACAAACTCCTAAAATCGGAACTGTCCCAGAGAAATGCTTAATAATTGCAAGTGATAAACCGGCACTGCCGGGATCGCAAGGGCCTGGGGAAATAACGATACGATCGGGCTTTAACTGTTTTATCGAGTCGATGGTTAACTCATCATTTCTTTTCACTAATACTTCTTCACCTAAATGTTGAAAGTAGTGCACCAAATTAAAGGTAAAGGAGTCATAGTTGTCGATCATTAACAGCATTCAGGTTCCAAAAGTTAAGCCAAAGAAATAAAAACATATTATACCCTATAAAGTTAAGTATTGAGCAAGGATGCTTATGTCGAGTTCAGGTTATATAGTGCTGGTGTTTGAGTAGCAATTACTTCTACTTTATCGCCTATGTTTATTATTCCCTGATTCAACGCCACCAGATTTTGACCAAAATAGACTTGCCTGTCATCTGCTCTTCTAAAATTTTGCAACGTTGCCATGGGTTCTTTATCTGAGCTGCGTATTCCTGTTTGTTCATTCACCGTGGTAAATACACAGCGACTGCACGGTTTGCTTATCACAAATTCAACTTCTCCAATTCGTATCTTTTGCCAGCCATCTTCAGCAAATGCTGAGCAATTGCTAACCACCAGGTTTGGCCGAAACTGTTCGATATTTATCTCAGATGGTAATTTATGATTTAACCAGGATAACGATGCCTCACTGAGCAGTAATAATGGATAACCATCGGCAAAACTTAAGTTTTTGTTATAACCTTCCACTTTACGCTCGGATTTATCTCCTAAAAAATAGACTTTGCACGGTGAGTTGATGTACGTAGAAAACCACAGGTCTATTTCATCATCACAATGTTGCGAGAGTATCTTGTCATTCCAGACTGAGATGAGCTGGTAGCGTGCAGAAAGTTTTGTCCTGTCGATATGTAAAATAGCCATGCCGGGGGCTTTTACCATTAATCCGTCGGTGGTAATACTGCAGGTAACTAAAACCAGCTTGGATTTGGTTCTGCCGGTAATAAACTTGCCGTTTAAATCCGTGATGACAAAGTGGCGATCATGCTCTAAGCCAGTGTCTGTAACTAAAGAGCTCGTCAATGCCAGCCCCTTTGTTGATTTTATCGGATAACTATAAATGCTGCTTAATTGGGTATAACTCATTATTTCTCTTGAAAAATATCTCGGCAATAATTTATCTTAAAAGACTCAAGAGTATTTGTATACTCGTCACCATTCAAGATGCAGGTTTAAAATACGTTTTGAGTGTTTGAGCGATGCCAATTCAAGGCGCATCTATACAGTAATGGTTATTCCCTTACAAATAGATGGAACGAAGAAGTGGGATTGCTCAAACGCTTCTTCGATGGGTTTAAAAGTGATTTATGCAGCGTTATGAAATTTAACAATGGAACAACCATTCCCTAAATTTAATGCCTTGCCTAAATCACTTTTAACTCCCACTGAAATCCCGCACTTTGAATGGTGACGAGTATATAAGAAATTTAATAAATAATTCGGCTATAATTGCGTTTGCACAGATGCCATAAATTCACCCTACAGGAAACTAATGAGCGATAACTCGGTTAACTCCAAAATAATTTCGATCACGGTCTTATTACCCTTGTTAGCATCAATAGTTGCTATTACCCCGTTGGCAGTAGATTTATATTTACCCGCTATGCCAATCATTGCTCAACACTTTTCAACTTCCATTGCCGATGTGCAAAATTCATTAAGTGTTTATCTGGCCGGCTATGCCTGCGGGTTGTTGCTTTTTGGACCTTTAGCGGATAAATTAGGGCGACGAAAGTTAGCTATTTTCGGGCTAACTTTTTTTTCATTAACGTCTTTGTATTTGCCGTTAGCTGAAACCATTGATCAGTTTATTACGTTGCGTTTTATTCAGGCATTTTGTGGCAGTGCCGCAACCGTAGTTGTGCCCGGTATCATTCGTCAGTTTTATGGTAAAGATACCGCCAAAGGCATGTCTTATGTCAGCATGATAATGATGTTTGCCCCGATGCTGGCACCGACCATTGGCAGTGCAATAATGTACCTGGCCAACTGGCAAGCGATGTTTTATTTCTTGGGATGCTATGGCTTGGTTATTTTAGTGGCAACGATATTAAAATTGCCCGAAATGGAGCGAAAAAAACAGTCGAACATTGAAAATATATCTTTTTTTGGCAATTATAAAATTGTACTTTTCGAGCGGGCAGCACGTAAATATATATTAACTTCGATGTTAGTCTCTTTAGCGTTTTTCGCCTATTTAACGGCAATTCCTTTTGTCTACCTTGAGGTATACCAAACGGGGGCGTTTGTATTCAGTTTCTTGTTTGGCATCAATGTTGTTGCATTAATGTTGGCACAATTGATTAATACCAGGTTTGTCGGCAAGATTGGCTCACAAAGGATGTTAATTTTAGCGTTTTATATGGCGCTATTTTGTTCTCTTTGTTTGGTTTCGGTGAATATCCTTGAGTTATCGTTATTTTGGACGGTGATTACGGTAATGCCATTAATGGGCAGTATCTCTTTAATTGCAGTGAATTCCGATTCGTTAATTTTAATTACTTTTGAAAATCAAACGGGCACGGCGACAGCGGTTATCGGCACCTTAAGGTTTGGTATTGGGGCGTTAGCCGGGCCGATATTGGCAATTTATCATAACGACACCGCATTACCATTTACGGTGTTGATGTTAACGTCAATAATTCTTGTCGGTTTCAGTCAACTTTCAAATTTAACCATTAAAAATGAGTAAATATTTAATCAACTTGGTATTAAGGCGCTGGTTTACTCTGCACTTCTTTTTTGGCTTTTAATTCGCTTTGTTGGATGCGCCATTTTTGCATTTCAGCAGTATATGTATCCCACACGCATGGGTTACATGAGCCGCTTTCACAGCATTCGTTAGCTGCCGGAGGGGTAGGCTTTTCAATTAAATTGGACATTTGCAACTCATCCTGACGAGTATTTCCAGTTGAACATTCTTAACTGAAGCCCTCTATTTACCATTGCCAATGGCTTAGTTATTTTGTGAGTTAATTTTATCTTGTTGAATCCGCCACTTTTGTAGCTCTGCGTAGTAGTGATCCCAAACGCATGGACAACAAGAGCCACCGCCACAACAATCGTCATCGGCTGGTGGGTAAGGCTTTTCTAATAATTCGGACATGGCAATTTTGTACAGTTAATATTTCGATTGCTGCTATTTTACCTCAATGGTGAATGAATACCAATTTGCTTAACCAGTAAAGTTGAACAGATATTTAATGGTTAAGCAAATTGGTATAGGTAAAAGCCCAGTCTATAGTCAATATCAGAATTTAAACCATCCATGGTAATTCTAAGTTAATTCATCCCAGAATTAACAGAATTTATATCATCCATGACAATTCTAAGTTAATTCATCCCTGAATTAAAAAACCCTGCGATTTGCAGGGTTTATATTTAAACTGATAATGTACCTTGTACCTTGTACCTTGTACCTAGTGCCTATTACTCAATATCGGCGAGTTTTTTCTCTAGATAGTGAATATTAGCGCCACCGCGTGCAAAACCAACATCTGACATGATGTCTTCTTGTAAGGCGATATTGGTTTTAATACCATCGATCACTAATTCATCCAGAGCGTTTTTCATGCGAGCAATTGCTACGTCACGAGTTTCACCGTAAGTGATCAGTTTACCAATCATCGAATCGTAATGAGGTGGTACAGAGTAATCGGTATATACATGTGAATCCCAGCGTACGCCCATGCCCCCTGGAGGATGGAAACGCGTGATCTTACCCGGTGAAGGAATAAAAGTACGCGGGTCTTCCGCATTGATACGACACTCAATGGCATGGCCATTAACTTTAATATCTTCCTGCTTGATGGTTAATTTCTGACCAGCAGCAACACGTAATTGTTCTTTAATCAAATCAACACCGGTGATCATTTCGGTAACCGGATGCTCAACCTGAATACGGGTGTTCATTTCAATGAAGTAGAACTCGCCATTTTCGAATAAGAACTCGAAGGTACCGGCGCCGCGGTAGTTGATCTCATTACAAGCGTTACAACAACGAGCACCAATTTCAGCACGAAGTTCAGGTGTAATGCCTGGTGCTGGCGCTTCTTCTACAACTTTTTGATGACGACGTTGCATTGAACAGTCACGTTCGGCAAGGTGAATAGCACTGCCTTGGCCATCGGCAAGAATTTGAATTTCAACATGACGTGGATTTTCAAGGAATTTCTCCATGTAAACCATATCGTTGTTGAAGGTGTTTCTCGCTTCGGTTTTGGTTAACTGAATCGATTCAATTAAGTCGGCTTCGCTGCGTACAACACGCATACCGCGACCACCACCACCACCAGATGCTTTGATGATTACCGGGTAACCAATACGGCGACCATGAGCGATATTTGCCGCTTCATCGTCGGTCAGTGGACCATCGGATCCAGGAACACAAGGAACACCGGCGGCTTTCATTGCTTTAATCGCGGAAACTTTATCACCCATTAAGCGAATACTGTCAGCTTTTGGACCAATAAAGGCAAAACCTGATTGCTCAACTTGTTCGGCAAAATCGGCGTTTTCCGCTAAAAATCCGTAACCTGGATGAATCGCATCGGCATCAGTAACTTCGGCGGCAGTAATTAAACGAGGGATGTTTAAGTAACTGTCTAACGCTGATGGTTTACCAATACAAATCGTCTCGTCTGCCAATAAAACGTGTTTAAGGTTTTTGTCAGCAGTAGAGTGTACAGCTACGGTTTTAATACCTAGCTCTTTACATGCACGTAAAATACGTAATGCAATTTCGCCTCTGTTGGCGATAACTACTTTCTTTAACATGGAATTAACCTTACGTTGTTGCTTATTCGATTACGAAAAGCGGTTGGTCAAATTCAATGGTGTCTTCATTTTCAGCAAGAATTTGTTTAATTACACCAGACTTGTCAGCTTCAATTTGGTTCATCATTTTCATTGCTTCAACAATACATAAGGTATCGCCAGCATTTACATGTTGACCAACTTCTGCAAATGCAGGTGCATCAGGCGATGCTGAAGCGTAGAAAGTACCAACCATAGGTGAACGAACAATATGACCCGTTAGTTCGGCACTTGCAGGCGATTCAACAGCAACCGGAGCCGCCGCAACAGGAGCCGCAGCAACAGGAGCTGGAGCTGCCATAGCAACGGGTGCTGCAGCTACAACTTGACCACGGCTGATGCGTACCGACTCTTCGCCTTCAGAGATCTCTAATTCATTGATCCCTGACTCTTCAACAAGTTCGATTAGTTTTTTGATTTTACGAATATCCATTAGTACACCTTAATAATGTTTATTTTACTTAACTTAATTTAATTTAATTTGTTTAATGTGCGATGAGCAGCATCAAGAGCGTATTCGTACCCTTTTGCAGCCAAACCACAAATAACCCCTTCAGCGACGTCTGAAAGGTAAGAATGATGACGAAACGCTTCACGTTTATGCACATTAGACAGATGAACTTCAATAAACGGGATCGATACAGTTAATAACGCATCTCGAAGAGCTACGCTGGTATGAGTAAATGCCGCCGGATTGATGATAATAAAATCTACCTTTTGGTGTGCCTGGTGAAGGGCGTCGATTAATTCATGCTCTGCATTACTTTGCAGGTGCATTAAATTGATATCTAAAGATTTAGCCTGTATTTCTAAAATAGCAATAATGTCTGCTAATGTTTGTGAGCCATAGATTTCCGGTTCACGTTTGCCCAACATATTTAAATTTGGGCCATTTAACAGTAAAACATTAAACTTTGTAGTCATCTGCAGCTAAATCCATTGAAATTATTATTTTTGAACTATTTAACGTATTAAAGCATACCTGCTACTCAGTTTATACGTTGAAAATGCACGTTTTTTTCAAATATCTGCACATTATAGACATTTTCGCAGAAATTAGCAGCAAAATACTGGTCTAATCAGTGGTGTTTTGATCTTGAAAAGGGCTATTGAGAGGTAAAAATAACAGAAAGGGGCGGCAGCCCCTTTGTTTAGTGGATAATTTGCAGGTTTAGTTAAATATTTTATTAATATGGTTGGCAAACTCCTTTGCGCCCATAAAACCAGTGACTCGTTGCTGGCTTAATTCGTTGCCATTAACATCAAAAAACAAAATTGATGGCAAACCGAACACATCAAAATTCGACATGATGTCAATATTTTGTGGCTCACCAGTTGCGGTTAAATCGATTTGTATCAGCACAGTGTTATGCAATGCTTGCTGCACTTCTGGCTTGGGAAAGGTGTATTTTTCAAACTCTTTACAGGCGATACACCAATCGGCATATAAGTCGACCATTACTGATTGGCCCTTGCTATTCGCCTTGGCAACCTCGACAGTTAATTGCTCTAAGCTTGCCACGTGGATAAATTCTTTGTGAGTTTGCTGCTGTGCAACACCGGCAGTAAATAAAGTGTTATAAGCCAAGTTGGCGCCAAAGAACAGCATAACAAATATTACTAAAGCTCGAAGGCCATACCAGATACTGGCTGGCGATTTACGATTATCATTGTTTACTACGTAAAAATAGGTGGCGGTCACTAACAATAATAACGCCCATAATAAATTAGACACCATTTCAGCTATGAAGCGCTCTAGCAGGAATATTGGCACTGCTAATAATAAGAAGCCGAAAACATTCTTAATTACCGTCATCCAATTGCCTGCTTTTGGTAACAATTTACCGCCTGAGCTGCCTAATACCAGTAACGGTAAGCCCATGCCTAAGCTCAGGGCATATAAGGCCGAAGCACCGATGACAACATCCCCTGTTTGCGCAATATAAATCAATGCGCCAGTGAGTGGTGCCGTGGTGCAAGGTGAGGCAACCAAACCAGAAATGGCGCCCATCACTAAGACCGATATCATCGAGCCGCCTTTTTGGCTTCTGCTTATATTGTTCAACTTGTTTTGCCAACTTGTCGGTAAGGCTAAATTGAACACGCCAAACATCGAAAGTGCTAACAACACGAACAATATGCTTAAACCAATTAAAATGGCTGGGTGCTGAAATGCGGCTTGAAACTGTGCACCCGCTAAGGCAACAACTATGCCTAAAGCGGTATAAGTAATTGCCATGCCTTGCACGTAAGCCATTGATAAAGTGAACGCTTTACGAGTGGTTAAGTGTTGTCCCTGACCAACAATAATACCGGTTAAAATAGGGTACATCGGGAAAACACAAGGGGTGAAGGAAAGTAATATTCCCAGACCGAAAAAGCTGATTAAGGTGAACAGTAAACTATTTCCGGCGAGCATTGATGCCAATTCATCTTGTTGGCTAATGGTTTCGCCATTGTTCGTTGGTTCTGTGCCGCCGTTGATTTTCGTTACATCAACCGGTGCTGCGCCAATGGCATCTAAAATTGCGTTAGCGCTGGAGTTTGTAGGATTTTCTGCTGATTTTCCTTTTGCATAAACTAGGCCACTTAACGGTACTGTTTGTTTCGTTGGCGGGTAACACAAGCCTTTATCCGCACAACCTTGGTAAGTGATTGTTAACTCACCGTTAGGGCCAACATTACTTAAAGGCAGCGTAAATTTAACTTGTTTGTAGTAAACCTCTTGAACGCCAAAATATTCGTCTTCATGATCTTCGCCTCGCGGCAATACCGGTAAAGTGAACTCGGCATCTACGGCTTTAAATTTAAGTTTGCCTTTATATAGGTAGTACCCATCGGCTATCGCAAAGTAAACTTCCAGCTTGTCTTGCTGCTGGTTAAAGTCAAATTGAAAAGCCTGATCTACGGGTAAAAATTCTTGATCATTGCTGAATAATGAATCCAGGGAAGTATCAAAAATAGAGTCCTGAGCCTGTGATGGTGCAGCAAGCATGGCAATGGTAAGGAGGCATAAAGCTAAAATTGAACGCATTAGTTATTTTTCACCGAGTCAGTTATCCAGTTTAAATACAGCTCATTACCCTGCTGGATATTCAGGGCAATGATTTCGACGACTTCATAGGGGTGAAGCTTAATTATTGCTTGTTCAAGTTGAGAAAATAGTTGCTGCTTTGATTTGATCATCAACATTACTTCCTCATCGCAAGCTACCTTCCCCTGCCAACGGTAAACAGAGGTCATTTTCGGCAAAATATTAACACAGGCGGCTAACTGATCCGTAATTAATTTTTCGGCTATCATTTTTGCCACACTTTCGTCAGGACAATTGCATAATACAATTTGATGCATAATTACTCGCTTTCGTTAATCATTGCTTAATTGCCATTTATCAATCAGTTAATTCAACAAATATGATTGAATATTCTAAGTTAAAATCAATAGTAAGGCTAATAGACTAACTTCGCTTGAAATAGACCCGTTTACCCCAATATTAGTTTCATAACTAATATATTTTGGACCCGTATGTTTAAAGTTTTGTTCTTATTATTTATTGTCATGCCGATTGTTGAAATTATGGTATTGATGAATGTTGGTGGTGTTATTGGCGTGTTGCCAACCATTGCTATTGTTATTTTAACGGCCTGGGTTGGTGCTGCCATGGTGCGTCAACAAGGGCTGGCCACTTATCAGTCGGTGCAATATAAATTAGCGCAAGGGCAAATGCCTTCTGAGGAAATTATTGCGGCGTTATTATTGTTAGTGGCGGGCGTATTGTTATTAACACCTGGTTTTATTACCGACGGTTTTGGCTTGTTATTATTGTGGCCGGTGTCGCGGGCCGCCATTGTAAAAGCGGTGCAAAAACACTTAGTGGTTTCACAACAACATAAAGCAAGCTTTTTTCATGGCCAGTTTCATCAACAGCAAAGCGGTGAGCATTCACCATTTACCGAGCAATTTAATTCACAACAAGATTCTGAAAACCGAAATATAGATGTTGATAATAGCAGCAAAACCATAGATGGTGAGTTTGAACGTAAAGATTAACTTTGCTAAATAACGACATAGTACTGTCTTAATCGCGGCATTTGCTTAAATAGCGCTATTTTTTTAGATATTTTTTGCATAATAACTTGAGAGTCTAAAAATAACCCCCATCTGTTTACTATCAGCAAATTGATTAAACAATTTAACTTATTAAAAAATTCATATCAGGAGATATAAATGAGCATTCGTCCTTTACACGATCGTGTGATTATCAAACGTAAAGAAGTAGAGTCAAAATCTGCTGGCGGTATCGTATTAACCGGGAGCGCAGCTGAAAAATCTACTCGCGGTGAAGTCGTTGCGGTAGGTAATGGCCGTATCCTTGAATCTGGCGAAGTTCGTCCTTTAGATGTAAAAGTTGGCGACCAGGTGATTTTCAGTGAAGGCTATGGTGCCAAGACTGAAAAAATTGACGGCGAAGAAGTGCTTATTTTAAGTGAAGCCGATATTTTGGCGATTGTTGAATAGAGCTGCTGCGCATCTCTATTTAGACCACTTCGTGGTAATTTAAAAAAAGTTATTGTAGATCAGGCTTTTGCCTGATGAATAAAAAATTGAGGAAAAAATAATGGCAGCTAAAGACGTATTATTTGGTAATGACGCCCGCGTAAAAATGCTTAAAGGCGTAAATATTCTAGCCGATGCAGTAAAAGTAACTCTTGGGCCAAAAGGCCGTAACGTAGTCTTAGACAAAAGCTTTGGTGGTCCAACTATCACCAAAGATGGTGTTAGTGTGGCAAAAGAAATCGAATTAGCCGATAACTTTGAAAACATGGGCGCACAAATGGTGAAAGAAGTTGCGTCGAAAGCCAACGATGAAGCCGGCGACGGCACCACTACAGCAACCGTTTTAGCACAAGCTATCGTAAACGAAGGCTTAAAATCTATCGCTGCTGGTATGAACCCTATGGATCTTAAGCGCGGTATCGATCAGGCAGTTATTGCTGCGGTTGAAGAGCTTAAAGGTTTATCGCAAAAATGTACTGACAACAAAGCGATTGAGCAAGTTGGTACCATTTCAGCGAACTCAGACACTACGGTTGGTCAAATTATTGCAACCGCAATGGAAAAAGTGGGCACCGAAGGCGTTATTACTGTTGAAGAAGGTCAAGCTCTTCACGATGAGCTGGACGTTGTTGAAGGTATGCAGTTCGATCGCGGTTACTTATCACCATATTTCATCAACAACCAGGAAAGCGGTAGTGTTGAATTAGAAAACCCGTTCATTCTTCTTGTCGATAAAAAAATATCTAACATTCGTGAGCTATTAACTACCCTTGAAGGCGTTGCGAAAGCTAGCCGTCCATTGTTAATCATTGCTGAAGATGTAGAAGGTGAAGCGCTTGCAACACTAGTCGTAAACAACATGCGCGGTATTGTGAAAGTTGCTGCTGTTAAAGCCCCAGGGTTTGGTGACCGTCGTAAAGCGATGTTACAAGACATCGCAACATTAACTGCCGGTACCGTTATCTCTGAAGAGATCGGCATGGAACTTGAAAAAGCAACGCTTGAAGATTTAGGTCAGGCAAAACGTGTGGTTATTTCTAAAGACAATACCACTATTATCGATGGTATTGGTGAAGAAGCGGAAATTGCTGGTCGTGTAGCACAAATTCGTGGCCAAATTGAAGATTCTTCTTCAGATTACGACAAAGAGAAATTACAAGAGCGTTTAGCCAAACTGGCTGGCGGTGTTGCGGTAATTAAAGTTGGCGCAGCAACCGAAGTTGAAATGAAAGAGAAGAAAGCTCGTGTTGAAGATGCTTTACATGCAACACGTGCTGCTGTTGAAGAAGGTGTTGTTGCTGGTGGTGGTGTTGCCTTGGTACGCGCTGCGACAGCAATCAAAAACCTTGAAGGCATTAACGAAGACCAAACACATGGTATCAACGTAGCAGTTCGTGCGATGGAAGCACCACTTCGTCAAATCGTTGCTAACTGTGGTGATGAATCATCAGTAGTGCTTAATGAAGTACGCAACGGCAAAGGCAACTACGGTTACAATGCTGGCACCAGCGTTTACGGTGACATGTTAGAAATGGGTATCTTAGATCCAACCAAAGTTACTCGTAGTGCATTACAGTTTGCAGCATCTGTTGCTGGCCTAATGCTTACTACAGAAGCTATGATTACTGAAGCGCCACAAGATGCTGCTGCTGCAGCTCCTGCAATGCCTGATATGGGCGGCATGGGCGGTATGGGTGGTATGGGCGGCATGATGTAAATGCCGTTAGGTCGATAATGTATAGGTAAATCAATTGGTTATCTGGTAAGCGTTGTCACTAATGTGGGAACCTTAGTTAGCTATGATTGTTAGAAAATGGCATGCCTTATGGTGTGCCTTTTTTATTATAGCTTCCTTAATGCATTCTTTAAGGGGCAGCGGGGAGGGGATAAGGTAATGACCTTGCTTGTCGATTGCATCGTTCCATGACTCTTAACAAAAACGTGGTTTACTTTTTAAATAAGAAGCTCCCACGGTGCGTCGTGTTAAAAATAGAGGAGTTAGTTGGATTTATCGATAATGGTTAAGTTTCTTTCAATACCACAAGCACAAACGAAACGAAGTATCATTGGCCAAAGAACTCGCAAATCTATTACCGCAAAGCAGGCACTTTACAGCACTTGCTCGCGGCGCAAAATAAGGCTGAATCGGTGTTAGATATTGTTCAATCGAATTATGAACGCAGTGAACCTATGTGGACCAGAAAATTGAGCTCTGCTGAAAACAAGGATGATGCAAAATTGAATTTAGCCAAAGCGATACATGCTTATAGTGAAGGGAAAGCTAACGTTGCAGAGCTTGTGGGCGTTACGGTCTGGATACTATTACACATTGGTTTGGAGGATGTCGATGATCTTATTGAAGACTTGTCTCAAGGAGTTGCTCGTTTAACAAAATTTCTTTAGTGGTGCCTAATCGATCTTCATACGTTTACATAAAAGTAGTCAGCATCGTTGATACAAATTGCTACATTTGTTCTTTTGACTTCATATATAAAAGAATCAAATATGATTGTCTTATTGTTATAATTAATTTATCGCGATGTATTTGATTATTTTATATTTGCCAAGACGATTTTTGAGTTTTATTTCATTTGTTCTAGTCAGTTTATTTTTTAGTTTTTCTCTGGCCGCTAACTCAGACAATGATATCTATCAGGAGGACGAAGGTCTCCATTTAGGGATAGGTGCAGGTTATGGCCGTATGGGCAATCCTGTTTATCATATGGATGACATCCCCCTTATTCTTATTCCAAGAATTGAGTATTTTTACGGCGATTTTGCTTTTAGCAATACACAGCTTACATATACGCCTTTTTATGGTGAGAATTTTCAATTTTCCTTTCTTACTCGCTTTAATAATGATGGTTTATATTTTCTCGAACAAAATTTTTCGACATCATTGGCAGCTGCGACTTTTCGTTCGCCAATGATGGGCAGTCCGTCACCAGGGCAAATACCACCAAAAGGTACTGTGCCGACTAAGCGGCGTGGGGATATGTCTTTAATACAGAGACGGCATTTATCCTTGATGTCTGGAGTTGAATGGATATACGACTGGCAATACTGGCGCCTGAGTGCGAGTTGGTTACAGGAAATAACTCAACGCCATTATGGCGGAGAAAAATTTTTGGCGGTAGAGCGTCATTGGTTGCTTGATAAACATTTAGTTGTATTGGGTGCCGAAGTTCAACAACAAAGTGCTGACTTAATCGATTATTATTATGGCAGTCATTATTCGGATTTAGGGGCAGGATTTAGCCAGTATAAAGGGGAACAAGCCTATAATTTTAGTCTGCAACTAAAATATCAGTATAGGTTTGATAATAAATGGCAGTTAATCACCGACCTTAAGTATCAAACGTTGGATCCGGTGATCAGTGAAAGTCCTTTCGTAGACCAAAGCAATGTTTTCTCTTTCTACGCAGGAATCGCCTGGAATCATTAATATGTTTAAATTTTCCGGGCGAAACTCACTCATAACACTGTTGTTGTTAACTTTGACACTGCCAACCGCAACAGTGTCAAAGTTAAGTTTTGCTGTTGAGAGTGTAGAGCCAATGCAAATTATCCCTAATAAGTGCGTTACTACCGCAAGTGAATGTCAGATGAATATCATGGTCTCTTGGCAAGTTGGGACACAAGGTAAATTTTGTTTGCGGGTTATTGATATTGATACCCGGTTAATGTGTGACCTACCTAATGAGATGTTTAATTTATCGATACCTATAAATAGCCCTAAAAATGTAAAAATTGAGTTGCTTCGTCAGGGGAGTTTGGTGGTTGTTTCGACCGCTATTGTTGCCATTTATAAATTAAAGAAGAAGCAACGTCGTCGAAAAGTTGCTTGGAGTATTTTTTAATGAACGGTAATAAAAAAAATATCTTGTATGTAGAAGATGATCTTAAATTAGCAAAATTGGTTAGTGACTTTTTGCAAAAGAGCGGCTTTAATATCAAACATGCCGATTCAGGTTGCCTGGCCAGTTATGACGCACAAACCAATCAGTATGATCTCATTTTGTTAGATATTGGTTTGCCTGATACTGACGGTTTCAGTGTTTTTAAAGAAATAAAAGCTAATCAAAATACTCCGATTATTTTTATGACGGCTAGGCAAAATCAGCTGGATCATGTCAAAGGGTTAAATCTGGGCGCCGATGACTATTTAACTAAGCCTGTTTCACCTTCAATTTTAATCGCTAGGATCAATACTTGCCTGCGTAGAACACCGGTGAAAAATAAAAAAACACCACTCTATTCTCCTCAAAATTTGCTCTTTGGCGCGTTAACAATAAATAAAATACAACGAGATGCCTATCTTGACGGTGTAGCATTGGAGTTAACCACAGCGGAGTTTGACCTGCTGGTTCAATTGGCGTCAGATGCCGGTAATATGATCTCTAGAGAACAACTGTTCGATACCGCTATTGGCCGTGAATATGATGGTTTAAATCGTACGGTAGATGGTCGTATTAGTCGACTACGTAAAAAATTAGGTGATGATGAATCACCACCGACAAAAATAAAAACAGTTTGGGGTAAAGGATATATTCTGGTCCCGGAAGCTTGGCTGTAAGATAGCAGATGTTTCGCTTGTATTTTTCATTATATTTTGCCTTGGCCGTTTGTTTAGGAGTGAGCGCCTGGCTATTGGAAACGAAAGTTCAAAGTAATCAGTCCTTATCGGCACTAGAGTATTCTACCATAAGTCGTTTATTTGGACCGGCAGAAAATACAGCTGACACTCAGGCTAGCTTTTCATTAACGAAAAATTTATTGCAACAATTTCATTGGTCGCAAGACTTATTGAGCCGAATGAAAAACAAAGAAATTATCATGTTACATGATGATCAAAATAGTATTTATTTTTACAAGCTAGCCAATGATAAGCAACATGTACTTACACTTGGACCATTTCCCCAACATTCACCGACTAATGACGATTCGTTCATTTCGTTGCTGTTTTATACCGCGACGGCTTTTGCGGTTTTTATTTGTAGTTGGCCCTTATTTAACGATCTTCATAAGCTACGCAGAGCAAGTGAAAAAATAAGTCAAGGTGACTTTAACCAACAAACCCAATTCACCCGTTTTAGCATGATAAAAAGTATTGGAGATGCTTTCGATCAGATGTCACATAAGTTAAATCAGCGAACCAATACGCAAAGAGAACTGATCAACGCAGTCTCCCACGACTTTTTAACGCCTATTTCTCGGGCAAAATTTGCGCTAGAGACTGCAAATGAGCGCACCGATGTTATGCTGCTAAGAGACAGCGTATTACAAGACACTATTGAACTTGAGTTACTGGTTGATGAATTCCTTACCTACGCCGAGCTTAGTCAATGTCAACCCCATTTTATACCGCGACAAGAAAACGCTCTGGAATTGCTTGAAATTTGCGCCCACAAATTTGCTGCTTATTCACCAATTGTGATTCACTTGGATTGCCATTGTCGGCAAATAAAGATAGATAAACGTAGTTTTATTCGCATCATACAAAATTTACTCGGCAATGCCATTCGTTTTGCCAATAGCCAGGTTAATGTCAGTCTTAAAGCCTTAAATCAAGGCCTCATTCTTGCCATTGAGGATGATGGACCTGGGATTTCTGCTGAGTTATTACCAGCGTTACTTAAACCATTTGCTAAAAAACAACAGATTAGTGAACAACGTTATCAAGGTGTCGGGCTGGGCCTGGCTATTGTTAAACAGCTTTGTGCCTGGCAGGATGCTCAGCTCAGTTTTAGCCGTAGTGAAGCATTATCTGGCGCTAAGATAACCATTATTTTTCAATAATAACTTCGCTCCAATTTCCTGCTCGCCAACAAATATAAGCTAAGTATTGCCCCTGTGCTTTGTATCAAAGTGTGCACAACTGTACCAATTCTTACGGTTTAATTGACTGTCTGAGGGATAAATTTAACTATTCATTCGACGAAAAAATGAATGATCAAATTACTTTCACAAACCATCTGCAATGTTTAGGTAGATAGTGATTGCTAGATTCATCATTCAAATACTAATTATATCTAAGGGATATTATGTTTAATCTAAATAAAGTATCAGTGATGGTTGTATCGGCACTGTATGTTGGTGCTGTTGGTGCGGCTACAACTACCGACGTTCCAGCCGAGCAAAAGTGGATAAATGCACCTGCAGAATATGCACCTAAACCCGTTGAAAGAGAACAATATGATTGGAGTGGTTTATCAAACCAAACCATTAAAAAACAACATAAAGTATTTATCGCCGAAGAGGGTATTTCAGGCATACATAAGTATATAGTTCAGCTTGAAGACGCACCTATTTCTGCCTATGACGGTGGCATTAAAGGGTTGGCGTCAACGCGTGAGTTAGTTGCCAGTAGCAGAGTAGCAACAAAATCGCCGCTAAACTTAAAGCAAGCTAAAATTGCCACTTACCAAGATTACTTATTCAGTAAACAAACTAACTTTGTTGCCCAAGCTAAAGCAATACAAGGATTAGATGTTAAAGTTGGACGTGAATTTTCTGTTAGCCTAAATGGTTTTGTGACTGAGCTTACTCAAGACCAAGCAAGCCGATTGGCGAAGGTTCCAGGGGTTAAATATATTAGCCGTGAACGAATTTATCAACTTAATACCTTTGGTACACCGGAGCAAACTGGTGCTAACAAGGTCTGGACTGAAAGTACTGCCAATTCTTCAAATATGGGGGAAGGGACTATTGTTGGTATTATTGATACCGGTATCAATACTGATCATCCATCTTTCGCTGCCGTTGGTGATGACGGATATACCCATATCAACCCGTTAGGTGGAAACTATTTAGGTGATTGTGCGGATTCACCTGAGTATTGTAACGATAAACTTATTGGTGTTTATTCTTATCCTGAAATTACCCAGGCATATAGCGATCCAGTGTTTGACGAGTCACGTCCAGCGATAGGTGAAGATTACCATAGTCATGGCTCCCACGTTGCGGGTACTGCTGCCGGTAACATATTGAAAAATGTTCCCTACAAAGAAACTGAGTTAACCGCGCAAGGTTCAGGTACAGAAACTGGTTTAGTCTTGCCACAAGTCTCAGGCATGGCGCCACATGCAAATATTATTTCTTATCAGGTTTGTTGGCCTGGTGGTGGCGGTGATCATTACGCTGGCTGTCCATCTTCAGCTATTTTAGCTGCTATAGAACAATCAGCCATTGATAATGTTGACGTTATTAATGCTTCATTAGGATCCTTAGAGCAAGATCCCTGGAGTGATCCGATTGAACAAGCATTTATGAATACGGCCAAGTCAGGTGTGTTTGTGGCGGTCGCTGCGGGTAACTCGGGTCCAGATTTATATACGGCCGACCATTCTTCTCCGTGGGTTACTACGGTTGCCGCTCATACGCCATCCCATACGGTAGAATATAAAGATAATAGCTTAGAGCAAATGTCGGGGGGTGATACTCCCGCACCCGCTGATATCATTGGTGCATCAGGCACATTTGATTCTCTGACCGGCATTATAGTGAATGCCGAGAATTTTGAAAATGCTAACGAAAGTTATTCAAGAAACGTTAAAAACTGTGATAAACCTTTTCCGGAAGGTACCTTTGACCTGGCTGACGATCCAGCAACAGCAGATATTGACGAAAGTGAACAAGACGTTATTGTTGTCTGTAAACGTAGTTATTCACCATTAATTTATAAGGCCGATAATATTGCCGCCGGTGGTGCGGAAGGTTTAGTTATTTATAACCAAAGCGCTTATCAAGATAATAATAAGCCTGTTGTTCCGTATGCTATTCCAACCACGTTAATTAAGGCAGGTGATGGTAGTGATTTGACGTCTTGGTTAAACAGTGGCTCAGGCCATATGGGTACGATTACCGGCACTGAAGTGCTACTTGAAGAAGTTGATCAGGAACGTGTGGCGTATTTTTCAGGCCGTGGTCCATCGTATTTTGGTTTGGATACACTGTTTGTTGATATCGCCGCGCCAGGCGTAGACACATATGCGCCAGCGTCAGATGATCAACCCTTTAATAATAATCCAAGAACGTCTGACTGGATGAGCATGTCAGGCACGTCAATGGCCAGTCCGCATGTGGCTGGTGCTGCTGCTATTTTACGCCAATCACACCCTGATTGGTCACCTATGGCGGTCCAATCGGCGTTAATGTTAACCGCAACCAATGGTTTGAAAAACGCGCGTTTCTTCAATAACTATGTTGATGATGGTTTTGACTCTTCACTTCAGGATATGGGGTCAGGTCGTATGCGTGTTGATTTGGCCGATAAAACTGGCTTGTTCATGAACGAGTCGGTTGAAAATATGGACGCGGCGAACCCTAATTTAGGTGGCCATGAAAAACGTTTAAATACCGCTTATATGGTTGATACTGAGTGTCCATCTGAATGTTCATTTGTCCGTACGTTTACGGCAACAGAAGACGCAACTTGGACTATCGCCATTGATAAATGGTTGGGTAATTGGGACGTAACTGTTGAGCCAGCAAGTTTTAGTATTAAAGCTGGAGAGACCCAATCAATCGTAGTCACAGCCAACTCAAAACATGAATCTGGAGCAATCAGCTATCGAAATATGACAGGAAATCAAGGGCAGATAGTTTTGACGTCTGACAATGTCAACTCGCCGATACTTGAATTACCTCTTTGGACATATTCTGATAATAGTGGTTTACCTGAGTATGTCAAAATCAATGCACATCGCACCTCAGCAATGACACAGGTTGGACCCTTAAATACCAGCGAGATCACTGAATTTACTGCACGTAGCTACGGCATGGTTAAGGGAGATAAAACGTCTGCTCATATCATGTACGATACAACCGGCAACGATCCCTTTGATCTGACTATTGATGAAGAAGGTAATGAAAGTAATATTAACCATATTGAGTGGGTAACGGTTCCTGAGGGGGCTCGGTCTATCGCCGCTCAGATAGTGGGCGACAAAACTACCGATATGTTAATGTTCATGGGGCAAGATTTGAACGGCGACGGTATGGCAACGGGCGATGAACTGCATTGTTTGTCAACCAGCTACGACTTTGCCAATTTCTGTAACATTACTGAGCCCAATGCAGGCAACTACTGGACTATTGTAATGAACATAGATCGCCCTGATTGGGGTGAAACGGACGAAGGCCATACGGTTAGTCTTGTTACCGGTGTGGTAACAGACAATAATGGTGGCTTAACAGTTTCAGGGCCGGGAACGATAAACGGTTATGAAGAGTACAATGTTGAATTGGCTTACAACTTGCCCGACATGGAAATTGGTGATGTTTACTTTGGTGGTTTTGATCTTGGCAGTAACGCCAATGATGCCGGTAACTTAGGCTTTGTACCGGTAACGATTAGCCAAGTAGATGACGATGTGACTTTCACCTCAAATATGTCGGCAGCGAAGCCGGGAGATCTTGTTGAGTTTGAAATCAGCGTTATCGCCAATAATGAAGCAGAAGCTCGTGATTTTGTTTTAGATGTAGCTATGCCTGCCTCAATTCAGATCGTTCCAGAAAGTATTATGCCGTCAAATGCAACACCCGTAACGCCTGTTCTGACTGATAATATCTTATCACTTGCTGGTATTCAGGAAACAACCCGTGATGTACCTCGTAATTACAAGGTGACGAACAGCAATAATGACCAAATGTGTAATCTATCTTCCGCGGGCTGGAGTTTCCCAGGGTACTTGGATTTAAGACCATTAGGATGGCGCACTTTGGCAGATGTTCAAGGCAGTTATCGCAATGAGTACGAATACAAGCTGAAAGACTTGATGAATACGGAGCAAAATATTAGCTTCCCGTTCTTTAACAAGTTTCATTTTGAAAACATTAAATTAAACCCGGCAGGATTAGTAACTTTTGGTGACACTGGGCGAACTACAGCTTTCCATGTTGAACTTCCAGAAGCAATAAGCTTTCCACCAGCAGCACCATATATTATCGCGCCGTTCTGGGCAGGCGACAATATAATACCTGAGCAAGTTGACTCTATTCACCCTAACCATCATTTAAATGCCGGTATTACTCCTACCTATACTTGGCAGCGTGATTGGCTAGCGTTGGAATGGGATAACGTAGAACGTTCAAGGGCAGATGGTCAATTGGTTGATTTTGAAATGTTTTTACGTATGAACATCAACTATGAGCCCGGCGAATTTGAAATGTTATTTGCTTATGAAAACCTACAGTTAGCTGATAGCCAAGGAAGCATAGGGTTTAAAGCAGCCGATGGCATGATCTTGGTTGGAGGCGATATGCCGTTGGCAGTTAATGTTGGTGACGGTATTGCTTACAACAATGTGGATGACGTCGTTGAAGAGCAGTTAATTATCTGTATGGACTACACCGGGCCAGAGCAATCTCAGTTTAATGTTAAGTTCAAGGCTTATGTTTCAGAGGCAGCAGCCGGTCAAAACCATATCATTACTCTAGATAACGGTTTAATCGGGTCTGATAACGAACAAATCACCATTGATTTAGCCGTAACCGGTAACATTCAATTGGTCGACATTGCTGATATGACAATCATGGAAAATGACACGGTAAGCTTTGAAGTACGCTATGCCGATGAAAACAGCGTTAGCAATATGATCGAAGTGAGCGGTGATAACTTTACCTCGGAGGTAAGTGGTCATGATTCTGGTAGTAGCGTGACGTTAATACCAAACGCACATTACCACGGTGAAACTGAGGTAATGGTTAAAGTAAGCGACAATGTTAATATGACCGATTCTGCAGTGACTGTATTCAACTTAACGGTTGAGTCAGATGGAGTTGAATTAGGTTGTACTGATTCAAGCGCAACTAACTTTGACGCCAATGCAAATAGTGACGATGGTAGCTGTCAGGCACCGGTTGAACCTGAGAAGAAAAAATCTTCAGGTGGTTCTTTTGGTTGGTTGATGTTCGGTTTATTGCCGCTAGTATCATTGCGTCGTAAGAATGAATTGCACTAAAGTACTGATGTTATTGATCGAGTTGTTCATAACGAATATGGTGTGAATTTCTAGTTGATGGATAAAAGGCTAACACAAGTTGTGTTAGCCTTTTTTTTGTTTGCCCAGCGAAGCTGGCAAACCCGGCAGACCGAAAGAAGTCTGTAACTACGAATGATATGGCAGAAGATGTCGGTGACGGAAAGATTCGAACTCTTGAAAGCAATATAAATAACTTTATAAATCTATTCTACACTTTCGTCTCGCAACAATAAGTGTTCTGGTGCTTGAAACTTTAAGAGAAAACTATTTATCAGTGGATATAGGGTCTTTTTTTGATCGTTCGTAAAGGTTTTATCCGCCTTTTGCTTTATATCATTCACACTTTTGATACCTTTTAGCACTTGTACTTTAGCCGAATCTTTCTCTAAATCAACGTCAAAAGCCAACCTCGTTACATCAAGGCCTTCTGTTATTAATGGCCAAGGTATAGCTGAATCAAAATTGGGATTGCCGTTATGAACGAAAGAGGTAAATCTAGTCATTATCTCGGCGGACAAGTTTTTTCTTCCTTCCCTATTAGCCTCTGTAAATATGAGTGATTGCAAAGAAGGTTTAAAAATAGTTCTGTCCCAGTGGCCAAAGTGAAATGATGTATCAATGGCATGAAAAGCACCTGCACACAATCCCAGATTATTTGGCAAAGGAGAGTTGCCATTTTCATCTGGCGTTCCCCAGCGCATTTGGTAAAAGTAAATATCCCACTGTTGTGATGAGCTTAATCTAGCACCCTTACGAAAAGCAGGCACAACCATAGCTGTAAACAATTCATTTATATAATCACCAACTAAGGCTGCATTGCTTGGCTTGAGCCAATAAAATATATTATCAAGCTTGTCACATGTCCAAAATTTTACTTCATCTTTTGTTAACCCGATGAGCAAGGGTACTTTATTGGCAATGCTTCCATTTGAAATTTGTTCTAATGTTGGTTCCAATGGCATAACAAAGCCATCCCGTACTCCATTAAAATCAGGATTCAGTTGAGATCCAAATTTTATAATGTCCTTTGCTGAGACGGATGCTAAATAAACATCAATTTCTTCAGCATTCATTTTGGCAACAGACTCACCAATCAATGCCTTTTTTAATTGAGAACTAGCAATTTGAGCTTCTGTTAAAGAGTAATCAATGGGAATTCCAGATTGAAGATAAGCCTTATGAAACAAGCCTGTTGCCATTTTTGAAGATAAGAGGTTAAAAATATTTTGAGCACCTGCGGATAATCCTCCTAAGGTAACATTATTTGGATCTCCGCCAAAAGCGCTTATATTTTGTTTTATCCACTTCAGGCTCTGAATAGAGTCAAGTAAGCCGTAATTTCCAGAGTTATCCATAGCATTTGAAGATTTTTTCTCATTTGTGTAAAGCCAGCCAAGGAAACCCAGTCGGTATTGCACTGTTACGACAATCATATTACCTTTCTGAGCAAGCAGTTCACCCTGATGAGCACCTCGACTAATACTGCCTTGCTCGTTTGCACCACCATGAAAATATACATGCACAGGTAAATTTTCATGATCAGAATTAGGACGCCAGATATTTAGATATAAACAGTCTTCATCACCTATATAAACTTTTTCATCCCCATTACTTTTCTGTTGAGGGCAAGGTTGTGGCTGCATAGTTGCTTGTCGAATACCATCCCATGCAAGGGCAGGACGAGTCGCTTTCCAACGTAAATCATCCACAGGAGGTTGTGCATAAGCGACTCCTAACCACTCAATAACGTTACCCTGATGAACTAATTTCCCTGCTATTTTACCGCTGGTTGTAGTGCGAATTTTAATACTTTCAGAAGCCGGTTCACTCTGGTCGGCATATAAAATATTTGTAAAAAGAATGCTATTAATACAAACAAAAACAGTTAACAAATGACGCTTATTTTGATGATGAAAACTCATCAAAAAAGCGAATAAGAAGTTATTTTCGTGTTTCATTATATAATCTCTGAAAGAACTTTAAATCTAACTTAGCAGCCAGCATAAACAGGTACTAAGCTAGCGAAGATGATTATTTTAAATAATCTATTCAAATCTATACTCAACGCCAAGCATAATAGTTCTAGGACTGTTGATGCTGGCAACGACTGTATCATCAAAGAAAACGGGAGCGTTCGTACCTGTTATTACACGCTCGTCGGTAATATTTCGAGCAACAAGTTTAAATATCCAGTTTTCATTAGGGGAAGTGTAGGTTATGTTTGCATCAACGATTGTATTGCTTGATACCAATGAGTGTTCTGGAAGCGAAGCCTGTACATACTGTTCGTCAGTATAGCTGACATTCAGGCTCGATATAATAAATGCACCACTTTCGAAGTCTAATACATGATTTAACCCTAAGTTTGCCTGTAGTTCAGGTGCACGGACGAATGTTCGGCCACCTAAATCTTGTATACAAGGACCTGTCGCTCCAGATGCATTGTGCTCTTGCAGTTGTTCATAGGTACAACTACCGGTTTCAAATTTGTCATAGCTCGCATCAAGAAAGGCAAAAGAGGCATTTAGCATTAAGGATTCAGTTAACTGAACTCTGCTATCTACTTCAAGTCCTTGTGAAGTGGCCTCTGCAGCATTTGTAGTAATGAATCTAACCCCTGACATAGAATATACCTGTAAATTCTGATAATCAGTATAAAATAGAGCAGCATTGACATCCATACGCCCATCCCACAGTGTAAGCTTAGTCCCTACTTCAAAACCATCTACTTGCTCTTCATCATATTGCTCTGAAGTACCATTTAGATCGGAAGCATCAAAGCCGCCACCCTTGTAGCCACGACTATATTTAGCGTAAGTCATCGCATCGTCATTAATTGTATATTGTAACGCCAACGCTGGTGACCAGTGACTTTCAGTACGGCTATCATTATTTGAATAGTTAATAATCCCTAAGCCCATAGCATTTATGTATAAGGTAGTAGGGTCGGTTTCAGGAATGTCTGTACCATACTCTTGAATTTCAAGCGCGCGCGATACATTTTTCTTTTCATCATTATAACGTAATCCAGCTTTAAGATTTAAGGCATCTGAAATATTCCAGGTTACTTGCCCAAAAGCGCTCCAAGTTGTACTTTCTTGGTCAAAAACACGTTCGTTCTCAGTATCGGGCATACCAACTACACTCAACTGTGCAGCTAATCTAGGTGTAGCGAAGAACTCGTTAGATTGATAATAAAGGCCACCAACGTATTCAAGTACTCCAGGGGTAACTGACTCAAAGCGGAGTTCTTGACTGAATTGCTCAAATTCATCACCTGAATCAAACCAAATTAATGGCACCGAGGTAAAGTCACTATCTTCATTTTCAATTAAGCTGTCATATTGCGAATACCCGGTAACGGAAACTATTCGCATGTTGTTAATCTCATAAGTCGCTTCAATAACGCCATTTAATGCGTCTGTGGTAATATGGTGCTCAAGATTTTTGGCTCCAGTAGAAGTTCGTAAATTTATATCAGTTTCTACCTCTGGATCGAACGCTTTGAGTAAACCTTCGTAACTACCAAAATCTAATAACTGGTATATGCCACCCTGTATATCTTGCTTTGAATATTCCAACTTGGAGTACACATCCAAGTTATCTATAGGACTCCAATCAATCGACAAACGAAAAAGTTCTTCATCTCTAAGGCGTTCATTTACTCCGCTTAATGTATTCTCTATATAGCCTTCATCTTGTTGGCTTATGCGAGCAGCAAAGCGAGCATTTAAAGTATCAGAAATAGGCCCATTAATCACACCTGTGACTGTCACATCTTCGTACTCAAAATCATACTCCGTACTAATTTTTCCATTGAAAAAATCGTCTGGCCTAGCTGAAATAACACTTACTGCACCGGCGGTGGTGTTTTTACCAAAGAGAACCCCCTGAGGGCCCCTTAATATTTCAATACGGTCAACATCAAAGAAAGGTACGGCAAACTGCTTCTGTCTACTGCTGTATATGCCATCGATAAACATGCCTACAGATTGTTCAAAGCCTTTATTCGTACCAGAGCCAATACCTCGCATGGAGATATTCATCCCACTAGTACTTTCTGTTATGTTGAAGTTAGGGATATAGGAAGAGAGATCGTCTAGCTGTGTCACTCCCATAGCATCAACAAACTCGCCACCAACGACATTCATTGAAATGGGTACTTCATTTAAGTTTTCGGATGTTTTTTGTGCGGTGACCTCTATTACTTCAAGTGCAAGGCTTTCAGTCTTCTCTTCTGCAATAACCTGACTGGCTGAGAGTGCAGCAAAGCAAATTGCCATTGCAGTATAAATGGGGTGATGTTTCATAGTAAAATCTCCAGTTAGTAATATATTTTTATTTTTTATTATGTCTTTTAATTAATGGACGGAATTTCATTTATAAATAGATAGCTCCGTTCACCGCTTCAAAATATTTTATGCTTTATGGCGCTATCCAATTCCATCAGAGATGGCCCACTGGCTTAACTAGAGGTTTCCAACAACTTAATTTTTCCAGTAGCACCATACTCCATGGGAAGTTCACCTTCGTAAAACAGGACAATATTTGCTTTAAAGCGCAATTGACGCTGAATAATGGTCTCCAGTCGTTGTTTTAATTCTGCTAGGGCTTTAGAGTCAGGCTCCCCTACACATTCAACTTTCACAATCATCGGAGGCTCGATTACTGGTGAATCTGATCCTTTAACAATACGTACATTACCAGTCACTTCGCCTTGAAAACTCATGACCAGATCACGTACAGCAGAAGGAAAAACATTAACGCCTTTTATCAATAACATGTCGTCAACTCTACCTAGTATTTCAAAGCGCATACCTGCAAGCCCACACTTGCATGGCTTCATATTCACCCGCATCTTGTCACCATCCATAAAACGGATTAACGGGCCACATTCGCGATCAAAGTCGGTATAGACAAATTCGCCCACTGCGCCGTCTTCAAAAGGGATAACTTTGCCGGCATTGCGGTCGTACAGCTCTATGTAAGCACTATCGGGAGCGATAAAGTGCATGCCGTCATGCTCGGAGCATTGTGCAAAAATGGGGTTTAGGCAGCCGGTACCACCACTCATGTCAAAAATTTCTGCGCCACCAAAGCCTTCCGACAACTCTTTTACAATTTCTGGCACGCTGCCACCAGGCTCTCCATAAACGACCAGCTTACGTACACAGAATTGACTGAGATCTATATTCAGTTCTGTTTTGGACTTTTTCAAAAGCTGGCGAGCAAATGATGGAGTACAAATAATCACTTCTGGCCGGGTAAGTTGAATCATTTCAATTACTTTGGCACTACCGACTAAGCCACCGATAGGTATTACGTTTGCGCCATAAGATAGCAAGGCATCAACAGTAGGAAGTCCCGCTACCCACATGCTCATTACGCCTGCCATCAATACTTTATCGCCAGCTCTCAAACCGGTCATTTTGGCCATACGTGTGAAATTTCTTTCGATTATTTTACGGTCATTAGCCGTATGTCCCTGAAAGCTGGGGGTACCTGTTGTTCCAGAAGAAGCACTCATGCGATTAACGTCACGGATATTACAAGTTAGGTGCATCCCTAATGGATGGCCCTGCTCTTTTAAAGACAACGCCTGACTTTCCCGTTCTTCATATTTATCAAACATTGGGTAGTCTTTATATTGTTCGAGAGAACTAAATTCGTGTGGGTTCACTCCTGCCAGATCAAACTTCTCCTTATAATAAGGCGATTCGTCGTAAACTCTAGTCAGTTGCTTTTTTAGCATTTTGAATTGCATTTTTTTGAGCTCAAGACTGTTCAAATCTAAGCGCTCTGTATTTTTCCAGGAACTATCGTTCATGTTCATATTTCCTACTAAAAGATTCACCGTGACTATTTCTTCAATCACCGAAAACTCCGTAAATGTTAAATTAAACTCTTACTCATGCGCCGATAAATTTTGGCGTACGTTTTTCGATAAAGGCACGTTGACCTTCTTTAAAATCTTGGCTTACTAAAATTTTCTTACGCTTTTGTACACCAATAGCTGCATTCTCGTCGAAGCTCCTGCTTGAGCTTTTAACGGTCATCTCTTTTGTAATACGGTTGGCCAGAGGACTCAAAGACGCTATTTTTTGTGCCCATTCCATGGCAATATTCATTAATTGGTCGTCATCTACCACTTTGTTGATAAGGCCTGTACGGTAAGCCCAAGCGGAATCACGCTGTTCTCCCATCAACAACATTTCTAAGGCGTTAGAAGCGCCCATTATGCGAGCACCATGCATGGCGGCATTGATGGTAGGAATACCAATTTTGCTTTCCGGTAACGCAAAGCTAGCACTCCTGCTAGCGATGCGGAGGTCACAGCCCAGAGCCATGCTCAGGCCTTCGCCAATACAAAAGCCATGAATAGCAGCAATAATTGGTTTGTCACAGAAATATTCACATTCTAGTTCGATGTCAAAGGCAGCTGCTAATTCTTCGATATTTTCAGATTGGCTTGTCGCTTTACTGATTGCTTTAATATCTACACCCGCAGAAAATGCTTTGTCTCCAGCTGCGCAAATGACTGCTACCCAAGCCGAGTCTTCATCGCGAAAGCGTGTTGTAGCAGCATTAAATTCTCGATACATATCTGGATTAAAGGTGTTCATAGCATCGGGGCGATTAAGTGTAATAACTGCAACATTACCTTTAAGCTCGTAGTTAACAACGGTCATTTATATTTCCTCTAACAGACAACGCTTATTCGTTGCATTGTTTCATCAATTGTAAATTTATTATGCATTGCTTATTAATGAGCACCACGACTCAACAAGTCCTGTTTTAAGGCTTAAGGAAAATTTGAATGTGAATTTTATGAGGCTGCTGTTATTTTGTAATTCAGTTATTAACAAAAAATCTCAGGAAATTATTCTATATTTAACAAAGTGAAACGAAAATTTGTGGGCTTACGGTTGAACTCTTTGTACCAATGGTACTAATGAGAAGTATGGTTTGTAATGAGGTAATAGGGCTTTGGGAATATTTTTAATTTACTTTTTTAAGACATGTGTTTTTAAATACAATAAATTTAATTTAGAAGATCACCCCCCCTAAAAGAAAGTGTTTAAAAATTGATTTGAATATGCTCAGCAAAACATCAATAAAATAAAAGAGGGTGTTCTATTCTGGGTTTTAAAAGTGATGAAAGATCCAAGCTTTCATCTTCGGCGCAAAAGGTCATTACAAACATATCAGGCACAGCAGAAAACGCTAATGGACCAAACAGGTTCTCAATATAGGTGTGTAATAGAAAACTCTGCATTTTTTCATTAAACATTACATTCATTCTAAATACTTGTCCTCCTTTTCGGGCAGCCGCTCGTCGCTGCCAATTATCTGGCAAATAAGGGGATGCTTCAAATCGCTTGAGCAAGGCGGCAATCTTACTGTTGTTATTACCATATAAAGATAAGGACTGTTGTAACCATAACATAGCAACAGAGAATGTTCCTTCCCAGTCCTGAGTAGGCGAATGTAGTTCCGCATAACCGAGAAAAAAATCAAAAATATTTGATACACCACTTAATTCACCTTTAGGATCAAGTTGCTTTTGAAAACCGGCCCAAGCTCGGTTTACCATAAGTAAATGGCCAGTCATATCAATCACTACAGCAGGGTTGGGATCCAAAACCTTTAAGCCGAGTATTACCTCCTCTTTACGGTGTTTAAAATTAGAATGTGATATGTCTAAGTGGCCTGAGAGATCGGTGTACCCTGCAGAGAATAGTAAATTTATAGTATCACGTTGACTCAAAGGTATGGCTTTCGCAATACGGATGACCATTTCTTTGCTCGGTTGGGCGCCGCCATTTTCTAGGCGGCCAATATGACGACTAGCTGAGTCGATGCGAAAGGCTAGTTCTTCTTGGCTAACTTTGTAAACGCTACGCCAATACTTTAGCATCCGACCAAAGTGCACTCCTTCATGGTCTTTGAAAGCATCTTTAAGCTTAGTGTTTTCGTTCATATCAAGTTCTCAATGGTTTGTTTGGGCGCTGAGCCTGATAAAGTAAACCGGACTTAGAAAGTCATTGTAACTTCTCCATTTGTTATAAACAATGCATAAAGCTTAGCCTGAACTTATCGTTAAAATGGTTGACTGCATATACCCATGTCCTTTTCAATTAGGGGGAAGTCAGCTTTCACTTAATACCTTTGTTTTACTGGTATTACGACCGGTTCAAGCTTCCCCCCTAATCGTTTGTAAGCAATGAGAGAAAGAGGAAATATGAAACAGGTACAAATTGAAAAACAGGAAAGACTTCTAAAATATTTTTATTTTTCTCGGTGGATGGCTGTTTTACCTTTATTGTTTATGATTGTTCCAGTCATAGTGATGAGTTTTAAAGGCGTCTTATCTCAAGATATCATGATTGCGGGAGGTGTTATTGGCCTTTTGATAGGCTCCCTTTTTGCAAGACAAAAGAAGGAGTATTGGGATGTAGTAATACGATCTCTTTGCGATCCTACCGGGCTATTGGTTTTTGGTTTGTTTTTGATAGTTGGCATTTATGGAAAACTTTTAACCGCAGCCCACTTAGCGGAAGGTATAATCTGGCTATCAAGTCTTATTGATGTTGGCCCTGCACTTTTTGCCCTGTTCATCTATGTGGTCTGTTCTGTACTTGGAACTGCCATGGGAACTTCTTTGGGTATTGTTGTTATTATGACCCCTGTTTTATTTCCAGCCGCAGTGGCGGTTGGTGTACATCCTGTTCTTGCTGCTGGAGCTATTTTAAGTGGCGCAGCCACCGGTGATCACTTCGCTCCTGTGTCTGATACTACCATTATTTCCAGCTCGACCCAGCGCTACAAATTTAAAACTGGCAGTGCTGGAATTGGCGAAGTTGTACGAGCCAGAATGATCTACACCATTCCAGCTTTCGCTGTAGCTTGCTTACTTTACCTGTTTGCTGGTGGCTTGACTGCACAGGCTCCTATACAAGATGTTGCAGGCATTATGGGCGACGCCAATCCTCTTGGACTTATTATGATTATCCCAATGTTTATCGTTGTGATAACGGCTATTTATGGTCGCACAGTTTTTGAAGCGCTAACTTACGGAATTCTGGCGGGATTGCTTATAGGTATTGTATCTGGGCTAATCACTCTTGAACAACTCGTTTATATTGAAAACACAAATGTCAAAGGAATCATAGTTGAAGGAGCGACTAGCAACTTGGATACTATTGTCATGATAGTGTTGATGATGGGGGCCTATGGGGTGTTGAGAGAGTATGGGCTTTTGGACAGTTTGATATCAAGTTTAAAAGGTTCCTGGGGGAATACCCCTAGAAATACTGAATTGACTATGTTTGGGATTGGTTGGTTGCTCAATTTTTTACTTATTGGCCTTGTAGCACGAATCACTGTAGTAGCGGGCCCTATCTTTAATGAACTAGGTCAATCTCATAATATTCATCCTACGAGACGCGCCAATATTCTTGATGGTGTCGCCAATAGTTTTAGTTTTGTTGTTCCTTGGCATATTTGGCCCTTAATTATGATTATGACAATAAATCCTTTGGTGGAAATTTACCCATATTTGAGCGTGCCTGCACCAATAGATTTTTTTACTGCCACATTCTATCCGCTGGTGATCTGGCTTGTGATGCTAATCTCAATCATATCTGGCTTTGGTCGTAAATTTGAAAAGGAAGCAAACTAAACCGTACCTTATCGTTAAGGAAGTAAAATCAATAAGAGCAGGTATTGGAGAATAATTCTTTAGTCTTAAGGAAATTGCACTAAAGCTACGCTATTTTATTTTAGAATAAACCTTAATGATGCCTTGTCACGCGGTTATTAGCTTTGCTGCTGAGACGAATTAAACATAATCAACTGGTAAGGCTGTGGTGTATTTTATTTTTTCCATAGAGAAACTAGAACTTACATCTGACAATTTGACCTTTTGGATCATTTTTTTGTAAAATCTATCGTAGGCCTGCATATCGGGTATTACAACTCTCAAAAGATAATCATGTTCTCCACTTAAACGATAAAATTCAACTATCTCATCAATATCGTCAGCAAATGTCGAAAATTGATCTAACCATTCTTGTTCATGAAAACTAGTTTTAATCATGACGAATACTGTTAAGCCAACATTGAGTTTAGTTGGATCTGTCAGTACCACTCTGTCTGTGATGATACCTTTTTCTTCAAGGCGCTGAATTCTTCGCCAGCAAGGGGTTGAGGATAAACCTACTCGCTCAGCGATAGAACTAACAGACAAGGTACAATCTGATTGTAATAATTGAAGAATATGCTTATCAAACTTGTCCATTTTAGTGCCCTGTCAAATAAAGGAAAAGTATTTCCTATTTCTACTCTATTGTAGCATACCATTCTAAAATATCGCGTATCTTTATTGTAAATAGCAAAGTTTAACTACAAGGAATGGAGGATAATTTTCGCATTAAAAACTTATTCATAGGATTTATAATGAACGATATTACTCGAATAGAGATACCATCTATATCAAGCCAAGGGCGTGGTGTTATTTACAATAATATCATGGAAACTATAGGTAACACGCCGCTAGTTAAATTACATAACTTTGGAAAAATCAATAACATCTCTGCAAACATATTGGCAAAAATTGAATTTTTTAACCCTGCAGGTTCGATCAAAGACCGACCAGCTTTTGCAATGATTGAAGACGCTATAGCTAAAGGACTTATTAATAGCCAAACAGAAATTGTTGAAGCGACATCCGGTAATAACGGTGTTGCTTGTGCATGGGTTTGTGCAATGAAAAAAATTCCCCTTACTATTGTTATGCCTGAACATATGTCGATAGAACGAAGAAAATTAATTAAGCACTATGGAGCTAATTTAGTGTTAACGCCAAAAGAATTAGGTACCAAAGGAGCAATTGATAAAGCCAAAGCTCTTTTGGATGAGAAAGAGCATGCAATTATGCTTGATCAATTTGGTAATCCTGCCAATTTGGCTACGCACGCTAACACAACAGCAGAAGAAATTTGGACTGATACCCAAGGAAAGGTTGATGTTTTAGTTGCCGGTATTGGTACGGGAGGCACTTTATCTGGAATTGCTCAAATCTTAAAAGAAAAGAACCCAAAACTTATTGTTATTGCGGTTGAGCCTGCGTCATGCCCAGTTTTATCAGAAGGCCGTGCAGGTGTTCATAAAATACAGGGGTTAAGCTCTGGGCACATCCCAGATATTTTACGTACAGATTTGATTGATGAAATAGTCACTGTAAGCAATGATGACGCGATTTTATTTGCCCAACAAATTGCTATAAGTGAAAGTTTGCCTGTTGGAATATCTTCCGGTGCTGCGTTAAAAGCTGCAAGTATTATTGGTGAAAGAGAACAGTTTTTAGGGAAAAATGTTGTGACTATTCTAGCCGATAATGCTGAGCGTTATTTTAGTACTGAATTATTTACTCAATAATATTATTCTTGAAAAAGCATCAGGCTATTGGCTGTTGTTTGTAGATATTGATTATTAATCAAAGAGGTAATATATGATTCCTGAAGTAATCCAAAAATGGTACTTGCTTGTATAATCAAAGAATACAAACTTTTAAGGTGCGCCTTTAGAATAGATGCATCTTTTGTTTTTATAGTAGAGTGAGAGAAATAGAAGCATTTCGTTTCCTACTGATTCATTTAGCCTATGCGAACTTGTTTTTCGGCAGCCGCCTTGCCCTCAATGATGTGCAAAGCACAGAGGTAATAGTGGGCATAGGCACAGATCTGGAACACAGTGCTACCACCTTTATTGTCGAAGCCAGCCGACGAGTGGGTGAAAATTTCAAGGCCAGTCTCGATGTCAGGGTATTCCAAAGCAGTGACCCACAGGACCTATTGTATTATTTGACCAATGACGATCATTTGGGGTTAACACTGCAATGGTATTTTTGAATGCTTGGTAAGTGCGCCCTGAATAATTGGAATATTTCTATACTCGGCCTATTATTACTTAAAGGTATATGACTTGCTTATTTCTAATTACATTCGACCTTGAATGTGAGCAGCCAATTCGCTACTGTTCTCTAATTCTCATCATAAGGTAAAATATTCTCCCATGGATACCGAAACATTTAATCAAGCCATCCAATTAATCGACCAAGCCAATGCTGCCGATCCCAATAAAGAAACGTGGCAGGGCGATGAATACTCGAAAGAAGTATTATATTCGATGCGCATGAGCGAAGCCTTGGCCAGCTTTGCTCCTGAAGCTGAACAAGCATTGCAGATTGCTGCTCGCTGTCAGCATATTTGCCGCTGGCAATACCCGCGCAGCAATTATGAAATGAATCGGCAGGGGTATTTATTATGGCGTCAGGAGTTGAAAAAATTTCATGCTAAGAAGGCGGCGGAAATTCTTGTCTCTGTTGGTTGTAAGGCTGAGATCATTGAGCAAGTGGAGTTTTTAGTGTTGAAAAAACAATTAAAGCGAAATCCACAAACCCAAATTTTAGAAGACGTTATCTGTTTGGTATTTTTACAATATTATTTTGATGATTTTATTGCCAAGCACAGTGAAGAAAAGCTGATTTCAGTATTGCAAAAAACCTGGGCAAAAATGTCTGAGCAAGGACATCAGGCAGCTTTAGGCTTATCGTTATCTGCGGCGGCGAATGCGCTAGTGGCAAAAGCGTTAAGTTAACCTTAGTTCGGGATAAATAAATGTAATCCGACGACATAAGGCTTAAGCATTTGCGCAAGCCTTATTTAATTTTCGGTTTACATTAGTTTCGACATATCAACGTTATCAAACGCTAGCACATCACCACCAAATTCTTCGGCAAAGGCGTTTGCATCACTTTCTTTACTAAAACTGGCCAAGGTTTTGCCCATCGCTCCGGTTTTGCTTGAACCGGTTACAAACCAGGCAACTCTGGCATCTATAAAGTAACCATCATTGGGCTCATCCCAGGGCATTTTACTCATGTCATGCACGTAGATTGAGGTGACGTTACGCTTATTCTCCGGGTCAAGATAAAAGCTGAACATGTCTCTGGTGGAGCAAAACTTATGTATTTTTTCAGCTCGGTCTTTTCGGTATAATTCACCTTTAGGTCCGGAAAAGTTACTGATCAACATGCCACATAAATGGCATTCGTCTGAGCTTTCTATGGCTTGTGCTTGCAGCACGACTTGTTGTTGCTGTTGCTCTGAACATGAAATCAAAAATGTCAGCGAAATTAATGGTAATAGCAGTTTAACGAGTTTGGTCATTACAAGGTCTTCTTTTTTAGAATGAAAATGGCAAGGCTTAGCGGGATTGCTACCCAAGCCAGTAAGGACAAAATCAACTGTGATTGTGACATACTGGCGTTAATCGCAATCGCGACGGCGCCGTTGACATCACTGCTGTCCAAACCTGCAAGGTTGACTAAGCGGAAAATATCGGCAGGGTTTAACATCATCAGCTGAGTTAAACCTTGTTGGCCAAGCTCACTATCAACGCCGACTAATAGCGCTAATAGGGCCAAATCAAAGGCAAGGGCAAAGACAAACCAGGTGATCAAGGCAAAGCCTGCGGCTTTTGATTTCTCGCTTACCGATAAACTGATCAAATAGGCAATGGCAGTAAAGCTTAAGCCCAACAGTACCGCACTGAAAATAAACAAAGAAAAGCTGGCGATAACCTGACTATTGTCCATTTGAAAATACAACAATAAGGCCGAACTGCCAAAGCCTAAAAATATTGCCAGGGCGATAATGGCACCTTGTCCAATAAATTTGCCCAGTAGCAGTTGTGACTTACTTAATGGGTAAGTTAGCAGTAATAATAGGGTGCCGCTTTCTTGCTCACCGACAAAGCTGTCATAACTTAACAGCAGGGCGATCAATGGGATCAGAAATACCGCCAGGCTTGCCAGGCTTGCTATTGTCGTTGACAGAGACGTGATCCCTATGCTGCCAGAAGCAGCTGCGCCAAAATAAGTTAATCCTAGTGACAGTACGGTAAAGATTAGGGTGATAGACACTAGCCAACGGTTTCTCAAGCCGTCCTGAAATTCTTTATTGGCAACGGTTAATACTTGCATCATGATTTGTTTCCTCCTGGCAAGGAGACTGGTTGAGAAAGGTAATGTTGATATAGTTGCTCCAGATTTGCCGGCTCAACCTGAATATCTTGTACCATTTCATAAGATAATAATTGTTTTAAGGTCGCCAGTTTTTCTTGTTCTGGCACCAGTAATGTTTGTCTATCACTGCCGCTGCTTAAGAATTGACTCAATTTAGGATCTGTACTCACCGAGCCATTTAATCCTGTCGGTTTAATTCGTACCGGTAAATCTGCCTGTTGGCGAAGTTGCGCCAGGGTGCCGCTTGCCAATAATTTACCGGCAGATAAGATCATCGCCCTATCGATATGTTGCTCTACGCCAGGAAGCACGTGCGAACATAAAATAACACTGGAGCCCTGGGTCTTTAACTGGTCGACCGTTTGGTAAAAATCTCTGGTCGCAATCGGGTCTAAGCCAACCGTGGGCTCATCTAACAACAAGAGTTTTGGTTTGCCGATAAACGCTTGCGCCAGCCCTAAACGTTGGCGCATGCCTTTTGAGTACGTTTTTACTTGCCGTTTCATCGCGTGGCTAATGCCAACTTGCTCTAATAGATCAACCGCCGTTTTCTTATTGAAGCCTTTCAACTTTGCGAAGTAAGTAAGCACTTCCAAACCAGTGAGCTGGTCATAAAAACTGACATTTTCCGGAAGGTAACCAACTTTTGCCCGAGTATGCCACGCCGCTTTTGAATCGGGAGCCATGCCCATGACTTCGACGCTGCCGCTGCTTGGAGAAATTACCCCGAGGATAAGTTTCATCATGGTAGTTTTACCGGCGCCATTATGACCGAATAAACCAAGCACTTCGCCTTGATTTAAGGTCATACTGACCGAATCCAGGGCAGAAAGTTTTTGGTATTGTTTGCAAACATTTTGCAACGAGATAAGGGAAGTATTCATCTGTTATTCATCCTTAATGCTGAGCATCAGGTTTAGTACTGGAAGAAATGCCGGCAGACGAACTGATGGTTGCCACAGTCATTTCTTCAAGATTATGGTGTGGTGATTGCATTAATGGGTAGCTATCTTTAACCCCGGGAGGTTTTAGTACCGGGAATTGTCTTTGTACCCAGCGCAAAATAAGCACCGCAGGGCTGTCCATTAACATTTTCATTTCCGGGTATTGCCAGACCAGTTTATCAATACCATCGTTAGGTTCAAAAATTACATCACCGACAAAGTCATTATCCATATCCCAACCAAGGTAGTTGCTCCAGTAATTACCTTTGCCGTCTTTGCTCCACTCTTGTTTTTTATTGGATACGTATTTTACTTGCGTTGGGTTGTTGATAAAGCTGTTGCCGTATACTTGGGTGTTTTCCGAACCGGCAGTTAAGTGGATGCCGATCTCAGCAGTATTAATGACATTACCGGTAATGGTGTTATAAGCGGAGTTGTAGACGAACAAGCCCTTGCCATCTCGGCCTAAGACTTTATTTTCCGGCTTGGTCCAGACGTTTTCAATGACGTTATCGCTTATCGTCGATGAGGTAATAAAGTTCATCAAAAAGCCATAATCTTCACTATTATTACTGGTGTTTGCCGTTACGGTTAAATGCTTAGAGCTCATCAAGGCGTAACCAGCACGGGTATTATAGGCAAGGTTATTGAGCACTTTATTGCTGTGCGAGTACATGTAATGAATGCCATAACGTAAATCGTGCATGGTATTGCCATCGAGGACATTTTGCTGGCTGGATATAATGTAAAGGCCGTCTCGGGTCTTTGATACATTATTACCGCGCACCTCTACATGCTTTACCCCCGATAATTGAATACCATTACCTCTATCCGCTGAGCGTAATTTGGGGTTACCTACTATGGTATTGTTTAACACTTTAATATGTTCGGCGCGCTGTAGCCAAATACCAAAACCACTGCCGTGCAGTTGGTTATTTTGAATTAAGATATGGTCGGCTTTTTTATCGGAGTAAATCGCCGAATTTTGCTCGGTTAAATCATCGCCCCAGTTAATGATGGTGAGATTTTCAACGCTAATGTTGGAGCTGAAAAGCTGAATGGCATGGCCTTTACCCTGGGCATCAATAATAGCGCCGCTACTATTATCACAATCACAACCGCGTAATGTTATTGCCTGATTGACTGTGAAGTTGCCAAAATAATTGCCGTTGCTTAGGATAACCGTGTCGCCATCATTGGTGTTATCGAGAATGCTTTGTAAGTTGTCTTGCGGTGAAACTTGCCATACTTGTGCCATAGCTGTGTTGATAACAGCCATTGTCAGCATTAAATAAAGCAGTATATTTCTCATCATTAAATGGTAATACCTTCTTAATTAAACAACAGAGAAAGGCATAATACGTTGCCGTATTATGCCTTTGCTATCTACTATGCTTCTACAAACATACGACCGCGCATTTCCATGTGCAGTGCATGACAGAACCAGTTACAGTAATACCATTGTACGCCAGGCTTGTTGGCAGTAAAAGTAATAGATGATGTTGCTTGAGGACCAACTTCCATTTGCACACCATGGTTTGTCATACAGAAACCATGCGTTACATCCTCTACCTGGTCAAGGTTAGTCACAACAACCGTTACCTCATCGCCAAGCTTCACTTTAAACTCAGTCATACCAAATGTTGGCGCAACCGAGGTCATGTAAACCCGAACTTTCTTACCGTCGCGAATGACTTTGTTGTCGGTCATCACGTTAACGCCGTCTTTTTTCGCTATGGCGATGGTGTCGGCGAAAATTGGATCGTCACGAGTCCAAAGTTTTTTCGGTTTTAATTTACTGCGGTGAACTATCATACAGTCATGTGGTTCAGCATACGTTGGACCATCATGTACCAGTTTCATTTCATCACCAGAAATATCAATTAATTGATCGTTTTCAGGGCGCAATGGACCTACCGGTAAGAATCTGTCTTTAGAGAACTTACATAGAGAGATTAACCATTTACCATCGGCATCACGAGTCTCACCTTGTGAAGTATGGTTATGGCCAGGTTGATAATGGACATCCAGTTTTTGACGAAGATAATTAACTTTTTCACCGTTGTGCGCTTTAATCGCATCTTCTACATTCCATTTCGCAATTTGGCTATCAAGGAATAACGTAGTGTAAGCATTACCTTTGTTATCAAAGGCAGTATGCAATGGACCTAAACCCAATTCTGGCTCAGCAACAATGGTATCACGTGGTTTAATTTTATCGCTAAATAACGCATCAAGTTTATCAATAGCAATGATTGATACGGTTGGTGATAACTTACCGTTGGCGACAAAGTATTTACCATTTGGTGAGGTGTTCATACCATGTGGTGATTTAGGCACCGGAATGTAACGGGTTAAATCTGAACCTTTACGGCCATCTAGTACTGGTACATTGTTACCATTGTAAGTCTTGAACTTACCCGCTTTAAGTGCCGCTTCACAACGGGCAAGGTTAAATACAACCACGTGATCACGTTCGGCTGAGATCATATCGCCTAAGTTCATCCCCATTTCTGAGTTGTAACAGGTTGAGGCAAAGTACTTACCATCGTAATCGGCATCGGTATTATCTAAGTTACCGTCAACCATAACCTGGAAAGTCACTTCCATGGTTTCGGCATTAATTACGTTGAACAATGAACGGTAAGTGCTAACATCTTCCATAGAAGATTTGCCATCGTTGTTCATTGGGATTTCAAATTCACCGTTACAAATAACGTACTTTGTGTATGGTGCTTTTTGTACACGTAAACCGTGGATCGCCTGCACGTTAGGTACGGTGATCATTTTGTCGGTTTTCATGACGTCACAACGAATACGAGCAACACGTGAGTTGGCTTTATCATTGATAAAGACGTATTTACCATCGTAACGACCGTCTTGCATACTCATGTGCGGGTGATGGGAGTCACCTGCATGTAGATGAGCACTATCGCCCTTAATACGCTTACTTTCATCGGTTAAACCCCAACCAGTAGCACTGTCGGTATTAAATACTGGGATACGCATTAATTCGCGCATCGATGGCAAGCCCATAATACGAACTTCACCAGAGTGACCACCACTCCAGAAACCATAGTATTCATCTAAGTCACCAGGATGAACAAAGGCACTGTTACCTGCTTCTGCGGCATTGGCTTTTGCCATTGTTGCGAACATTGTTGCCGTCATCGGAGCGGCAATAGCACCGGCGCCGAGAAGGGCTGTTTTTCCGAAAAATTTACGTCTTTCTTTGTTTTCCAGCTCCAACTCATTAGAGCGCTTGTCTTCGTTACTCATTCTGATTCTCCATCTTGGTGTTAATTTTTAGCTTTGTTAAAATTATATTTATTACACATAGTGTTGTTACATGTTCGTGTTTACGGGTGTTGCTTAAGCAACTTCCATTGCTGGAATTTGTTGCTCTTTAAATTTATTTTTTTTGCGCGCCAGTTTTTTTAATGGCGGGCATTTTTGTTCATTAAAGTAAGTCACCTGACAATCGAGGCAATAATGACATTCGCGCATATTAATGGTGCCATCGGGATGAATGGCCTGAATTTCACACTCTTTGGCACAGGTTTTACACGGCTGACCGCATTCTGGACGACGTTTTAGCCAGTCAAACAATCTTAGGCTGTTGCCGGTGGATAGTGCCGCGCCTAGCGGACACAAGTAACGGCAGAAAAACTTGCGGGTAAAGACGTTGATCAGCAATAGCAATAATGCCCAAATAATGAATGGCCATTCTCGGTCAAACTTTAATAGGAACGTGGTTTTAAACGGTTCAATTTCGGCAAATTGCTCGGCCAGAGCCAGTGAATCGAGAGATAAACCGAATAAGCCCAATAAAATAAGATATTTAATCGCCCATAAGCGCTCATGGACAGCAAAAGGAAAATCGTATTGCGGGATCTTGATGTAGCGGGCTACCACATTAATTAATTCTTGCAACGCCCCAAATGGACATAACCAACCACAATACACCGCACGACCCCACAGTAAAATTGTTACTGCCGCGGCGCCCCAAAGAATGAAAATCACCGGGTCGAGTAAAAATAAGTCCCAGGAAAAGTCAGACATAAACGCTTGCAAGAAGGTAAATACATTGACAATCGATAACTGTCCGCCCCACGACCAACCAATAAACACAACCGTTACCACTAAAAAGCCATGGCGGAAATTATGTAAAAACGTTGGGTGTCTTACTAATAAATCCTGAAAGAATAACGTTGCCAGCAATACGGCCATTAATATGAACAGGGCAATGACTTCAATGTTTTTTTCTTGCCACACTTGTTGGGTAAGGGTGAGTTCTGGCTCTGGCAATACAACCGGCGGCCGATAAACGTAACCATCCAGTGCATGATAATCGCCTTTAAAACTGGTGAAGAGGCTATCCATAGCACCAAGCTGACGGCGCACGAGTAATTCTAACTGCCAATCAGTTCCTGGATTAAATTCATGGTGCTCACGGATAATGAACAACGACATTTCATTGAACCTTGGCGTCCCTGGTAAATAAATATCGGTGATACGGTTATGATCTAAATCACGAAAGGCAATGGCATCGTCATTTTGTAAAACCTGAATACGGTCAAATATGCCGCCGCGCACATAGCCTGAGCCTTTATACGAATAGCCATTACCTAAAAGTGCAATTGCATGCTCGCCAGGTTTTAGTGATTGCATTAACCAGTTATATTCCGCATCACCGAGTAAATTTCTCCCAACATTGGGTAAATTTACTTGCGCAAAATAGATTTCGGCGAACATATCTTGCTTTTGTGCTGGCAATGCCGCTTCGATATGCTCAACTTCGGTTCCGACAAAGGCATCATCGATGGTTTTGCGATTAAGGTAGAGTTTTCTGATTGAGCCATCACCCACTAACGTTTGCCAGTCGCTGGCTTGATAAACGTCGGGTAAAATGGTGGCCATCGGCAATTTGATTTCTTCACTGGCGCTGATAATGCCTATTGCTCTTGCTACCTTAGTCGCTGATTTGGTAATTGCAACATTCATCACCATCACGGTGACTGTAGCACCCGATAAACCATCAATATGGATCATGTTATCGGTTTTATTACCGCCCACTTTTAATCGGTCACTGACGTTTAGCCCAGGATATTGGTCGACAAATTTATAGAGTTTAGATTCGGGAATACCGGCCAGGATAATTGGCTCATGATGTTCCAGTACTTTTGCGCCTAAATAGATGCCTTTAGGGTCTATAGCCACCAGCATATTTACTGGTTCACCAGAGTAGGCCGGGATTTTATTTATGTCGTTGGTTTCAAAAGCATAACCAATAATTTCATCATTGTTTTTAATGGTCCAAAAAGGCACGTCACCTGACTTTTCAGCAATGTTGCTGGCTTGTGGAAATATTTGATGAATTAATGGAATTGGATCTTTTGGCGGGCTGACAAACAGAGCTTGTGCTGAAGGCACAGCGCCAAATGACAAGACTACAAAGATAGTCAAAGGTATTAAGAGTAATTCATATAGTCGTTGCTTGATCATGAAAGCGATTAAAACCTTAAAAAAATGGACAACTCCTGCGGCAATATGTCGCAGTTAAATTGTGAGTGTACGCATCTCATAATTTTGATAACTGATTTGGATCAACACTTTGTTAATTATTTGTGGGCATGAATTTTGTTGAAAACAGCGGCATTACTTAGCAGCACCGGTGCTTTAGGGTCGTGCTACATTTAATAACACTTAATCATTACGATTAATGTAAAGTTGTTGTTAGAATTAAATAAAATAGTGTTGGAGAATATACCGATGTTGGAGAACAGTATGCGCAGCGTAATTTATCTATTGTTGGCTTTATCAATGTCAGCTTGTGTTCAGGTAAATACTGAAATTGAAAAAGCAGAATCGCAATTAGCCATTTCCAGTGTCCATGATCGGGAATTACTGCTTGACCAACATTCAACCTTTGCCTTTACGCCATTACAACAAAATGAGAATGGTGCAGTATTCCCCATGGTAACCGCCGAAATTGAAATGTTTCTTAAACGTAAAGGTTTTCAACGGGTAACCGCAGAGCAACAACCAACGTTTTATATTGGTTATATTCTTGAACGTGAGGGGGAGCCCAGTGATGAGCAATTGTCTGAAACCTTTGGTTTAAACCCTGGGTTACCCGATCTGCCAGAGCTAGAAAAAGGCACCATGCTGGTGTTTGTCTTAGATGGAGAAAGTAAGCAGTTTGTTTGGCGAGCAGCCGCCCAGGGCTTTGTCCTTGACGATTTGGATGCAGAGCAGAAAAAATTGCGTTTACAGCAAGTAGTCCATTCGACCTTAAACCAGTTCAACAACAAATAATTACGTTTCATTACACTATAATAACAATGTATTTGAAACTTTCAGTGAATAGTGTTGGTCTATTTACATAGCGCTATTCAGTAATAGCGACAACGCAATAGATCAACAAATTGATATCAGTTATCTGATAAAAGGTGGTAGTTATGAAAAAGGTAATGAATATCATTGCTGTACTGTTTACAACCGCAATGTTTAATGCACCTGCATTGGCTGGTCAGGCCGAAATTGATTGGGTGAAGCCCGATAGTTTTACCGATATACGGCAGGCAAATGAATCAAAAAGCAATTTTCAAAAACGTGTTTTTAAAGAATTTGATAAACATTTTATGGCGTTAGCGGCAAAACTTCCAGAAGGCCAAACATTAAAGGTGTCGGTGACTAATTTAGACTTGGCTGGCGATGTTCGTTATATGGTAGGGCCGAACAACGCGACCATACGTATTGTCGACGATTTGTATTTTCCAAAAATGAAGTTTGATTATCAATTATTTGCCGCCGATAACAGCGTGATCAGCAGTAACAAGGTTGACATTAAAGATATGGGGTTCAACCATGGCATACGCCGTAGTAGCAGTTCAAATGCCTTTCATTATGAAAAAAACATGATCGATGACTGGTTTTATGACACTTTTCCCACGGCCAAGGATAAGAAATAAATTATCGGACGTGGTATGAATGCGCCTAGTCTAGCATGGCGCTTTTATCTTGATTATTCCCAACGATAAGCCCAGGCAACAGCATAAACTACTGAATCGTTACCTCGCCTTGTGGTCACCCCTTTATTTGCCAAAAGTTTAATGCTGTGCTGGCTGTTTAACGCCAAACTGTAAGTAAAACCAGCTCGATAATTTTTTGATTTATTCGATTTCTGTTCGCCATCGACAAAAGTATCACCGCCCCAAAAGTAATTACCATTAAGAGAAATCCAATGGCCAGGGCCAATATCATAAATCAGGTGTGACTGAATGTTATAAATAGGATCTTGTTTAAAAGTTTTATCACCTTGTAGTTCATCATTATCGGTAAATATTTTGGCGGAGACGGCTAAATCTAACTCCCAGGAACCAAATGGTATTGAGGTGCCAATTTCGGGTTTTACAAACCAACGGTTGGCGCCAATATTCAAGATGTAGTCGGTATCGTATTGGCCTGTGGGTATACTGACTTGTAAGCTGACTCCAACCACAGTAGTTTTCGGCTGCTTGATAAAATCAGCCATTTTCTGTGCTTTTGCGCCATAAAAATTGTAGTTAAGCCTAACTCTGGTATCGGTGATCCCGCAAAATTTTCTGGAAATATCTTCGCCTTGGTAAATGGCCTCACCATAGGCACATGCCTGACCCGTTGAGATATCAAATTTACTGGCATTACCGAACAAACTCAATGTTCTGGCGTAAGCAATGGCAGGCCCATCTATCTCAAGCGTAAGATCTTCCACCGGCACATCTGCTGAGGTATACACGTCGCCATCGGTATAAACATACAAGGCGCCAAAAAAATTTTGTTCAGTCGGCAAATTGATGTAAGAGCGAGGATCGAGCTCTTGCGCATTTATTGCCGAGCAATATCCAATTATTGCACCTAGCGAAAGATATATCCCTATTCTTTGATTAATGTAGTGCAATCTATTTCTCCCTCAGCATATTGTACCAAGTTGATTATTTTTGTTGGTAGTGACCTTCAAATTCAGCCATGACTTTAAACAACTTTTCAATTTTTTTGACTAGGGTAACGAGTACCTGTTGATCTTTATTTTGTTGCCAAATTAATAACTCATCGGCTATTTCTTCAATATAAGGTTGAAAGCTATCTGCGGTTGATTTAAAACCGGCATCTTTGGGGAAAATGGCAGTAAAATTAGCCTTTTTATCTGCTCTTAACTCACCAAGTGCGCTGTCGGCAACGATGGAACGTTTCAGTAACTGCGAGATATTTTCAATTAATTTCTGTTCAAGTTGGATGTTCATTTTATGTTATCTTTGAAGGTTGATTTTGTATTATGACAAATTAATCGGGGTCTTGTTAGTTTCACCGGCAATTTCCTGCACTAATTTAGGCATGAGAAAGCCAGGTAATGTCGCCATCATGTTATTGGCGATTTTAGTTGCAGCGTGAACGTCAACATCAAAATGTGCTGCACCCGCCACCGGGTCGAGTAAATGCAGGTAATAAGGCAATATACCCATCGAAAACAGACGCTCTGACAAAGCACATAAGATTTCACTATCATCATTAATATTTTTTAGCAGGACACTTTGGTTAAATAAAGCGATGCGTTTATCCCGAAGCGGTTGAATGGCAAGTTCAAACGACTGATCTATCTCGTTGGGGTGATTAATGTGGAATACCATCACCACTTGTAAACGGCCTTGTGACAAGGTGTTGACCAGTTCTGCAGTTATCCTTTGAGGGATCACTACCGGTAAGCGAGTATGAATTCTCACTCTTTTAATATGCTCAATCTGTTGCAGTTGCGCTAACAGCCAGGCTAAATGTTCATCTTTTGCCATTAATGGATCACCACCACTAAAAATAACTTCGTTTATTTCCACGTGCTCGGTGATGTAATTTAACGCGCTTTGCCAACGCAATTTGTTTGGACTGTTATCTTCATAAGGGAAATGACGACGAAAACAATAGCGACAATTTACCGCGCAGCCGCTTTTCACTATCATTAACACTCGATGTTTATATTTGTGCAATAATCCTTCGGCAACAGTATCGTGTTCTTCCAGCGGATCAGCAATAAACCCGGGAACAGCTTGTTGTTCAGCCGACAATGGCATCACTTGTTGCAACAGTGGATCGTTAAAATTTCCCTGTTGCATTTTTTTAATAAAGGGGCGGGGCACTCGCACCGGAAATAGTTTACGAGCAGCGAAATGGGCACGATACTTTTCTTCGTCAATATTCACTAAAGACAATAATTCTTTCGGGCAGGTCACCACATTTGCCAATTCTTGTTGCCATGACAATTCTTTTGTTGAAGAATAGTGCAAATCATCTGCAATTCGGGTTATTATTTGCGGCATTAATTTATCTCTGCTCACTTAGCGCTTTATAAGCGAATAATAACCAATAGATGAGAGAACTCCAACTCATAAGAGAATACTATGGCAAATTTCAGTACTAGCGAATTTAAAAACGGTCTTAAATTAATGATCGATGGCGAACCATGTAACATTTTAGATAATGAAACCGTTAAACCAGGCAAAGGTCAGGCTTTTAACCGCATCAAAATTCGTAAACTAATTTCGGGAAAAGTCATTGAGAAAACCTATAAGTCGGGAGAATCTGTTGAGGGTGCCGATGTTATGGAAACTGACTTAGCTTATCTCTACGCAGATGGTGAGTTTTGGCACTTCATGAACAATGACACATTTGAACAAATTGCTGCCGACGAGAAAGCGGTTGGTGACAATGTTAAATGGCTTAAAGAAGGTGACTTATGTGTGATCACCCTTTGGAATGGCTCGCCTATTACCGTTACCCCACCAAACTTTGTTGAGCTAGAAGTGACAGAAACGGATCCGGGTTTAAAGGGTGATACCGCTGGTACTGGTGGAAAGCCAGCTACCTTAAATACGGGCGCTGTAGTGCGTGTGCCGTTATTCATCCAAATTGGTGAAGTGGTTAAAGTAGATACCCGCAGCGGCGAATACGTATCTCGCGCTGGCAAGTAGGCTGCTTAGCAACACACGTCACAAAAAAGGAGCCTAGGCTCCTTTTTTAATATAGATAATTGAGAAATAATGAACTGGCAAGCGAGTGCAAACCTTGAAAATTTAAAGAAACGTGCCGAAGTGTTGGCAACCATTAGGACGTTTTTTGCTGAGCGTAATGTGTTAGAGGTTGATACCCAGGCATTATCTCATGCTACGGTGACTGACTTGCATCTGGTGAGCTTTGAGACACAATTTCTCCAGGCCGGTGCCAATAAAGATTCCGCCACAACCTTATACCTGCAAACATCCCCTGAATTCGCGATGAAACGGCTACTGGCCAGCGGCAGTGGTTGTATTTATCAAATTTGTAAGGCCTTCAGAAATGAAGAGTCAGGCCGTTTCCACAACCCTGAATTTACTATTCTTGAATGGTATCGAGAGGAGTTTGATCACTTTGAACTAATGAAGGAAGTTTCTCGATTAGTCGAACGAGTCTTAAAATGCCGCCCTGCTGAACAATTCACCTACCAGCAAGTATTTAGCAATTATGTTGGCGTAGATCCCTTGCATTGCACAATTGCTGATTTACAACAAGCTGTGCTTACTCATCAATTGCATGCAGACTGGGTTTTGCAAGAACATAATTTAGATACATTATTACAATATCTGTTCACTGAATTAGTCGAGCCAAAAATTGGCCAAAATCTACCTTGTTTTATTTATAACTTTCCCGCGAGTCAGGCGGCATTGGCAAAAATAAGCGGTGTTGATAACCGGGTTGCAGAGCGTTTTGAATTGTATTTTAAAGGTATTGAACTGGCCAATGGTTTTCATGAGTTAACCAATTCTGTCGAACAAAAACAACGCTTTGAAGCAGATAACAGGCTAAGGCAGCGTTATAATTTGCAACCGAAACCGATAGATGAAAATTTGTTGCAAGCATTAACCCATGGCTTACCCAATTGCGCCGGTGTTGCGCTGGGCATTGACCGTTTAGTTATGCTCACAGTGGATGCTTGTGCTATTGATGACGTCATCGCTTTTCCTGTTAACAGAGCGTAACAAAAAATTCCTGTTATACTTAAAATAATGTGATATTATCACTATTATTAACTGTCCTTTTACAGAGAACTTTATTCATGCTTGATAGACTTGGCATTACCGCTACTTCGCTTTGTGCGCTGCATTGTATTTTGTTGCCGGTATTGCTACCTGTTTTATCATTGTTAGGCATAGAGTTTTTAGGCTCGCATGAATCTGAGCACATCTTCTTATTTGCTACCTTAATTTTGGGCTCATTTGCTCTATTTTCAGGTTTTAAACGTTATCATCGTAAAATCTATCCATTTTACCTATTGTTTTTAGGTGGCTTTATTTATTGGCATAAACACAGTGTTGATGAAAGTATGCAACCAATTATGATCATTGTAGGAGCCTGCTTGTTAATTGCTGCTCACGTGGTGAATCTAAAACTGTGTAATAATTGTCGTACCTGCAGTGACCATGAATGTGGTTCAGAGATGAACTAAACCATTAGTTTTAACAACATTCATAAATAAGGGGGAAATGTGAAAGCATTTCCCCCTTATTATATTTGTGAACGCTTATTCTTGCAGCTCTTTTAACTTTCTGGTTAAGGTGTTTCTGCCCCAGCCCAATTTTTTTGCCGCTTCTTGCTTGTGTCCATGGGTAAAGTTCAACGCTCTGTCGAGACAGATCTTTTCAAACTCTGGAATTGCAGAAGATAAGATATCATCCATACCATTATTTAATTGCTCATCTACCCAGGATGATAATTGTTGTTGCCAACCGCCATGAGTATTCGCCGAAATTACTGCTACCGAGTCTTTTGATAGCTCTTCAGGTAAATCGTCCATCAGTATTTCCTGGCCACTTGCCATTACCGTTAAATAGCGACAGGTGTTTTCTAATTGGCGAACGTTGCCAGGCCAATCGCAGCGTTGCATAAACTTAATCGCATCTATTGAGATTGATTTACATTCCACTCCTAACTCATTGGCGGCAAGATTTAAAAAATGTTTTGCCAGTTGCTCAATGTCTTCCTTGCGTTCTTTTAAACTCGGTAAATGAATTCGGATCACATTCAGACGATGAAACAAATCTTCACGAAAATCGCCACTGTTTACCCTTTCTTCCAGGTTTTGATGAGTGGCGGCAATGATCCTGACATCGACCTTTATCGGATTATGTCCACCAACCCGGTAAAATTGTCCGTCAGCGAGTACCCGCAATAAGCGAGTTTGCACATCGAGTGGCATATCACCAATTTCATCGAGAAATAAAGTACCACCGTGAGCTTGCTCAAAGCGACCCTGGCGGACCGAATTGGCGCCGGTAAATGCGCCTTTCTCGTGGCCAAATAACTCGGATTCGATCAAATCTTTCGGTATTGCGGCCATGTTTAATGGAATAAATGCAGCGCTTTTTCTTGGGCTGTGTGAGTGTAAAGCGTGCGCGACTAACTCTTTACCAGTACCCGATTCACCATTGATTAGCACACTGATGCTGGAGCGGGACAAACGGCCGATAGCCCTGAAAACTTCTTGCATTGCTGGTGCTTCACCAATAATGCCTACGCCATTTTGTTTATTAACAACGGCTGCTTTCTGCGCACTTTGCTCTTGCGCATGCACCAAGGCACGTTTGGTTAGGCTTAATGCCTCATCAATATCAAATGGTTTTGGCAAATACTCAAAAGCCCCACCTTGATAGGCATTTACCGCACTGTCTAAGTCGGAATGGGCGGTCATAATGATCACCGGTAAATCCGGGTACTTATCATTGATAATAGCCAGTAAGGTCATACCATCCATTTTGGGCATCCGAATATCTGAAATAATTACCTCAGGTTGGCTAATTTCAATGGCAGCCAGTAAATCGTCGGCATTACTAAATGAAGCACAACTTATGCCTTCTCCTTTGAGAGCACGCTCTAGTACCCAACGTATCGAGTTATCATCATCAACAATCCAAACTTGCTCTGCGTTCATCTTTTACGTTCTCTTTGTTAAAGGTAGTAATATGCTGAATTCGGTGCGTCCAGGATAGCTGTGGCACGACAATTTGCCCTGGTGCTGGTGAATTAACGTTTGTGCAATTGACAAGCCTAAGCCGGTGCCATCTGATCTGCCAGAAACCATAGGATAAAAAATCGTATCCTGTATCGCTGGTGGTATCCCCGGGCCGTTATCAATAATGGATAACTTAACGGCGAGTTTTACTTTTTTACCATTAATGGTTTGATTGGTGGCAATGCGGGTTTTTAAGGTGATCACCCCATTTTTATCCAATACCTGAGTGGCATTACCAATAATATTGAGTAACGTTTGTTGCAATTTTTCGGTATCAAGCCCGATATCGGGAATGGAAGGGTCATAATCGCGAACAAACTCGATGCCCTTGGCATTATCAAGACTGACTAATTGGTGCACTTTTTCCATTACTTCATGGATATTGTGCATTTCAATATTTGGTAACTGATTTGGCCCTAACAATCTATCCACCAAGTTTGTTAGTCTATCAGCCTGTTCAATGATCATTGCGGTGAACTCTTGCTGATCATTAGTAAGTTCTTTAGCCAGTAGTTGCGCCGCGCCGCGCAATCCTCCCAGCGGATTTTTTATTTCGTGCGCTAAACCTCTGATCAAATCCCGTGCGGCTTCCCATTGCTGCTCTTGAAATATTTCGGCGCTGATTTGTTTTTGCTTATCAATTTGTTTGCACTCCAATAAAATATGTTCGCAGCCATTAAATAGAGCAGTAGAGGCGGTAACTTCCAGGGTGATGTGATAATTTTCAATAAACTCAAGGACAACTTCTGAATCGGTAAAATCCTGGCCAGTACGAAAGACTTGCTTTAACCTTTCTGCGGTAATGGAACAGTGGGTAAAAATATCGAGAAATTCTTTTTGATATAAACGATTAAGACTTTTAGAGAATAGCGCTTCAGCAGAAGAGCTTAAGTATTGAATTTTTAGCTCGTCATTAATGATGACCACAGCCGTTACTAGTTGCGGTACCAATTGTTGTGCATAGGATAATCGAATTTCTTTTAAGCTGGCATTAGTATACAAGGCTTTCTCCGCTGCACCGTTATGGTGCGACCATTTATTGAAGTGTAATAAACGGTCAGGTTATTTGCACCTGTACAGAGAGAATTAGTCTAATTAACTCTGGTTCGATGCAGGTAAACAGTTCTTTCTTTAGAAGATGCAATAACCTTGCCTTGATTGTTAATTAATTCTAATTTTATTTTATGTTCGCCGCGGTCTACGTCTCTTAGAATGAATACCGAACGTGTTTGTGGGTCACCATGAATGGCGCCGTTCATAATTAATTGTACTTTAAAGCCTTGTTTAAAAACCGGGGCTACCCTACCTGAAATATAGATAGAACCTGAATTATCACGTATAGTAGCATGGTCTTCTGGTTGAGAAATTTCCACTTGATAGTCTTCTTTCACTACCCGTGGGGTGATGTCCAATACAGATGTATTTACCGAAGAAATAATCGTTTGCGTATTTTTAATCTCAATTTCTTCAGCAACTTCCTCAGCCCCGGGTTTAGGACTGTCAGAAAACACCAAATCACCACTTTCGCTTCGCCACACATATACTTTCGACGATGCTGCCAACGATGAACCTATAAGTGAAAATAACAGTATTACAAAAATTGTATACTTTGCCATTAATAAAAATTTTCCTTTTGAACCACTATGTCAATTGAAAATAACCATATTGCAATAAGTACTAATACTTAATCTAACTAAATAATCGTATCAATACCAGTAAATTGTTGAGGCATTGTGAATTGATTTAATTATAGCAGTAACTTCAGCAAACAGGAGGACGGAATAATATTTCATTAAAAGTTTATGATTAATAAAATTAATGACTTATATACCCGTCAGCATTCAAAGTGCAGGATTGCAGTGGGAATTAAAAGTGATTTAGGCAAGGCATTCAGAATTTATATCATCCATGATAATTCTAAGATAATTCTAAGATAATTCATCCTTGAATTAAAATTTTAGACGACACCATGGATGGTGGAGGTAGGGCGACTCAGGAGGCAAAGTCGAGAATGGTTATTCCATTGTTAAAATTTATAACGCGGCATTAATACATGGATGTATGTAAGTAGAATAAAGCAGGAGCTGTTGTCGAGGAGCAGACACCGGGCATAAAAAAGCCCGCAATCAGCGGGCTTTTTTTAAATCAATGGCTAGTTGAAATTATACGCTGTAGTACATATCAAACTCTACCGGGTGAGTCGTTGAGTTTAATAATTCAACTTCATCACGCTTAAGACCAATGTAAGCATTGATCATATCGATATCCATAACACCACCAGCAGTTAAAAACTCATTATCAGCTTCTAGTGAATCAAGTGCTTCTTCAAATGAAGAACATACTTGTGGGATTGCTAATGCTTCTTCAGCTGGAAGGTCGTATAAATCTTTATCCATGGCATCGCCAGGGTGGATTTTGTTTTTGATGCCGTCAAGGCCAGCCATTAACATTGCAGTGAATGCTAAGTATGGGTTTGCTGTTGGATCAGGGAAACGAACTTCGATACGCATTGCTTTCGGGCTTGGCACAATTGGAATACGGATAGAGGCGCTGCGGTTACGGGCAGAGTAAGCAAGCATTACTGGCGCTTCAAAACCAGGTACAAGACGTTTGTACGAGTTTGTTGAAGCATTAGTGAACGCGTTAAGCGCTTTGGCATGCTTGATGATACCACCAATGTAGTAAAGCGCATCTTGCGATAATCCGCCATACTGGTCGCCAGAGAACAAGTTAACACCGTCTTTCGCTAAAGATTGGTGAACGTGCATACCAGTACCATTATCACCAACTAGTGGCTTAGGCATAAACGTCGCTGTTTTACCATATGCGTGAGCAACGTTATGAACAACATATTTATAAATTTGTACTTCATCGGCTTTTTTAACCATAGTGTTAAAACGACAAGCGATTTCGTTTTGACCTGCGGTTGCTACTTCATGGTGATGTGCTTCAACGACTAAGCCCATTTCTTCCATGACTAAACACATTGCTGAACGCAAGTCTTGTGATGAATCAACAGGAGAAGTCGGGAAATAACCGCCTTTAACACCAGGACGATGTCCCATGTTACCTTCTTCATATTCGGTACCTGAATTCCAAGAAGCTTCTTTGTCATCAATTTTGTAAAAAGAACCAGACATGTCGGTGTGGAAACGAACGTCGTCAAATACGAAGAACTCAGGCTCTGGACCAATTAATACCGTGTCAGCTATGCCAGTAGAGCGCATGTACGCTTCAGCGCGGTTAGCAACTGAACGTGGGTCACGGCTGTAACCTTGCATAGTTGCCGGTTCTACGATGTCACAACGTAAGTTTAATGTTGCTTCTTCAGTGAACGGGTCCATAACAGCAGTAGATGCGTCAGGCATCATTACCATGTCAGATTCGTTAATGCCTTTCCAGCCTTCAATTGAAGAACCATCGAACATTTTACCGTCTTCAAAAAAGTCTTCATCAACTTGATGATGAGGAATTGAAACGTGTTGCTCTTTACCTTTTGAATCAGTAAAACGTAAATCAACGAACTTAACGTCGTTTTCTTTGATTAAATCTAAAACTGCTTGTGACATGAACGTCTCCGAAATTTATCTGCAAGTTAAAATTAAAATGCTAAACATTTGCTTGCCAACTACTAAGCTATAATCGTGCCAACACTACAACCATTGAAATATATAGCTTTTTAATTAATGCGAGCTCAGTCATTGCACTAGTATGGTGCGTCGGTGGATCTTTATGGTGCGTGCACCACGATGTTGCTCCGCTTAGCATATCTTGTCTATGTCAATTTGAGTACTAGACGCTATTATACTGAAACATTTTCAATGTGGGCGCAACTGCTGTATAATCCGCGCCCAAAGAAGTGTCGTACATTTTTCGTACGTACTCAACCATTACATTAAGGCTAAAGATAGTGTTAGATAAATTACGTAACATCGCGATCATTGCGCACGTTGACCACGGTAAAACTACCTTGGTAGATAAGCTGCTTGATCAATCAGGTACATTAGATTCACGCGCTGGCCATGACGAGCGTGTTATGGATTCAAACGATATCGAGAAAGAACGTGGTATCACCATTCTTGCTAAAAACACCGCAATCAACTGGGGTGAATACCGGGTAAACATCGTAGATACTCCTGGTCACGCCGATTTTGGTGGGGAAGTTGAACGTGTTATGTCAATGGTTGACTCTGTTCTACTTATTGTTGACGCACAAGAAGGTCCAATGCCACAAACTCGCTTTGTAACGAAAAAAGCGTTTGCGCAAGGGTTAAAGCCAATTGTTGTCATTAACAAAATTGACAAGCCTGGCTCTCGTCCTGAATGGGTAATGGATCAAGTATTCGATTTATTCGACAACTTAGGTGCAACAGACGAGCAATTAGATTTCCAAGTGGTTTATGCCTCGGCAATCAACGGTTGGTCTTCTATGGATGCTGACAAAGAAGGCACAGACATGACGCCTTTATTCCAAACTATCGTTGATCAAGTGCCGGCGCCGGATGCTGATATTGATGGTTCTTTCCAAATGCAAATCTCGCAACTTGATTACAGCTCATACCTGGGTGTTATCGGTGTTGGTCGTATTACTCGTGGTTCAGTTAAACCTAACCAGCAAGTAACGGTTGAAGGTTCAAACGGTAAAATTCATAACGGTAAAGTTGGTAAAGTATTTGGTTACTTAGGTCTTGAACGTCATGAAACTGACTTAGCTGAAGCGGGTGATATCATTGCCATTACTGGTTTAGGTGAGTTAAAAATTTCTGATACGATTTGTTGTCCAAACGAAGTGGAAGCATTACCACCATTATCAGTAGATGAACCAACTATTAATATGACGTTCCAGGTAAATACTTCTCCGTTTTCAGGCCAGGAAGGTAAATACGTTACCTCACGTAACATTAAAGAGCGTTTAGACAAGGAACTCGTTCACAACGTTGCCTTACGCGTTGAGCAATTAGACGACCCCGATAAATTTAAAGTATCAGGTCGTGGTGAATTACATTTAGGTATCCTAATTGAAAACATGCGTCGTGAAGGTTACGAATTAGCCGTATCACGTCCAGAAGTTATCATGCGTGAAGTTGATGGCCAAATGGAAGAACCGTATGAATCGGTAACGATTGATGTTGAAGAGCAGCATCAAGGTCCGATCATGGAAAGAATGGGTGTTCGTAAAGCCGAGCTTACTGATATGGCACCAGATGGTAAAGGCCGGATTCGTATGGACTTCATCATGCCAAGTCGTGGTTTGATCGGTTTCCAAACTGAATTTATGACGTTAACTTCAGGTTCTGGTTTAATTTACCATACGTTCCTACAGTACGGTCCTCATAAAGGTGGTGAAATTGGTCAACGTCTTAACGGTGTAATGATCGCTAACGCCACAGGTAAAGCGCTTACTAACGCCATCTTTAACTTACAATCTCGCGGTCGTATGTTAATCGGTCACGGACTGGACATTTATGAAGGCCAGATCATCGGTATTCATTCACGTGATAACGACTTAACGGTAAATGCCCTGAAAGGTAAGCAGTTAACCAACGTTCGTTCATCAGGGACTGATGAAGCGCAAACGTTAACGCCACCAATTATCATGTCACTAGAGCAAGCTTTAGAGTTTATTGATAATGATGAATTAGTAGAAGTAACGCCTGACAGCATCCGTATACGTAAAAAATTCTTGAAAGAGAGTGACCGTAAACGTGAAGGTCGCACAGCGAAAAAATAATCACTAATTAACGATTATTGAAAACCGCTAATGGCATTACCGTTAGCGGTTTTTTGCTTCAAGGATGATGGAATGCAAACTACCATGGATGGTATTGGTTGGCGAGAATTCATTCTCGCGTAATGGCGTAAGCCAGGTTAACTTTGCCACATTTTTACTATTTCACAGTATCCTTAGTAATAGTGTGGTTTAAATGCTTGTTTTAACAGCGTTTGAACGCCATAAAGTGGGAATTTTATTGCTTATTTACTGCTTTAAAGGTATTTTTAACGGTGGGTAAAACAATAAAGAATGGGCATCCGGCACAGAGGTAACTCATTCAATTTTAAACATCATTAAGGGTGAATTATGGAAACCATGGAAATTATTAATTTCTTGGCTCGTTGGGGCCACTTACTATTCGGGATGACCTGGATAGGACTTTTATACTACTTTAACTTTATTCAAGGCGGTTACTTTAAAAAAGCAACTCCTGAAGCTTTAGCTGACGCGAAAAAACACCTAGCACCTGCTGCTCTTTGGTGGTTCCGTTGGGGCGCAATGTTCACTTTCCTAACGGGTTTAGTGCTACTTGTCGGTGTGATGAAACTTGGTTATTTAAATGCTGGTATTGTTTTAGGCGCAACCATGGGAACATTAATGTTCTTAAACGTGTGGTTAATTATCTGGCCCAACCAAAAAATAGCTTTAGGTATGGTTGAAGGTGACGGCCCTGCAGCTGGTGCAAAAGCACTGCTAGCGTCTCGTACTAACACATTATTCTCAGGCCCGATGGCATTTTTCATGTTAGCTGGCGGTCACGCTGGTGCTCTTGGCTTTGGTTGGGGTACAGGCATGGGCAGTACTGCGATGTGGGTTGGCTTAGCGATTATTGCAGCATTAGAAGTGAACGCTATTGTTGGTAAGCAAGGCACAATGACAACTGTTAAAGGTGTTATTACTTCAAGCTTAGTACTAACTGCAGTGTTAGTTGCGGTATTAAAATTAGTTTAATTTTAACCAATTAAACCCGTATCAATGCCGAGTTTATACTCGGCATTTTTGTGTTTGCTGCCTAATCAAGCTTCGTAACCGGTTGGCGGGGTTTCAACCTCGCATAAAAGGTCACATCAAAAATCACTCGGTCAATGGCGATGAACTCCGGTATTTCGCCGCATCAATAATTGACCAAAGATGTAGCAATGCACCGACTATCCAGAATACCCAGGTAAAATATAAAATACCGCTGAATACAAAAAATAATAGAGCGGCAAATATACGACCCTGCACTAATTGTCCTAATCCGGGGATAAAAATGCAGCATATCGCTGCTAACACATTACCACCTGAACCTTGTCTTGCCATGAAGTTCTCCAAATATTTTAATTTATGGTATTTAATCTAGTATAGTTAATATAACACTAGGAAAACTATAGAATAATCAATGAAATTGTCACAAATTATTGCACGTTACCCGAAGACCATACCGGTAATTCGTTTTATTCAACATTACTTTAAGCGTTGCGGTCATGATCAAATACAAGTTTCTGCAGGCTATTTGTCTTATGTGACATTAATGTCTTTGGTGCCCTTGATCATGGTGACATTTTCAATAGCGTCAGCGTTTCCCATTTTTGCCGAATTACACAATGACATAGAAAAATTTGTGTTCAGTAACTTTGTGCCCACTGCGTCGGAATTAATCCAGGAGCATGTTGATGGGTTTGTCAGTAATGCATCAAAAATGTCGGCAACGGCTATTTTTGTATTGTTTTTGCTGGCATTATTGCTTATCTCCGCAGTAGATAAAGCCTTAAACCGGATTTGGCGCATTCACAAACCACGCAAAGCCGTCACTTCATTTGCCGTCTATTGGATGATTTTAACCTTGGGCCCGGTGTTAGTCGGGGTAAGTATATTGGCTACGTCCTATATAGTGTCCCTGGTCACGTTCAGTGGTGTAGATATGAGCACGTTAAATAATTTAATGCTCAGAGTGTTGCCATTTTTTGCTTCTTTAGCCGGTTTTTTAGTGCTTTATTTGTTGGTACCTAACACCGAAGTTCGGTTTAAGTTTGCGCTAACAGGGGCCGTCATCGCTGCCTTATTGTTTGAGCTGGCGAAAAAAGCCTTTGCTGCTTACGTCACTCATCTGCCATCTTACGAAGCCATTTATGGCGCTTTGGCAATTATCCCTATTCTGTTTGTCTGGGTCTATTTGTCGTGGTTAATTGTGTTTGTTGGTGCCGAATTCACCGTTTGTCTTCAAGAATTTACTCATAGAAAATCTACAGCAAACAATAAATAGACTAAAATTAATAACGATTTAACTATCTTCTAGGAAATATGTTGCATAGCTTGTATCCCAAAATTAAGCCCAATAAAATCGAATATCTGCAAGTGGGCGAGCATACCTTGTATGTTGAAGAAAGTGGTAACCCAGAGGGGATCCCCGTAGTGTATTTACATGGCGGTCCCGGCGGTAGCAGTAGTAGTGACCATCGACGTTATTTTAACCCGGAGAAATATCGCATCATAGTGTTTGATCAGCGCGGCAGTGGTAAGTCGACACCGCATGCAGGCATTATCAACAACAGCACCGATGATCTTATTGATGATATGGAAGAGATCCGTGAATATTTTGCCATTAGCAAGTGGTTAGTGGCCGGAGGCTCATGGGGCACAACATTGGCACTTGCTTATGGCATTAAACACAGCATTAGAGTCACCGGGTTTATTTTAAGAGGGATTTTTTTAGGGACAGACAGTGAGGTCAATTGGTTATATGGTAGTGATGGTGCCGGCGCCATTTACCCCGATTATTATCAGGATTTTATTGCACCGGTGCAGCATCAGCATTTTAGTGACCCAGTAAAAGCGTTTCATCAATTGTTGACCTCAGAAAATGAAATTGCTCGCATCACCGCCGCGAAAGCCTGGACATTATGGGAAACCCGAATTTCCGCGTTATTAGTCGATAAGCATGAACTGGACAGCCAGGAAGAAACTCATGGTGCCATTGCCATGGCCTGTATTGAAAATCATTATTTCAGTAATCACTGTTTTTTTGAGCCGGATTATCTGCTCAAAAATGTGAGTAAAATTGCACACCTGCCGGCCTTTATTATTCATGGCCGTTACGATATGGTTTGTCAGTTAAAACAGGCCCATTTATTGGCCGAGCACTGGCAAAATTCACAGTTACAAATTATTCCTAAAGCCGGACATAGTGGCTTTGAAGACGCGATAATTGATGCCATTTGTCAGGCATCTGATAAAATGGCTGACTTTATCGAAAACCAATAGTGTTGAGCGATATGGAAACCTATTGCACGACTGTGTTCGCCTTTAATGTCATTGGATAAATTAACCAGAAAACTATGATCGCTTTAATCCAAAGAGTAAGTAACGCCAGTGTCAGTATTGACGGAAAAATCAATGGTGAAATAAACCAGGGCTTGCTAGTGTTACTGGCGGTGGAAAAAGCCGATGATAAAGCAAAAACCAAACGTTTGGCTCAGCGGGTTGCAAGCTATCGAGTTTTTGCCGATGAACAAGGTAAGATGAACTTGAACGTTGGTCAAATTAATGGTGATATCTTAGTAGTGTCGCAATTCACCCTGGCTGCGGATACCACCCGGGGTAATCGACCTGGCTTTTCTAAATCGGCCGATCCGGGATTGGGTAAAGAGTTGTATCAATATTTTTGTCAGCAACTCCGAGAACAGGGCTTTGTCGTGCCTACCGGGATTTTCGCGGCCGATATGCAAGTGTCGTTAACCAATGAAGGTCCAGTAACGTTTACCCTAACTATTTAACCCGAATTCAGGTTATTTAATTCAAATTTATGCCAATAAGAGCTTAGTTCAATCCAATGTTTAAAGTGATCCAACCGCAAACGGCTGCCGATTTTGCCGCCTATCATCAATTACGTTACCAGCAATTAAGACAACCTTGGGGACAACCTATGGGCTCTGAAGTGGACGAAGTTGAAGGTCAATCGGTGCATCGCATGATTGTCGATGAAGAGGGTAGAGTAGTCGCCGTTGGCCGCTTGCATAAAACCAACTGTTTCAGCGGCCAAATTCGTTATATGGCAGTGGCTGAAAAATACCATGGCAAAGGTTTGGGCAAGTTAATGTTAACGTCATTAGAGCAAGTGGCAATTGAGCAAGGGGTGAAGACCATCGAGCTCAATGCCAGAGAAGTGGCGGTATCGTTTTATCAGAAAATGGCCTACCAACTATTGGCGCCGGCGCATACCTTGTATGATGAAGTAAAACATTTTGCCATGCAAAAACACTTACCGGCCTACTCTGGAGAACACCTATCCTGGTTAACCGAGCTTAAACAGGTTTGGCATCAAACCATTCCCGTTTCCAAACACATGTTGATCCACCCGGCGTCATATAATGGCGAACAATTTACGGTATGCGCCGATAGAGCAGCCAATATAAACTTACACAATACGATGTTTGCCGGCAGTATTTACACATTGGCGACGTTAACCGGATGGGGCTGGGTGCACCTCTTAGTGAAATCTGAGCAGTTAAAGGGGGATATTGTTTTAGCGGATGCCGATATTCGTTATCACAAACCATTACATGGTCAGCCGATGGCGAAAGTCTGTCAAGATGACACTGCAGGCAAGATTAACGTGCTTGCCAAAGGCCGTAGAGCGCGCATTCAGGTACAAGTAAATGTGCATGATGGTGATCGCAAAGTCGCCACTTTTAACGGTAAATACGTCGTAATACCTGAGGTTAACCATAAATGAACGAGCACATAATGAATGAGCCCATAGCAATCATTGGTGCGGGCTGGTTAGGCCTGCCACTGGCAAAATATTTAAAACAAATTGGCCACAGTGTCGTGGTAACTTCTACCACCGCCCTTGGTGTTGAAAAGTTAGCCGCGCAACAATTGCACGCTTGTCTATTCAACTTGCCCGAAGTCGAACATGGCAGTGAAGTTTTTCACTGCCAAACGCTGATCATCTGTATACCACCAGGCATACGTTATGGCAAAAGCGATTACCCTGAAAAAATCGCAGCAATAATCAAGCAAGCCGAGCAATCAACAAGTATGGTAGAAAGTATTATGCTGCTCAGCTCTAGCGCGGTTTATAATGGCCTGCAAGGGCCGGTAAATGAAGATTCAGCGTTAAACCTGAAGGCCGAGAAAGTCGCGATTCTGCATAAAGCAGAGCAATTAATATCAGCTAGCAACATACCCCATAAAACCGTATTAAGACTTGCCGGATTGGTTGGTTATGATAGACAGCCGGGACGGTTTTTTAAAAATGGCAAAGCCATTGCCAATCCAGACTCAGTGATAAACCTGATCCATCGCGACGATGTGGTTGCTATTATCGCTAGTGTACTCAGTCAACAACAGCAGAATACTGTTGGTAGTGACCAAGTCTATAACTGTGTAGCGCCAAAACATCCAACGCGGCGACAATTTTATCAAAAGGCCATTGCCGCTTTAACGCAACCAAGCGCTGTTTTTAGTGAACAATGTGAATTAAATGGCAAGTTGATAGAATCCATTTATTTTGAAAAATTGCATTATCAATTTCACTATCCTGATATGATGACCTGGCTAGATAAAGTCGAGCCTGATTCGACACTTGAGGGGAAATAATTGTTAACCAAGAAAAAAATAGCAATGTGTTTTGCCGTGTTATTTATTCATATTACGCTGCTGGATTTATTTTTACTGACCAGGCGGGGTCCAAGGTTTTTGTGGGCAGAAAGTTTTGAGCTAAAGACCTTTAGCGTACATTTAGGCATTACTTTAATCAGTTGTTTCGTATTAGTAGGCTTGTGGATGGTGAATGAAAAACGCATGCTCAGCAAGCAGAAAACAAGCAGAAAACAAGCAGAAAACAAGCAGAAAACAAGCAGAAAACAAGCAGAAAACAAGCGAAAAATAACTAATTTAACGAATAATGATAACGATAAATCCCATGAATTTTGAAAGTAAATTTATCTTAGATAAACCGCATTACAGCGAATGTTTTGAACAATCGAATGCAATTCAGCCAAACCCGATTAAACGCCACTTAAAGGCGATAGTGTTACTTTGCTTTGGTATGTTTTTTTACATGGTACAAATTGAAGGGCTAAGTGCTCACCTTGGTGCTTTCTTTTTTATTCTTGCCTTTGTTGAGGTACTAAGCGTTATTTACGCCAAAAGTTGGTGGGTGACCCGGCAAATGTGGAGTAAGGCTTCTGGCAGTGAAGTGGCAATGACATTAAATGAGCAGGGCATCGAAATAAAATCAGATTTCTCTGACTATTTACTGAAATGGCAAGATATACAGTCGTTTACCGAAACCGAGAAAGGCGTGATTTTATTTCCCGTTAGTGGCGGCAATAGCTACATCTCGAAAACGACAATTTCAGCCGAGGCCTGGCAATTTCTAAAAACAAAATTAGGTTAACACCGTTGCCGTTATATCGTCTTGATTAGTCTCGTATTAATCGGGCACTAGTCAGGCAAAGATAATAGCGGCAACAAACAAGATCACCACAGTAAAAAATAATACAGCGATTTTATCAATCTCCACACCAACCCCCACAATCGAACTGCGTATGCTTTTATTTTAATAGAAGAAGACGATAATTTTATTAGGTATATAAGATAAAAAGCTGATTAAAAACTTAACAAGGATAATGTTTCAAAAACACCCTCTAAAGGCTATCCTGCCTGCCGGGTATAAGTACAATCCATGTACAATCACCCTCTAAAGGCTATCCTGCCTGCCGGGTATAAGTACAATCCATGTACAAAAAACCATCAAGTATTTACACTTAATGGTTTTATCTGATTTGAATTTATTTTTGCTAGTTCAGCTTATTTAGAGCCAGCTTTTGCCAGTCCCATGGTTGCCATCCATTGTTGGTAATCTAACAAGTTAGCGGGTAATACAACTTTTCTGTTTGCTTTACTTAAGCCCTTCATTTGCTTTAAGTACTGCTCACTTAACTGCATCTCCAAAGCCTTTTGACCACCTTCCTGATTAATCACCCCGGCAACTTTTTTGATAGAATCCGCCGTAGCTTTGGCTAATGACAATATCTCCGCAGCTTTACCTTCGGCAGCATTGATCCGACGCTGCTTTTCACCTTCTGAAATGTTAATGGTTTCCCGTTTTAAACCTTCTGAACGGTTAATCACACTTTGCTTGTCACCTTCACTCTTGGCCAGAATTGCGCGGCGTTCACGTTCGGCATTTACTTGCATTTCCATCGCCAATCTTACCGTTTGTGGCGGCGTAATGTTTTTGATCTCGTAACGGTGTACTCGTATGCCCCATGCCTCACCGGCTTTGTCTAACACATCGACCACTTTCGCACTGATCAAATCTCGCTCCTCAAAGGTTCGGTCTAAATCCAAGGTACCAATGACCGAGCGGGTTGTGGTTTGTGCCAACTGCATGGCGGCGAAACGATAATCGGTGATGCCGTAGCTGGCTTTTATCGGGTCGGTTACCGAGATATATATAACCCCATCGACTTCTACATTAACTTCATCTTTGGAGAAACACTCTTGCGGCGGTACATCGATGGTTTCTTCTTTCAAATCTTGAATGTAAGCGACACGGTCGATAAAAGGAAACAAGGCATGAAAACCAGCGTCTAAGGTTTTATGATATTTTCCTAAGCGTTCAACCACATACGATGACTTGGTGGGCACTAAACAAATTGATTGAAATAGCTTAATGACAAAGCTTAAGAAAATTGCGCCCCAAATCAGCATCACGGCAATATCGGTACTTGCGTAATCCACTAAAAATTCCATTATTTTGCTCCTTGTACAGTTGCAGTAACTTTATCCATGCCTTCGAAGAAGCCTTCCAATTTGGCCATTTCTGCCGGAAGAATTGAGACATCAGCGGTATTTAATACATCGCCAGTTTGTTGGATAAATTCTTCCATCAAACGCATTTTAATGGCGTCATCACCGCAAGGCTGATTGGCCGCGTCGGCAATTAAGGCAATGCCTTGTGCCGTGGCATCGGCGATAATTTCAATTTCTCTAGCCCGGCCTTCGGCCTCGTTAATTTGTTTTTGCTTATCCCCCTCGGAAAGGTTGATTGCTTCTTGACGATCGCCTTCAGATAAATTTATGGTGGAATCTCGTTCGGCATTGGCGAGAGTGATTTCGGCACGCTTTTTACGTTCCGCTTCCATTTGTTTCTCCAGGGTATGGATCACATTTATCGACGGCGTAATGTTTCTTACTTCATAACGTAATACTTTAATGCCCCATGGATCCGAGGCTTTATCGATTTCACTTACTATGGTTTCGTTTAACGTGTCGCGTTCAGAGAACGTTTGGCTTAATTTCAATTTACCTATTTCACTACGCATCGTGGTTTGCGCCAAATTTACGCTGGCACGTCGGTAATCTTCAATGCCATAGCTGGCTTTGGCACCATCCATCACTTTAATGTATACCAGGCCATCAACATCAATTTGAATGTTATCTTTTGAAATACAGCTTTGTGCCGGTATATCAAGTACTTGCTCACGGGTTTCGTGGCGATAAGCGACTCGGTCGAAAAACGGGATTAAAAAGTGTAACCCCGGTTGCATTACCGCTCTAAATTTTCCTAATCGTTCAATCACGCAGACTTCGCGCATCTCGACGATAAGTACGAGCTTAAACAGAATGAACAGGATGCCTAAAAAGACAATAGTAAAGATAAACACATGACTCTCCTTAGTTAATTTTAGTTATTTTAATGAATGTGTATTTATGTGTGTTTGTTTCTGTGGGTTGATTTATGTGAGGATCTATTAGCTGAGTTTTTCAACCACGTATGAGATGTTTTCCCGACAAATAATTTTTACCGTTTCGCCGCTCGCAATTTCGCTGCCATCACCAAGAGCGCTCCAGTTGGTGCCTTGAAAAAAGATCCTGCCTTTTTTATTGCCCGGACCTATGGTTTCGATCACTTTAACTTCATGGCCAAAAACATCGAGGTTTTCATCGGTATTGCCAATAGTACTATCGCCACCAACCAGGTTTTGGCCAACATTACGAAATATCAGTAGTAGCACGATGGATAAAATGAACCATAAGGTGAAGGCATGCATCCAGTTGTCGATAATGCCAAATTGCAAAGTAAGGGCTACAGCCACGGCCGAAGTACCCAAGAACACAATGATCCCACCGGGAATTACCAGTTCGGCAAGCATTAGCACTAAACCAACACTACCCCAGGCCACTACATCATTACTAAATTCCATACCTTACCTCCATTTATTTTTCACCGGCTAATTTGAGTTATTTCAGTTGAAAAAGCGAGTGATTTGTTAATAAATCGTTAATTAATATAGCAAGAATTTTAAATGATTGCGACATATTATGTCATGATGGTACTTTTTAAATGTATCAAAATATGAGGGAACAAGCATTCTGGCAGGGGATAATAGAAAATAAAACTTTGAATTTTTTTGCTAAATTTACCAATATTACCGTATTATTTACGATATACACCCGGCACCATTCAAAGTGCTCTGAAACCTGCATCTTGAATGGTGACGGATATATAAGACAGATTTAATCAACTTGGTAAAGATCGAAATGTCAGAGAAAGAACCATCTCAGCACGAGCAGGCTGAGGTAGAGCACAATCAGTTGCCAATCAATACACCCGACTATGAATCTGTTTGGTCAGTACTGCTATGGATTTTGGCGTTATATATCCCAACGTTGTTGTTAAGTATTGTTTTTGGTGTGTATGCTCAGGCTAACCCAAATATTATTGATATTAATCGCTGGTTTTATGATGGTGACGTAACCGCAGTTTTTGCTATCGGCATGGCCTTGGTCACCCTGCCGGTTTTAGCAAGAGCGACAAAGGAACTGAGTTATCAGCAGAAGCTGGACTTCTTTGCTTTAGGCCAAACCGCAAGTTTTAGCGGATTCAAACCGTGGCTGATCATTACTCTGATTTATATTTTTTTAAGTGTCGTGGTAAACGCGCTGTTTGAGGTAAAAACGCCTGAATGGATGAATGATATGCTTGCCAGTACCGACAATATTTGGCTCAGTGTGTTATCTCTATGTATCGTCGCTCCTGTTTTTGAAGAACTGGTATTTCGTGGTTTTATTTACAAAAAAATAGAACAAACGGTATTACGTAAATCGGGAGCCGTATTTTTTACCGCATTAATCTTCACCCTGGTCCACACTCAGTATGAAGCCATCATCTTATTCGATTTATTTGTGCTGGCGATGATTTTATCCATCGTACGGTTGAAAACCGATAACTTGAAATATTGTATCGCCATACACATGCTAAATAATATGGTATCGGCCTATCTGTTATATTCCGCCACTTAATAACACCATAAATAAAGCCGCAGTTGTAGATAACAACTGCGGCTTTATGATGCTATCGAAGCCCGAAGCCCGAAGCCCGAAGCCCGAAGCCAGTAGCCTTTAGAAGCCAGGTAAATTATTTAAAATTTCGTCATCAACTAAGTTAGCCAAGGTAACTTTTAGTTTAGGCGTTCTCGCCATTTCTCGTTTAATCGCAAAGTTAGCTTCTTCATTTCGTGCCCAACTGCGTCTGGCAATACCGTTGTTTACATCAAATAACAGCATAGATTTAAGCTTACGCTCTGCATCTTCGCTGCCATCAAGCAGCATACCAAAGCCACCATTGGTCACTTCACCCCAGCCAACACCACCGCCATTATGGATAGAAACCCATGTTGCACCGCGGAAACTGTCACCAATGACATTGTGGATTGCCATATCTGCAGTAAAGCGACTACCATCATAAATATTAGAGGTTTCTCTAAACGGAGAGTCTGTACCACTAACGTCATGGTGATCACGACCTAATACCACTGGGCCAATATCGCCACGGTTTATGGCATCGTTAAATGCTTTTGCTATTTCAATTCGACCTTGCGCATCGGCATAAAGAATTCGTGCCTGCGAGCCAACCACTAATTTGTTTTGCTTGGCGTCTTTGATCCAAGTGATATTGTCTTGCATTTGTTGCTGAATTTCTTCAGGCGAATCGCGCATGATCTTAGTTAACACTTGTGCTGCAATCGCATCGGTCTTATCCAGATCTTCAGATTTACCTGAAGCACATACCCAGCGAAATGGTCCAAAGCCATAATCGAAACACATAGGCCCAAGAATATCTTGAACATAGGAAGGGTATTTAAAGTCGATGCCGTTTTCAGCCATTACGTCGCCACCGGCGCGAGATGCTTCTAGCAAGAAGGCGTTGCCGTAGTCGAAGAAATAAGTGCCACGAGCGGTATGCTTATTGACTGCATCGGCATGACGCTTCAACGTTTGTTGCACCTTCACCTTAAACACTTCTGGCTCTTCACGAATAAGTCGATTCGATTCTTCATAGCTGATGTCTACCGGGTAATAGCCGCCTGACCAGGGGTTATGCAGAGAAGTTTGATCTGAGCCTAAATGAATAAAGATGTTATGCTCATAAAAAGCTTCCCAAACGTCAACAATGTTACCGATATAAGCAATCGATACGACTTCTTCATTCGCTTGTGCGCGATTAACGCGAGTAATAAGCGCATCCATGTTATCGATAAGCTCATCAACCCAGCCTTGCTGGTGACGCTTAGTCGCAGCGTTCGAGTTCACCTCGGCACATACGGTAATACAGTTCGCGATGTTACCGGCTTTTGGTTGCGCACCACTCATACCACCTAAACCGGCGGTCAGGAATACTTTACCTTTCGAGGTTTCACCTTTATTTAGAACCTTACGGAACGCATTCATCACCGTAATTGTGGTGCCATGAACAATACCTTGCGGACCAATATACATAAATGAACCCGCGGTCATCTGCCCGTATTGAGTAACGCCTAAGGCGTTAAACTTTTCCCAGTCATCAGGCTGTGAGTAGTTCGGGATCATCATACCATTGGTAACAACCACACGCGGCGCATCGACTGACGACGGAAACAGACCCATTGGGTGACCAGAGTATAGATGTAGCGTTTGGTCACTTTCCATTTCACTCAAATACTTCATCGCTAACAGGTATTGCGCCCAGTTTTGGAACACTGCACCATTGCCGCCATACGTAATAAGTTCTTCCGGGTGTTGTGCCACGGCAGGATCCAGGTTGTTGTCGACCATCAGCATGATGGCTGCCGCTTGCTCACATTTGGCCGGGTAATCAGCAACTGCACGGGCCTTTAATTCATAGTTTGGCTTGAAACGGTACATATAGATGCGGCCGAAGTCTGTTAATTCCTGAGCAAACTCTTGCGCTAATTCCTGATGCCACTCTTTCGGAAAATATCGCAGTGCATTTCTAAGTGCCAACTGTTTTTCTTCGCCGCTAAGAATGTCTTTACGTTTAGGGGCACGATTAGCATCCACAGGGTAAGGCTTAGCTGCGGGTAATTCAGTTGGAATACCTTGCTTAATTTGTTGTTGAAAATTGATCACATTTGTCATGGGTTTAGGCCTTATAATTAATGTTCAAGGTTAACGCTAAACGCTTGTGATTTAACCAGTGTGATCAGCGCATCGATATCCGGTTTTAATAGTCGGTCTTCTTCAAGTTTATCGACTTTACTTCTGATCAGCGCAAAGTTCTGCTCAATCAAATCTGAACATTTATTTGGTCGTCTAAACTCAATTGCTTGCGCAGCATACATTAATTCAATGGCAAAAATTTTATCGACATTACCTAAAATTTGATTAAGCTTTCTGCCGGAAATGCTACCCATAGATACGTGATCTTCTTGGCCCATAGAGGTTGGAACACTGTCAGCCGAAGGTGGAAAACACAAAGATTTATTTTCTGTTACCAAAGCTGCCGTTGCATATTGCGGGATCATCATGCCTGAGTTTAAGCCACCTGCTTTGGTTAACAGTCGCGGTAAACCGTGCAAACCTTCCAATAATAAATAACAACGTCGATCGCTAATATTCCCTAATTCAGCGGCCGCAATGGATGCGTAATCTAACACCATGGCAAGAGGTTGGCCGTGGAAGCTACCACCAGAAATGGCTTCTTCACTACTGATAACAATTGGGTTATCTGTTACCGAGTTCATCTCGATTTCAGACAGCTCTTTTAAGTGATAATAAGCATTGCGTGATGCGCCGTGCACCTGCGGAATACATCTTAATGAATAAGGGTCTTGTACGCGATCGCACTCTTCGTGATCAGCCATATTTTGTGAGTCTTTAAAAAAGGCTCTCATACGCGCTGCAACTTCTAAATTGCCTTTAAATGCACGGGTTTGATGAAGCTCTTCTCTAAATGGCGATTCACTGCCTTGCATACCTTCAATACTCATGGCACCGGTTAAGTCTGCTAAGTCTAATAAGTAACGCATTTTGGTTAATGCGGTGATGGCATGAGATAAAATAAATTGCGTACCGTTGATAAGGGCCAAGCCTTCTTTGGCATGCAAATCAAGAGGTGCTAAGCCATGTTTGCTAAGGATCTCGGGGGCAGGAACGATTTTATCGTCTTGCCCCTCTTCACTTTGCCAGAATTCACCTTCATTAATTAATGGCAAAAATAAATGAGAAAGTGGTGCTAAGTCACCAGAAGCTCCTACTGAGCCTTGCTCTGGAACAACTGGAATTAGGTCCAGTTCGATAAAGGTTAACATGCGCTCAACGACTTCGAGGCGGATACCCGAAAAACCACGACTTAATGCATGCACTTTGGTGATCAGCATTAGCTTTGAAATCGCTTTAGCAATAGGCTCTCCTACACCTACCGCGTGGGTAATGAGTAGGTTTTTTTGTAATAAATGGGTTTCTTCAGGTGAAATTTGCGTATCACACAGGGGACCAAATCCAGTATTTATGCCATATACGGGCTTGTCTGAACTCGCCATCTTTTCGACATTTTGTCGACTTTTATTGATTTGATCTAATGCTTCTTGGCAAAGCTCTGCCTTGATACTACCGTCGGCTATGCCGTTTACAATATCAAGCTCTAGGCGGTCAACACCATATTTAAACATCACATTGTTCTCCTAAATATTCTCTTAAAATTTTAAATGCCCACCAAGGCGGTACTTATCACCCGGTGAGGTCAAAATAGCCAAACTGACCACACCATGAGATGACCAGGTGCGGCGTTTTACCTGTAAACATGGTTGTTCGGCTTTAATGGCCAACAACGCAGTAATTGTTGCTTCGCTCAACACCGCCTCTATTTGATGAGTGGCTTCGGTAAGCGGTGCTTCTTTACTTAAATACTCATGCGGAGTAATTACTGAGAAGTCTTGATTAATATAGTTAGGCACTAATGCGGCATTGACAAACCGCTGCTCTAACTGAATGGGTTGATCATTTTGCATATGCAAAATTTTTGAAAAATAAACGCTATCACCAATAGCAATATCTAACTCGATGGCTATTGCAGCATCGGCCAGCAACTTCTCAATGCCTACTGGTTTAGCAGAGTAGGTATGACCTGCAGCTTTCACTTCATCGGCAATATTGCGAATCTCCATTAACGAAGACTGTGACTTAAAGCTCGCAACAAAGGTGCCAGAGCCTTTTGAGCGACTTAACACCCCTTCATCGGTTAACTCTTGTAATGCCCGGCGCGCAGTCATACGCGAGACACCAAATTGAGATGCCAATTCATTTTCCGAGGGCACACGCTGATGTTCAGACCAAGTGCCTGATTCAATTTGCTCAAAAATAAACTGTTTTATCTGGGTAAATTTAGGTGTCGTCATAGCTCAAATATCCAGGTTAACTTTGTATTGTGTAAGTTGTATATACAATCTGAAAGCTAATGTATAGCAATTCACCTGTATATACAAGTGAATTTTGTAATAGTCAGTTACATTTTAATTGCAACCGATGACAGATAACTCTGTATCCTTACATCATTGCAATAGATGTAACATCTATTAGGTTAGATTTTATTAAGGGATAAACTGTGACACGTAAAAAACAAATTATTGTACCTATCGTCATTTTGGCAACTGGCATTTTGTTGTTTGTTGGCTTTTCAGGTATGAAGAAACCACCACAAGAAAAGGCTAAAGTTGATAACACACCAATTGTCGCAGTGGAGGCGGTCACGGTAGCGTCAATGACTCTGCAGGTTAGTTCATACGGTATTGTGCAACCTAAATATGAAACCGAATTAGTCGCGCAAGTCAGTGGTCAGATCGTTGCTTTGTCAGAAGAATTTGTTCGTGGTGGATTTGTTAGCAAGGGCAAATTACTTGCTCGTATCGATCCCAATGATTATGAAGCTGCTCTTATTGATGCGCAAGCCAATATGGCATCTGCTCGTGCCGCACTGGAAACCGAACGTGCACAAGGCAAAGTAGCCGAAAGCGAATGGAAACGCATCACCAACACTTCGCCAACTGAATTAAGCTTACGTAAGCCGCAACTTGCTCAGGAACTTGCCCGAGTTAAATCCGCGCAAGCTTCTGTGTTAAGAGCTCAACGTAATCTAGAACGCACAGAGATACGTGCGCCTTATGATGCGATGATTGACAGCAGAGCGATAGGGTTAGGATCGTTTGTTGGTGTTGGCAGCAATGTTGGAAAATTACTCGGTACCGCTCTAGCGGAAATACGATTGCCTGTTGCCGATAACCAATTACAATATTTGTCCAATTATGGTGATGACGCAATGGTTAATTTATCCGGTGCTTTTGCTGGTGTAGATGTTACCTGGAGGGCAAAAATTGCCCGTAGTGAAGGCGTTGTTGATAACAAAAGCCGAATGACGTATTTGGTCGCTGAAGTTAAAGACCCATACGCCTTGAATGAAACCGCAACCGAGCAAAAAACGGCGTTACGTTTTGGCTCGTATGTTAACGCAAACATTGTCGGTATTAACCTTGCTCAAGCCAGCTCGGTGCCGCGTTATTTGGTTGAAAATGGCCGTTTGGCGGTGTTAGATGCAGAGTCAAAATTGCAGTATGTAAATATTGAAATTGCCCGCCAGGATGGTGAAAACGTAATTGTTTCTAACGGTCTGTCCGATGGCGATCAATTGATTGTTTCGGCATTAGATTATCCTGTTAATGGGATGAAGTTAGCGTTGCCGAGCACGGTAGAAGAAAGTGAAACTGAGCAAGATGATAAAACCTCAGTTGCTGCCGTGGCTAGTGTGGCAAGTGCAGGAGTTAACTAATGGAAGAAACTAACAAAGGCTTAATTGCCTGGTTTGCCCGCAATAGCGTAGCAGCAAACCTGTTGATGTTCTTTATATTGGTGGGTGGCATCTTAACGATGCAAACCATCAATAAACAGATGTTCCCTCAAGTGAAAATCAATTGGATTTCCTACGCGGCACCATACCCTGGCGCCGCACCACAAGAAGTGGAAGAAGGCATCACCATTAAAATTGAGGAAGCGCTTGAAACCGTGCAAGGTCTTAAGCGTGTGATCACCTATTCTAACCGAAATTATTCAAATGGCTGGTTCGAAGTCGAGCTCGACTATGATCCACAAATCGTGTTGGAAGAAGTTAAATCCGCGATTGATTCTATTTCCAGTTTTCCTGACGGCATGGAAAGGATTAAAGTTGAACGGGAAAAATTTCGTCAAGAAGTGATGTACATCAGTTTATATGGTGATTTGACCAATGCTGAATTAAAAGAGCTAGGACGTAAAGTTCATACCGAAATACAGCAATTACCCTTAGTCAATGTTTCTGACTTTTTCAGTGGTTTAAATTACGAAATTTCTATTGAAGTCAGTAAAGACAAATTACGTGAATACGGCTTGAGCTTTAGAGATGTTGCGCAAGCGGTTCGTAGTTATTCAAGAAACATGTCAGCAGGGCAAATTCGTGCTGAAAATGGCTATATCAACCTGCGCGTTGAAAATCAAGCGTATCGCGGTCATGAATTTGAAATGATCCCGGTGATCACTTTAGCAGATGGCAGCAAAATATTACTGGGCGAACTGGCAACGATTATTGATGGTTTTGAAGAGGGCCTGCAATACTCCAAGTTTAACGGTAAAAACTCGGCGACGATATTTATCGGTGCCGCAGATAATCAAAGCATTACCGATGTAGCAGCAGTAGTAAAACGTTATGTCGAAGAAAAACAATCGGTATTACCAGCAGGCGTTCAGTTAGAAACATGGGTAGATATGACTTATTACCTTGAAGGTCGCTTAAATATGATGTTAGACAATATGAAAAGTGGTGCGGTATTAGTCTTTTTGATGTTGGCAATATTCTTACGAGTGCGTTTAGCGTTCTGGGTGATGATGGGATTGCCGGTCTGTTTCTTAGGTACGCTGTTAGTGATGCCGATGGAATTTGTTAACATTACGATTAATATTATCAGCTTATTCGCCTTTATCTTAGTATTGGGTATTGTCGTCGATGATGCCATTGTCATGGGAGAGAGTGCCCATGATGAAATAGAAGAGCATGGCCATACGACTGAAAACGTGATCCGCGGAGTTAAGCGTGTTGCTATGCCAGCAACGTTTGGTGTGCTGACAACAATCGCGGTATTCGTACCCTTTCTATTTGGGGAAGGTCCTTCATCAGCCTTTGGCAAGGCCATTGGTTCAGTGGTTGTATTGTGTTTAATTTTCTCGCTGATTGAGTCTAAATTAATCTTACCTGCACATTTAGTAAAAATGAAAGTGAAGAAATTTAATCCAAAAAACCCAATGGATAGAATTCGCCGAGCAGTTGATGTTAAATTAAAACGCTTTATTGATAAAGTATACCGTCCAGCGTTAGTGAAATGCCTTAAATATCGTTATGCGGTATTAATGTTCTTTATTAGCTTGATGTTAGTCAGCGCCGGCTTATTTGCTGGTGGCTTTGTCCGCTTTATCGGTCAGCCTAAAATTCCTCATGATTTTCCTCGTATTGATGTTGAAATGAATGTTGATGCTTCAGAAAAAGCAACACTGGATACCCTATTAAACATCCAACGCATTATTTACCAAATTGATGAAAAAATTGAAGCCGAACATGGCAGTTCAATGATTTCAGATATGCAAATCGATTTACGTAGCCGTACTCGTGGTCAAGTTATGGTTAAGTTGGTTGTGCCAAAACTGAGAGTGATGAACACCTTTGAGTTAGCTGATTTGTGGCGCCAGGCGATTCCTGATTACCCTGGGGTTAAATCGTTTACCATTGGTGACAACTTATTTGGTGGCGGCCGTGATGACGGTGATATTGCGTTTCGACTGGAAAGCCAAAATGATGATCAATTATTAGCGGCAGCAAAAGAATTAACCGCAAAACTCAACTCCCTTAAAGGTGTTGGTGATGTCAATGACTCTCGCCAAACCAGTGCCAAGGAAGTACAACTTGAGTTAAAACCACTCGCCAACTCTTTAGGCTTAACCCTGGCTGAAATCGCTTCACAAGTCAGTTATAGCTTTTATGGTTTAGAAGCACAGCGTATTTTGCGTGATAGTGAAGAAATCAAGGTTATGGTCCGTTATCCACTCGCACAACGCAGCAGTGTTGGCCATGTTGATGATGTGATGATCCAGGCTCCTAATGGTGCTGAGTTACCCTTATCAGAATTGGCCGATATTGTATTAACTGACGGGGTCACGCGGATTCGTCGAGAAAATGGTAATCGTACTATCAATGTCTGGGCCAGTGTTGATGCGGAACAAGTAGAGCCTTTTGAAGTTGCTAAAGACATACGTGATAATTTTATTCCACAATTGTTAAGGCAATATCCGCAAGTGCAAAGTGAAGTGTCTGGTCGCATTCAAGAAGAAATGGAAAGTGCCGATTCACAATTACGTGACTTTGTCATTTCTTTGATGGTGATTTTCTCACTATTGGCCATTCCATTAAAATCATACTCGCAAGCGGTGATGATTATGGTGGTGATCCCGTTTGGTGTCATCGGTGCCGTATTTGGACACTTTCTTTTAGGCATGGATTTGAGCGCGTTATCGGTGATGGGCATTTTAGCGGCTTCTGGTGTGGTGGTGAATGATTCTCTGGTGATGGTCGATTACGTCAATAATTCTCGTAAAGCTGGCATACCTTTGAAAGAGGCGGTTACCCATGCGGGTACGAAACGTTTTCGTGCCATTTTGTTAACGTCGATAACGACCTTTATTGGCTTGGTACCAATCATCTTCTTTGAAACCAGCGCACAAGCACAAATTGTAATTCCAATGGCTGTTTCATTATCATTTGGTGTACTGTTTGCCACGATTGTGACCCTAATTTTTGTGCCAAGTTTGTATGTCATTATTGAAGATTTAAAGACGAAGTTTACTCGTAAAAAGTCAACGTTGGATGTCGCGATTGAGCAGTTAGAAACAGCGAAGTAATTTGCGAAATGAGCTCAGACTGGGTTTAACACTCACAAAAAAATCACCCGTCATTTGACGGGTGATTTTCTAAAGTTATAAAGCCTTAACGGCGGTACAGATGTTCTTAAGTTATTGTCCTGACAACTCGCGCTTCAATGCATCTTTATTAACCTGGTTTTTGTCACTCTGTACTAACGGCAACGACTTCTTGTAAACCACTCTGCTGGGGATCATGTAAGAGGCTAAGTGTTTTTTCAGCTCAAACAAGATCTCGTTTTCGGTAATTTCGCTAACCGCCGAGTAAACCATGACAATTTCTTCTTCGATAAGCTCGTTGTCGATACCAAACACCGCACACTTTTCTATTTGCGGAATATTTTTCGCCACCACCGATTCAATTTCGAACGGCGAAACCCTGAAGCCTCGGGTTTTGATCATATCATCTTGCCTGGAAACAAAGTAAAAGTAACCCTCTTCATCTTTATAAACGTAGTCACCTGTGGCGACCACAATCTCATCAGTTAACTGTCCTTCGAGATTGATAACATCTTTTAAGATTTGTACTGACTTAAATCGCTCGGCATTTTGTTCTGGTGCATTCCAGAAACCTCGGTAAATATAGCCACCACGATGGATCAATTCACCCACTTCCCGCACCGCACATTCCTTACCATGTTCGTTAATCACATAAAGCTCTACATCGGGAATGGCTTTACCGATAGAATCCGGTCTAATTTGGACTTGTGATGGGTCAAGATAAGTAGAGCGAAATGCTTCAGTAAGCCCATGCATAGAGTAAAAATCGGCTTGCTGGAAGGTATTTTTGCAATCCTTGACCATTTTTGCGGTGACATTACCGCCAGATGAGGTAATGGTTTTCACACCCGCAAAGAGTCCGGCACTGGGAATTCTATGGCCGTCATCATCAAACATCTGTGAAATATTGACCGGCATTAACGGTAACACCGTCACCTTGTCGTTAATGATGTGGTTGAAAAAATCGTCAGGTAAAATAAAGCGGTGTAAGGCCAATGTTGCTTTTTTGTATAAGGTACAAAATATTTGATTCAGGCCGTAATCAAGATTAAAAATCAGTAAGCCTGAAATCACATCATCCTGCTGCAGTTGCAAATACTGAGAAACAACACGAGCCGAATCGATCAGATTTCGATGTGAAATTACAATGCCTTTGGGTGTGCCAGATACGCCAAAAGAATAGGTGATTAGCGCATTGCTGTGACCGTTGATGTCACAGCTATAGGGTTTATTGTAGTATTTGAAAATTTCTTCAAATGAGGCGATGCCCTTACTTGCGGTTTCGTAAGAAATAATTTGGCCATCGAAGTTAATTTCTTCAATGCTCTCAAGTTTAAGCTTATCGGTGATAATACATTTGATATCACAGTCGTTGATAATGTACTCAACTTGCTCAGGTTTTAATAAAGTAGTGAGCGGCACTAATATGTAGTCGGTCGACAAAATGGCCAATACCGCGATGACTTGCTCGATGCCCTTGGTCGAATAAATGCCAACTCTGGAATCTTTTGGTAAGTCTAACTCTGTTAAATAAAACGCCACTTGATTTACTTTCGCATATAACTCAGCGTAACTGATACTTGTTTCATTATAAACGACGGCAGCTTTATCGCTATGAGCTTGCACCGCACCTTCTAGCAGTGTTCTTATACAGTTTATTGACATAATTCATTTCCTTGTTCGCCAAGCGTCCAAATATCATAGTTACTATCGAGTACGGTCACCGGGTTATGCTCTGAATTAAGGATTTTTTTATAGAAAAACGAAATAATATCTTCTATTTCCTCACCCGTTAATACCTTGGTAATACCACCGGTTAACACAATGGAGTTAATCGAAAGTAGCTTTAAATTGATATAGGCTTTTTTATAATGAGAAATTTTACATAAAACCAAAAAAATAGCCAGTTGCATCAATATCTTCGTTGCTTTTGTTGATTGCTCTTGAAAAATGTTCTCGGTCACTTTTAAATGCATTAACAGCTCATACACAAACTCATTACTTTGTGCCGCAAAAATCAACGATTGCTTTGACTTATACACCCCGAGTTTTTTAAATACCAACCGGTCGTATTCATTTTCGGTAACGAGATTGTCGTCGACCAAATCCTTTGAATAATGAATGTCGGTGGTGGCGCCGCCAATATCCAACAAAATAAACGGGTTTACCACGGAAAATTTTGCATCAATTAACGGTAGTGTTTTGTTCACTATGTAAGGCGTTGGAAATATTTGATTCGAGGTAATGTCGTATAAGTGCTTAATATCTTCCTTGCCTTCAATGTCTTTTTGATAAAGGTTGGTTAAATATTCCCGTAAATGCTGCTCGATAATATGCAGCCTGTCATCAATGATATTTGGTAAAACATCAACATTTTCAATGTGTTCTTTTATCGCCGGCGCATCTAGCTCATTACCGACAAAAACAATATTGGAATAGCGTAACTGCGCCAAATAGTTGTACAAACTGTCGGAAAAAACATTGCCGTTTGAATTGATGCCGCCGACAATAATCACCACATCGATAAGATCGCTAGGAATTGAGTAATCTTCAATATTTTGATAGAGCACGGTATCAATGATATTAATACCTGAGTTAAAGGCAATATTGGTGGCATACTTTAATGAAAAGGTATTGGTAATACCGATAATTAACGTCGTCAAACCACCATTGGCCGATGAACATATATGCACATCATCTTTGGCATAACTTTCGATGGTATTGCCGCATTTATGCATTAAATCATCTAAAATATCTTTTTTAAAATCTCGAAAGTGCTGCTCTATATTGTTAGCGGTACTGAGCTTGAAATAGGTACTACCAACATCGATTAACAACTTTTCTTTGCTTGCCTTAGTTGTACTTTTTTCTTCATTGTTGATTTGGCTGATCATTGCATAATTCCTATATCGTGAATAATATCATTGACGATACTGGTGGTATCTTTGGTCAAATCACATTGGGCTTTATCATAGGCGTAACATCTGTCTGGAATAGGCACATTGCCTCTTTTGATAATTCGGATGTTTTTCTTGGCGTCCCTGATGGTGATCATATTATTATGATTAATGATATGCGGAGAAAACGGCACGTCGATAATGCCGTTTTTAATCGAGTTAAACACTTTTCGCCATAAGGTATCTGCCGGATCATTAAATACAGCTTCCATAATCGCTTTCACCTGCAGGGTTAACATTTCCTCTTCTTCAGCATCAACCACATTCGGCAAACCGTTTAAAATCCCTAAGGTATACTGAGTATTCGATACAGTTTTGGCATTCGCTTCTTTGGTCGGTATACCCGAGGCTTCCTCTCTGGTTTTGGTGATAATTTTATCTGCCCCTACCATTGACGCGATCACCGTCGACATGTTTATCAGCTGCTCGGCATAGTCTTTATTCATTGGAAAGGCGCCCATCCACTGGTGGTAGACCAAATGAATTGCCGCATCGCTACAATTAATTTGTGCAGCATAATATTTCGCCAGTTTTTTCAGTACTGCGCCGGTGACAATATCCTGGTTCATCGAGCCTTGTTGCGCAAATGACACCGAGAATGACTTCACCCCTTCTTCTAATGACAGCAGCATTTCCAGTAACTGAATAACAATGGTAATCGATGGCGGCACTAGCGTTGCGGTTAGCGGTCCAAAAGACTCGCGGTTTATTGGTTCATTTAATTTTGAATAGTTAGCACACACTCTTTCAACATACTTCCAATACAAAAATGCCTTATCTAAAGGGAAGTTTTTTGAATAGGGCAAAAGGTAAGTAATGGGGCCGCCTTCTATTTCAAAAATTCCGGAAGCAATTGCGGTTTCAATTAATAGTCTGGCATCAGGCGTACCATGGCGTAAACTTACCGGTTTATTAAAGTGAGTGATCATCTTACGGGTGGTGCGATAGCCATGATTCACCAAAGGGTAACCATTAAGCATATCGACATCATTTTCTTCACTCAGACGCAGCATTTTCTTCGACGTGGCGTAATCATTAAGCCGGGTATTGGAGTCTATGGTGAGCGGCAGTACATCAACATTGGCATCGACAAAAAACTCATACAGGGCAAACTGCTTTTTGTAGGTCGGAAAACCGCCCCGTGGTTGCACCAGCATTTTATTTTTGTTTTTAAAATGATGAGAGATAAACAGATCTTTGCTGGCATTGGTGACAAACTCTGCCACTTCGGCAAAATCAAAGGTATCGACATACTCATTGCCGAGAATTATTTCTCTTTCTTCTTGCAGCAAACTCATTATTTATTACTCTCTTCTAGCGCTCGGTCTTTAATAAGGGTTTCTAGCATGTCCAAACCGGTATTTAAATCCACCTGATGACAAACGATATCGAAACCATAATTTTTATATCTCGGCACAATATCTTCGGCGTTACCGGTACCAACCACTAAATTGCCACCTATCATCATGATAATGTCATCTAAATGTTTATATTTTGCTTTCAGTAGTTTGACCTCTCGGCTCCAGCCTTCCGCTTCACCGTTTAACGAAGAGATCATCAAAACATCAGCGCCCGTTTCCACGGCCGCATCAAAAAACTCTTCTAAATACGTGTTTACGCCTAAGTTAAACACTTCATAGCCGCGCGCATTCAGCGAAAGCTCAATTAATCGGTTAGCGACCACATGGATATCGTTACCAACTACGCCTGTTACTACCTTCATATCATTTATGCCTAATGTGATACCGAAAATTATTGGATTTGGTATCTGTATATTTACCCATTTTTATTGAATATGTATGATATCAAAGTTTATGTAAAAACGCTTGTTTGATGCTAGAATACCCGCTTATATGAAAGAACAGGACTGAGATATGACATTTTTTACCGCAGATATCTGTGATGAATACAGCGACAAGGTATCTGTATTAGGCGCGGGCTATAAAAATTATGGTGGCATAAGCAAATGCCAGGGCGAAATAGTTACCATAAAATTAGATAAGAACAATTCCGATCTAATTGAATTACTTCGAGACGAAGATGGCTCAGGAAAAGTCGTTGTTGTCGACGTAGACCAAGAGTATTTTGCCGTAGTAGGTGAGAACTTAATGAAGTTTGCTCAGCAAAATAACTATGCAGGCATCGTCGTAAATGGCTACATCAGAGATACTTTTCAGATAACCGATATTCCCGTTGCTTTATATGCATTGGGCACTTGTTCGAGAAAATCTATTCCAGTGACCAGTGGCGAAAGAAATATTAAGCTGTCGTTCGGTGGCATTGACATTAACCACGGTGACTACCTTTATGCCGATACGGATGGCGTGATTGTTACCAAGGACAAAATTGTTTAACACAGACTCAGAAACAAATAACCCGCAGTTAATTCTAACTGCGGGTTATTTGTTTCTGGGTTACGGTAATACTTTAATTCATTAAAGTATTTTCGCGATAGATTGCGTTAAGTAATTAACGTTATCCGGTGAAATACCTGCCAAGCTAATGCGGCTAGAACCGACAATGTAAATGCTATAGTCATCTTGTAAGCGCTGTACTTGCGCTTTATCGATACCTAAAAATGAGAACATACCATTTTGCGTGGTGATAAAACTAAAGTCACGGTTAACACCATTCTCAGCTAACTTGTCTACCAGTAACTGACGAACACCGTTAATGCGATCACGCATTGCTTTTAATTCACCATGCCATTGCGTGGTAAGTTCTGCAGAGCCTAAAATCGTTTCTACGATGGCTGCGCCGTGCGCTGGTGGCATAGAATAAACCACACGTACCACGGAAAGTAATACTGAGCTGATAATATCGGCAGAAACGGCGCTGCTACCAATAACTGAACATGCGCCAATACGTTCACGATATAAACCAAAGTTTTTCGAACATGAACTACAGATGATCATCTGTTCAACGGTATCAGCCATTAATCGTAAACCGTAAGCATCGGCGTCTAAATCTTCACCAAAACCTTGATACGCCATATCCACAACCGGCATAAAACCAACTTGCTTGGCCACATCAGCAACTTGTTGCCATTGCTCTTTACTCAAATCCATACCGCTTGGGTTATGACAACAAGCGTGTAATAACACGGCATCGCCTTTTGGCACTTGTTTTAATGCGGCAAGCATACCGTCAAAGTCTAAACAGTTGTTTTCATAATCATAATAAGGGTAAGTTTTAACAGTCAAACCAGCAGCTTTAAAAACGCCCTGATGGTTTGCCCAGGTCGGGTTACTTACCCAAATAGTAGCGCCAGGGGTACAGGTTTTGATAAATTCACCGGCAACACGCAAAGCACCAGTACCACCAGGGGTAGATACCGTGCGAATACGATTTTCAGCGATAACCTTGTGCTCACCTAAAATAAGTGCGGTCATTCTTTCATTAAACAGCGGTGAACCCGCTGAGCCTAAATAAGCCTTGCTCGCTTCATTATCAACACGAAATTGTTCCGCCGCTTTTACACAAGCCAAAACTGGCGTATGGCCAGCTTCATCTTTGTAAATACCTGCACCAAGATCAATTTTACTGGGGTTACTATCAGCTTTGAATTTTACCGACAAGCCCAAAATAGGATCTGCTGGTAGTTGCTTTAATTGTGAAAACATACTTTTTACTACCTTTAAATGTTGTGCTAATTCCACACTTTTCAATACGGAATAATTATTCATAATATGGTTGGGGATTACTCCTCAAGATATTAGAATAATCGCTCTAAAAAACAAAAGCAAGCAACAACAATTCCACAGCATGGTATATTCGTGCGAATATTGACAACTAAATTCATAATAGAAGCCTAATAGGCTGTTTTCATTGGGAATCACATATAAATGTTTCTTTATTTTTATAATGAAATAGTCTTAAAAAACCTGCTGGACAACGGATTTGACAGCTAAAAATAGGCATTTTACAAAGTCTTACGCAGCTTTACCGAAGCATTACAAATCACTTAAAACCTCCCGGTATAATCACCGGCTTAGCAACAGCTAATTATTTTCCGTTTTTCCCATTATCGTAAGAAGCTTTATGACTCAATCTTTACTTTTTTGATCAGTGAAAGTTAACCGTGAGCCACTTTGGATTTTACTCTGCTGTATTCGTTGAACGTCCATCTGAAACGTCGAGATCAAAGGTTAAGGTTTTCATTTCGCTAACCGCTGGTGCCTTGAATGTTGGCGTGGCGCTTTTTTCATTAGAAAGGATCACTCGCGGGCCTTTCGTTTGCTTCCAAAGATACTTTAGGGTATCGCCATCAGCATCACTGGAGTTGACGGCAGATAATTGCACAGTGTCACCACCATAGTGAACCTGAATTATATTCAAAAAGTCATACCACATAGCAAAGGTGAGTTCTTTCTTAAGTTGGGCAAATACGATCAGGTAAAGGTAAGTCGCAATTATCGCGATGTTATCAAGTCTTTTTTAACGGATATGTGATCGGCGGATTAAAAAATCGTTTTCAGTTTAGTCAGAAAGTGACTTTTATTTAACCCAGATCAGAAAGAACATTGCTTAAAGCTGCTTTAATGTGAGTTTTAGCAGGTTGTGCTCTATGGACAAAAAACCAGACTGTACCAGTGCAATGTTAAATCTTATCGCGAGCGTGCGTAATGATTTTCCTTTTAATGTCTCCGAGGCGAATATCTGTGGCATCTCTTGCATTGGTTGCCCGAAAAAATTATTAGAGTTAGTCGACACCGAATTGTGCGAATGGGAACAAAAAATTAACCATGGCGATGTGCCCAAACTTGGTGAAATATCACGGTTAGGCAAACTTTGTAAGAATGTCAGACGCGGCTTAAAACGTAATGGCCTGGTAAGCTGATACCACTTGTTACCTGCTTCCTGTATATACAAGTTGCGCGATCTGAAGTTTTCAGGTACATTTCGCTATAGTACAAATCCGTATCATGCCACTCGTCTTTTAGGAAACCTTAATGAATCAGCTTGCAAATACCTGGCAACAGCTTTTTGTCAATGTAAATATCGCCACTATGACGCAAGGTGGCACTTCTTATGCTGTTATTGAAGACGGCGCTATCGCCGTGAGCGATGGCAAAATTGTCTGGTTAGGAAATAAACAAAACCTGCCGGAATACGATGCCTGTCAACTGACTATCATTGATGGACAAGGTAAATGGCTGACTCCCGGACTTATCGATTGTCATACCCATATCGTTTATGGTGGCCATCGCGCCAAAGAATTTGAAATGCGCTTGCAAGGCGCCAGTTATGAAGACATTGCCAACAATGGCGGCGGCATAGTCTCTACAGTAAAAGCCACTCGTGCGGCCAGCGAAGATGAATTGTATGTTAGTGCTTACCAACGCCTAAGCGCACTACATAAAGAGGGTGTAACCAGTATTGAAATCAAATCGGGTTACGGTTTAGATTTAGACACTGAAATTAAAATGCTAAAAGTGGCTAACCGCTTAAGTGAGAACTTACCGGTAACGGTTAGCAAAACATTTTTAGGTGCGCACGCGCTGCCGCTTGAATATAAAGACGATGCTGACGGTTATATCACATTAGTTACCGAGCAAATGATCCCGGAAATCGCCAGACAAAATCTGGCCGATGCGGTGGATGTATTTTGTGAAGGTATTGGCTTTTCCTACGCGCAAACCGAACGAGTTTTTCAAGCGGCAAAAGCTCATAACATTCGGGTGAAAGTTCATGCTGAACAGTTATCGGATTTAGGTGGCACCGAGCTTGCGGCAAAATATAATGCCCTTTCGAGTGATCATCTAGAGTTTTTATCAACTGCTGGCGTAAACGCCATGCAAAGCAGTGGTATGGTTGCGGTATTATTGCCTGGCGCGTTTTATTTCTTAAGAGAAACCAAGCTGCCACCGATTGATTTACTGCGTGAAAACAACGTTAGAATTGCAATTGCTACGGATGCCAACCCAGGTTCATCACCAATTAATTCTATTCAATTAATGCTGAATATGGCCTGTACGTTATTTCGATTAACACCAACAGAAGCGTTAGCGGGGGTTACGTGTAATGCCGCTCGCGCGTTAGGCATTGATGACAAAGTAGGAGAGCTAAGCGTAGGCATGGATGCAGACATTGCCTTGTGGGATATTGAACAACCCGCGCAACTTTGTTATCAATTTGGCGTAAATCCTCTTGTCGCCCTATACAAGCAAGGTAAAAAAGTTATATAAATGGGGCCGCTAATTTTTCCATTTTAAATATATACCAAGTTGACTAAATATCTGCTCATTTTTAATTAAATTGGTATAGGTGCCAGTTCGTTCATCTGATGTTCAGCTGGCGTTGTTATTATCTCATCTAATCATTATTTTTAACCATTTGGACCTTTCTATGTCGACCAAACAATATCTCGTTCCAGTGCTTGCGCTTTCGCTAATTTTTTCAGGTTGTGCGTCAACATCCACTAATGCCGAAAAAGGCGCAGCTATCGGTGCAATCACCGGAGCTATTCTCGGTAAATCAACCAGTAATCACAAAAATAAGCGTGCTATTTTTGGCGCTGCCATCGGTGCTATTGCTGGCGCTGCGGTGGGTGATTATATGGATAAACAAGAGCAGGAGTTTAAACGTGAACTTGCCGGCTCTGGCATCGATGTGGTGCGTGAAGGGGATAACTTACGCTTGATCATGCCTGCCAATATTACTTTTGCTTCTAACCAGTCGACTATCACCGCCAGTTTTCATCAATCCTTGAATGATGTTGCTAAAGTGTTGAGTAAATACAATAAAACGCTATTAAGTATTGAAGGCCATACCGACAGTAGTGGTAGCCAAGGCTATAATCAGAACTTATCAGAGCAGCGGGCAGAAAGTGTAAAAGTATATTTGATGCATCAAAATATTTTGGCAAGCCGCTTACAAACCACTGGTTTCGGTGAATTAAGACCTATGGTTGGCAATGGAACGGTAAGTGACAGAGCGTTAAATCGTCGGGTAGAAGTACAAATAGTTCCAAATCAGGCTTAAAACCAATCCGTATAATGATCTGGTCATTGAGTAACTCATATAAACAACACATGAGTTACCCTTCGGGAATGCATATAAAGCTTGATAACTTCCTGAAATTTCAAAAAGATATGAATAACTATCTATTCAAAATTTCAGTTGTTCTAAAGCTTTCTATATCATTCTCAATTGATCAAATCATTAAGCGAACTGGTATAGAATACGAGAAACGAAGAACTATTGTTTCTATGCGCGTTTTGAATTTAGGAGGTCCCGTTCAAAAGCACAACGGGATGCCTGTTATTAGCTTTTGTCAAATTTCTAAGCTGGAAAAGCTATGTTTGGATCATATTTTTTGTGATTCACCATTATCTGGTACGCTATCCTCAATATCTTTTTCGCAAGAATGCAAAG
>NZ_JQDZ01000125.1 GCF_000764205.1 Thalassotalea sp. ND16A
CAGGAAGTATACCGAAAAAACTTCGGGCTATGCGCGAGAACGTCAAACAGTTTATACTACCAGAGAAAAGAAAGCGGCCCAAAGACAGGACCGTGAGAGTTAGCAAAACTCGTTACCATATTAAAACGAGATCCTCTTAACTGAATGGTGTTAGACGAAGGTCGGGACCTCCTTGCTTCACAATGTGGTTACATTTACCTAGTAACTCGCTGCATTAAATAGCATAACCGCATAATTTAAGTTATTATTTCCGCAATTAATAATTAGTAAATAAGCGTTATAAATATTTACGCTTTAAGCCCTTTAAGGAAAAAAATGAGTATTGCGATTAAGACTCAGGATGAAATTGAAAAAATGCGCGTTGCCGGCAAGTTGGCCGCGAGTGTTTTGGATATGATTGAACCGCACGTTGTTGCCGGTGTTACAACCGAAGAATTGGATGCCATTTGTGCGAAATTCACCAACGACAACAACGCACTGTCTGCGCCACTAAACTATGGTGCCGATCACAATGGCGACGGTGGTTTTCCTAAGTCGATTTGTACCTCGGTGAATCACGTAGTTTGTCATGGTATTCCTTCAGCGCAAGCCCTACAAGATGGTGACATTGTCAATATTGATATCACTTGTAAAATTTGTCTCGACGACGAGAATACGCCGGAAGCAGAAAAAAAATTCTTCCATGGCGATACTTCCAAGATGTTTTTGATTGGCGATGTATCGGCAGAAAATCGTCGTTTATGTCGCATTACCCAGGAAAGCTTGTACGCGGCAATGCGGAAAGTTAAGCCGGGCAATAAATTTTCAGACTTAGGTGCGACGATCCAAAAGCACATCAAAAAAGCCGGCCGTTACGGCATCGTAAAAGATTTTTGTGGTCATGGTATTGGCAGTGTTTTTCACGAAGAGCCGCAGATATTGCATTATAAAAATGCCGATAATCGTAAAATGCAGGCGGGCATGATATTTACCATTGAGCCGATGATTAACTTAGGCAAAGGCGGTACAAAATTAGACCAGGATGATGGTTGGACGGCTTATACCAGCGATGGAAAAAATTCTGCTCAGTGGGAACACACCCTTTTGGTGACCAATACTGGTTGTGAAGTATTAACCATTCGTGCTGAGGAAAAAGAGATTAGTCGAATCATGAATAACTAACCTAATCTTACGTTAATTAATAACCAGAACCCTAAGGCCTAAGTACTTTTATTTCGATAAGCAAAGTGCTTAGTACTTATCACTAACCTCTAATTAAGAAGAAACATTGTGCTAAGTAATCCAATTCTACCCACCGCATTAACCAATAAATTAGCAACAGCTTCAGCGCCGTTAACGACTAAAGAAATGCAGCTTTTAGGCGAAAACTTTTATCTTTGGTTAAAACAAGCATTTAGTGATAACGATTATGATGTTTTTCAGTTAGTCGCCGCCAGAGCAGATTTTGTCGATCAAGTATTACAAAAAATATGGTGTCAACATCACCTCGATGAACATCAAATTAGCCTGTTAGCGGTTGGTGGTTATGGCAGGGGCGAATTGCACCCACAATCCGATGTCGATATTTTAATCCTGACTCAGGAAAACACCAGCAAAGAACTGGAACAGCACATTAGTGAGTTCATCACTGAGCTATGGGACATCCGCCTGGATATTGGTCACAGTGTGCGCAGCGTAAAAGAATGTGTAAAACAGGCGAATAACGATGTCACCATTGCCACCAATTTATTGGAATCAAGACTGATTTGTGGCCACCATTTATTGCAAGAACAACTTACCCCACACATTCAAAAAGCCAAGTTTTGGCCGGCCGGACAGTTTTTCATTGCCAAGCGCGAAGAACAAGTTAAACGTCATCAACAGTACAAAGGGGCGGCGTATACGCTTGAGCCAAACTTAAAGGCGAACCCTGGTGGTTTACGTGACATCCAAAATATCAGTTGGGTCGCATTACGTCATTTTAATGCCAATAATCTGGAAGAGTTAGTCGCCCATAATTACCTTACCCAAAATGAATATCACGAGCTAATAGAGTGTCAATATTATCTCTGGCGCATGCGTTTTGCCCTACACCTTGTTGCAGGGCGAAGCGAGAACCGTTTGCTATTTGATTATCAGGGTAACGTCGCCGAATTGATGGGCTTTGGCGATGAAGGTAAAGCGGCAATTGAACGTATGATGAAGCGTTTTTTTCGAGTGATTAATTACGTCAGTGAATTAAACGAAATGTTATTGCAGCATTTCGAACAAGGCATTTTAAAACAGCCAAAGCAACCAAGCCAAACCGATATTGATAAAGATTTCGTTTTAATTGGTAACTTCATTCAGTTAAAAAGTAAACGTGCTTTTACCCGGCCAGAGATCATCATGAAAATGTTTTTGGTGATTGCCGATAACCCGCAAATAAAAGGCATCCATGCAACCACCATACGGTTGATGCGGAACACTCGTCGCCGATTAATTTCCGGGTTAAACGATTATGCCGAGTGTCGTCACATTTTTATGCAAATCATTCGTCACCCTAAAGGCTTAGGGCGAGCATTTAATTTGATGCATAAACATGAAATATTGGCCAGTTACCTGCCCGAGTGGAACAGTATTGTCGGCCAAATGCAATTTGATTTATTTCATGCTTATTCGGTTGATGAACACAGCTATCGCTTAATTAAAAACTTATACCGTTTTAGCTTACCTGAACACAATCATGAATTTCCGCTGTCGAGTAAAATCATGCAAAAAATTCGTAAGCCTGAAATTTTATATTTAGCCGGAATATTTCATGATATCGCCAAGGGACGTGGTGGTAGTCACAGTGAATTAGGTGCTGTTGATGCACTCGCCTTTGGCAAAATGCACCAGTTACCGGATCACGACACGAGAATAATCTCCTGGTTAGTAAAACAGCATTTATTAATGTCGGTTACGGCTCAGCGCAAAGATATCTCAGATCCGGAAGTGATCCGTGAATTTGGCGAAATAGTTCGTGATGAGGCTCATCTGGACTATCTATATTGTTTAACCGTAGCCGATATGCGCGCAACCAATGAAAGTTTATGGAATACCTGGAAAGCTAACTTATTGGACGAATTGTATTTTGCAACGAAGCGCGCGTTTCGCCGAGGATTAGAAAAACCAGTTGAGTTACGCATAAAAATCCGCGAAAACCAAGATAAAGCATTAGAGCTACTCAATGATAATGAGATCCGTAGCGAAATAATCAAACCATTATGGAAAAACTTTAAACCGGATTATTTTTTACGCTACTCGCCAGAACAAATTGCCTGGCATAGCCGACATATCATCTGCCATGATAAAGACAAGCCGTTAGTGTTGATCAGTGAAAAGCCTTATAGAGGTGGTACTGAAGTATTTGTTTATACCAAGGACGGAAGTAACTTGTTTGCATCCACGGTGGCCTTGTTAGGGATGAAAAAATTATCGATACATGACGCGAAAATTTTATCCTCAAAAGATGGCTTCACCCTGAACACATTTGTTGTGCTCGATGCCAAAGGACACCCGGTGAAAGACAGCTATCATGCCGATGATATCAAAACCTCGCTACAAAAGTATTTAGCGGAAAACAATGACATCAAAATCATCAAAAAACCTCTGCCGAAAAAATTTCAGCAATTCAACTTTCCCACCAGAGTGAGTTTTATTGAACATAGCAATAAAAGCGTCACGACATTAGAAATAGTTGCAATCGACAGGCCAGGATTACTGGCCGAAATTGGCGATGTATTTCAGCAATCTGAATTAAATGTCCATATGGCCAAAGTCACCACCTTTGGTGAGAAAGTCGAAGATGTATTTATTGTGTCTAATAAAGATCATTTTGCACTATCAAAAGATCAACAAGATCAGTTAGAATCCCTGTTATGTAACTCTGGCAATGAACCAGACCAGCAACAGACTTCATAAAATATAATCAGGAAAAAATCATGAGTGCCTTGCAAGACATCATTGAATCGGCTTTTGAAAACCGAGCGAACATCTCACCTTCAACGGTAGAGCCAGAAGTAAAAAATGCAGTATTAGCAGCTTTAGACCAATTAAACAAAGGTACCGCGCGCGTTGCAGAACAAGTAAACGGTGAGTGGGTGGTAAACCAATGGCTGAAAAAAGCCGTGTTATTATCATTCCGTATCTATGACAACGAAGTGATCCACGGTGCAGAAAGTACCTTCTTCGATAAAGTGCCGCTTAAGTATGACGGTTACGGCCAGGCAGACTTTGAGGCCGATGGCGTTCGCGTGGTTCCTGGCGCATCAGTACGTACCGGTAGTTTTATCGGTAAAAACGTTGTCGTTATGCCATCATTTGTCAACATCGGCGCATTCGTCGATGAAGGCTGTATGGTAGATACCTGGGCAACGGTTGGTTCATGTGCCCAAATAGGTAAAAACGTACATTTATCTGGTGGCGTCGGCATTGGTGGTGTATTAGAGCCACTACAGGCTGGCCCTACGATTATCGAAGACGATTGTTTCATCGGTGCCCGTTCAGAGATTGTTGAAGGCGTTGTCGTTGAAAAAGGCTCAGTAATTTCAATGGGCGTGTTCATTGGTCAATCAACCAAAATCTTCGATCGTGAAACCGGAGAAATCCATTACGGCCGCGTTCCTGCCGGCTCTGTAGTTGTTTCAGGTAACCTACCTTCTAAGTGTGGTACTTACAGCTTATACGCTGCGGTTATCGTGAAGAAAGTAGATGCGAAGACGTTAGGTAAAACAGGCATCAATGAGCTGTTACGCTCAATTGATTAATGCTGTTTTTACAGATCAAAAAAGGAGCCAACGGCTCCTTTTTTTTCGATTAAATTTGATATGTTATCAAAGCACGTTTTGAAGCAAGGGGGTCCCGGCCTTCGCCGGGATGACGTGGTGTAAGTTAATAAATATTGTTGAATTGGCCACTAAGTTAGTAAAGATATCTTTCCAATCAGTACATATTCATAGAGAAAGTACTCCGTCATCCCGTGCTTGCCACGGGACCTCCATGCTTCAAAACGTGCATAGTAACAATGGCTCTTCGTCTCTCGTCTCTCGCTTCTAAAGCCCCGCCGCGTAGCGGCGAGCCTTATCCAAATCTTCCGGCGTATCGACGCCTTCCACAGGAAGACGAGATTTTGCCACTTCGACATGGATCTTCTCACCTTGCCATAGCACTCTAAGTTGCTCTAACGCTTCTATTTGCTCTAATGCGCTTGCTGGCCATTGCACATAATCTTTAATGAAACCGGCGCGGTAGGCGTAGATACCAATGTGACGCAGGTAAAAATCTCCAACATCTTTAATATCATCATTGTCTAGGAAGCGATCTCTGTCGTAAGGAATGGTAGCGCGGGAGAAATACAGGGCATAGCCATCTTTATCACACAATACTTTTACCGCATTCGGGTTTAGTGCTTCTGCCACGCTATCAATGCTGACGGCCAGCGTGGCCATTCTGGCACAGCTTTGACTGGCCAAATTTTTCGCTACCTGAGCAATATTGGCACTGGGAATAAACGGTTCATCGCCCTGCACATTAACGATAATTTCATCATCGCTAAAGCCATATTGTGCAACCACTTCGGCCAGGCGTTCGGTACCCGATTGATGATCGGCCCGAGTCTTACATACTTCGCCACCAAAGGCGTTTACTGCGGCTGCTACCTCATCATTATCGGTGGCAATAATCACTTTGCTTGCACCCGATGCCAGCGCCTTTTCGGCAACCCATTGGATCATCGGCTTACCCGCTATTTCAGCCAGCACTTTACCAGGCAATCTGGTTGATTGGAAACGGGCGGGAATGACCACAGTAAATTTCATTAGCTACGCTCTTCTTCAGTTAACTTTCTCGCTTCGGTTTCCAGCAATACCGGGATATCTTTTTCAATGGGGTATGCTAAATGATCAAACTTACAAATAAGTTCGTTGTGTGCTTTGTTCAGTGCAAGTTTGCCTTTACATACCGGGCAAGCAAGAATATCCATAAGTTTAATATCAAAGGCCATAATTTCTACATCTCGTTATAATTAAATCGATTAATTGCTCACCATGATTGTCTTCAAAGTGAGCGTCTACTGGTAAATACCAGCTATTTTTCGGTGCCATAGCGTGACATTTCACCGCATCTTTCTCCGTCATTAATAACGGGGTTTCCATAGTAGTTTCATTATCAAGCGCATTTTGACTAAATTGCTGAAAATCGGCACTGGTGAATTGGTGATGGTCAACAAAGCCTACTTTTTGTGCCAGGGTAAAACCCAACTCATGCAAACTCATAAAAAATCGTTCTGGGTTGCCGATCCCGGCCATCGCATTGACGGTGTGTGCCGGGAACTCCTGCTTAAACTGTTGCAGATTCATTTTCTTGCCGTCTTCTAACCGGATAACATTGTTGCCTTGTAAATTCATGATTTGCTCATTGACGTCGGCAAGGCCGCCATTAACAATGACCTTATCTACGGTTTGCAGTCGCCATAACCCTTCACGTAAAGGCCCTGCCGGTAGCAACCAACCATTGCCAAAGCGGCGTTTGCCATCGACAATCACTAATTCCACATCGCGCTTTAAGCGGTAATGCTGCAAGCCATCGTCACTTATCACCATGTTACAGCCTTGTTGCATTAACATTTTTACGCCCGCAACCCGGTCACTTGATACCACCACAGGAACCTGACAACGACGAGATATCAGCACAGGTTCATCTCCGGCCTGCTCGGCGGTGGTGTCAGCCGTTAATAATAATGGCGATTGACGTTTTTCACCACCATAGCCACGGCTGATCACACCGACAGTGATACCACGTTGTTGCAACTGTTCAACCAAATAAATCACCATCGGGGTTTTGCCATTGCCACCGACGCCAATATTGCCGACGATAACCACCGGCACATCGAGTTCGACCTGCTTTAAGATATTTAAACGATATAACATACGTCTAACAGCAGAGAGCAAAAAGAACAATAAATTTAACGGTAATAGCAACCACTTTAGCGGGTGGTTTTGATACCAGGCTTTTTCAATTAATCGCAATGGCAGCTCCTTCTAAACGGGCAACCAATGTCTTGTCTACTCGCCAAATTGAAACGCATGTAATTGCGCATAAGCACCCTCGTTTGCCAGTAGCTCTTGATGAGAGCCCTGCTCAATTAATTTGCCCTGCTCCATCACCACAATAGAATCGGCACTTTCAATGGTAGATAAGCGATGCGCGATAACCACACAAGTACGGTTTTGTTGTAAAACTTTTAATGCATCCTGGATATGCCGTTCAGATTCGGTATCAAGAGCACTGGTTGCCTCATCTAAAATTAAAAATGGGGCATCGCATAATAAGGCTCTGGCGATCGCAACTCTTTGTCTTTGACCACCACTTAACATTGAGCCATTCTCGCCAATATTGGTTGCAAGCCCTTCAGCCAAGTTTTCAGAAAATTCGATAACATGAGCCGCTTTTGCGGCTGCGACAATCTCGTCCATACTGGCATCAGGCTTGCCGTAAGCAATGTTGTGAGCAAGGGTGTCATTAAATAACACCACCTGTTGTGAAACATAGGCAAACTGATGACGTAAGCTCGCCAACTTATAGTTCTGAATATTCTCACCATCAATCAACACTTGACCCTGCTCGCTATTATAAAAGCGCAACAATAATGAGCTTATGGTTGACTTACCGCTGCCAGAGCGGCCCACCAATGCCAGAGTTTTACCACTGGCTAATTCAAACGTTAAGTTTTCTAGTGCCGGTTTTTCTGTGTCTTGATAAGTAAAGGTCACATCTTTAAAGGCAAGTGTGCCTTTGGCGTTTTTCAACTCAATACTGCCACTGTCTTGCTCTATATCCCGGTCAAGGACGGCAAAAATACTTACCGCTGCCGCCATACCACGTTGAAACTCTGCGTTTACCGTGGTTAACAATTTAAGTGGTCGTAACAACATGATCATATAGGTCACAATTGCAGTGAAAGCTCCAGGAGATAATTCACCGACAATGTCAGGTCTACTTGCCGCATAGAGCACGAATGCCAGGGCAAATGAGGCAATAATTTGAATGATCGGCACACTGGTTGATTTCGCGCTCACCATTTTCATTCGTTGCTGACGGTTTTGGTTATTAATTTTCGCAAAGCGCTTAAATTCACGCTGTTGACCACCAAAAGTGAGCACCACTTTATGGGCATTAAAGGTTTGCTCGGTTGCCGTGGTAACTATCCCCATCATCTTTTGAATGCGTTTGCTGACGGTGCGAAAGCGCTTTGACACTACCACCACAATGACAGTAACAACAGGAATTATTAATAAGAAAATCACCGAGAGCTGCCAGGAGTTATAAAACATCAAACCAATTAACCCTAAAACAAAGGCACCTTCGCGAATTAACGTTAACAAGGCTTTAGAGATGGCTTTTAGTAACTGTTCGGTATCGTAAGTAATCTTAGAGATTAAACTACCCGTCGACTCTTTATCATGAAATGGGACTGGCATCGCCACGATGTGTTCGAACAGTTTTTGGCGCAGGCGCATTACCACATGGTTACCCATCCATGCCAGACAATAAGTCGCCATAAAGTGGCTGCAACCTCTTACGAGAAAAGCGACGATAACAAAAATTGGCGCGTATTTTAAAATGTCTGGGTTGGCGTTGGTTAAGCCGTCATCAATTAACGGCTGCAATTGAGAAAAAACCAAGGTATCAATGCCGGCATAACCTAACATACCAATAATGGCAGCGGTTAAACCAAGGCGTAAGCCTTTGGTGTAGCTGAAAAGGCGCTTAAAATTCTGCCAGGTACTGGCAGCCATTTTATCCTGCATAAATATCTCTTGAGGTATTGTTTTTTATTCTGGTGGTTATTCTACCGTAAATATGCACAATTCAAACCCTAATTCACTGATATAGTTAATATCTTAGCTCATTTTTTAACGCCACGGCCAAAAAGGCAGCAAATCATCACGATAAGTCTGAGCCTTTATATTGGTGCGGCTTATCTGAAAAACAACCATGCCAACTTCGCCAGTATTAAACTGCTTGGCATTTATCGACTTGTACCTGTCGACAACGCTAGTTACCGGCATACGCCATCGATTTAAATAGCCGGCGCTGTGCACCACATATTTCGGCTTAACGGTGTTAATAAACGCCTGGTTTGAAGAGCTTTTTGAACCATGGTGCGGGGTAAACAAAATATCCACCGGAGATAGCTTAGCCTGTTTTAGTAATTGCAATTCTACTTGTTGAGAAATATCTCCTGGCAAAAGCACTTTATGCACACCATCCGAAATTTCAAGCACACAAGAGTCGTCATTGCTTTTGCCGACAGCCTGCTCTGGCCACAGCGATTTTATCTTAAGTTGTTGCCAAACAAATTCTTTTCCGGCTAAACAGTTTTTGCTATTAATCGGGTTTGTCTGCCCGACAGTGGCAAAATTTAGCATATAACGCTGAGCCAAGTGTTTGCTGATGACAACAGGCAAACCACCGGCGTGATCATTATCACTGTGGCTGACGACAAACCAATCGAGTGAGGCTAAACGATGATTGCGCAGATAAGGTTCAATGGCCGAGTCAACAAAATTAAAGCCGCTGGCAAAGGCAGCTCCACTGTCATAGAGAATCGCTTTACCTTGCTTTTCAATTAATACGGCTAAGCCATGGCCAACATCAAAAGCGGTAATTTGCCATGAGTTACTACGTTGTAAATAAGCTCTATAACCAATATCAATCAGAAAGATGCTCAAACTGAGTGAGGCAAGCATTAGCCATAGAGTTTTTCGCGTAAACAGACGCAGGCTCAACAGAAAAACGGCTGCCGCCGACAAGACTATCAACACCACCGTTAGTGGATTGAATGGTACGATAAGCGCGTCAAATTGGCTAAGAAACGCTAAAAACCAATAAGCGGCATCAAGACAAGATAACGCCAGCTGGAATAATCCCTCTGACAACGGCTGATAAATCAACAGTGCTAAGGTCGCCAATAACGTGATCGGGATCGCCGTCATCGATAAAAACGGCACTACGACAAAATTCGCTAGCGGCGCTAACAAGCTAACCTGCTTAAACAGCAACAAGGTTAACGGCATCAGAAATACACTGATGCTGATTTGCAGCAGTAACAGCGACAATAAAATCCGTTGCCACTTTAGTCGCCCCGTGAGTAAATACTGCCATCGCCAAAAGCCATACATGATAACTATCACCGCCGATAAGGACAGGTATAAACTGCTGTCTAAAATGGCAAACGGCTCAAGCAAAATAATGAAAAAAAGGCTGAGCAATAACCAGCGTATTATCGACACTTTTATTGCTATTAAGCGTAAGCCATAATAAACCAGCAACATGATCAACGCTCGCATGGTTGGCATTGAAAAACCGGCAAGGTATGCGTAAAAACCAGCCAGAGATAAGCTTGCCAGCATAGGCAATAAAAACAGATATCGTTGCGAAAGCAGTCTTGCCGGAAACAAGTAGAGACAATATTTCATCAGATAAAAACCAAGCGAGGCAATTAATCCTAAATGCAATCCGGAAATTGCGATCAAATGCTGGGTACCGGTATTTTGCAATACTTGCCAGGTCGATTTATCAATATGGGATTTTTCGCCAATCGCCAACGCCAATAACAAAGGTTTTAACGGGTGAGCTATTGCACTGTTCAAGGATAAATATAATTGCTGCCGTAACGATTGCTGGTGTGCAAGCACTTGATTGATTGCTGATGGTTTAACATAGCCACTCGCTACGATATTTTGCTGTAGTAACCAGCGCTTGTATGAAAAGCTGCCGGCATTAGCAAAGCCGTGTGCAGGCTTTAATTTCACCCGTAACTGAACACTGTCACCTTGTGCCAATAGCATATTGGCCTGTCGAAATGACAACCTGACCACAAAGGGGTGAGCAAGTTCTTGCTGATCAAAAGCGTTAATCAATAAGTTAAATTTAAGAGAATCAGTGCTATGGTTTACCACCGTGGTGACCTTACCCTGAACGATGTGATCATGGCTGTGCAAGCTATTCGCAGCAATGTTATTTGTCAAAAAGGAAGTGTTATATTGGTGGCCGGCAAATAAAATAAAGCTAAAGCCGAACAAAAATGCCTGTAATGACAGTAATTTTTTATTTAATCGAACAAAAAACAGCAAGCAAAAACAAGACAATGCCAGCGATAACAGATAAAATAACTCAGGCACCTTAGGTAAAAACAGCGCGCTAATTGCGCCGGCAATAAATAGCAGCAACCACCGTTCCATAGTGAATTGTCCATAACAAGTTGCTAATTAATTAAACAGTATAGTCGCTATTTCTTTTCCTATACTTTAATCAACTTGCTATTTTACCTAGCGGCGTTGTTCGTTGCATGACAGATTTGTATTAATATAAACTCAATTTAAACGTTAAATATGCCCAAAAAAATGATCAAAAGATGGTTACCAGATCATCACACCATTAAAACCAATAAACACCTGCAAATTTTCGGTGATGTTTTGCATGATGCAAATTTATGGCATCTTAACCGTCGTTCGGTGGCGAAAGCCTTTGCTGTGGGATTATTTTTTGCATTCATCCCGGTACCGTTTCAAATGGTACTGGCCGCGGGCATGGCCATTTTAGTGCATTCCAATTTGCCCTTGTCGATAGCACTGGTATGGGTAAGTAATCCGTTAACCATACCGCCAATATTCTACGCTTGTTATAAATTAGGCACAGTGTTAATGAATGTGCCTCCGCAAGAGTTTGCCTTTGAATTAAGTTTTCAGTGGTTAACCAACAGCCTTTCCACCGTTGCCGGGCCATTTTTATTAGGTTGTGGGGTGAGTGCGGTATTTTTCTCAATTGTCGGCTACTTTAGTATCAACCTGATCTGGCGCTATTCGGTGGCGTCAAACTGGAAAAAACGCCAACAGCGCTAATAAAAACAGGGGGCAGAGTCAGGTTAACCTGACTCTGCCCCCTGTTTTTATTATTGTAAGCTGATCTCGATTCTGTCGGAGGAAAAACCCGGTGTTTGAAAGCCGATAAAACCTATGGTTTGGTTAATCCTGTCGAGTACAAAAACTTGCTCAGTATAAGGGTCTCTTAACTCGGTTTCATTGACAATGTGCTGTTGTTGTTGAGCATTGTGATGCTCTATATCCAACTCAAGGCTGAGCAAGGTTAATCGTCTAACTGCTTCCAGATCGGTCACTCTAATTATATATTCAGCTAACGATGTCGGGTTCGAGCATGACATGATTTTTCCTACCGGGTTATACAACAACCAGTACACATAACTGGCACTGAACTGTTTCGGGCAACTGTCAACCACAGAGTTTACTGGCACAGCCAAACTATGCTTCATTACGGAGTAATCCAGCGATGACTGCTGGCTATAAACATCCAAATAATTGCCGTGACGGTTCAAGGTAGCATTCACTTTAAACAGAGGTTTTAACGCCAATGTGCCGAGCTGCTCAAATGTGCTTAGCTGTTCAAATATATCACTGTCTTGATACGTGTCTAAACTCGAGAGTAACTTCTGCAAGTTGCCCCACTCGCCTAGCATCACCTTAGTAAAACTTCTCTCATCATCGCTAATCATCGTTCGCCACATTTCAGGTATTAGCGCTTGTCGGTGCTCGTCTGCCAGCGGTGATAATAGTTGTTGCAAGAGCAAAAAATGACGTTCAATAGCTTCCCGGCAGATCATTTTAGTCATTAAACTATTGGTGGAACTCAGCACCATCCGCCAAAAACGAATATCCATATCTAACAGACTTTTCGTAATGTGGCGATCAACTAAGGCGAGTTTTTGGCCGACAACCATTAAATAAAGCTTTTGTGAAACTAAGAGTCTTCTATAACTCATAGTTACATTGCTAGCTATGGCGGTTTCTTGCCAGTAGGTAAAATTGATTAATTGTTGATAATTCGCGATGATTTTTCTATTTTCTGCTAATAATTGTGTTACTTGCGCAGAATTCACATAAAAAGCTGGGCGTGACTTGTCTGCCTGACAAAACTTTTTGTCTTGCCGAAAGCACACTTGCTTGATCTCATCTTCATTGATAATTCTAATAGTTTTAGCATCAGTCGTTGTGGCAACAGCAGCAGAAAAATTAGTCTGTTTAGCGATTGCGTTTGCCAATTCCATGCCTGTTTTCAGCGGCGTTTCCGAACTAAGCCCTAAAGCATAACTATGAGCATTATCGGCTCGCACATTAGTCGGTAGTTGCTGTATGGTTTTAATTTTAGCGATTGATGATTGGGAATAATCCTGGTCTGCGATATTAATCGCAATCCAAAGCAGATAGAAAAACAGCGGCAACCCTAAGGCAATGAGACAAAACCATTTAACCACTTTGAAAATACTTTTCATCACCTGTCCTTGTTGTGCCAATACCAATCAGCATAAGTATATAGCCAACTCAGTGCTTATGCCGATTGGTATGAATTATCCACCTTGACCAAGCACTTGCGCCGGTTCAATTTTGGTGGCGCGCCAGGCCGGATAAAGCGTTGCTAGCAAGCTTAATATTAATGCCGATAGCACGGTAAAAATAACATCGCGGCTATCTAACTCGGTCGGTAAAAAATCGATAAAATAAATATCAGCCGATAAAAACTTGGCATTGAAAGTCGATTCAATGCTGCGCATGATCTCAGTTAAATTCAGCGATAAATACGCCCCTAAAATTGCGCCTGATAGTGCGCCCAAGATGCCATTCACCAAGCCTTGATAAACAAAACTGAGCATGATGGTTTTTGGTTTAGCGCCCATGGTTTTTAATATCGCAATATCGCCTTTTTTATCGTTTACCGCCATAAACAGACTGGAAACAATATTGAAACTGGCCACCGCGATCACCAACAGCATAACCACGAACATCACCGTGCGGACTAATTGGATATCGTTAAAGACATGGCCCTGAGTACGAGTCCAGTCGTTCATGTAGACGTAAATGTCCAGTTGCTGGCCTATATCTCTGACAATGGCTGGCGCTTGAAATACATCATCAACGCTGATGCGCAAACCATGAACATTGCCGCCGAGGTTGGCGATTTCACTGCCCAAAGCTAACGGCATATACGCCAGTGTTTCATCGATTGAGCCGCCAAAATCGAAGATGGCAACAATGTTCATATTGCGTTTTTTCGGTGCGGCAAACGGCTGAGTTTTGCCAGTGTCATTGTTGTCATTCATCCGCGGCAAGATAAGTTGTACGCTATCGCCCACTTTTACCTTTAATTTTTTCGCAATGCCGGCACCAATCACTAATGAATGACCCGTTAACTGTTGCCAGGAACCACTGCTGATAAAATCATCAATACTGGACACTTTCGTTTCTAAATCGATATCGACGGCTCGCACTTCCAATGCTTTTAACTGTTCACCTTTTTGTAATAATCCGCCCATTTTTATTACGGGCGCTGCAGCGGTTACTTGCTCAAACTGCTCGAGTTCTGCGACCCGTGCTGGCCAATTATCGATAGGCTTGGTTACGGCAATGTACTCACCGTGCGGAACAATGGATAACAAGCGTTTGGTGAGTTCTCGCTCAAAACCGTTCATCGCTGACAATACCAGGATTAATACCATCACCCCCAGGCCAATACCGATTGTCGATGATGCGGAAATAAACGAAGCGAAGCCTTTACCATGGCGCGAGCGCACATAGCGAAGACCAATAAAAACACTTAACGGTTTAAACATCGACGAGTTTCCCGTGATCGAGTTTTAATTGCCGGTCCATGCGAGCGGCCAGGGTTAAATCGTGGGTGACCACCACGAAACTGGTATTTTCAGAGCGGTTTAACTCGGTGATCAGCTGAAATATTTGCTCCGCGGTATCAAAGTCTAAATTTCCTGTTGGTTCATCAGCTAAGACCAGTGAGGGTTTAGTCACCAGTGCTCGTGCGATGGCAACACGCTGTCTCTCGCCACCCGAAAGCTCGCTTGGGCGATGATGCATACGGTGCGCAAGTCCGACCTTTTTCAACATTGCTTGTGCTTCATGCAAGGCAACTTTGGCTTTATCACCACGAATAAGTAACGGCATCGCCACATTTTCTTCGGCGCTAAATTCCATCATTAAATGATGAAACTGGTAAATAAAGCCCAAATGCTTATTGCGAAATTCTGCGCGTTTTGCCGCAGACAACTGATAAATATCAACATTATCGATACTGACATTACCTGACGTGGGCGTATCTAAAGCGCCGGCCAAATGCAAAAATGTACTTTTTCCGCAACCTGAGCTGCCGACAATCGCTAACAATTCGCCAGGTTTTACTTGCAAGTCTAGCCCGGTTAATACGGCAGTGGTTTGTGGCCCCTGTTGATACTCTTTGATTAGTTGTTGGCAAACTAATACATTACTCATGTCTTAAAACCTCAGCCGGTTGTGTTTTGGATGCTCGATACGCAGGGTATAGGGTGGCAGTAAAGCTCATTAACAGTGCCGTGATAATGATGATGATCACTTGCGGATACTGTAAATCGATTGGCAAGGTTTGCATAACAAAGCCTGAGCCTAGAATATTTACGCCAAACAATGACAGCACACTATTGATATTTAAGGTGAATATCACACCAAGAAGCGACCCTAACAGTACTCCCCAGAAACCATTGACCATACCCTGAGTGATGAATATTTGCAGCACTTGTCTGGGTTTTAACCCTAAGGTTTGTAATATTCCGATTTCCCCTTGCTTGTCGATCACCACCATGACCAATGCCGAAACTATATTAAAGGCGGCGACGGCAACAATTAAGCCCAGCATTAACCACATCATGTTTTTTTCAATTTGTACCGCGGCAAACAAGTTACCCTGGCTTTTATCCCAGGTAGTAAATTTTAAATGGGCTAAATCAGCTTTATCAGCAAATTGCTGAGCAATAAGTTTGGCATCGAAGGCATCATCTAAATACAATCGAATATTATCGACACTCGCCTTGTCTTTTCTTAATAACCTGGCGGCGTCCTGGCCGTGGATCAACACCATATGATCGTCTACCTGCGAGCCTAAGTGAAACACCGCCACCAAGGTAAATTTACGTTGCACCGGGACGCGGCCCATAGGGGTAAAAATGGTTTTGTTGGGCAACGCTATCCGCACTTGCTCGCCGATGCGTATGCCGAGTTTACGAGCCAGCGCAACGCCCATGATCACCCGATATTCACCGGCGATCAGATCGGCTAACTGACCTACTTGCATATTGTCATTGAGCAAGGAGTATTGCTGTTCATGCTCAGGATAAATGCCTTGCATTAGCACTCCAGACAGTTTATCAGGTGACTGGATAAAGGCTTCACTTTCCAAGTAAGGTGTGGCGCCCTGCACTTGCTCTGCAGTTTCGAGTTGGCTGATTAATTCAGGCCAGTTATCGATACCACCCTTTTCTGTGGATTGCACCAACACATGCGGCACTAAACCTAAAATGCGTTGTTTTAATTGCCCTTCAAAACCATTCATTACCGAGGCCACAGTAATTAATGAGGCAACCCCTAATAAAATGCCGGCAATGGAAAAAAAGGTGATAAAAGATACAAAACCTGAGCGGTTTTGCGAGCGAGAATAACGAAATCCGATAAAAAGACTAACCGGTTGAAACATTTATATTTATAATTTGTAGGTAACCTTGTAGGGAATGATAAAAGCTTGCTTGGGTGAGTACAAGTGATGATCAAAATAATCTCGGCTTTTAACGTAAAAAATTGTGTAATTGTCGATTTATACCCGTTACCACTCAAAGTGCTGAAACCAGCATCTTGAATGGTAACGGGTATCAGATTAGAATGATCGACGTTAACAGCATCAATTTCAGCTAAACATAGAGAACCAGTCAACCCATGAGCCAAAGCAGCAGTATTTTTTCACCGTTATTACCGGTAAGTAAGGCAAGCGCAACCAATAAAGATAAAAAGCAATGGGCAAATTTTTATGGCTCGAGTGCCAGTATTGCGATCTATTCTGGCGCCGCCAAATGCGCTGGCTTAACCTTGCTAATCACCGAAGATACCGCAACAGCGCTAAAACTCGAACATGAACTGTTAAGCATTAACGACAACTCACTTGATATTTGTCTGTTTCCTGACTGGGAAACCTTACCATATGACAGTTTCTCACCGCATCAGGATATCATTTCGCAACGATTGCAAACGCTATATCGCCTGTCACGAATGGACAAAGGCATAGTCATCGTACCGGCCCATACGTTAGTGCACCGCATTGCGCCAAAGCAGTATATTGAAGCCAATAGCTTGTTAGTACAAACCGGTGATAAAAAAGATTTGCATCAATTGCGACAAGAACTTGAAGCCAGCGGTTATCGTGCGGTCGAACAAGTACTCGAACATGGTGAATTCAGTGCTCGCGGCGCAATTTTAGATTTGTTCCCGATGGGCTCAAATCATCCATTTCGCCTGGATTTCTTCGATGATGAAATCGACAGCATTCGCACCTTTGATGTGGACGATCAGCGCTCAAAAGATGCCATTGCCAACATAGAACTATTGCCGGCGCATGAATTTCCCAGCGACAGTGATGCCATTAATTTATTTAGAAACCAGTATCGTGAATTGCTAAAAGCAAATAACGAAAAAGAATCGGTTTATCATAATGTCACCAAGGGCATCATGCCGGCAGGTATTGAATACTACTTGCCGCTATTCTTTAGCGAAACCGCGACCCTGTTCGATTATTTACCTGCACAAACGCAAGTGTTGATCCATGGCAATATTGATAAATCGCTTGAGCAGTTTAGTTTAGATACGCAATACCGTTATGATGACAGGCGCTATGATCCATTACGTCCGCTATTGTCTCCGGAGCAACTATTTCTCACTCGTGAGCAACTATTTGCCCAATTAAAGTTACACGACCGGGTGAATATCAACCACGACGCGCTTGCTGACAAGGCCGGTAATGTCAATTACCCAACCCAGTCTTTAGCAGACGTTGCGGTCAATCATCAATCAAAACAGCCATTGCAAGCGGTGTGTCAATTTTTACAAACGGCACAAGATATCAACCAGCAACTGTTGTTTATCGCCGAAAGTCAGGGCCGTAAAGAAACCTTATTAGAATTACTGGCCAGGGAAAAAATCAGCCCCGAATACGTCGACAACATCAGTGACTTTATTAATGGCGATATAGATATTGCCATTACCGTCAATGCCCTGGCACACGGTTTTGTGGTTGCAGATAAAGCCAATGAGCTCAATTTTGCCATCATTACCGAAGATGACTTGTTTACCGACCGGGTGAAACAAGCACGGCGACGCACAAAGCAACAAGAAACCAATAGTGAAGCGATATTTAAAAACCTTACCGAGCTATCCATTGGTCAACCTGTGGTGCATATCGAACATGGCATAGGTCGCTATCAGGGACTGCAAACCTTTGAAAACCAAGGTATAAGCACCGAATTTTTAATGCTCACCTACTTAAACGATGCAAAACTCTATGTGCCGGTAGCCTCTTTGCATTTAATTTCCCGTTATTCAGGCACCAACAGCGACACTACGCCGATACATAAACTCGGCAGTGACTCCTGGAGCAAAGCAAAGAAAAAAGCGGCAGAAAAAATCAAAGATGTGGCTGCCGAATTACTGGATATCTACGCCACGCGCGAAAGCAGTCATGGTTATGCGTTCAAACGCAACAAAGACGATTATATCAGTTTCTCTGAAAGCTTTGGTTTTGAAGAAACCGAAGATCAGCGTAACGCCATCACCAATGTGATTGCGGATATGCTCGATCATAAAACTATGGACCGACTGGTATGTGGTGATGTCGGCTTTGGTAAAACGGAGGTGGCAATGCGGGCAGCATTTATCGCCGCCAACGACTCAAAGCAGGTGGTGATATTGGTGCCAACAACGCTGCTGGCACAACAGCATTATGAAAACTTTAGAGACAGATTCGCCAATTCTCCGGCAAATATCGAAGTGCTGTCGCGCTTTAAAACAGCGAAACAACAAAAAGAAATTATTGCCAATATTGCTACCGGGCAAATCGATATTTTAATTGGCACCCATAAATTACTTTCTGATGACATTAAATTCAAAGATTTGGGCTTGTTGATAGTCGATGAAGAACATCGCTTCGGGGTGAAACAGAAAGAAAAAATTAAGAAGCTTCGCGCCAATGTTGATATTTTAACCCTAACGGCAACGCCTATTCCCAGAACCTTGAATATGGCGATGGGCGGTATGCGCGATCTGTCTATTATCGCAACACCACCGGCAAAACGTCTGGCAGTAAAGACTTTTGTACGCGAACGTGACAACGGCTTAATTAGAGAGTCTATTTTACGGGAAGTGTTGCGTGGCGGACAAGTGTACTTTTTGCACAACAATGTGCAAACCATTGAAAAAACTGCGCAAGAAATACAAGACTTGTTGCCAGAAGCAAAAATCACCATCGCCCATGGGCAAATGCGCGAGCGTGAGCTAGAACGCATTATGAGTGATTTCTATCATCAAAAATTTAATGTGCTGGTGTGTACCACCATCATCGAGACCGGCATTGATGTGCCCAGTGCTAATACCATTATTATGGACCGGGCCGATCATTTAGGCCTGGCACAATTGCATCAATTGCGTGGCCGCGTTGGTCGCTCACACCATCAGGCTTATGCCTACTTATTGACTCCGCACCCAAAACGGATCACCAAAGATGCGGTAAAACGTTTAGATGCAATCGCCCAGCTGGAAGATTTAGGTGCAGGTTTTGCACTCGCCACTCACGACCTGGAAATTCGTGGTGCCGGTGAATTACTCGGCGAAGATCAATCGGGACAAATGGCTAGTATCGGCTTTAGCCTTTACATGGAGATGCTAGAGCAAGCCGTTGCCGCGTTAAAAGCCGGTAAACAGCCTTCGCTTGAAGATTTAACCGCCAAACAAACCGATATAGAGTTACGGGTGCCGGCGTTAATTCCGGAAGATTATATTCACGATGTCAGTATGCGCTTATCGTTTTATAAACGCATCGCCAGTTGTAACAGCAATAATGAACTGGATGAAATTCAGGTAGAGTTAATCGACCGTTTTGGTTTATTACCGCAAGCGACCAAGCATATTTTTCATATTGCCAAAATTCGCTTAACCGCCGAAGCCATTGGCATTGCCCGAATTGACGCGGGTATTAATGGTGGTTCGATTGAGTTTAATAGTAACACTCAAATTGATCCTATGCAGATAATCGGCCTGATCCAACAGCAACCGAACATTTTTAAAATGGACGGTGCCAATAAATTAAAATTCGCCATTAAAACCGAAGATAACCAGGCGCGCTTTACCTTAATTACCAATATGGTTGAACAACTGCAGAAAAAAGTTGCCTAAGCCATGTTCGAAAACATAACAAAGCTGATGTACAATCACTTAACCGAAAAGCAACTTATGCTAATAATGAATAAACCGAACACTAACTTGCTGAAATTTCCCTCAATAATCGTACAGGCTCGGCAAAGCGTTAGCGCCGGGATAATCGCGTTGAGCTTAATCGCTTCCGCCCCCACTTACGCACAAACAAAAACAGCGGCACAGCCCGCTGAGCGCTGGTTTGAAATCGAAGTGATCTTGCTTGAACAGCTGATGGACAAGGCTCGCTATGGTGAAAATTTTCAGCAAGAAAGTATTGTCGTTCCTCCCGCCTCACAAGCGCCTGCCAATATTGATTTCCTGAATCAGTATCTACAACGCATTACTCTTTTTCAACAGCAACTAACAAGCTGCAGCGACGAAGAGCAAGAGCTAGCTACAGATATTGAAAATACCGAACAAAGCGACGAAGAAGATAGTCAGCAACAATACGCAGACGCTGAAAACGAACTTGAGTCATTGCCAGATACCAGCGCGAGCCAGCAACCGTATACCGAACAAAAAGCTGAAATAACAACGTTAGCAAGCGTTGAACAACAACTTAAAGCGGTATCATTGTCTTGTAAAAAACATGACCTTGATCTGTTTGAACATACCGTCGATAAACAGTTTTATCAAATTCCTCGAACCATTTCAGGTAGCGAAGACTTGTACGCCAAGGTGCCATATTTATTGGATAAAGACAGTTTACAATTGACTCATATCCATAAATCTTTACGCCGTTCAAAAGCATTCAGGCCGGTACTGCACATAGGTTGGCGACAAGCGGTAGTTGATAGGAACCGGGCAAAGCCGGTGCGTTTACTCGCCGGCGAAAACCTAGGTTTAATTGCCGAAGAACGTCAAATGAAAGTAGCACTAGAGCCGCAACTGCAATTATCTGAACAGCAAAAACAACAAATGACCAGTGAGCATATCAGTCAGATCATCGCTGACGTCAAGGCTGGGAACAGCAACCTTAGCGAATCCACTCAGTTATTAAAACAGAGTGATATTACACCACTATTTAGCGAGCAGGAGCATAGCAATGTCACTCAAGCCGACAATGAAGAATTGCCGCAAACCTGGAAAATAGATGGTTTGTTTAAAGTACATCTTAATCACTATTTATTCATTAACAGTCAGTTTAATGTTATTGCCAATGTTGAACACAATAAAGAAGATGGCAAACAGCACACGACTGAACAAATATTGATCCCGTTTAAACAAAATCGCCGGGTGATCAGTGGTGAAGTGCATTACTTTGATCACCCTTACATCGGGATGATAGTGCAGATCCGCCGCCACGAAAAACCAGAAGCAATAGAAATACCGGAATCAGATACCTTAGCACCGGCAGCAAATCAGCCGGTGAGTCCCTAACTTAGCAATAGAGAAAATATTATGTCAGTAGATAAGCAAACTGAAATTGAAGCGGCGGTATTTCGTCGTCTGTTAAAACACTTAGACTCACGCAAAGATGTGCAAAACATCGACTTGATGATTTTGGCGGGCTTTTGTCGAAACTGTTTTTCAAAATGGACGGTTGCCGAAGCGGAAAAATTAGGCGAAACCATAGATATCGATACCGCCAGAGAACAAGTTTATGGCATGCCATATAGTGAGTGGAAAGCAAATCACCAATTGCCGGCAACCGCTGAGCAGCTGGAAAAATTTGAACAATTATCGAAAAAGTAACGCCTTATTGAATACCAAGTTGATCAAATTGGTATCAGTCAAAGATTGCTGAAATATTATGCTATTAAATAAAAACGATAAGAAATGTTAAATAAAGACGATACGGTATTTGTACTGGTGGATGTGCAAGGTAACCTTGCCGGATTAATGCATGATAAACAAACCTTGTTTAGCAATTTGCAAAAACTCATTAAAAGTTTGCAAATTCTCAATATTCCGATCATATGGTTAGAACAAAACCCGCAAGCGATAGGCCAAACGATCCCATTGATTAGCAGCTTATTGGTGGGCCAAAAACCGATCAGTAAAATGAGCTTCAGCGCCTTTCAAGAAGAACACTTCGTTAAACAGCTTGAACAGCTGGACAGAAAACAAGTGCTCATTGCCGGTATTGAATCTCATGTCTGTGTCTATCAAACGGCAATGGATTTGTTGTCGGCTAACTACCATGTCGAACTGGTGAGCGATGCAGTGGCGTCAAGAACGCAATCCAATAAGCAAATTGCCTTGTTAAAAATGCAAAATCAAGGCATTACCTTAACGAGCACTGAAATGGCCTTATTTGAGTTGTTAGGTGTTGCCGAAGGCAAACAATTTAAACAGATCATTAAGATCATCAAATAACATTTTATCCAACGACAAATTCATGGTTTAGCAAAAAAACGATTATACTTTAGTTAAGCATTTTTAATCCACTTGGTATTAGGGAGAATAAATTGGAAATCGATAATTTATTAAATTTAGACAGTCACATTTTATTTGGCATTATCAATGAACGCCTAAGGATTGAATGCGGCAGTGTCGAAGAGCTGGTTTCCCGTTATGAGCTTAATGAACAGTTATTAACAGAGAAAATGGCGATGCTGGGCTATCAATACGATCCCCTATCTAATCAATATAAAGTAAAATAATAATTCACTATTAATGAAGATGTTCATTAAAAAACATTAATATTATACTGAGCTAACTTCATCTTCGGTTAAATAACGCCACTGGCCGATTGCTAATTCACCATCCAGTGCTATCGCACCAATTTGTTCCCGATGCAAGCCTATCACCCGGTTTCCTATCGCCGCAAACATCCGTTTTACTTGATGATACTTGCCTTCTGAAATGGTTAGCAATGCTTCTTTTTCCGCTAATACCTCAAGCCTTGCGGGTTTGGTTAACTTGGCTTCATTTTGTAACTGTAAACCATGGGCAAAGCGCTCAACGGCATCCGCGGGAATGGGTTTTGATAATTGTACCCGGTAGCGCTTATTGCATTCTTTTTTCGGTGCGGTAATTTTGTGTGACCATTGACCGTCATCAGTGATAAGTACCAAACCGGTAGTATCGACATCTAATCGTCCGGCAATATGCAAATCAAAAGCACGGTCAACGTCTACCAGATGTAAAACGGAGGGGTATAGCTCGTCTACGTTGGAACAAATGCAGTCTTGTGGTTTGTACAACATGATATAACGGGCACTGGCAAAGGTGAGCAAATTACCCGCCAGAGTAATCACCGACTCTTCATACACTTGAAAACCAGGATCTTTAATCGTCTCGCCATTAACTAGCACAGCCCCACGTTTCAGGTATTTTTTCGCTTCGGTTCGGCTAAGTTCAGTACAACGGCAAATATATTTATCTAAGCGCATAGAATTTGAAAATTTAATCTTTAACAATGAACAAGGCGATGTTATCACATCGCCTTGCATTATACCCGTCGCCATTCAAAGTGCACTCTGAAACCTGCATCTTGAATGGTGACGGGTATAACTAATCAAAGTTGCTTGGCTATTTTACTTTCGAGACAATTAATTCGTTTGGATTTTCCAGATAATAAAAGTTATTGACTAAAATTCGCAATAATCTCGATTTAGAAATTGATGTTTTTGCGGACAGTTCATTGAGTTGCGAAATGATATCTTCACTCAAGGTAAACGTTGCCCTCTTGAACGGTTTATCTTTACAAGGCTCTATTTTTTCGGCAATTTTCCTACTTAACAGCTCCGTTTGCGCCTGCATATGCATATCTGCATCAATAAATTCTGGGTTACCGGTAGCATAGTTTGTGGCACCATCAATAAACTCATCCACAGTAAATGTGCGTTTGGTTTTTGTTGGACGCTGTTTTTTAAGATCAGCCAAACTCATAACTAACCTCCTGTTTGATCGCCAGCATTTCATTGGCAATGCTGCGAATCTCATTAGCAGCCTTGCCATCCGGGTCAACCTCAAACACTGAGGTACCTTTTTCTTCACTGTCATCGTAAATATTACGCGCATAGGTGATTGAGTCTAAAACATTAATGCCAAACGAGGCACAGACTTCTTTGGCTTCCAGTATGCGTGGTGCCTGATTAGGTAGCGAAGGACATTGGGTAATAACAAACGATGCTATCATTTTCGGGTTAACCATTTTACAGGTGCTAAGCATATCTTCCATGTGTGGTGCGGTCTTAATATCACGACGTTTCGGACGCATAGGTATGAGTACGTGATGAGCTACTGACATGGATGCGCGTAGTGCCAGATTATCCTGACCGCCACAATCAACAACCACATAATCATAATGTTCATTAAGGCTAAGCAAATCATTACGAATCTTGCCATAAAGCTGGATGCAGTTAATGGTTTCTAATTCAGGGTCGTTATTACGTGCCTGGATCCAATCTGAACTTGTTCGTTGTGGATCACAATCGGCTATCAGCACAGTTGCAGCTAACTCTTTGGCAAAAAACACGGCTAAATTTTGCGCCAAACAACTTTTACCACTGCCGCCCTTTTCCCCGCCAACTAACAAAATCATAATTATTTCCTTGCTTATTATTCTTTATCCGGTTTTACAAATTACAGCTGCGGTATTTCTATTTATGCATTTTAAAGCCAATCGAAAATTTACCATTAATTAATTCCAGGCAGCGGACTACGGTCGCAGGTATAGTGCGACTTTCTGGGTGGTCGGCTTGAAATTTAAAGTTCACCAGGGTATTTACACTGATAGCGAACTCATGTTCTATCCGCATACCACCTCTGGAAAAATCATCACATAAACATTTTACTTGATGCGCCTGGCCATCGCCGTCGAGCCAAGTAATATCGACGAGTTCTTGCTCCATATTTATTCGACTGTCTTGACGACGATCGATGATATCTTCTTTGGGATCTCTCATTATTATTAACTTCCTTTATTAGCCCTTTGACCCTTCTAAAACCAAATTACAAAAATCTCTTATACTAAAAAACTTTAGCTTGGTATTTTCAATATAACAACATATATTTAAAAATTCCAAATTTCGAGTTAGATTATCATTTGATGATTGTATAAATTTTTTTTAAGAAAGATAAGGGTGATAAATGATTTACCAAATTGGCGATAAACAACCACGTTTTAACGGTGATTATTTTGTCGCACCAAATGCAAGCTTAATTGGCGATGTTATCGTCGAAAATAATGCCAGCATCTGGTTTAACGTCGTGGTAAGAGCCGATAATGACACCATTACCATAGGTGAAAATAGCAACGTCCAAGACGGCAGTGTGTTACATGCCGATGATGACGTTCCCCTTTTTATCGGAACAAACGTCACCATAGGCCACAAAGTCATGCTACATGGCTGCACCATAGGTGATGGCAGTTTGGTGGGAATGAATGCCGTCGTGCTAAATGGCGCAACGATAGGAAAAGAATGTTTAATCGGTGCCAATACCTTAATCCCGGAAAACATGGTGGTACCGGATGGCTCTATGGTACTTGGCAGCCCTGGTAAAATTGTCAAAGAATTATCAGCCGAGCATAGGGAAATGATAGTCAATGGTGCACAACATTATGTGGATAACGGGATAAAGTATCGGGAAACGGGGAAAGTGATCAGCTCATAAACTTAGTATGTTTTCAAAGCACGTTGTGAATTTAGGAGGTTCCGTGTAACAACATCACGGAATGACGGCGTAAGTATTCCTGATACTATTAAACGTCATCCCGGCGAAGGCCGGGACCTCCTTACTTCACAGCGAGCTTTAATTAAATTTTACGTTACTCCGTATTACAAACAAACGCCAGCATAGTCCCGCTACTTGCCATATCCATCCGAGTGATGCTGCCAGAACAGTAGTTTGAAAAATCAATCCAGGGCTGCCAGGTAGCTTTGGCTTGCCAAATATCAGTTTTCATCACTACGGCTTTATCAGCCGAGAGTAAATGGCCATTGCGATGCCAGGCATAGTACATGTTATCCACTGGCAAGGTGTTTTTTTCGGCAATGGAACCTGCTTGCGGGTCATAAACGTGTAACTGCCATTTATCGGCCTTGGCCTTGGTGTAGCTAAAAAGGTTGCTACTCGGCAACTTCCTTAAGGTTCTGCCAATGTCGGTATCCAATATATGAGCATTGCCAGTGAGCAGGTTTACACGTTGCAACTGCATTGGTTGGGCCAACACAAACAATAATAATTCATCTTTATTAAGCCAAACCTGATAACCGATGTCATTAAAATTTTTGTTTAGCTGAGCGACTAAAGAACTGGCCGGTCCCCCCGTTAGGGGATATTTAGACAGCCGTTGGCGACCATCTTCGCCAACGTAAACCACCGAAAACGATTGATTGTCTGGCATCACCGTGGGTGAATACTCACTGGCTGAAGAATTGGTTAAATTTGTGCTGCTGCCCGTTTTAATATCATAACTGATGCTGTCAGTTTGAGCGTCCTCATCTTCGCCGTACATGGCAGTATAGAATAGCTGACTACTGTCAGGAGTAAAATGTGGCTGATTATCATAACCCGCTCTGTTGCTAATATTTTTTACTGAAATCACTTTATCCTGCTTTAATTCAGCGATAAAGATTTCATCTTCGGCGACACAACTGAAACTCAGAGCCATCAATAGCGCGGATAATCGCTTTGACTGAATACTGTTTTTTGTCGAAGGTTGAAGCGTTTGTATTACCATAGTTCACCTAACACTCTGTATTAACAAAATTTACCTTGACTTTACTGTCGCTAAAAAACACGCCAGTTGCAATAATTAGTTTAATAAAAATGAATGTTAATTTAAAACCATAATTTTAACGGGGCGCCGAAATGTATGGCCAAAGCCGCTGGTGCTCGTACAGAGCCGCTATTTTAGCGTTCGTTCGTTGATAAATCGTTGAAAATTTTCCACCGCTCGCGGGTTGGCTTTATTGGTTTGTTTTACGGCTTGTTGGTAGCGAAAACTAAAGACATCAAACCAAAGGTCAAGCAATGTTGCGCTTTCGTTTTCACCAAACAATTGCAATACCTTGGCAGCAACTTCGGCAGTGCCTAACTGACCTGGTTTTTCAGCTTTTCTTAACTGGTATCTGGAGTCGTAATTTAGCGCTGTGCGATGTTGTTTTTGGTGAACTTGCTCAGCGCTATTGTTGACCGGGTTGCTACACTCAGTTGCAGACTCAGCCAATACCGATTCTATTGACACTATCGGTAACTGCGCCAAATATTCACTTTTTCTAAAAATTCTTTTCGCTTGTCGCCAGGTCGCATCAATCAAGATAAATAGGGGTATTTTGCTGTGTTCAAGAACGTCAGGTTGCTGATTATACACGCGCTGTTGTTCGCTGGCATATTCGCTTGGGAATACCAAGAAAGGCTGATATTTATCGTCTTGTAATAGCGACAATAAATCATCATTTACCTCGGTACGATGCCAAATAAAAGCGTGGGTGTCAGGAATGACATCGGCGATCAAACGCCCAGTATTACTCGGTTTTAAGACTTCATCATCCGACATTAACAGTAAAAAGCTGCAGTTACTGTTGCATTGTTGGCGTAACTCGCAAATGCAAAACTCCTCGGCTAAACGGCAAAACTCACAGCGTTTAACCTTCCAGCCTCGAGATTTGTATGCTTTCGTGCTAATGCTTTTGCGTTGTTGATAAAGGCGATGAAATGCGTGCATTTTATATATTACTTTTCAAAATCAGTTAATCGATATCTGCCAACGGCCAGGTAACCAAATGGTCTTCATAATCTTGTAAATCCACTTCATTATCTTTTATCACTTTACCACGAACCGACATACCGGCTTTGTGCATTGCCGTTTTTTTACCTTTATGCAGTAGCGGGTGCCATGACGGTAAGCCACGCCCTTCTTGCAAGCGACGATAGGCACAGCTTTCCGGCATAAAGAAAATATCGTCCAGGTTTTGCTGAGTCAATTTCACACAATCCGGCACCAGGCGGGTACGCTCGGCATATTTACTGCATTGACAAGTTTTGTCATTTAACAAATAACAGACCACATTGGTATACAGCATTTCCTCACCTTCGCGAATATAATCGGTAGGCGATTGTAAGCCTTCGTCTTCGAGCTCACTGTCAGCATCAATCTCTTCTTCGATAATCTTATGTAAACAACATTTACCGCAGCCGTCACACAAGGATTCCCATTCGGTTTCGCTCATTTCACTTAATGACTTAGTTTGCCAAAATGGTTCGAGTGGTTGGGTGATTTTATTCGGTTTTTTCAAAGATTTTTTACGGGACACATAAACCTCAAAACCCACTGGTTAAAGTGGGTCATATATTTAACTTACTGTGCAACTCATTATCGCGAGTTCAGCTTACTTGGATGATTATGCCATAGTATACACCCGTCACCATTGAAAGTGCAGAAAACCTGCAGCTATAGTTCACTGGTCGAATTTAATTCTATCGGCTAAATGGCCAACGCTGGTGACAAAATAGTAGGACAAATTCCAATGCATCAGTGATTTGTAGTTGTCATAGGCTAAATACGCACGGCCTTGTTCTCCGTCAGGAAAAACCATAGCCGCGTTGATGTCAACCTTTGGCAGTTGGCCACCATTATAAGTTCTCACGCCAACACTATTCCAATCCGCAAGTTTCATTTCTGTGCGCGACCAATGTTTTAACCAGGGCTTTCGGCCACCGGTTTTTTGTGGAATGGCTAAGCTGTAATCAAAATCTGCCGGTAACTGTACTTGCCTTGCCCAGGTAATATCACTATTCCAGCCAACTTTTTTCAGGTAATTGGCAATAGAAGCGAAGACATCGGAAGTATTGTTCCAGATATCTTTTTTGCCGTCACCATCACCATCGGCAGCATAGGCTAAAAATGAACTTGGCATAAACTGATTGTGGCCCATAGCACCCGCCCAGGAGCCCTTCATATTTTCAACTTTAATATGGCCTTGTTGCAAAATGGTCAGGGCATCAAACAGCTGGTTTTTAAAAAACGTCTCTCGTCGGCCTTCATAAGCCATAGTCGCTAACGCCGAAATCACACTGTAATTGCCGGTAATTTTGCCAAAGTTTGATTCTAGTGCCCATAAAGATACGATAAAGCGTGGTTGCACACCAAATTGTTTGCCTATTTTGTCTAGTTCTTTAGCATGTGTTTTCAACATTTCCCGGGCTTTTTTGACTTTCCAGTCAGAGACTCTTTTCGGTAAGTAAGTTTCTAACGTTTCAACCTGCTCCGGCTGATTCTTATCCGCTTTCACGGCTCGCTTATGGAAAGTAATATTGGCGAAACTTTGTTCAATCAATTTACTCGAAAAGCCTTTCGCTAGCGCTTGCTGTTTTAATTGGTTGACATAATTTTCGAAACTTATTTTTGGCTGTGCAGCAGCATTTGCCGTTGCTGACAGAGAAGAGAAAGCCGAACTGGCAAGGATGAAGGCGGCCAGGCATTTTTTCAGGATCATTTTTACTCCGTTAAATTGTCGCTACCGTTACTGGCACGATGCGTTTTTAATAAATTTTCAGTCGGTGGTGGCAGTTGCAAATAAAAGCCATGCAGTTGCATACCCGCTTTGACTTTATCTATGTCTGCTAATGCTAATTTGTCACGATTGGCAAGGTTTATCAAGGTAACTAATTGCGGCGTGCCAAAGGTAGTCAACAAGGCTTCTGGTACTGCGGAAAAATCATCACGTTTTAACACGTATAAATAGGTTTCTTGTTTCTTTGGGCTTTTATACACCGCACATAACATGGCTAAATCACTGTAAATAAATAATAGTCAAAATATACCATTAAAAACGCTGTTCTCGAAAGTGAAATCATCGCGATTAGCGATTAAAAGCCATTATCGGCAAATTCGGCCAAAGCTTTAGCAAACAACTGACCACGCCAGCCAGTTAACAGGTCAACCTTTTCAATTTTCTGTTGGTTCAACTGCCAAAACCAGGATAAAAACTGATGAATTTGCTTTTTACCGGCAACAATTTGCGGGTCTAAATCTTGTTGTTTGGCAAGTTCCGCAATTTTTTGCTTCACCGCTTTAAACACTTGCTTATAATTGGGGTAAGAGTCCAGGCGAGTTAACCTTGCAGGATACACTTCAACCGGTTCTTTATTGGCCGTTTTCAGTACATTTAACATGGCCTTGCCTTTATGGCGCACATCCAGAATATCGACACCGTCATAGTTGGCCATCGCCCCAACACTTTGTGGGTTACGTTGTGCCAAGATCATCAAGGTATGCTCTTTAGCGACAAAACTTAACGGTAAATTTCGCGCTACCGCTTGCTCATACCGCCAGGCCAATAAATGTTGCAAAAATAACAATTGTTGTGGTTGTAATTTCCACGCCTGCTTGTTTTCGAGATACAATAGATCGGCGTCAATAGCCGTGAATTTTTTCTCAATTTGTTGTTGTGTCTCAAGTTTTGCCGCTTGATAAAAACCAACCTGATTAATATCACTGAACAAACGTTCACAAATTTGATGTAAATGCAGTACATCTGCAGCCGCATAGTGTAACTGGCTTTCGCTTAATGGTCGTTTCATCCAATCAGTTCGCGACTCACTTTTATCAAGTTCAAGTGTGAGATAATGTTTGATCATGGCCGCATAGCCCATTGACAAACCGTGCCCTAAAAATGACATGATCACTTGCGAATCGATCATATTTGCCGGCTTGCAATTACCCGACTGAAGAAATACTTCCAGGTCTTCTGAGCATGAATGGATAACTTTCAGCAATGATTCATCGCGCAATAATTGCCAAAACGGCTCTAAATCATCAATGGCTACGGGATCGATTAATGCCAGTTCATTGCCATCATAGGCTTGAATTAAGCCAAGGTTTGGATACAAGGTACGGGTACGGACAAATTCAGTATCAACGGCTAATACCTCAGCATGACTAACTTGCTGACAATATCGAAGCAATTCTTGTTGATCTTGAATGTAGGTAAATTGCACTGTGATTCCTTTAATAATTGATAAAATTTAGCTTATGGCTGAACAAGCAGTGTCAATGTTCAGCTCATTACTGTCAACGATTATTCACTGCAGGGTGAGCAAGTGTATAGAAAACCAACAATAGTACAAAAGATTAATCGCTTCTGGCTTCTTGCTACGGGCAGCCTTGGTATTGTCACACGATAGGTGAATTCATCAACTATACAGCCCGTAGCTAGCAGCTCGATGCTAGAAGCTTAAAACCTAAAAAGTCCAGATACAGGGTATCCGGACTTTAAAAATGGATTGCATTAAACGGTTAACGAAGTTCGCGACGTAAAATTTTACCAACATTGGATTTGGGTAATTCGTCTTTAAATTCAATTAATTTTGGCACTTTATAGTTGGTCAGATTGTCTTTGCAGTGCTTGATCAATTCTTTTTCGCTTAAGCTGTCATCTTTTTTAACAACAAAGATTTTTACCATTTCGCCACAAACATCATGCGGAATGCCTATGGCGGCAACTTCAACGACTTTTGGGTTCAACATCACCACATCTTCAATTTCGTTCGGGAAGACGTTAAAGCCTGAAACGATGATCATATCTTTTTTGCGATCAACAATTTTAAAGTAACCTGCCTCATCCATCGTCGCGATATCACCGGTGGCCAGCCAGCCATCTTGCAAAATTTCGTTCGTTGCCTCTTCGCGATTGTAATAGCCCTTCATCACTTGTGGGCCTTGCACTTGCATTTCGCCTGGCTCACCAATCTCGCACAGGTTACCACCTTCAGTCACAATGCGAATGTCGGTAGATGGTGCGGGTAAACCAATAGTACCATCGAAGCCTTCTTGGTTGTACGGGCTAAGTGTTACCAGAGGTGCACACTCAGTTAAGCCGTAGCCTTCTAGCATCCGGGTTTTGGTCACTTGCTGCCACGAATCTGCTACGGCTTTTTGCACCGCCATGCCACCACCTAACGACACTTTTAAGCTACTAAAATCCAAATCTTTAAAACCTGGGGTATTGAGTAAACCATTAAATAAGGTGTTCACCCCGGTTAACGCGGTAAATTTATACTTTTTCAACTCTTTGATAAAACCGGGCATATCACGAGGATTTGTAATTAATAAGTTGGTGCCACCTAAGGTTAAAAACGTCAGGCAATTCGCCGTTAGCGCGAAAATATGGTAAAGCGGTAGCGCCGTAACGACCAACTCTTCCCCTTTGACTAAAATCGGTTTTAGTACGCCTTTGGCTTGTTCCAGGTTTGCCACCATATTGCGATGGGTAAGCATAGCCCCTTTCGATACGCCAGTGGTACCACCGGTGTATTGCAAAAAGGCCAAATCATCGCCGTTTATGTCTATCGGTTTAAATTGTTCAGCATCAGCTTTGGCTAAAACCTGATTAAACGCGATGCTATTGGGTAAATGATACGCGGGCACCATTTTTTTAATATAGCGTACGACACAATTGACTACGGTGCCTTTGATGGTACCTAAACGATCACCCAGAGTGGTTAAAATGACATGTTCAACCGGGGTTTCATTGATCACTTGCTCTAAAGTGTTGGCAAAATTTTCAATAATGACAATGGCTTTCGTGCCCGAGTCATTTAGTTGATGCTTTAATTCACGTGCGGTGTATAGCGGATTCACATTTACCACAGTTAAACCGGCAATTAAGGCGCCAAACAGGGCTATTGGATATTGCAGGGTGTTTGGCACCATGATCGCTAATTTATCGCCTTTTTTAAGCCCCAGTTCATTTTGCAAATAGGCGGCAAAGGTTTTTGCTTGTTGCGCTAGTTGTTGATATGACAACGACACATCCATATTAATGAATGCGGTTTTATTCGAATACTCATCACAATATTTGAAAAACATGTCAGCTAACGATTTATAACGATCAGCATCTATTTCGAACGGAACTCCTGGAGGATAACTTTTTTCAAGCCAAACTTTCTCCACAATACATCTCCTACATTATTATTTGGCACTAAGAATTTGCGACAGATTTTTTCTGTTTCACCCAATTCTCTCAACGTTATTTTTTATTTTGCCAGTAAAATTAATTATGTTATTTACGCCGTATCATTTCACAGTTTGAAACAATTGCAAGAGGTACGACCAGAAAAAATTAAAGTTTTTTGGTCATTTCGTTATTTTCTTTATTAAACATTTGTTCAGCAATGCCTAATAATGCTACCGGACTTTCCATATGCGGGTGATGCCCTCCCTTAATAGTATGAAGGCGGTGATTGGCAATATGTTCGGCAAAAATTTTGATGCCTTTTTGGATCATATCAAAACCATTTTCGCCAGCAACAACTCCTACCGGACAATGCAAATTGGACACTATTTGAATGGCTTGCTTTAGCGAGTAACGCTGTGGTGAGGTGTTCCTTAATTTTGGGTCTGAACGCCAGCTAACGCCCCCTTCCACCTCTTGTAATCCACGCTCAACCAACAACCGGGCCGCTTCATTTGCCAAGTCTGAGACATTCATTCTGGCTTTTATCGCCGACTCAATATTGGCGTGAACTGTCGGCGTTTTGTCTTGTAACTGCAAGCGAGAGAGCATGCCCTTGCGGAGTTGTTCACTTGGGCTTTCGCTTTCAGTGATCACCCCAATCGATTCTACCAACAACAGATTTTCAACTTTGTCATTAAATGCCGAGGTGAACACGGTAGCAACCATGCCGCCCATCGAGTGGCCAATAATACTCACTTGCGACCATTTCATTGCAGTTAACAATTGCAGTAAGTCGTAACTCCAATCAATCGCGTGATAAAATGCGTCGTCACCACGATGGGAAGATTTACCGTGCCCGGGCCAGTCAATGGCAATGAATTGGTACTGCTTGAGTAATGGGCTTTGTTGCTGAATAAGCGCATCAAAAAACGGCATATAACTTGCCGAATTATCAAGCCAGCCATGTAGGCAAAGTATCACCGGCGCTTGCTCATTACCCACGGTTAAACCGGCAAGCTGGCAGTGGGCAAGCTTAAATTCTACTTCTGTGATCAATGGCTTTCCTTAAAAATAAAATGAGTTGTTTACGCTGAACTCGGATAACGAGTGCTTGACTTTTTTAATCAACAACTCAGTTTAGTTGGCTCAGGTTATATCACCTCAGGTTAATTGGTTTTTGAGCCTTTGCTGACATTGCGTTTCGGCTTGTGGTAATGCACGGGTCTTGAATAATACCGATATCTGGGTGAATAATGCCAGTAATAGGGTGAATACCACATCGGATGGTGCATGGACTCAACCCTGATTTTATTGATTTTTTTCCATAGATAAACATTATTGGCGGTGAGTTTAGGGTATAAATATTCGAGTTCGCCAATTAAGCCGGTTTCAGACTCGGCAATAATTCCTAACGCCGTGACATGCCGGCCTTGCTGATAAATTACCGGATCGAGTAAGCCACTTACATAGACGCGAAACCGCCCTTCTGTGCTATCTTTTTGTTTCGGCCGAGCGTTACTTTTAAGCTCCATCGAGACAATTTCCAGCATGGTTTGTTGCTCTAAAGTTTTCACCTCGGCAATCACTCCGCCCCATCTTGCTTGCATGCCAATATGGGCTGCCGGCATGGCGCGAACATCGGCAAACGCCACCAGAGGTGTGGTTTCAGGCACTTGCAATGGCTCAGGAATGGTATTACAGCCACTAAGCAGCAACACGCTTAACATGGCTAAGAGGTTAACGATTTTCATTTTTTTTCCCCAATTTATAAATGGCGAATATACCTATAATAGACCAGATTATTATCCACACAATTTCAGGGATAAAAGTAATCTGCGCCAACGCGCTGCCATCACCAATGCCACGGCCATCAATTAAATACAAAGGTGAACTTAAACTATTGAGTAACACCATGATTGCAAACAACTTTAATATAACAGGCAAAAAGTTAAAATGGGAAATTTTTATGCTAAAACTGAATAGAGCTATCAACATCAAACAAATAAACAAGGTCAGAATATCTCTTACCCAAAGCAAACAGGTAACAACGAGCAGCAATACCAGAAAAGCACTAAAATAACGACTGACGGAGGATTTAAATTGAGCAATTTTATAAATCAGCGCGCCCCAACCGACCGCCCCGGCATAACCAGAAAAAGCGATTAGCCAGGCAAACCCGCCTTGGGTAGTGCATAAACCAGCGCCATTGGGGAACAACTGAATTTGCACAATTCGACCACCGCTGATCAGCGCCGCGATGCCATGGCTTAATTCATGAAAAAAACTTTCCAGCCAATTAAACGGAATACCAAGATATGGAATTTGCTTTAATAGCACTGCAACCACTAACAATGCCCAAAAATTACCGGTTAAAAATTGGTAAATGGTATTGTTTTTACCTACCGCTTTAATATGTTTTTGAACGATGGGGTTACTCCTTTAATTGACCAGTCAATTAATGCTTTACTCTCTGCCTGGAAGTTTTTTCCACGTCACAGTATCACGCAGGTATACCGGTTGAGCTTGTTCGGCGGCGACACTATTGCCTAATGCAAATTCGGCCTTGCCAATCGCTAACATCGCGACTGCCGTTGGAAACTCGATATCATCATTAATGCTAATATCGTCAATGTTGGCCAGTTGCTCTTTATAAGCATTCCAGGCACTGCCGACACCATGCAGAGAGTCATCATTTCTGTGGTCAGTGATGTAATCATTCACACTTGCCGGGGCAATAACCGCTTCTTTTATTACCGGTTGCATAATCTGGTTTGCATCGATTGCAAACAAACCGCAATAGGTTTCCGCCATGCGAGCATCAATGGCTGAAATGACCTGTGTTTGGCCTTTATTGATAAATGCTTGTTGCGCCATGGTTTGTAAGGTGGATACTCCCACGACCGGTAAATTGGCAGAATAGGCTAAGCCTTGCGCCACCCCAATGCCAATACGTACTCCGGTAAAGCTACCGGGGCCCTGACCAAAAATTAAACCATCGAGTTGCGCCAATGTTATGTTTGCTTCATTGAGCACTTCATCCACCATAGGTAACAGCATCAAACTGTGCGATTGCGGACACAATTGATAACGGCTGTAACGGTTACCTTGATAACAAAGGGCTACAGAGCAAGCTTCGGTAGAGGCGTCAATGGCCAAATAATTCACAATAAATCTCTCTTTCAATTTTACCCAGTTGATTAATCCACTGGGCATTTTGGTTTAATACCGATATGTATAAACAATATTGGCTAACGCTGGTAGTTAACAGTATATCAACTAATGAATATAACTCGTTGTAATTTTACTCGTTTTTACTGTTCTCAGGGTCAGTGTTATTCAATTTGCGTAAAAATTTTACCGCACTGTTAATCTCTCGGGTTCGGGTCATGTCTGGCAAACTGGCCAAAAACACTTGTCCATAAGGCCGGTTAACCAGGCGTGTGTCACAAATGGCTAACACGCCTTTATCGCTGGTGTCGCGAATTAAACGACCAACCCCCTGTTTTAGGGCTATCACCGCTTGTGGCAATTGTATTTGCGCAAAGGGATCACCGCCCTTGCGTTTTACGTCTTCACTTTTGGCTTGCAGTAACGGCTCATCTGGGGCGCTAAACGGTAATTTATCAATGATAACACAGGTAAGATCATCGCCTCTTACATCCACCCCCTCCCAAAAGCTGGCCGTTGCCAGTAACACCGCCTGTTTTTGCTCGACAAATTGTTCAAGCAAAATACTTTTCGCCATTTGCCCCTGTACTAGCAACGGATTGTCAATTTCTTCGGCCAACAGTTCCGCCACCTGATTGAGCATCCGATACGAGGTGAACAAGATAAAACAGCTACCATTACTGGCTTTTATCAAGGGAATGGCAATATTTACCAGCGCTTTACCACGATTAAAGTTACTCGCTTCGGGCAAATATCTTGGCACCAACAGTTTTGATTGCTGCGGATAATCAAACGGGCTTTCCAATAATAATTGTTTGGCCGCGGCAAGTCCTAGATCATCGGTAAAATGAGTAAAATTGCCATTAACCGCCAGTGTTGCCGAGGTAAATATCCAGCCGGCGTTGGCACTGTCCATATACTGTTGAAATTTATCGGCAATCGATAGCGGGGTTTGATGCAATACCACATGCCTGCGTGTGGTTTCATACCAAAGGCTCATGCCTAGGCGGTCGACATCACTCATCACTTCATACTTGGATAATAATTCAGTGACCCGCTCAAAACAGTTATCGATCACTTCACTGCGCGATACACACATCTTTAATACGTCGTATAAAAATTTTAAGTCATCATGCAACTGTAAAAACGCCCGAGCAAACTGCCCTTGCTTGATTTTTTGGCGCCAATTACCGCGCTCTGCGTCTTGGCCAAAGAGCAAACGAAAATCGCCGGCGGCACGCATCAGTTTTTCTGCCGCTTTTAATAATTGTTTTACATCGGTAAGTTCGGTGCGATATTGCTGCAAACAATCGCTCGCCACTTCTAACAGTTGCCGGGTAGAAAAAGCCTGGCCGAAATATTCGCTGGCAATATCACCTAACTGATGCGCCTCATCGAATATCACCACATCAGATTCAGGGATTAATTCACCAAAACCGGTATCTTTTAATGCCATATCGGCAAAAAACAAATGATGATTCACCACCACTAAATCCGCCTCTATGGCGCGTTCTCTGGCTTTCATCAAATAACACTTGCCATAATCCGGACAATTTCTGCCCAGGCAATTATCGGTGGTGGAAGTGATTTGTGCAAAAATTGATGAATCTTCGGCAACCTTGGTGAGCTCACCGATATCGCCCGATTGGGTTTCACTTGACCATTGCCGCACCGATGCTAAATCACTTAACGATTTAGCATCCAGCATTACCCCGGCCTGATGCCGTTTTTGCGGTGAACTGGAAAAGTTTTCTTCTAAGCGGAACAAACATAAATAATTGCTTCGGCCTTTCAATAACGCAATTTTTTGGCCGCTGCCTAATGCTGCTTTAACCAGTGGTAAATCTTTATGAAACAGTTGCTCTTGCAGGTTTTTGGTACCGGTAGAGACAATCACCTTTTTACCTGAGCTTAATGCTGGCACTAAATAAGCGAAGGTTTTCCCGGTACCGGTGCCCGCTTCGACCACCAGAGAGTTTTTCGCGCTAATGGTTTTACTCACCGCTTGTGCCATATCAAGCTGAGCTTGTCGTGGATTAAATCCGGGGATCACTTGTGCCAACGGGCCATCTTTGGCAAAGGCGGATAAAATGCTAGTCATTATTCGTGTTCATGCAGATCGATAAGTGATTACGCGGTTAGATTAATGAATCCATTATAACCAGTAAAGAATAGGGCTGAATAGTAAAATTGTTTTGCGGGCTAATATTCACGTAATATTATTGTAACAATTAAGCTTTATTATAACTTTAAGATAGGGTTAATTAGTTACTCATAAGCAAAAGTTATGAGCTATATCGTAATAATTAGACTATTGTTAAATTAATTTCTTGCGAGATTAGTGTAAAAGCTTTATTGTTTATGCAACTGCATATTTATTTACTTATTGAGAAGATTTATGAACAACCTGAACTTGCGCCACCATCATCATATTATCGATTAGCCCTCAGGTTATTCGCCGAGGGTCTATGGACTCTTCAGCGTGTAAATCAACATAAGCACAGCCCCGAAAGAGTCCACTTTTTCGGGGTTTTTTATTCCCGACAATTTTACTAAAAATTTAATAGTTTTATCGCAAACAAACCATTTGCAAAGGAAATAATCATGACAAGCAACGATACAAAAAGACTTAGAATTGCCATCCAAAAATCAGGTCGCTTAAGCGATGAGTCACAAGGCTTATTTAAAAAATGTGGGATGAAAATCAATTTAGCCGACCGACGCCTAATTGCCCATGTTGCCAATATGCCGATTGATTTAATGCTGGTCCGGAGCTCAGACATTCCCGGTCTGGTGATGGATGGTGTCTGTGACTTAGGCATTGTTGGTGATAATACTTTGGAAGAACACGCACTGGAACGTCAGTTAACCGGCGAAAACTCAAAATATGAAAAGATATCGTCGTTAAACTTTGGTGCTTGTCGTTTATCAATCGCCCTACCTGAAGAAGTGGAATATGAAGGCATTCAAAGCTTGGATGGTTTGCGACTGGCCACCACTTACCCGAGATTATTGAATCGTTTTGCCAGCGCCAACAATATTAAGTTTGAATTTTGTAAATTAAACGGCTCAGTCGAAGTTGCGCCACGCGTTGGCCTGGCCGATGGCATTTGTGATTTGGTCTCAACCGGTACCACGCTTGAAGCCAATGGTTTGAAAGAAGTGGAAGTGATTTATCAATCGAAAGCGGCACTGATCAAAGGCGAAGGGCCGTTAAATGCGGTAAAACAACAAACGTTAGATACTTTGTTGCCACGGATTAAAGGCGTTTTAAAAGCCAGAGAAAGCAAATACATTATGCTGCACGCGCCAAAAGACAGATTAAATGAAGTCGTTGCGCTAATGCCTGGCAGTGAAACGCCAACGGTATTGCCTTTAGCCGAACGCGATGACCGGGTAGCCATACACATGGTAAGCACCGAAACCTTCTTCTGGGAAACCATGGAGGAGTTAAAAAACTTAGGTTGTAACTCGATATTGGTGATGCCAATTGAAAAAATGATGGGGTAAGTCATGTTAATTTGGTCGGAACTAACTAACACTGAGCAGTTACAAGCATTAGCAAGACCTGCCATAAGTGACAATAAAAGCTTGAGCATAGCGGTGGCAAACATCATTGATAAAGTAGACAAGCAAGGCGATGTTGCCTTGTTTGACTTAACCAATGAATTTGACAAGGTTAAGCTTAGCAGCTTGCGCTTAACCGATAAGGCCGTGGTAAACGCCACTCAAAGATTATCAGATAAACGTAAACTGGCGATTCAAACGGCGTACGGACAAATTGAGCGCTTTCACAGTGCACAACTTGCTCAGGATATTGAAGTGGAAACTCTGCCAGGGGTGAAATGTACACTCAAAACTGAAGCCATTGAAAGCGTCGGTTTGTATATTCCTGCAGGCTCTGCGCCACTGCCATCAACGGTGTTGATGTTAGGGGTACCGGCAAAACTGGCTGGTTGCGACCGAGTAGTACTGGTTTGTCCGCCTAACCAACAAGGTGTAATTGCCGATGAAATTATTTATGCGGCTAAACTTTGCCAAATAAGTGAAATTTACACCATAGGTGGTGCACAAGCAGTTGCAGCGTTAGCTTTGGGTACTGAATCGATAAAGCCGGTGAATAAAGTATTTGGCCCGGGGAATCGTTTTGTCACCGAAGCGAAAAAACAGTTGTCACAACTTGTCCCTGGCTTTGCCATCGATATGCCCGCGGGTCCGTCTGAATTATTAGTGATTAGCGACAGCAGCGCCAACCCGGCGTTTGTTGCCGCCGATTTATTATCGCAAGCTGAGCACGGGGTAGACTCGCAAGTCATATTGCTCACCGAAAGCCAACCAATGGCGCTAGCGGTAGAGGCGGAATTAGATAAACAAATACAATCCTTAAGTCGCAAAGCCATTGCCGAAGTGGCGTTAAAACAAAGCCGGTTAATTATTTGTGACGATATGGCGCAAGCGGTACAGGTATCAAACGCCTATGGTCCTGAGCATTTATCCATTCAAACCGAAAGCCCACGACAACTGATGCAGGGTATTCGTAACGCCGGCTCTATTTTTGTTGGTAGCTACTCGCCTGAATCTGCCGGCGACTATGCCAGTGGCACGAATCACGTCCTGCCGACTTATGGCTATTCAAAAGTGATCTCGTCGTTATCCTTAGCCGATTTCTCGCGTCGCTATACCGTACAGGAATTAACCAAGTCGGGGCTACAATCATTGAGTGAAACCATCATAGAATTAACCGATGCCGAAGGCTTAGATGCACACCAACGGGCGGTGACTATTCGTTTGGAGGAAAGCTAATGGTTGCCAGCTCTAAAACCTTAACCAATAATGAAACCGATGACTTAGTTAATGCCTTGGTCCGTAAAGACGTGCTCAACATGGTGCCCTATCAGTCGGCGCGCAGAGAGCAGTCTGGCGGCAGTTGTTGGTTAAATGCCAACGAAGCCGGTAACAGCAACGATTTATCGGTTAATTTGCAAAACTTAAATCGTTACCCGGATTTTCAGCCACAGCAATTAATTAGTGCTTATGCCGATTATGCCGGCGTTGATAATAACCAGGTGTTGGCCACGCGGGGTGCCGATGAAGGTATTGAAGTATTGATCAGAACCTTTTGCGAAACAGCTTCTAACAATAAGAATGCCGGCAATAGTGATAGCATCATTATTTGCCCGCCAACCTATGGCATGTATGCAATTAGTGCCAAAGGTCACGCCGCCAATATTATCACGTTGCCATTAACCAATGATTTGCAATTAGACCTAGATGGCTTAACCGCAAATAAAGACAATGCCAAAATCGTATTTATCTGCTCACCGAATAACCCGACCGGCGATGTGATCAAACGTGACGATATTATTTCCACCTTAGAGCTGTTTAAAAACTCGGCGTTAGTGGTGGTTGATGAAGCTTACATCGAATTTTGTCCCGAATTTTCAACCGTAACCTTATTAAACGACTACCCCAACTTAGTAATTTTACGCACTTTATCAAAAGCCTTTGCCTTGGCCGGCCTGCGTTGTGGTTTTACCCTGGCAAGTCACAATATCATTGAGATGATGGCGAAAATCATCGCCCCATACCCTATCTCGAATCCGGTCAGTGCCATTGCCAGTCAAGCATTGACCGCCGATTTAGCCCTAATGCAACAGCGAGTCGACAGCACCAATCAACTAAATCAACACATTGCCAGTTTTTTAGATGCACAGCCCTGGCTAGTAAAGCGCTTTAGCTCAAAAACCAATTACATTTTGTTCCAAGCCGACAATGCCCAACAAATATTTGCAGCTCTGGTAGAGCACGGCGTATTAATTCGCAATCAATCGAGCCAACTGGGTTTGAATAATTGTTTACGAGTGAGTATTGGCAGTATTGAGGAACTTGAATTATTTAAAAATGCAGTCAACAATTTTAACAGCAATCAGCAATCAGGAAGTTAGACCATGAAAGAGCCAATTAAAAACCCAGTGATAAACTTAGCGTCTAACTCAGATATTTTATTTATTGACCGCGATGGTACCTTAATTGAAGAGCCAATTACCGATAAACAAGTAGACAGTTTAGAAAAGCTGGTGTTTGAACCTAATGTGATCCCGGTGCTGTTAAAGCTGCAACAAAGTGGCTATAAACTGGTGTTAGTGTCGAACCAGGATGGCTTGGGGACTGACAGTTACCCACAAGCCGACTTTGATTTACCGCACGATAAAATGCTCGAACTTTTTAGTTCACAAGGGGTGAATTTTAGCGACCAGCTAATTTGCCCCCATTTTGATGAAGAAAATTGTAGCTGCCGCAAACCTAAATTGGGTTTGGTCAGTGATTATCTGCAACAAGGGAAAGTTAACTTTGCCAACTCTTTTGTCATTGGCGACAGAGAAACCGACATCGGCTTAGCGAAGAATATGGGCCTACCCGGCATTCAATACAATCGCGAAACGTTGAACTGGAACGATATTAGTGAGCAATTGTTAGTTAATGCGCGTATCGCCAAGGTTACCCGCACCACCAAAGAAACCGACATAAATGTTGAAGTTAACCTCGATAAAACCGGCGGTAGTCATATTGCTACCGGTATTGGCTTTTTTGATCATATGCTAGATCAAATTGCCACTCACGGTGGCTTTTCATTAACTTGTACCGTAGACGGTGATTTACATATTGATGACCACCACAGCGTAGAAGATACCGCGTTGGCGCTAGGCGATGCCTTAAAGCAGGCACTGGGCAATAAACGCGGCATTAACCGTTTTGGTTTTGTATTACCTATGGATGAATGTAAAGCGGAATGTAGTCTTGACTTATCTGGTCGTGCGCACTTGGAGTTTAACAGCGAATTTAGCGATAACCGCGTTGGTGGCATGAGTACACAAATGGTCAGTCACTTTTTCAAGAGTTTATCCGATGGCATGGCCATTACCCTGCACTTATCGACCACAGCAGGCAATTGTCACCATCAGGTTGAAAGTTTATTCAAAGTATTTGGCCGAGCATTGGGCCAGGCGATCACGGTATCCGGTGATGCTCTGCCAAGCTCAAAAGGTGTTTTATAATGAGTGACACTACATCAGCTGACGCGCTGATCATTGACACCGGTTGTGCCAATATCAGCTCGTTGAAATTTGCCCTGGAACGTCTGGGTTATCAAATTGATGTTTCGAAAGATATAGCCGCGATAAAGCAGGCGACGAAAGTATTTTTACCTGGCGTAGGCTCGGCCGAATATGCCATGGCTGGCATTAATGAGCGTGGCTTGTTTGCCACCATCACCGAGTTAACACAACCGGTATTGGGTATTTGTTTGGGCATGCAATTGATGACCAAACATTCGGTTGAGAATGATATCGACACCCCTTGTTTAGGCGTTATCGATAGCAGCATTGCGAAAATTGCAACCAGTACCGATGCTAATTTAAGGTTGCCGCACATGGGCTGGAATACTTTAGGTGAAATAACCGATTCTCCACTATTTTCCGACATTGGTAGCGATGATTATTTTTACTTTGTGCACACTTATTGCGCACCAGTATCTCAGCAGACACTCGCCAGTTGTGATTATGGCCAACACTTTAGCGCCAGTTTGCAACAAGGCAACTTTTACGGGGTGCAATTTCACCCAGAACGCTCGGGTAAAGCCGGCGCAAAACTATTGAAAAACTTTATGGAGTTATGCGGATGATCATTCCAGCTATCGATTTAATTAATGGCAAAACCGTGCGCTTATACCAAGGCGATTATCAGCAAAAAACGGATTATCAACAAACACCCGAGCAGCTAGTAGCAAGTTACTTTGAACAAGGCGCTGATGTTTTGCATTTAGTCGATTTAGACGGCGCAAAAGACTCGAAACAACGACAAACACAACGCTTAAAAGAGATTATCAGTGTGGCAAAAATGCCGGTACAAGTTGGCGGCGGTGTACGTTGCCAGCAAGATGTTGATGATTTGCTTGCCCTTGGCGCCAGTAAGGTGGTGATCGGCTCATTGGCGATCAAACAGCCGGAGTTGGTAAAATCATGGCTCACGGTTTATGGCAAAGACAAAATCGTGTTAGCGCTAGACGTACAAATTAATGAGCAAGGTGATAAGTTATTACCCACTCACGGTTGGATTGAGCAAAGTAATACCACGCTTGAGAGTTTGTTAGATTTTTATGGCAGCGATAACATTAGCCAGGTGTTATGTACTGACATTTCTAAAGATGGCACCTTAACCGGCTCAAACGTAGAATTATATCGCCAGCTGAAACAGCAATACCCAACTATCTTCTGGCAAGCATCTGGTGGCATCGGCTGTTTAGATGATATCAACAATGTTGCTCAATCTGGTGCTGACGGCATTATTTTAGGCAGAGCCTTGCTCGAAGGTAAGTTTACCCTGACGGAGGCAATATCATGCTGGCAAAACGCATAATCCCTTGTCTCGACGTTCGCGATGGCGTCGTGGTGAAAGGCGTTAAATTTAGAGATCATGAAATTATTGGTGACATAGTACCTTTAGCTAAACGCTACGCCGAAGAAGGTGCCGACGAGCTGGTGTTTTACGATATCACCGCCAGCTCTGATGGCCGTACGGTTGATAAAAGTTGGGTTGAACGTATCGCGCAAGTGATCGACATTCCATTTTGTGTCGCTGGCGGCATCAAGTCCGAAGCCGAAGCCCAAAAAATGCTATTAATGGGGGCGGATAAAATATCAATCAACTCCCCTGCGTTGTCTGATCCAGAGCTGATTTCGCGACTCACTCGTCAATTTGGTCAACAATGTGTGGTGGTTGGTATCGATTCATTTTTTGATGAGAACACGCAGCAATACCAGGTCTATCAATTTACTGGCGATGAATCAAAATCGTCTAAAACCGTATGGCAAACCAAAGACTGGGTGGAAGAAGTACAACGCCGTGGCGCCGGTGAAATCGTATTAAATGTGATGAATCAGGATGGTGTGCGCCAGGGTTATGATATTGAGCAACTGTCGATGATCAGAGCCGTGTGTAATATTCCATTAATCGCCTCCGGCGGTGCTGGCACCATGGCACACTTTAACGATGTATTTAAGCAAGCCGATGTCGATGGCGCACTTGCTGCCAGCGTATTTCACAAAGGCATTATTGATATTCAAGAATTAAAACAGTACTTACGCGCGCAAAACGTCGCCATAAGAGTTGAGAGATAAAGAGAACACTATGATCATTAACAAAGACAACATAGCCGAATTAGCCTGGGAAAAGATGGACAATATGCTCCCGGCAATCATTCAACACGCCGATACGGGTGCGGTATTAATGCAAGGTTACATGGACCAGGAAGCATTAACGCAAACCCTTGAAAGTGGCAAAGCCACATTCTTTTCTCGCAGCAAACAACGTTTGTGGCAAAAAGGCGAAAGCTCGAAAAACTATCTTTTAGTACAAGGCGTTTTAACCGACTGTGATCAGGACAGTTTGCTCATCAGCTGTCGACCACAAGGGCCGACTTGTCATTTAGGCACTAACTCTTGTTTCCCGGAAGAAAACATTAATCAGAAAAACTTTTTAGGTTATCTGGAACACGTGATCGATACTCGTAAAAACGATAAACCAGAAGACAGCTATACTGCCCATCTATTATCGAGAGGTACGGCAAGAGTGGCTCAAAAAGTGGGTGAAGAAGGCGTGGAAGTGGCTCTTGCCGCGGCAACCAACCAAAAACAAGAATTTATCGGCGAATGTGCTGACTTGTTCTACCACACTCTGGTATTGTTGGCAGATCAGGAAGTAGAATTAGCTGAAGTGATGGCGGTATTACAGTCTAGACATCAGTAGCAACGAAAAACAGGAACTAGGAACTAGGAACTAGGAACTAGGAACTAGGAACTTTAACAGGATATGCCTTTAACTATGAGTAATACAATCAATTGGCGAGCTAAAACCTTTAATCAGCTTAGCACCAACGAGTTGTACGACGCTTTGAAGCTGCGAGTCGATGTTTTTGTGGTTGAGCAAACCTGTTATTACCCTGAACTTGATGATTGTGACCGGGTAGAGGGTGCTATGCATTTGCTCGGTTACAATGACGAGCAATTGGTTGCATACCTACGCCTTTTACCTAAAGGCGTATCTTACCCGGATTATGTCAGCATTGGTCGAGTGGCAACGCGAGCAGATTACCGCGGTAAAGGCATCGGCCACCCGTTAATGAGCAAAGCGCTTGAAGTTTGTGAACAACAATGGCCGGGGCAAAATATAAAAATATCGGCGCAAGAACACTTGGAAAAATACTACAAGCAGCACGATTTTGTCAGAGTTTCTGAGATGTATTTAGAAGATGATATTCCTCATATCGCCATGCTTTTAGACAAATCGAGTATTCCAAATACTTAATCAATACATTTTCATCTCGGCAGGCTTATTGCCGAATCGGTTGCTCATTGATAAATTTTACTGCGTATTTCGCAAAATAAATCGCTACCTTTATGGATCTTAAGTGTGGGTAACAAGCAGCCCTAGTGGAATTATTGCATCTAATTAAAAACCTACTACATTTATTAATGCGCCGTTAACACTATCTGTTTTTGTTGCTAATTTCGCTCATATATAATTCACACAAACAAGAGTTTAAAGAGGAAACTAATATGAAATCACCTTTTACAAAAGCGCTATCGTTCATCATTGCCCTTGGACTCAGTCTTAGTGCTTACGCTGATACACGTATTGAACAAGTTTGGTCTTGTACGCTTAATGACGGAAAATCTATGGATGATGTAAAGGCACTAAATCACAAATGGGTGAAATATGTGAATAAAGCCGTTAAAGGTGGTGACATACAAAGTTATGTAGCAACTGCCATCGTTGGAAAGATGGCAGTTTTTATTTTTGTAGACTCATTTCCAAACATGGGCTCTTGGACGGCTAAGGAAGCGGCAATGGATGCTGAAGAGGGAAAAAAACTCAATGAAGCCTTCGATGAAATCGCGGAGTGTCAATCAAATTCACTGTATTCTGTAGAAGAAAGTTAATTAGCTGCTTTAATTAAATTAGCAATGGCTCCCCCCAACTGTAATTGAGTCATTCGGGGGAGTGATAATTATCTAGTGATAAATTCGTCAATTATGATTTAATAAATCGACGAATCGCTTTGCGCCTACTTCTAATTTGTGCACTTTGCCCAACAGCAGCATTATTCGCATCATTCCTTTCATCACTAGTCCATCTACCGGCTCTTTTAATGACTTTACCGCAGCTCGAACTGAATCCAGATCCCAAAAGTGAGATGGCTTTGCACAATACAATCTATCCTCACACAAAAAAGTAATTTTATAACGAAATTTATTTACTAAGACGATCAGAATCTAATAAAAACTTGTGTAGAGCGGCATAATGTTGTAATAATACAACATGAGTATTCAGCAAAATCGTTAAGGCCGTGTAACTAACTTTTGCTATTTGAATCACTATTACTGTATTGATGAGCTAATTCATCAGTTAACAAGAGGAAAATAAGATGGAAGATCAAAATATAGCTGCAAACGAAGATAAGAGTGTAGAGTCAACAGAGTTTAATTATGACAACAGTGGTTGGCCTCGTGATTTTGATATTCGTATTGAAGTGGCTGAGCAGCGTGAAGTATTGGAATGTCTCTAGTCACAGATTGGCTGAAATATAAGTTAGTTGGAGCAAATGAACATTAACCTCAGTGTATGCCAGTGGCACCGAATCGTGGTTGATGTTCATATTTACTAGGGTTGAGTTTAAATTTTTTATTTTACATATAAATAAAAATTAACTCCCTGTAGCTCTCCCATATTGGTTTTATTGTCATAGAGTTGATGAATAATCAAGGCGCTATAATATTCATCCCAAGCCGCTTGAAATTCCTAATAAATAATATGTTTGGATTGTTTTTTGCCAAAATCTAGACGTACCGACAAGTTTTCCTGAGATACCGTTTTGCCGTTCACAACTTTTGCTTTGTATTTCCAATTGTTTAGTGCATCTATTGCCGCCTGGTTAAATATCACTTCGGGTTCAGCATCAATAATGACAATATCTTCTACTCTTCCCCAGCGATTGACACTAAAATTCAGTTTTACCCAGCCCCTGACTTTTTGTTGAGCTGCAGCTACCGGATAACGAGGTAAAGATCGGTAAATAGGGATAGCATCATTGTCTTTAATAACGCCAACGGCAAATTCTTGGTTGGCAAAGTTATTGTCTATGCTTATCTTTGGCATCGACATATCAACCGGTAACTTGGCTTGTGCTTTGGCAACGGTTCTATCATTAAACTGACCAACCGGTTTTTCCACATGCTCTGGCGGTGGATCCAATATACGGTTTTTACGGGCAAGGGCACTGTCTTCGGGTTCATTGATAATGGTGATGATAGTGAAGTCCTCAACTTCTTCAAGGTAGACCTCTTCGGTTGCAACTAAGGAAGCCATAATTGCAAATAGAGCAAATGATATTAATGCGCCAAGCAGAATAGGAATAAAAAATTTCAAGCCGCCTCCAATATCTAGCACCAATAAACTTAATTATTTGAGTTAAGTATAGCTATTGATTTTAAAGGTAAAAGCTTATTATTAAAATCAATTAATGCTTTGCGGATATTATTGTTTGTACTACTATCTTTACAGCAACTTACCTAAGGATAAAAACAACATGGGTACTACATTATTATTGACTGGATTTTATGCCGGTATTTTAACATTTTTATATATTGCTTTATCGTTTAAAGTGATTAACTTACGAAGAAAACACAGCGTTGGTATTGGTGATGGGGAGAACTCTGAACTTGCCAAAGCCATTCGAGTGCACAGTAATTTTGCTGAGTATATTCCACTTACCTTAGTGTTGTTCGCTATTTATGAAATCAACCATGGGTCAATGCAAATATTGCATGGTTTAGGCGGGTTTTTAGTGATCTGTCGATTTCTACATGCTTTTGGTCTTGCCAGAAGTAAAGGGACCACCTGGCAACGTTTTATAGGTGCAGCAGGCACTTTCGGTGTAATGTTAGTGTTAGCCGTTATCAACATTGCATGGTTGGCGGGGTTTTAACCTCGCAGGGTTGGCGCAGGCAAATTAATCTGGCTTACGCCATCATGCGAGAATAAATTCCCGCCAACGAAAACCATCCCTGGAAATTCTAAGTTAATTCGTCCCTGAATTAACAGAATTGGAACCATCCCTGGAAATTCTAAGTTAATTCGTCCCTAAATTAAAAAAGCCCTGACATATTCTAATGTCAGGGCTTTTTTGGTTGGCGGGGTTTCAACCTCGCGCAGTAAATAAAGTGCTTAAACTAATTGCTCGGCAAGTTGTGCACTGACCGTTTCAACCGCTTGTGTGCCATCCATAGTGATGTACTTACAGTTACCTGCGCTGGCTTCTGCCTGGTAGTATGCAACTAATGGCTTAGTTTGATCGTGATAGATACCTAAACGCTTACGTACGGTAGATTCTTCATCATCAGGGCGTATTGCTAAATCGTCGCCAGTTACATCATCTTTACCTGCAACGATCGGTGGGTTGTAAACAATATGGTAAACACGACCAGAGCCAGAATGTACACGGCGGCCGCCCATGCGTTCAACAATGACTTCGTCGGCAACATCAAATTCGATAACGCTATCGACGCTTACGCCGTTGTCTTTCATCGCATCAGCTTGCGGGATTGTACGAGGAAAGCCGTCTAATAAGAAACCGGCTTTACAATCGTCTTGAGCAATACGCTCTTTAACCAAACCGATAATCAGCTCGTCAGAGACTAATTGCCCGGCATCCATAACTTGCTTAGCCTGTTTACCCAATTCAGTACCCGCTTTAATCGCAGCACGCAGCATGTCACCTGTTGAGATTTGTGGAATGCCAAATTTAGCCATTAAAAACTGAGCTTGAGTACCTTTACCAGCACCCGGTGCACCTAATAAAATAATGCGCATATAGAAAGACCCTAAAATGTCGTCGAAATAATATTTATAAAAACGCCATGATACTTGTTGAAAACTTTGCAAACAAGTGTTTCACAGCAATTTTTTGGTTAATCTGCATATTACTATAATTGTGCCGCTTTGCGACTAGACCATAGTCGCAATTACTTATCAAATACGGACAAATCATTATCAAAAAAGAGAAAATACAAAGCAATGTATTTTCTCTTTAGTTGTGGTTAAGACTATGTCGTTAACCTTTATTTATGAGTTGAAAAAGCTTACTTAGTTAGGCTAAGCATTAACTTGTTCAAACGGCTGACAAAAGATGCAGGATCTTTTAAACTGCCACGTTCGGCCAACAGGGCTTGCTCATATAACACTTCCGCCCATTCATTAAACCTGGCTTCATCTTGCTCATCTGATACATGATTAATTAACGCATGTTCCGCGTTTATTTCAAACACAGGCTTAGTTTCTGGCACTTCTTGACCCACCGATTGCATCAGTTTGATCATTTGGCTGCTCATGTCGTCTTCATCGGCAACAATACATACCGGCGAATCGGTTAAACGATGCGAAATACGAACGTCTTTCACTTTATCGCCTAAGCTTGTTTTTAAGCGTGCAACCACACCATCAAATTCTTTTGCCAGTTTTTCTTGCGCTTCTTTAGTTTCAGCATCGTCCATGTCGCCTAAATCAAGACCACCACGAGTAACCGATTGTAACTGCTTATCTGCAAAGTCAGTTAAGTGGCTTACTAACCACTCGTCAATACGATCGCTTAGTAATAAAACTTCGATACCTTTTTTGCGGAATACTTCTAGATGAGGGCTGTTTTTCGCCGCTTCGAAGCTATCGGCCACTACGTAGTAAATTTTATCCTGACCGTCTTTCATCCGGTCAATGTAATCGGTTAACGATACATTTTGCGTAGCAGTGTCGTTTTCGGTTGAAGCAAAGCGTAATAGCTTAGCAACGGCTTCTTTATTGGCTGCATCTTCCGATGGACCTTCTTTTAGCACCTGGCCAAACTCATCCCAGAATGACTGGTATTTTTCAGCATCTTTCTTCGCCAGCTTATCAAGCATGGTTAATACCCGTTTGGTACAACCTTTGCGCATTGCCTGAGTAACTTTGTTGTCTTGTAAAATTTCACGAGACACGTTTAACGGTAAATCGTTCGAATCAAGCAAACCTTTGACAAAACGAAGGTAAGTAGGCATGAACTGTTCGGCATCGTCCATGATAAATACACGTTGTACGTATAATTTCAAACCGTGCTGACGTTCGCGGTTATACATATCAAATGGCGCTTTGGCAGGTACATACAAAAGTGAAGTATATTCTGTAGTCCCTTCTACCTTGTTATGTGCCCATAATAATGGCTCGCCAAAATCATGCGAAACGTGTTTGTAAAATTCTTTGTATTCGTCATCAGAAACATCCGACTTTTCACGAGTCCATAGTGCTTCGGCTTTATTTACACTTTCCCATTGCGCAGCAACGGCAGCAACGGCAGGGATTTCTTCACCATCAGGGCCTTCACTTGCCGGGATTTCGGCAACTTCTGCGCCCATCATTTCAACGGGAATAGAGATATGGTCTGAGTATTTAGTAACGATTGACTTTAATCGAAAATCGTCTAAAAATTCATTTTCATCTTCTTTTAAGAAAAGAATAATGTCAGTACCACGGGTTGATTTGTCAATGTTTTCTACAGAAAAGTCTCCTTCTCCAGCCGATGTCCATTCTACGCCATCGCTTGCTTGTGAGCCGGCAGCGCGAGTGCGAACCACGACTTTATCGGCAACGATAAATGCCGAATAAAAACCGACACCAAATTGACCAATTAGCTGGGAATCAGACGCCTGGTCACCAGATAATTTCGAGAAGAAATCAGCGGTACCTGATTTGGCTATGGTCCCTAAGTGAGTGATAACATCATCACGAGTCATGCCAATACCATTGTCAGAAATAGTAATGGTATTCGCCTCTTTGTCCGCTTTTACGCGAACGCGAAGATTTGCATCGCCATCGTATAAGTCGCCATTTGATAATGCTTTAAAGCGCAATTTATCGGCGGCATCGGCAGAGTTAGATACTAATTCACGCAGGAAAATTTCTTTATTGGAATATAAAGAGTGGATCATTAATTGTAATAATTGTTTAACTTCAGTTTGAAAACCGTGAACTTCTTTATGGCCTGTATCAGACATAAAACGACATCTCCTAGATAACTAAAAATATACCTTTGATTGCGCCCATCGCGCATTGGTATTTACTATGAATAAGATGTGGGGATAGGATAAAAATTTTAAAGGGGGGTTTGAAAATTAAATTTCGTGCCCTTTGAATTGGTAAGTTGAATTCGTTGCAAGCAAAGAGCTCAACTGCCCATAGCTATCGACAAGTTAATTACAAATGAGCCGGTAATTAATTAACTTGGTATTCATAAGCAAATCGAACGGCGATGCGGTTACCACGGTAAGCCCATAATTCTTTGATTAGCCGATAATCTTGCTCTTTTTGCCATTTGCGAGTGAGCAACTCAATGATTTGCTCTCTGCCATTCGAATTTTTTCTCTCGCACTTTGCTCGGTAAACGGAGGCAAAGGTTTTCTAACATTATTCATAATCATGGTCTGGTATTAAAATTATATATCTAAGGTCAAATGTGAGCTCGTTGCTCGTGATACACACGGACACATTAACCCTTGCTGCTCTTGCTCGGCGACGCTTAACGCATTATCTAAATGCTTAGGGGTTCCTTCCAGTATTTTTACCGCACAAGTTTTACATTCGCCAGCTTTACAACTGTATGGCGCAGCAATGTTTGCGTCTAACATCGCATCCAAAATGCTTTGCTGTGCACTTACTTCCAGGGTAATAGCCGATTTATTTAATGTTACCGTAATTGCTGCAGCAGTATCGTCGATGGCGGCAGTAAAACGTTCATAACAAATACGTTGTGGTACAATATTTTGTATTTTTGCCTCCTCTAAAAACGCATCAATTAACCGGCTTGGGCCGCAAATATAAAAAATGCTGTTGGCTGGAGCGCTAGTTAAAACATTACTGATATTTAAACGCTGACCTTCAGCTGAACGATAAATGTTAAAGCTATCAGCAAACTCTCTTTGCAATTTTTCTTGGAACGCCATACTTAAGTTATTTTTACCCGCATAGTGCAATGCGAATTCAAAGTTTTGTGCCCGTAAAGATTGTGCCATTGCTTTTATTGGCGTGATACCAATGCCACCGGCAACCAACACCGCAGGCGCCCCTTGCTGATGCAATGCTGATCGTAAACTAAAGTGGTTTTCTGGCTGTTGACAAGCGAGCACTAATCCCAGTTGAAAGTGTTGATGTATGGTATGCGAACCGCCCCTACCATCCGGCTCATTCAGCACTGCAATTTCATAAATGTCTCTTCGCTGCGGGTTTGAGCAAATAGAATAATGCCGCAATGCTTGCTCGCCAGTTGGCAATTGCACCGGTATTTGCAGGTGAGATCCGGCGACAACTTGCGGTAATTCATCACCATCAACGTCACGTAACTCATACGCTCGTATGTCTGGCGTTAATTGTCTGATCCCAGATATCACTAACTTAAGTGGGCCATCACCTAGCTTTTTAGGGTAAGAGCCCGTTGGGTAAGGATCTGTTGGCTCAACATTAATCGATGCAGAATTGCTTGCTGTGGAAGTGTTGCCGGGGTTGCTTTCAATGGTCGCCAGCTGTTGCTTTAATTGTTGATTTTCTTGCTCTAGCGGCTTGAGTAATGTTTGTATTTCATCATTGTTATATCTGGGCGTAATGTATTTAGGGCAATTCCAGTCAAATGCTTCAACATGAATTAAAAACCCGCGCTCAACCGGTGCTCGATAATCCGCAACTTCTAGCTTAGCCAATGTTTCAGCATCATCCAGCGTTACTATGCTAACGCGGCCTAACAACTTCATTCGTGTGCGGTTTGGGTAATCCATAAAGATAATTGATACCCGATCATTGTTGCTAAAATTGCCGGTACTAATGTATTGACGGTTGCCAGTGTAATCGGCAAAACCTATGGTTTTGGCACCTAACACCCGCATAAAGCCGGCAGGTCCGCCACGATGTTGCACGTAAGGCCAGCGGGTTTCACTGACACTGGCCATATAAAAACTATCACGCAGAGCAATAAAGTTGGCTTCATAATCACTGAGTAAATGATTTACATCTTCGCCTTGTTCCATACTGGCATAGCCTGTGCGGCTATGTTGTTCAGTTTGAACTTGTTTCACTTGTTCGGTAAATGCAATTTTTGCGTATTTATGGGCCATCATTTCAACCTTAGCGGATGCTTTATTTTGCGCGTCGTAATCAATATTTTTTTATTGGATAACGGCCGAGGCCAATTCACGCCTCGGTCATATATTGCCTTTGCTTAAGATGCTTTTTGCAGCTGCACTTTCGGAAAGTCAATTTCCACACGACTCGCCTTACCTAAAATATTAGTCAAAATATTCATTCCTACATGGGTAATGATCTCAACAATGTCAGATTCATTAAAGCCGGCATTGCGCACATCTAATAGTTCAGCGCTTGTGACTTCGCCTTTATGTTCTGCCAAAGCCAAAGCAAACTTAACCGCCGCCGCCGCTTTTGCGTCTTGACTTGTACCGGCACGGTTGGCATCCATTTCTGCGCCAGACAAGCCAGCTTTACTACCAATAGCAGTATGAGCCGATACACAGTATTGGCAAGCGTTTTGTTCAGCCAAAGCTAAAGCGATGCGCTCTTTGGTTAACGGCTCAAGACTGCCCTCACCAGCAATACTGTGTAAGCCTAAAAACGCTTTTAACGCGGCCGGTGAATTGGCAAATACTTTCAAAAAATTAGGGACCATGCCCAATTGCGAGGTGATTGCCGAAAACAGTTGTTGTTGTTCAGTGTTAGCTTGTTCATTAGTTACCAGGTTAATTCTACTCATAATCTTTACCTTTTGCTGTGGTTGTCGTTTGTTTGGTTGTCGAACTTGACTCGCATACTCATAACCGCTCGGTGCTGATTATTGCCACTAGAATTCGCAGCGGCTTTCAGTCAATACCTCGCCAGTGATGTTACTTTGCCAAATTCCACTTGATAAAAGAATACTCATGATTAACAATTAATTATTGCTTAAAGTGGAATAATGTATGGATAATTTGCATTTAATGACTGTGTTTGTCGCCGTGGCAGAAGAACAAGGCTTTGCTGCGGGGGCCAGACGGTTAGCAATGTCTCCTCCTGCGGTGACTAGAGCCGTTGCTGCGCTTGAAGAGAAACTTGGGGTGAAATTATTAAATCGTACTACCCGCTATGTGCGTACCACCGATGCTGGTTTGCGCTATTTAGCCGACGCCAAGCGAATTTTAAATGATGTGCACATGGCCAATGAAGCGGCTGCAGGTATTAATGCCGCGCCAACAGGTCATTTGACTATCACCGCCCCCGTAATGTTTGGACGGATGTTTGTGATGCCAGGCATCATAGATTATTTAAACCAGTATCCAAATACCGAAGTAGACGCGATATTTTTAGACCGAGTGGTCAATTTACTCGAAGAAGGTTTAGATGTCGGGGTAAGAATAGGTGAATTGCCCGACTCAAGCATGCGCGCCTTACGCGTGGGCTCGGTGCGCTTAATTTTATGTGCGGCCCCAGACTACCTTGAACAAAACGGAATACCACAACAGCCAGAAGATCTAAATCAGCATACCATCATTTCAGCACGGGCAATGAATAACTCAAGCGATTGGCGATTCGAGCAGCAAGACAAAACATACAATGTGAATATTAAACCCAGAATTACGGTTACCACCAATGATGCGGCGATAGAGGCCGCATTGTCAGGGTTTGGCATCACCCGTTTATTGTCTTATCAGGTAGCACCTTTTCTAGCTTCCGGGCAACTAAAAATTGTTATGGAAAACTATGAGCCTGCCGCTAAGCCCATTCATATCGTGCATCGAGAAAGCCACCTCAGCACCGCAAAAGTTCGCGCTTTTATTGATTTGATGGCAGAGCGATTAAGAAACGATAACGCATTGAATTAACTGTTTTAGAAGCTTTTTCTACCAGAAAAAGCATGCGAAAGCGTATTGCCATCGACAAACTCTAATTCACCACCAACCGGTACCCCATGAGCAATACGGGTACTGATAATTTGATATTTTTTGGCGATTTCGGCAATAAAATGCGCGGTTGCTTCGCCTTCAACCGTTGGGTTGGTGGCTAAAATCATTTCATCAAATTCATTAGTTGCCAGTAAGGCGTCTAATTTATCCAGGCCTAATTCGTCCGGACCAATACCATCAATAGGTGATAAGTGCCCCATTAACACAAAATATCGTCCGGTAAATTCACCGGTCTGCTCTATTGCTAAAATATCAGCAGGCGATTCAACCACACACAACATGCGTTTTAATTGTCGTTTCGGACTTTGACAAATTTCACAATAATCGAGTTCGGTGAAGGTTCGACAGCCCTTACAATAACCGACGTCTTCCATCGCACTGGCTAAGCTGGTTGCCAGTTTTTGCCCACCGATGCGGTTACGCTCTAATAAATGAAACGCCATACGCTGTGCCGATTTTGGCCCAACGCCAGGTAAACATTTTAAACTATCGATTAGCTCTTGCACTAAAGGGCTTAATTTCATCTGAGTACTTTCAACTATTTTTATAATAAAACAAATTGGCAAAAGCTTACCAAAAACAGCCACGCAAAGCACTCGAAATTATCGTCAATCCACTTGCTATGAAACCCGGCGAAATTGAAGGTAAGTTAAACTTTTTGATATTAAATTGAGAACTGCTACTATGTTTTACCAATCAAAAAAAAGAAACCGATTCCATGTCAAAGATTTCTCTGGCGACAATGCCTCATCGCTTTTTAACTGCCGCAGTTTTATTGTCGGTTAGTGCTTTTACGTCATCAGTGTTAGCCGAAAGCACAGTGATCGAAAATATCAATGGCTATACATTAAAGGATAATCAACTGCTAAAGTTTAATGCCATTAAGTTTAGCAATGACAAAATTGACAAACTGTATCTGCCCGGAGAAAACGTTAAACCTGGCGATAGCGCCAACATTATTGATGGCCAAGGTAAAACACTAATCCCCGGGTTAATTGATGCTCACGGTCATGTTCTAAGTTATGGATTGAGTTTACTTAGAGCCGATGTCAGTGCAACCGGCTCAGAGGCTGATGCAGTAAAGCGCGTGCTGGAATACGCCAAAAACAATCCGCAAATGGCCTGGATACAGGGCAGAGGCTGGAATCAGGTGCAATGGCCAAGCAATCAGTATCCTAGTGCCGCAAGCCTTGATAAACACTTTAAAGATACCCCTGTGGTGTTAGGTCGGGTTGATGGTCATGCCATCTGGGTAAATTCGAAAGCGATGCAATTAGCGGGCATCAGCAAGGCGACCGTCGATGTCGAAGGCGGACAAATCATCCGCGATAGTAATGGCGATGCCAGCGGCGTATTTGTCGATAATGCGATGAGTTTGATCTATTCGAAGATCCCAGCCCTCAGCCAGAAAGAGACACAACATGCGCTTAAAATTGCGATGCGAGCTTTAGCCAGCGTTGGTCTCACCAGTGTTCATGATGCCGGAATTTCTTCCTCCAACATTGCCGCTTTTAAACAGCTAAGCAGCAATAATGAGATGGTGATCCGGGTAAATGCGATGATTGATGTGACCGACAATCAATGGCAGCAGCAAATGGCGAAAGGACCTTTTGCCAGTGACGATATGATGTTAACCATCAATAGTGTTAAAATTTCCGCCGATGGCGCATTGGGCTCAAGGGGCGCTGCGTTAATTGCCGATTATTCAGATAAACCGCATCACCAAGGCTTGCTATTGCATAGTGAAGCTGATTTAAGGAGATTAATCAAAACCTCAATGCAGGCAGGGTTTCAGGTTAACACCCATGCCATTGGCGATAATGCCAATAAAATGGTGATCGATAAATACCAGGCATTAATTAAGGAAACGAAGAGTAAGCACCTCCGCCATCGGGTAGAACATGCACAAGTGCTGCGCATAGAAGACATTCCTCGTTTTGCTGAAAATGGCATTATTGCCTCTATGCAGGCAACTCATGCGACAAGTGACAAAAATATGGCCGAAGACAGGCTGGGAAGTGATAGAATAAAAGGCGCTTATGCGTGGCGCTCATTACTTGCCAACAATGCCGTAATTGCTGCGGGCTCAGATTTTCCAGTAGAGTCCCCTAACCCATTTTTTGGATTGCACGCGTCAATTACTCGGCAAGATAAACAAAACCAGCCGATAAATGGTTGGTATTCAAATGAAGGCATGAGTATGATTGAAGCGTTTAAGTCATTTACCTTAGATGCTGCTTATGCCGGCCATCAAGAAACCATTATCGGCAGTTTGCAAGAAAATAAGAAAGCCGACTTTATTTTGCTCGACCAAGATATTTTCACCATTAAGCCTGAGCATATTTGGCAAACCAAAGTGTTACAAACTTGGGTGAACGGTAAGCAAGTTACGCCCTAAATGATGAAAGTGGTTTACCAAGATAAATCACAAAACACATTACCCCTTTAAAATTTATTACTATAGAAGATCCTATTACTATGAAAAAATTATTACCACTTTGCATCGCCGCCTCACTTTGTTGTGCTTCATTTGTACAAGCACAAGAAGAAACTGTCGGTCTTGTTGTTGCAGGCGATAAACCTATCACCCTGCTTGGTAAGCAAGTGTTTAAAGGTGACAAAGCACCAAATTTTGACGTGGTCGATCAGCGTTTTGCCAAAGTTAAGCTTACCGATTTTTCCAATCAAACAGTGTTGATCTCGGTAGTACCAAGTTTAGATACCGGAGTGTGTTCACTGCAAACCAAACGCTTCAATGAAGAAGTGGCAAATTTACCCGAAGACGTGGCAATGTTAACCATTAGTAATGACTTACCGTTTGCGCAAAAGCGTTTTTGTGCTGCCGAAGGGGTAGACAAGTTAAAAGTGTTATCCGATTCGGTGTGGCGTGACTTTGGTGAAAAATATGGTTTATTAATCAAAGATATGGGGCTGTTAAGTCGAGCTATTTTTGTTGTCGATAAAAGTGGCAAAGTGGCTTACAAAGAATTGGTTGCCGATATCTCAACTCATCCAGATTACGAAGCGGCCTTAGCGGCGGTTAAAGAAGCGAATAGTTTAGCGGCTAACTAAAAAATAAAAGCTTCTGGCTACGAGCTTCGGGCAGACTTGGTATTGTTACACGATCGGCCAATTCATCAAATACACAGCCCGGGGCCAGTAGCTCGTTGCTTATAACAATCCCGCTCAAAAGGCCTCCTGCCTGCCGGGTATTAGCACTTTAATGTACAAAATATAATAGCTTCTGGCTTCGAGCAGCATTGGTATTGTTAGACGATAGGTGAATTGATCAAATACACGGCCCGTAGCTAGTTGCTAGTAGTTCGTTGCTAATTTCTCGTTTGACCAAAGTTAACACCTTTTTCAATAAATTCTATTTCTTCAGCTGTTGATACTCTGCCAAGTACTTGGTTGCGATACGGAAAACGACCAAACTGTTCAATAATGTCTAAATGCAACTTGGCAAATTCCAGCGAACTTCGAATAAACTGTCGTTGTTTTTCCCCTTGGTACTCTTGCTGCAAGCGCTGAAACTCAACCACGCAACGTTGTTGCATATTAATGTCTTCAGCATGCTCTAACGGGTGATAAAAGAAACTTCTTTCCACTAGAGATAATTGTTTGTCATAGCCCTTTGCTAATCCTAACAAGCAATATTGCAGCGCTAAATGATCACTTTTAAAGGCCTTATCCGTGCCTCGATACATATTTCTCGGCAGCTGATCGAGCACAATAATTAACGCCATTGTGCCTTTCGCCGTTTCAGACCAACAATTGAGCTGCCCTTGCAATGCCCGTTCATATAAATGCTCAAACTGGCGGGTAATAGTGGCATCATCTTGAGCTGTTGACAGGTACCAAAGCTGGTTTTTCTTGGCTGCTGAAAGCTCTTGCTCAATTTTTCCAAACCAAAAATCGATAATAACGTTAATATTTTTATCCATGATTTTTCCTTGTTTTTCAATTAATTATATAGTTCACAGTGGAAAAATTAAATTTTTTTTCAGACTTTCCCTTGAAAAAGAAACGAACGTCCGCATCTTTTATATTGTAGTCGCCATAAAGGGTCTACACCGTTAAAGTGAAAACAGTTTCATTTAACACAATAACCGCCAGTTCTTAAAGAATGGCACATTTATTATCAGATCAATCTAAACGTGCATTAACAAAACCGCACAGATTTGATAACTCACATATTGCTAAATAATAGGATATGACTATGCGTACAATTACTAAAGATTTCAGCCCTCTATACCGTTCATTCATTGGTGCCGAGCACTTAGCTCAATTAATGGACAAAGCCTCAAGAGCCGACAAGCAACCGGCTTACCCTCCGTACAATATTGAATCGATTGCCGAGGATAAATACCGAATTACTATGGCCGTTGCCGGATTTGTTGATGCCGAGTTGGACATCGAATCAAAAGAAAACTCCCTAATCGTTACCGGCACGAAAGCCGCAAAAGATGAAGCAGATAAGAACTTTCTCTATCAAGGTATAGCCGAACGTAACTTTGAACGAAAATTTCAATTAGGAGATCATGTAAAAGTTGTTTCTGCTCACATGGAAAATGGCTTATTACACATTGATTTGGTGCGCGAAATACCAGAAGCCTTAAAACCTCGTAAAATAGCCATAAATGGCAAAAGTTTACTCGAAGGAAATGCTAACTAAGGTCTGACTTGCTCGCGCAAACTGCCAATTTAATCATTGGCAAACTTTTCTCCCTATGACATTTTGCCCAGCTAACGCTGGGCTTTTTTGTACAGGGATGTATTTATCCACGACAGGCAGGATAGCCTTTAGAATGGGTTTGTTCATGTACGTATAGGAGCTTATACTTAACACACATTTTCAACATGGACGTTGTGTACAAGAGCAATGCATTAATACATAGATGTATGTAAGTAGAATAACGCAGGAGCAGTTATCGAAGGAGCAATTGCCGGAGAGGAACTTATCCTTCGGGAATGATCTCTGTCACTACTTCGGTTTTCACTGAATTTGCAATAAAGCACTGGCCATGGGATTGATGATGCATTTTTTCCAATTGCTTTATCGTTGGATACTTTTCACCTGAGAATTTAACCTGTGGGCGCAGAGTCACCTTTGTCATGCTAATCTTGCCTTGACTGTCTTTATCCATGACGCCAAGAGCGTGATCAAGGTATTTATCAACGATGAAATTCCGCTGCGCTGCTATTTGTAAAAAAAACAACATATGGCAACTTGAAAGAGAGGCAATAAAGGCTTCTTCAGGATCTACATTTTCCTCAACTGAGTATGGCAGAGGAACAATATGTGGTGATGGCGATGCCGCCACGGTTGCTCCGCCATCAAAATCCCATCGATGCGCTCTGCTATATTTATTATCGATAAACTTTTCTTTGTCATCTCTTTGCCATATTACCTTGGCGGTATATTCGGACATGGTTTTCCCCATTTATTGGCGCTGCCATCACTGTTGAACGAATGTTCATTATGGCTTGATAAATGTGTTGAAAGGAAGCGACAATATTTCAACATGAGTTGAGGATAATTCACATCCTGATGAGCAATAACATTTCATTTTCTGCTATACACACATTTACCGTAGTCGCAAAGGAGCTTAGCTTTACTCGAGCAGCCGGAATTGAAGATGAACCTGGGGGGATTTCCTGGAGGAGCTGGTTACGGAATTTTTCCATTGAAAAGCCCGCAGAGTTGAATCAAATGTGGTTTCGCCATGTTTCTATGGCGATATTGGCCGCAAAACTAAAACAAGGAATTGCGTTGGGTTGGCATCAAATGGTAATCGACGACATAGCCAACGGTCAGTTATGTCGGTTGACAGATAGTGAGGTCTGTACAACTTATAGTTATTACCTTGTTGCTCCGAGTAGATCATGGAAAAATAAATCCTTTAGTCATTTTTCATCCTGGCTGGAGGAACAAATGTCTTATTAACAGGTATCGTTCTAACTAACTATTACAAATTATATTATTTTCAAAGAAACTCTCTAATTAAAACAGCAAGTATTGCAGCGGATAAATTGAATTTATTTTGCGTTTAACACAAATTTCTCTGACGGCCGTGCTCTCACAGACGCAGAACGATCCTAAAATAAGTGTTCAAGGGTTTGCAGAAATTTTAAGCTGGGTTGAAGGTAAAGATAAAAAGTAAAATGTGGTCTAATATGTATATAATTTCACCGGGAGAAACTCATGAATTTATACAAAAAAAAATCTGTATCCAGATTATTTCCACTCGTCATTATGTTCGGTCTTATCAGTACCTCTGTTTTCGCCGATCAAATACCGGCTCCTGATGCATCCCAAAAAGCCGCAATAGATAAAATGCATCACAAACTGCATATTGATCAGGCCCCCTTTAAAGCACAAGAAGTGCAGGCACTTAAAGAACTCAATGAAATGACCATCCTTGATGATGTTAAACTTGAAAAAGTTAATGTCAAGATTGATGAACTTATGGCGGCAAAAACACAGATCATGCGCCTCAGATATGAACACCTGATCGAAATGCGTGCAATTCTTTCCGATGCGCAAAAAATACCATACGACAAGAACGTATTAAAGCGATCGGCTGTTAAGTAATTAATAATCAGCCGTTGCAGCATCAACGTTTTCTAAATGAGCAACCTTATCGACAAAGTCCATAACTTGGCCTCGCAATTCACTGTCTGGTGCAAATAAATGAAATGCCACAGGCTCGTATAGCGATAGACTTAATAATCGCTTTGAATTTTCGATAGCTAATTAATTAATGCTCGCCACTGTTTATTGGAGCTTAACGAGCTATGCAATAACACTATAGCTTCTTTATTGACATCGGAAGTACCGCCAATTGCCTCAACGCCTTGCAAAATACTTTTACTCACCTAGTCTGCTCACATTTAATCGTTTTTTCACTATTATCGCGCCCTGTCAGTATTTGTCAAAATTAACAAAACACGGGTCATATTATGATTAATTTGATTTAACTCAAAAGCTCAACTAATTGGATCTTTATACTAAAAACAAAGGAGATAAATTATGAACTATACACAATTAACTGGCGATATTTCTAAGCAGCTGGGTAAATTAAGAAAGACCAATAATGAAGCTTATGCGGGCTTTTCAAGCATGGCTAAAGCCTGCCACAAAGACGGCGCGTTAAGCGCGAAAACCAAAGAATTAATCGCAACGGCGATAGCAATAGCAAACCGTTGTGACGGCTGTATTGGTTTTCACGTGAAAACCTTACAACAACTGGGCACAACTTATGAAGAGTTTATCGAAATTTGTGACGTCGCCATGTACATGGGTGGTGGTCCTTCGGTGATGACGGCAGCCGAAGCGATGCAAGCTTGGGAAGAGTTCAGTAAATAAGTGCTTTAAAGCACGTATCACTGAAGATTTCACTACCACCCCATGCCCAGGTTGTCAGACTATTTTCGCTAGAAATACCTTAGTAAATGGCATCCCGGCATATAAAATTATTGGCAATAAGGCGTTTTGTAAGTAGTCTAATAACAATCTGTATAAGCACTGATTTGGCTATGTACTTATACCGGTTGGTATTGCTAACCTAGTAGAAAAAGGACTGATGGGATGATTATTTACGGTGACAGCAAATCTGGAAATTGCTACAAACTGCAACTCTTGTGTAGCAATTTAGCTATACCTCATCGCTGGGTCGAAATTGACATCTTAAAGGGTGATACCCAAACTAAGCCATTTTTAGCCAAAAACCCAAATGGGAAAATTCCAATTATTGAGTTGGACTCTGGCGACGTGTTAACCGAATCAAATGCTATCTTACATTTTTTGGCAAGTGGTTCGGCATTACTGCCAACGGTATCGTTACATCATGCGCAAGTGCTGCAATGGCAATTTTTCGAGCAATATTCTCATGAACCTTACATTGCCGTTGCCCGTTTTATTGAAAAATATTTAGGTTTGCCCGATGAGAGATTAGCGGAATATCGGCAAAAACAACAAGGCGGTTACAAGGCTCTGGATATTATGGAGCAACATCTGGCTAAGCATCATTTTTTTGTCGATGAAAAATATTCCATTGCCGATATTAGCTTGTATGCCTATACCCACGTAGCGGATGAAGGCGGCTTTGATTTAACTCCTTATCCCAATATTACCGCCTGGTTCACACGAATTAGCCAGCAACCGGGTTACCTGCCAATGGCATAAGCCAGTTTTGCCATTTACCCTAAAAATACCACGCTGATAGTAATTAATATTGCAGAGTGAATAACAATTCCGTGAGATCAGGTTGCCACTGAAATTGTTTTAATTTAATTCTGCCGTTCAGGACGACCACTTCTTCACTCTGTAACAAACCTTTTTGTTTTTCAAAGTATTCGCTACCTGGCGGGAACGAAATTTTTCCTTGTGAGTTTATCACTCGCTGCCAGGGCACCGCTAAATCTTTCGGGGCAAAACCAAGCGCCCGGCCAACCAATCTGGCTTTTCCAGGCAACCCTGCCAGATCAGCAATTTGGCCATAACTCGCCACTTTACCTCTCGGTATGGCTTTCACCGTAGCCCAAATACGCTGGTAATTGGCATTGGCAGTCCCTGCTTTAAGCAATTTATTCAACTTGCAGAATTAATAGTCGACTTTGTTTTTTGCCACCATCTTCACTGCCATAGCGTACTATCAACTCTTCTTTACCATCTAAATTAAGATCATCACTGGTCAGTAGTGAACCATCGGTTGGCAGTCTTACGTCTAAATGTTGGTATTTGCTTTGCAACAAGGTGCTTTGCTTTTTCCCGGGAAATATTTTCAGCTGGTTCTCGTCATCGGAGATAATTAACTCTTTCAAACCATCGCCATCCAGGTCTGCCAACTCAATCACTGGCGAGCCACTTTTGCCAGAGGAAAGGCTGAATTTTAATTGTACTTCTTCGGTGAAACGTTGACGATAAATTTGCTGCTGATCCAGGGAGAAAATTAATATTTGTTGATCTATGCTACCGGTTAATAACGCGCCAATGATCTGTGATACCGAAATATCAAAAGATGACGCCATCACTTCAGCTTTGTTGTCGCTATTAACGTCGATAAAATCTAATTCCGCCAAAGTACCATCGGATCTCACTATCGTATTGGCTTTTTCAGCATAAGTAAGCACACCATCAACGGTTTTGCCTAAATACACTTCATAGTCATTGCTCTTATCTAATACGCCAGCACTTTTGGTGTGTTGCACCACCAAGTCGGGTAAATTGTCATCGTTAAGATCTTTTAAGTATTGTACGGTTTTATAGGAAAAATCACTTTGATCAATATTATCGCCATCAGCACCGCGAGAATCCCACCAATTAATGCCTTTGATTTCCTCATTTACGGCTAATGTTTCCGGCTCTGTTGAAAAACCACCATCGGCCGTCTGCCTAAACACCAACAATTCACCATCGCCGGTAATGACGATATCCTGCTTACTGTCTAAATTCATATCCTCCAGGTAATAGGGTCTTTCGGTGTAGCTGACTCTACGGGTAAAAATTTCGACCGTAGGCTCAATCGGTAAGGCTTGCTTACTATATCGGTTGAGGTTTTCACTGTCGCTTTGATTAAGGTAAATATTCAAGCTGCGAAAATCCGCCAATAACACATCATTAAGACCGTCTTTATTTAAGTCACTGATAAAATCGGCTTTTTTTAAATAACTGGCGTTATAATTAACATAAATAGAGCTAATGTCGACGATCTCGGTAAACGGGTTGGCATTTTCGGGTGAAAACAAAACAACGTGCTCACTGGAGAGAAAATATAAGGATTGCTGCCCTGCTTCGCTTTCATCACTGACATCAAAACTGAAATAGGTTTTCGGCAAAGCGATATCCAGGTTTAACTGATATTTTTGTTCGCCTTCATTAAAGGCGAAAATGGCAAGACGAGGAACACCTTGTTCTTCGCCGATTAAAATAATTTCTTTACCTTTATTACTCAGTATATTGGCGCGAATAGGCTCTTTCGAAATATTAAAGGGTGAATTAATTTGAAAGTGTGAAAACTGATAAAAATCTTTTGCCTGGACAGCCGCAGTACTGAGTAATGCGGCGAATCCGATAACGACTGAAAGCACACTGGTGCGACTGTTTACTATGTTACTGCTCATCTATATATTCCATTTACTACTTTGCCATTTACGGCTTTGCAATTTGCCAATCAAGAAAAACTTACCACGGTAATACTTCACCATTTGAATGATAAAACACCCCGGTGTTAGTCATGGTTAAATTATCCATTAGCGCGATTAAACGCGATGCTGCTTCACTCGCAGGAATATCACCAGAATGGTTTACCATATCGGTTTGCACGTAACCCGGATGATATATTCCCACCGGGATTGCTCGAACCATCAAATCTTTCGCCAATGATACACCAGCGGCATTCAAGGCCGCCTTGCTCATGCGATAGCCATAGCGCCCGCCCGAGCCATTATCGGCAATAGAACCCATTCGCGAAGTAATTAAGCCAATTTTACTGCCGGCGGTTAAATTACTTTGCAGCTTTTGACAAACGTTGATTGGCGCTAAAGCATTCACTAAAAACTGCTCTGTTATTGTTTGATTGTTAAAATCGGATAAGGTTTCATCTCGTAAAATACCGGCATTATTGATCAAAATATCAATTTCAATACCGGCTAACTCCTGTACCATTTTTTCAAGCCCAGTGGTTGTTGCTATATCGACTCCGGAGATAATTGCTACACCTAAAGCATTAAGCGGTTCTGAACTGTGTCGACAAAGGGCAATCACATTGTCGCCTCGCTGTTGATAAAGACTGGCAAAGGCAAAACCAATCCCTCTATTGGCGCCAGTGATCACGACTGTTTTACTCATAATGTTCTCTTGTTTAGCGTTTTATCTGTTCGTGTTATACGTTAGTATGTCGAAAGATTTTGTTAACACCAGCGATAATTTGTAATAACTTATTAACACCCCATTAACTTGAGAACATTCAATGCTTAAACAGCTATTTAACGCTGGCCCGATAGTGCCGATAATAACCACCGCCAGACTCAAACTAAGGGCAGTAGAGCTTGACGATAAGCAGTTTATCTGTGATTTAGAAGCAAAACCGGAACTGATGACACATATCAAAGAAGTGCAAAGCCCTGAGCAGCAAATTAAATTTTTTGAAAGCGTGTTGAAACCATGGCAAGCCACGGAAGGCGAATGGCTAATGCTAATCGCCATTGATAAGCAGTCAAAACGAAGAATTGGCTGTTTTTCAATGCGTATTGTCAGTACTTCGAGTTTATGTGCAGAAATTGGCTATCTGGTGTCATTAACTGAGCAAGGAAAAGGCTACGCCAAAGAAGGAGCTCTTGCCGTCAAAGAAAGTTTATTCAAACAATTTAATATGCACAGAGTTTGTGCCTATTGCAATACCGGCAACGTCGCTAGTTGGAAAGTAATGGAGCAAATTGGTTTAGCGCGTGAAGGCCACTTGAAGCAAGATTTTCGCCTTAATAACGTCTGGCATGATACCTATGTTTATGGTCAGGTCCGAAATCCGTAGCAGGGTGATTAACAGTTCAAGATAAGATAACAAGATCCTCTATTTTTCCATCTCAATATCGTTTAGCCAACATAAATGACGATAAAATCGTCCCCTCCATTCCTTCAGACACACCACAGTTGTTGTACAGATACAACAGCTGATCCCTCATAAAGATAGCCAACAAAACGATATCCTATTGAATTTAAGCATAATAATTGCCCCTGTAGGGTTTGTGAACCATACTTTGCAAGACAATTACAATATCGAGTTGCACCTAACCCTTTTAGATAATCACGCTATAATTTAATTCATTATTGATAAAATCAACAATGGCTGGAACAATTTATATGAAAACATTAACACTCTCTGTTCTGATATCGACGTTGTTCATTTTAAGCGCCTGCAGTGAACCAGTGGTCATCACACCAGAAAAAGTTGAAGTGATAGTCACTCAACTCAGCCAAAAAAACATTCCTTTATATGGTCACTATATCGCCAATACTCAAGCCTCGTTGGATGTTGAAGTACGAGCCAGAGTGGAAGGTTACCTTGAACAACAGCATTTTTTAGAAGGCAGTTTCGTGAGCAAAGACCAGTTGCTCTATTCTATTGATGATGGCCCATATCAAGCCGCGCTGGCCAGTGCTCAAGCCAGTCACATTCAAGCGAAAAATGCGTTAGCAAAAGCGAAACGAGACGTAAAAAGAATCAAACCACTTTTTGAGCAAGACGCTTCCAGCCAACTCGATTTAGATAATGCTTACGCCGATGTAGACAGCGCTCAGGCCAACTTGAAATCTGCAGAAGCGTCATTGCAACAAACCGAATTAGAATTAAGTTACACTCAAATTCGCGCCCCGATATCCGGCGTTGTCAGTGCATCGAATGCCGACATAGGTGCTTTAGTCGGCGGCTCGGGCGTTTCATTATTAACCAATGTGCAAAAAGTCGATCCACTGTTTATCGAATTCCAAATGACTACGTTAGATTATCTGCAGGCCAGACGTCGTCTAAAAAGTTATTACGAAAAGTTTAAAGCCGATGTTGAAGGCACCTCAGTCGAAGGCCTAATCACCATCACATTACCTGACGGCAGTGAATATCCGCACTTAGGGCAAATGAAATTCACCGCACCAAAAGCGAATCAGGAAACGGCAACATTTACCGCCAGAGCGGAAATTATCAACCCCGATAGAGAACTTCTACCGGGGCAGTACACCAAAGCCCGCATTCAACTCGATCAACTTGCCGACAGCTTATTACTGCCTGAACAAGCGGTAAAATTTGAACAAAGTGGTGCCTTTGTTTATGCGGTATTAGCCAACAACACTATCGAGCGGCGCTTTGTTGTTTTGGGTCGAAATGTGGGTGGTAATTTTTTAGTGCAAAGTGGTTTAAGTAATGGTGAAAAAGTCGTATTAGAAGGCACTCACAAAGTACAACACGGCAGTCATGTAATTGCCATTATGGCGAAAGACGTGAAAGAAGCAGCACAAAAAGCGCAAGAGGCGGAAAACAAATCCCAGAAAAAAGCGGCTGAAAAGCCAGCTAAAGCCAAAGATAAATAAGGGAGAATCACAGTGATCTCACAATACTGTATTAAACGCCCTGTTTTTGCGTCGGTTTTATCCATTGTCATTGTGCTGGTGGGGGCGGTTTCCATTTTAAAAATGCCTATCGATCAGTACCCAAATATATCACCGCCACAGGTCACAATTTCAGGAAGCTATAGTGGCGCAACTGCCGCCATAACCGCGGAGTCGGTGTCGATACCGTTAGAACAAAAAGTGAACGGCGTGCCGAATATGCTCTATATGACATCCAGCAGTAATAATGGCGGTAGTTCAAAAATAAAAATCACCTTTGATGTGGGTACCAACCCAGACTTTGCCGCCATTGATGTACAAAATAAAACCAAGCAAGCGGAAGCTGATTTACCCGGCGATGTAATCACCGATGGTGTCACCGTTGAAAAAACCTCAACCGTACCGCTAATGACCTTAATTTTGCGCTCCAGTGAAGAGAGATATGACGATCTATATTTAAGTAACTTTGTGACTCTGCAAATTCAACAGGCATTAAAACGCATTCCCGGTGTCGCTAAGGTTAGGAATGTCGGGGCCCGTACTTACTCAATGCGAGTTTGGTTACGTCCTGATGATCTGGCGTCTTACAGTTTAACCCCGAGTGATGTGGTTGACGCCATAAAAGAGCAAAATGCCAATGCTGCCGCGGGATCTTTAGGGAGCCAGCCTGCAAGTGGTGATATCAATTTATCACTCACCATAAACGCTTCTGGCAAGTTAAAAGATGCGGAGTCTTTTGGTAACATCATTGTTCATGCCACCGACAATGGCGCACTAATCCGCCTTAAAGATGTGGCCAGAATCGAGCTCGGTGCCAGTGCCTATAAGCTGATATCACAACATAACGGCCAAAGCGCAGCCATTGCTGCTTTATTGTTATTGCCAGGCGCGAATGCGCTAGAAGTTGCCGAAGAAGTTAGAACCACGATGACTGAGTTGTCTGAGCAATTCCCTGAGGGGATCAGCTATCAAATAGCTTACGACACTTCCGTTTTTATTGAAGCGGCCATAACTGAAGTGGTTATCACATTAATCGAAGCGCTATTATTGGTTTCTGCGGTGGTATTTTTATTTTTACAAGATTGGCGTACTACGATAATCCCGATGCTGGCGGCACCGGTATCCATTATCGGTACTTTCACCTTTTTGGCGGCCTTTGGTTTTTCCATCAATACCATCAGTTTATTAGCTATGGTGTTAGCGATTGGCTTAGTGGTAGATGATGCCATTGTGGTGGTGGAAAACGTTGAACGTATCATGCAAGAAAAAGCCATAAGCGCGGCCCAGGCGACGTCAATGGCGATGCAAGAATTAACCGGCGCACTGGTGGCTACGTCGTTAGTGCTCGCCGCAGTATTTTTACCGGTTGCGTTTTTAGGTGGAATATCTGGCGAGCTATATAAAGAATTCGCGATAACCTTAACCGTTGCCGTACTGATTTCCACCGTAGTCGCACTGACCTTGAGTCCGGCACTGTGTGCGTTACTGATGAAACCAGAAAAAAAATCCCTGCCGATTTTCAATTGGTTTAATAAAAAAATCGATGCTCTCACCTGTAAGTATACCGGTTACGTGACCGCGGCAATAAAACGTACGGCTCGCTCTGTAGTGTTATTTATCGCATTGTTTACTGTTGGTTTATTTATCTTCAAGCAGCTACCTGTTGGTTTTATGCCACTTGAAGATACTGGCATGTTTTATGCCGACATTCAATTACAACCCGGCACAGCAGTTTCACGCACCGCAAAAACGACATTTAACCTGGAAAAAGAATTAACCGCACATCCCGCGATTGAACAAATTATTACCTTAACCGGGGAAAACCTCAGCAATGGCTCAGGCGAAGAAAACGCTTACTTTCAAATCATGTTAAAACCCTGGGACGACAGAGCAGATTACACCATGGAAAAAACCATGAATGATGTCAGCAAAATTATTACCGCTTACCCAGAGCTGACCTACAAGGTGTTTCAGCCCCCTGCCATTGCCGGTATGGGAGAGCGCAGTGGTTTTTCTTTTGAATTACAAGACCGAAGCGGATCGAATTCTGAAGGGCTAGCGGAAATCGCTAAATCATTCATCCAAAAAGCAAAGTTTTTACCGCAAATAGGCAATATCAGCAGCACCTTAAGTGGCGATATCCCCATGCTAAAACTCATCGTTGACCGGGAAATGGTCAAAACTTACGGGGTAAATTTGGCTGATTTAAATACCTTGTTAAAACAGCTAACCGGCTCTTCTTCGGCCAGTGACTTTAATATGTTTGGCCGTACCTATAAGGTAAAAGTACAAGCCGAGGCGCAATTTAGACGTCGTCCGGAAGATCTCTCACTTTTTTATATCAAATCAGGCTCTGGCGCGTTAATCCCTTTATCTATGTTAGCCAAAATTGAATACAGCGCTGGAGCAGGCAATATCAGCCGTCATAATTTATTCACCAGTGCCAGTATTGGCGGTACGCCAGCTCAAGGCTATAGCTCTGGTCAGGCAATGGCGGCAATTGAGAAATTGGCAGCGGAGGAATTACCGGATGGGTTTGCTTATGAGTGGACCGGTATGTCATACCAGGAAAAAAATGCCAGTGGTCAAGCAGGATCTGCGATGCTGCTCGCCGTCGTATTTATCTATTTATTCCTCGCGGCACTGTACGAAAGCTGGGTGATCCCAATTCCAGTACTGTTAATTGTGCCAATTGCTTTGGCGGGGGCGGCAATCATTGCCTGGATAGTGGGCATTGAAAACAACCTGTTCTTTCAAATCTCAGCGGTTGCGCTGGTGGGTTTCTCCGCCAAAAATTCTATTCTAATTGTCGAATTCGCCAAAAGCTTGCATCAACAACATGGCAGAACCATTAAGCAAGCCGCCATAGAAGCCGCAGAGCAACGTTTTCGCCCGATTGTGATGACCTCGGTATCGTTCATTTTGGGCATATTGCCATTGGTTATTTCCATGGGGCCTGGCGCCCTGGCCAGACAATCAATTTCCACCGGAACACTTGGTGGCATGATTGCGGCAACCACGATAGGGATCATTTTAGTGCCATTGTTTTTTGTGATTTTTGTCAGTTTCGCCGCAAACATCAAACAAAAATTCAGCTCAACAGATAAGGAGGCTTAGTCATGATTAAACGATCACTAAAGCCAAGTTATTTAGTCCTTGCAATCGTTTTATTATCGGCTTGCGCCATTGGCCCCGATTACCAAAAAGCCCCCGAATTAACACCTGATGAATTGCCTTCATGGCAAGTCAACAATGATCTTGCTCAGCCAGATCCCTCAATCGCGGTATTAGACTGGCGGTCATTTTATCAAGACCCGGCACTGCAAAGCTTTATTCAACAAGCGCTTGATAATAACATCGACTTGAGAATTGCCAGCGAACGGGTGTACCGCTCACAAATAGGCTTAATCGCCAGTGATGCCCAATTTTTACCAAATTTTGATATGACATTTGACGCTGACAGAGAGAAAACCAGCAAAGCATTAACGACAACACCGAAAATAGATAATGAGTTTAAATGGACCGCGAATGTATCGTGGGAACTCGACCTTTGGGGTAAATTACGGCGCAGTAATGAAGCCGACATTGCCAATTTACAGGCAACCCAAGCGGAGTTTTACGGGTCGAGAATATCATTGATCGCGCAAGTTGCAGAGCTCTATTATATCATTCAGGACGCTAAAAATCAGATTCTGTTAACCAATAATAATATTGTCGCTCGCCAAAAATCGAAACGAATTACCGAATTAAGACACCAACAAGGCATTATTTCAGGGTTAGATGTGAGCCAAAGTAATGTGGAATTAATGCAAGAAAAATTAAAACTTCCGGCGTTGCACAACTCGCTCAACTCAAGCATGTACCAACTGTCAATCTTGCTCGACCAATCGCCGAAAAAGCTTAATATCCCGGATCGGGATCCCAACAATTTAGATCAAAAAATATTGCCTGTGGGCTTGCCCTCTGAATTATTAAAACGACGCCCTGATATTATTGCGCAAGAGCGTAGACTGCATGCCGCAACCGCCGCCATTGGCGTCGCCAAAGCCGATTACTTCCCCAACATTAGCTTAGTCGGAAATTTTGGCGCAAAAAGTCTTGAAATAGATGATCTACTCGATGATGCCGAATATTGGGAAGTAGGTGCCGATATCTCTATGCCTTTATTTAACTGGGGGACAACAACCGCCAATGTTGATAGAGTAAAATCCGAATACCGTGAAGCCATACTCAATTACCGTAAAGCTATTTTTGTCGCTTTCAGAGAATCGGCAGAAGCGATTGAAAATGTAGATAAAAATCGGACTGAATATTATTTAAAACGTGACCTGCTGGCGGCAACCAATGAGTATTTACGTATCGCCAATTTACGTTATAACAATGGTGTGATCAGCTATATTGATGTGCTTGATGCGCAACGTAACCAGGCGCAATCACAGCAAGACTTTTCCGCTGCTGCGCAAAGTTTACAAACCTCATTTGTCGGGCTCTATAAAACCTTGGGTGGTGGTTGGGATGCCGCAAGTTACCATCAGGCATTAACCAATGAAGAAAATATTGATAGCGCAGTTGAACAACAAAGCAAAGTCATTATTAGTCAAACTCCTGAAGTTGAGCAAACGCAAGAAAATGGGTCTTGACCACCGGCATAAGCCCATTCGCTGAGTCCGACCGCTTGAGGCGGTGCTTGTTCTAAGTCATCAAAGTCATAAGATACTTGCATGTTGGTGTTAGCCGACATCTCCCATTTTATCGCGATACGAGCGGCCGTATGAGCTTTGGCGCCACTTTACCAAGATTTAAAATCATCATTCCACTCTGGTTCAGACTGGTTTTCGATAAACCGTCTTGGGTATTGGTCAAAAAGTTGGCTCGTAAATAAACATTATCCGCTAATGAAAAGTTCACCATGCCTTCAATGCGTTGCAAGTTGTCGGTACCTAAAGTGCCTTTAATAAAGCTTTCAAATTCGGCTTGCGGTGCATTAGGCACCATGTTGACCACGCCCATTGCGGCATTTTTACCAAACAGTGTCCCTTGTGGGCCTTTTAACACCTCTACTCGTTGCATATCAGAAAACAATACGTTTTGCGCCGCTCTTGGCATATAGACGTTATCAAAAAACGTGGCTGAGAGGGGTCGCCGCCAACGGTAATGTCAGGGCTTGAAATACCTCGAATGGTCACCCCCGCCTGGGTCATGCTACTGTCACCAAATTCAAAGCCGGGAATAAACTTATCAATATCGCTTAATAGAATGGAACCAGGCTCTTTCATCGTTTCGGCCGAAACGGTATCTACTGTTACTGGTACTTTCATCACATTTTGCACACGTTTTTGTGCGGTCACGACAATCACATCATCGATGTCATCTTTTTCTACGTCGGCTTGTTCGGCTGAATAACAGGCAAACGATGTTATTGTCAGGGCAGTCGCTATGGTTTGAGCAATAAGGTTTTTACGATATATCGTATTCGCTCCACCTTTGATAGTATGTAAAGGTTTTATTAATACTTTTATTGTTCTTTAAGGATAAAAATCCTCCAAGATGAAAAAATTTAGACCGCTGTTTAGCGTAAGTTTATTGTTGCTAACACTATTATTGAGCAGTTGCAGTGAACCAAAACTGACCGCTTTATCATATGATGCGAAGATCCTTGCTTTCGGCGATAGCTTAACCGCGGGTAAAGGCGTAGCGCAGCATTTTAGTTATCCGGCGGTATTGTCAAAACTCACCGGGTTAGAAGTAATAAATGCTGGCGTTTCAGGTGAATTGACGGCACAAGGCCTTGCCCGATTACCGAGTTTGTTAACCGATAATGACATTGAAATTATGCTATTGCTTGAAGGTGGTAATGATATATTGCGCAACAAAAGCAAGGCCAAACTAAAACAAAATCTGGCGGGTATGATAGAGCTGGCGCAAGCAAGAAACATCAACGTGATGTTAATTGGCGTGCCCGAAAAAAGTATATTTTCCAGCAGTGCCGATTTATATCAGCAACTGGCCGAACATTATCAACTGGCTTTTGCCGATGACATCGTCGCTTCTCTCCTTAAAAACTCCTCATTAAAATCCGATGCCGTGCATTTTAATGAGCAAGGCTATGCAAGATTAGCCGAGCATATTTTTGAGGTTTTGCAAGAAAATGGCGCTCTTTAGCGATATTTTCTTGTCACTTTGCAAATTAATGCCGCTGCAGTTTTTGTTAAAAAAATAAGAGAGGGTAATCACTTAGCAAAATTCATCGTCACCCGACAAAGCTGTACAATAAATGTACTATTGATATCCTGTTAACAAAACATTAACCTAGTATGGATCTGATGGGGAATCCAATAGACGTGTACAACAGATAAGAGGTAGTATGAGCTTAGTATGCAACCATAGACGACAGTTTTTTCGTAAATTTAGTGGTGTTGTCGCCATCGGGGCAACCGCGCCGTTAATTAGTCAAACGGCTCATGCTGAGTTAAATGAAGACCGGAATAATAAACGTTTATCGCTTTATAACCGTCACACAGGTGAACGCGTTAAAGGTGTATTTTCTGCCAATGGCGTATTACAACAAGATGTGCTCAATTCATTCCAGCATAACTTGCGAGATCATCGGCAAAATGAAAGTGTTAAAATGGATATCCGCTTATTTGATTTTTTAGATCAAATACAACGACGTCTGGGCAGCGATAAAGAAATTCACATCATTTCAGCTTTTCGTTCAGAAAAAACCAATGCCATGCTAGCAAGTAGAAGCTCAGCTGTAGCGAAAAAAAGTTTCCACATGAAAGGCATGGCGATAGATTTTGCGATTCCAGGCATTGAATTAAAGCTAATCCGCGATACGGCAAAATCATTAAAACTTGGTGGTGTCGGTTATTATCCTAACTCTGGTTTTGTCCATATTGATACCGGCTGGGTCCGTAGTTGGTGATCGCTTTTATGTTTATCGATACTCGATGAAATTTGAAATGTTAACAAAGCTCATTTTGAAGTGAGGAGGTCCCGTGGCAAGCACGGGATGACGTGGTGTAAGTTAACTAATAATAGCTGTACATCCCTTCTTCAGAAAATATACACCGTCATTCCAAACTTGATTTGGAACCTCCTTTCGTATTATAGAGCTTAGTTATCTATCCCTCGAAAACTTTCAGCTAATGTCGGATTTTCGCGAGAATTTTTGGCACTTTTGTTTTATCATAACGGCATTAATCAATCATTTAAATTGCTTTACGCAGGTTGGAACTATGGTGCTAGATAGCAGTATTTGCATGCAGGCAAGATTATCCCGAGATCTTCGTTTTGACGGAAAGTTCTTTACCGCGGTGTTAACCACAGGCATCTATTGTCGGCCAACATGTCCAGCAGGTCCGGCGAAAGAAGAAAACGTGCGTTACTATCAAAGTGCCGCACAAGCTGAGTTTAATGGCTATCAACCCTGTAAACGCTGTAAACCTGAATTATCGCCTGAGCAAAAACTCCCCAGCCACTTAAGCCAGGCTTTAAATTTAATCACCATTTCACCGCAATTGTCGGTGCATGAGTTAGCTTTACAATTACAGCTTAGTGAGCGCCAGGTGCAGCGGTTATTCAAAGAAAACCTGGGCCTTAATCCCAATGAATTTATCAATCAAAAACGACAAATTAGCGCTCGTAATCTCTTACTGACCTCAAGTATTGCGATTGCTGATGTTGCTATCATCAGTGGTTTTGGCAGCACTCGCAGTTTTAATGAGCACATCAAAAAACAATATAAACTCACACCTTCACAACTGAGAAAATCTGCGAAGTCAGAAAAACACAATCATTTGCGGCTCAAGCTAAAATATCAAGGTATGTTAAATTGGCCACTGATGCTGGATTTTTTTCGGGCAAGAGTGATCCCCGGGGTCGAGTTAGTCACCAACAGTTATCAAAGAACCATAACTATCGATAACTGTCATGGCTGGATAAAAGTCAGCAAGGACGACAATAATGTTGTCAATGATGAGTATTTAAATCTCGATGTTATGGTAAATGATTATTCGCAACTTCCCCAAATCATCTCCAGAGTCAGAAAAATGTTTGATCTGGACTGCAATTTAGCGGTGATCACTGAGCATTTAGGCCAACATAAAGAATTTCAGCAAGTGATAGTGAACAATCAAGGGCTGCGCTTACCGGGTTGTTGGGACATTTTTGAGTTCTCCATCCGAGCAATTTTAGGCCAGCAAATATCGGTGAAAGCGGCAACAACGCTTGCCGGCAGGATCGCCAAAAAATATGCAGAAAAAGTTGAAACCGAAAGCATGCAAAGACTGCCAGCGGGGTTGGAGTTATACTTTCCCAGCGCACAAACTTTGATCAACGCTAACTTTACCGAGTTAGGCATTACCGACACCAGACAACAAACGTTACGTACCTGGATTGAATTTTTTAATCGCAATCAAACCTTGTTCCGCACCAGCCATAATACAGAGTCATTTGAAAAAACCTTATGCGAGCTAAAAGGTATAGGTCCCTGGACCGCAAATTACATGGCAATGCGCGGCTTAAGTTTACCGGATGCGTTTCCGGCCGCCGATTTAGGCATCATCAAGGCCTTAACGAATAAAGCCCCGGCAACTACTGCGACAGCGAAACCGTTAACGGCAAAACAAATATTAGCCATGGCCGAGCAATGGCGTCCCTGGCGTTCTTATGCCGCAATTTATTTATGGCAGACATTGGCCCCACAAAACAACAATGAATAAAGGCATCAACTAAGGTATTAACACGATGATTTACTATGACATTTTAACAACTCAGTGTGGTGACATTGCCATTTTAGGCAACGAACGAGGCATTATTGAAGTTGCTTTCCAGCAAGGCAAAGCCAGCGCCGATATAAACTCTAACGTAGAAAAAGTGAATCAATTTTCTCCGGGTCATATGTCAGAGGCAAAACAACAACTCGATGAGTATTTTAAAGGTAGCAGAGAAAACTTTGATCTGCCGCTAGCCCAAACCGGTACTAATTTTCAAAGCAGCGTCTGGTCTGAATTAAGCAAGATACCTTTTGGCACCACCATTAGCTATGGAGATTTAGCCAACCGCATCAAAAAGCCGGCAGCTGTTAGAGCCGTAGGCACCGCCAATGGCGCAAATAAGTTAGCGATTATCGTGCCTTGCCACCGGGTAATCGGTGCCAATAAAAAATTAACTGGCTATGCCGGAGGCATGGGCATAAAAGCGAAATTATTAATGCTAGAAGGTGCACAATTTAAGGTTTAACTAGTAATGAATTTTATTCTCATTATAATCACGATATCGTTTTCTTGTTGTGGTTATTATGATTGAAATTATCATCGGCTTAGCGGCTATTATATTACTATGGATGATGTGGCGCTTATATCAAGCAAAACAATACAACCGTTTTATTGACTGGCTAAACGTTGACATAAGTCCAAAATTGGCACAGGTGTTAATCGCTGAAATGGAGCAAAACCGCTCACAGTTGTTTCCAAATACCGAGGATCACATTAACGCAGCCCTACTGTATTATCGTCAATATCCGGTAAGAATATTTGAAGCCGCAGTGGCAAGAGAAGTGATAGCGCCACATTGGTTGGATGATAAACAGCATAAACGTTGGGCTGCCCATTTACTGTTTATTCAAGCGACTTACCGTTTAAAAATGGCTAGATAACCACACTCAGATATCGATTAAGCAATTATATGGGCTAGAGAACTACAACTAATAGCCCAAGTTATTAAATCGCCTTTATTTGTTTAATTTTAGGAACTTCAACCAAAACTTTACAGGTTAATTTTATGGTATTGTCTTGTGTTAAACTCGAATCGCATTGCTGTTTTTTAACTTTCCCAATACCTAAGACTTCATTAACAGACTCACTCTGCATGTCTTGATAACTGTATTGGTTATTCTGGTTTCTCACGCTAACCGTGTTTATTTGTGTTTTATCTTCAATGAGCACACCATTAACCTCTTCTACTGCTAGCAGTTTGGCTTTTTGCTTAGCAAACTCACTCAGCGAAGCTAAACTGTCTTTTTCCCCGCCGACGACAGTCACTTCGGTCCAGGTTTGTTGAAACAGCGGATTACCTTGAGCATCAGTTTGATAAACAATATCGTATTTACGTTCTACTTGTTTATCATTAACGAAAACATTGGCTCTGGGCTGTGCACTCGGAATTGCAATTGCCTGCTCACCACCAGTGGATGCACAGGCGCTCAGTAAAATAAGGACGATGCTATAAACTAGTTTCCTCACGGTTAAAACCCTTTCATTTGATCACTTTTAATTTTTAATTTCTCTACCAGTACAAGTGCATCCAGAATTTCCATATTTCTTGGATCTATGCGATTAGCATTTGCAACTAAATCAAATGAATCTTTATAGCGGCCCTCAATCAAGCGCACCATACCTTGGTTATGAATTGCAATGGCTTGATCTTCACCACTTTTTGCTTGATTAGCAATTTGCTCATAAATTGCAAACGCTTGTTGATAACGTTTTTTCTCAACGTAGTCATTACCCAAGCCGATGTTGTCGTCACTGCCATCTAATAACTTAATTTTTTGTTTTGTTGGGTACGGTGAAATGTATTTTGCGATTTCCTTAGCCGCTTTTTGCATTAGCTTATTGGAAATTTTTTCGGCTGATGGCACATCTTCCTTTGCATCACTATACGATTCATAAGAGCTAAATTTTTTATTGTAATCAAACGACAAGGTATCACTGACATAAGTGTTATTACCTCTTACCACAGAGAAGGTTACGTTCAGAGTTTGTTTAACACGATAGTAATACGTATAGGTTGTTCCTTTTTTCCCTTCATATTCTTTACGCCAATTATCTGTTTCTAATCGAGAAGCTGAAATTTGACCGACAACATGGTTGAATGAATTTTTGTTTTCATTAACATAACCATACTCTTGAATTCGTTGCGCTAACGCATTAGCAAACGCATCGCCATCATAATTCCGACTTTTGGATTTAAATTTATGAACACCTACATCATCAAATTGAAAATTTCCCAGTGGCGGGCTTGGCACTACATGTTCAATCGTAGTTTTACAGCCAGTTAATAAGATAACGAGGAGTACGCAGAGGTTTACATAAATTTTTTGCATTTTTAATTCCCTTTATTAATAATTATGCGGATAAACATAACCACACAATCCAAATGAACTTATTTGAGATCAAATAGTTAATTATATATAGCTGAAATGATAAGGGGTTGTCAATGGATTAAATCTAACGGGGGTTCTTGCTAGTTAGCGAATAATTGCCTAAACCTGATCATGAGGTGGTGATTATGAAAACTTTAGTCTTCGATTTAGTGAGTATAGGCGAGGCCGCAAAGCATTATGGTGTTTCAGTCGAAACT
>NZ_JQDZ01000126.1 GCF_000764205.1 Thalassotalea sp. ND16A
CGGCTTAACTCAGCTTTTCGCAGATTAACACGTCCTTCATCGCCTCTAACTGCCAAGGCATCCACCACATACGCTTAGTCACTTAACCATACAACCCCAAAAAGTCTTGCTGGTCTTTTGTCATTTATGCTTCGTTGCTTTTTCGCTCGTGTAGCACGCTACACCACGCTCAAAGCGCCTTGCCTAAATGCCAAAACCCTGCGCAATACGTTTTAATTGAATAAATCGCATTGACTGTTTTGAATTCTCGGAGACTAATCCGAGATAAGTTGCAAGTCTGACATTTTCACGCACTCAATAGAGTGTCTTGAGTAAGAATAACTAACTTCGTCAGTTATAATTTGAAGCATTGTAAACAATACTTCTTTTTGACAATCAACAAGTTGATTGTCGTGATAATTTGATTCTCTAATAAAAGAGTCAGCTACGATTGGACGTCGTAACCACAAATTATCGGGTTTAATATCAGCTTTCCAAATTGTTAAAGATGTAATCAGTGCGCGCATTCGGCAAAGATTTTGGTAAAAAACCAAATTTAAAACATCGTGATTATAAATCGGATGACTTAAATTTGGCCTTTCTTTATTCGAAGAAAATATTTTTGTATTTTTACAAGGCATTTAATTGCGCCGTGTAGTTCGCCTACACAAGTAATTAAATAACGCCGTAAAAATCAAAAATGGTGGAGCTAAGCAGGATCGAACTGCTGACCTCCTGCGTGCAAGGCAGGCGCTCTCCCAGCTGAGCTATAGCCCCATTGTTTTACCAATGGTAAATAACGTTCTTAATCATATTTAAAAAAATACAATTAATGCTTTTTACAAGGCATTTTATGGCGACGTTTAGCCTTCTTAAACGAGTCATAAAATAACGTCGTAAAAACGTTAATTTGGTAGGTCTGAGTAGACTTGAACTACCGACCTCACCCTTATCAGGGGTGCGCTCTAACCAGCTGAGCTACAGACCTATCACAAGGCACTCACTCGCAGTTGTCGGCACGACCTCACCACTCATATAAAGGGGGTGGGCAATAACTATCTAAGCTACAGACCTATCACAAGGTCATGAGCGACCTATATTTTCTTCATCTTTCGTTATCATACAATTTGTGTGAACACTCAGCACTAAGCTAATTCACTTAAGGTAAGGAGGTGATCCAACCCCAGGTTCCCCTAGGGTTACCTTGTTACGACTTCACCCCAGTCATAAATCACAAAGTGGTAACCGTCCCCCCGAAGGTTAGACTAGCTACTTCTTTTGCAA
>NZ_JQDZ01000127.1 GCF_000764205.1 Thalassotalea sp. ND16A
CGCTCAAAGCGCCTTGCCTAAATGCCAAAACCCTGCGCAATACGTTTTAATTGAATAAATCGCATTGACTGTTTTGAATTCTCGGAGACTAATCCGAGATAAGTTGCAAGCCTGACATTTTCACGCATTCAATAAGAATGTTGACAACCTATTTTAACGTAAGTTATCAAACTCAAACATTACTGTTTGAGCCTTGAGTAAGAATAACTAACTTCGTTAGTTATAATGTTGAAGCATTGTAAACAATGCTTCGATTGATAAACAACAAGTTGTTTATCGTGATAATTCGATTAACGGATGCGATTGGACGTCGCAACCACGAATTATCGGGTTTAATATCAGCTTTCCAAATTGTTAAAGATCTAATCAATGCGCGCATTCGGCAAAGATTTTGGTAAAAAACCAAACTTAAATGAAGTCTTGAAGTTCAAAACGACGCTTAAATTTGGTCTTTCTTTAATCGAAGAAAATGGTGGAGCTAAGCAGGATCGAACTGCTGACCTCCTGCGTGCAAGGCAGGCGCTCTCCCAGCTGAGCTATAGCCCCATTGTTTTACCAATGGTAAATAACGCTCTTAATCATATTTAAACAAATACAATTAATGCTTTTTACAAGGCATTTTATGGAGACGTTTAGTCTTCTTAAACGAGTCATAAAATAACGCCGTAAAAACGTTAATTTGGTAGGTCTGAGTAGACTTGAACTACCGACCTCACCCTTATCAGGGGTGCGCTCTAACCAGCTGAGCTACAGACCTATCACAAGGCACTCACTCGCAGTTGTCGGTACGACCTCACCACTCATATAAAGGGGTGGGCATTAACTATCTAAGCTACAGACCTATCACAAGGTCATGAGAGACCTATATTTTCTTCATCTTTCGTTATCATACAATTTGTGTGAACACTCAGCACTAAGCTAATTCACTTAAGGTAAGGAGGTGATCCAACCCCAGGTTCCCCTAGGGTTACCTTGTTACGACTTCA
>NZ_JQDZ01000128.1 GCF_000764205.1 Thalassotalea sp. ND16A
CGTGGCTTCCGTATAGAATTGGGTGAAATAGAGTATCAATTACTATCACATGATGAAGTGAATGATGCAGTGGTTGTCGCCTTATCAAGTGGCAAGGGAGACAAGCGTTTAGTCGCTTATGTGACGCATGATGAAGCGACAGCTATGCTTACAGAAGAAAATAATGATGCAGCACAAACATTACGTCATGATTTTATTGATTCACTCAAGGCGACTTTAACTCAAGCGCTACCCGATTATATGGTGCCATCTGCGTTTGTTGTGCTAGATAAATTACCGCTTACCCCTAACGGCAAAGTTGACCGTAAAGGCTTACCTACGCCTGATATGTCATTGCAACAAAAATCTTATGTTGCACCAACCACAGCAACAGAAAAACTGCTCTGTGAAATATGGCAAGACGTATTAGGTATTGAGCAAGTGGGTATTACCGATAACTTCTTTGCGTTGGGTGGGCATTCGTTATTGATCATAAGTGTAGTGTCAGAAATAAGTAAAACCTTGGAGGTTCACTTAACATTAAAGAGTGTTTTTTCTACACCGACAGTTGCGGAGAGTGCGGTATTTATCGACGCTATAAAATTAAATGAAAGATATGAAGCAAGTATGATAACTGCTGAGTTTGAAGAAGGAGAATTCTAATGGTAAGTCGAATAATATCAGAAGCAACTAAGAAAGGTATCCACCTTTACCTTAAAGG
>NZ_JQDZ01000129.1 GCF_000764205.1 Thalassotalea sp. ND16A
TTCAACGACTAATGCTATTGCATCAAGCTTAAATTCTTTTGAATATTTTTTACGTGCTGTCATTTTTTTTCTCCAGTTAAGTCTATTATCTCTTAACTGGGGTAGTCGAATCCATTAAACCACGTCATATCTAAGCCAATTGTTGCGTGAGTTTGCTTAATGAAGATGTTTGTTGAGCCGTTAGACGTGTTTCTGCATCGGGATTTCGTCGACTTCCGTAAGGCAATAAATGGTTTGGTTGGTATTGTCGAAGATGAGCTAAATCGTGATGCCTATACCGGCGCGTTATTTGTCTTTTGTAATAAAGCCAAAGACAAACTGAAAATACTTTACTGGGACAAAACCGGTTTTGCGCTTTGGCAAAAGCGCCTGGAAAAACACAAATTCAAATGGCCGAGCAAAGTGAACGAGAATGAATTTGCCTTAAGTCCTGAGCAACTGAGTTGGTTACTATCAGGGAAAGATGTACTTGGCCATGAAGAATTGCAGTATCAGTCAATGATCTAGTTGATCGAATTGGCAGTCAACGATCGTTGACGCAAGCCCTTATACTAATTGAGCTAGCAAGAAGATATTGCGATTGATACTTGCTAGAATTTAGTGATGAAATCTGATGCCAATTCACTACCAAACGACCCAGAACAACTCAAGCAAATGCTGCTTGAGTTGCAACAGCGTATGGATGAAGAGTTAGCGGCAAAGAATGAAGAATTGGCCAACAAAGACGATGTGATTGCTCAAAAGGATGCTCAATACCGAGAGTTGCTTGAGCGTTACAACGTCAAACTTGCCAATGAATACGGTAAAAAATCCGAAAAAATGCCAGGTGCGGGGGAAGTGTTTAATGAAGCAGAGTTAGTGCTTGATGAACACGACAAAAGTATTTTGGCAAATCCAACTCTCGACACGAAAACAAAAGCCAAGCCAAAACGCAAACCATTGCCGGCAGCATTGCCGCGAAAAGAAGTGGTTATCGATATCTCGGATGCTGACAAGGTGTGTGATTGCTGCCAGGGCCCATTGCATAAGATGGGGGAAAGCAGCAGTGAAGCCTTAGAGTTTGTGCCAGCCCATATCAAAGTTATCAAAACCATTCGCCCCAAATACGCCTGTCGTCAATGCGAACGTGATGGTGTTGAAGGTGTGGTGAAAACGGCGCAGATGCCAGCCACACCAATCCCGAAAAGTATCGCAACGCCAAGTTTACTGAGCCAAATCATCACCTGCAAATATCAGTTTGGCTTACCGCTCAACCGTCAAGAAACTATGTTCACCGATATTGGTATTGAATTAAGTCGTCAAACGATGTCGAGTTGGATGCTGCGCAGTGCTCAATTGCTTGAGCCACTGTATATGCGTTTGAAAGAAGTATTGCTAGCAGAGCCTGCGATTCATGCCGATGAAACGCCGCTGAAAGTGATCAAGGCAGAAAAATCGACGAGTTATATGTGGGCATATTGTTGTGGTACAGATAAACCAGGCAACAATACCAATATCGTGTTATTCGATTATCACAACAGCCGCGCGGCACAATGTGCCATCGACTTTCTCAATGGCTACCAAGGCTACATGCACGTTGATGGCTATAAAGCCTATGAGCTAACGTTGGCAAGATTGGTTGCCTGTCTTGCGCATATCCGTCGCAAATTCGTGGATGCGAAAAAGATACAAGCCAAAAAGAAAACCGGCAAAGTGGATGTCGTATTAAACTTAATCGGCAAGCTCTACGGTATTGAGCAGCGAATAAAAGAAAAGTCGATAGAAGATAAATTCAAAATCCGGCAATCACACTCGAAACCCATCGTACAAGAACTGCATGATTGGCTAACAGATCACAAAGATAAAATACCACCGAAAAGCAAACTTGGTGAAGCCATTACCTATGGCATCAATCAATTTGAGAAGTTCCAGCGCTATCTTGAAGATGGCAAGCTAAGCATTGATAACAACCGAGCAGAGCGGGCGATAAAACCCTTTGTGATTGGGCGGAAGGCGTGGCTGTTTTCCAATACCTGCAATGGCGCCCATGCCAGTGCCATTCTCTATAGTATCGTTGAAACGGCGAAAGCCAACGGCCTTGTCGTGCACGACTATATGTCCACTTGCTTGCAGCATATTGCTGAGCAACCAAGTAACCTTGAGCCGTTGCTACCATGGAATGTTAAGCGCGGCTAGGTGTCGATAGCCATACGTTTACAATAGAAACTGGAAACATTTATTTTATTATTTGTGCAAAACTTGGCAATGGTTAAGCCACTTTGTTTTTGCTGTTTAAGAACCTTAAGCCAGTGTTGTTTTTTCTGATTGATGTCCATAATAACCTCGTTAAAATTTCACAAGGTTATTGTCCAGAAAACCGATTAATACTGGTAGGTGGGGGTTAAAAGACCGCTTACTTTTAACCCCGGTCAAAAATTTGAGGCTACATTAGATATAAGAGAATTAGTAATGCTCGAATATAAAGAATTAGCATCGGCATGTTCAGCCTATATCACTTTTTACAAACATGAAAATGCCTTATGGTGCCAAGTTTATGGAGATTTCAATAACTATTCAGATTGTAAAACAGTACCTATCCAATGTGTTTCATTTATGGTTGATAGTTGTTAGTGCCGGAGCAATACCGCAGTTATTTGCCGCAGAATTTGTAACTGAGATCTCACCTATTTCCCATCATTGATCGAATTCAGAATGGTAAATCGTCATTCAGTTCGTGATTTTGCTCCCGTTG
>NZ_JQDZ01000130.1 GCF_000764205.1 Thalassotalea sp. ND16A
CCGTTCTAAAACACTTACACAAACCTGATCATCAGGCTTTAGGTTATTTCTGCATTCAACGATACTGGTTGCATTTGCTAAGTAGCAAGCGCAGAGCCGTTATCTCCAGCAGCGTAGATTTCGGCTGAACGAGCCGTATAATTTTCTAAATTTATGCTGGCGTTATAATCGCGACATTTCGAATTTCCACAAGCACATTGGTAGGTTCGCTGGGACAGTGCCAAATCACTGTTCTTAGAACCACAGTCTGAGCAAAGCTTACTCGATGGAAACCATCGATTTGCAATCGTCAGCGTTCGCTGAAACCATGCAGACTTATACTCTAGCTGTCGCCTGGCTTCATAGAAGCCTACGTCAGCAATATGTCTGGCCAACTTAGCATTAGACATCATTCCCTTCACATTCAAGTCCTCGATAACAATTTCCTGGAAATTTTTCACGAGGTAGGTGGTGAGTTGGTGCAGTGTGTTTCGTCGAATATTGGCAATTCGCTGGTGAAGTCTGGCGATTTTCATGTTTAGCTTGTTATAGCCGTTTGATGTTTTCGTCTTTTTCACAAGCCGTCGCTGATAACGGGCAAGCTTTCTGAGTGACTGCTGCAATGGCTTTGGCGTTTCCCAATATCGAATTGAACCACGCGACAGCGTGGCCAACTTGTTGATACCTAAATCTACACCGCAACGGGCTTGGCTTTCACTTGGAAGCATAGAGACTTCGACATCGATTGAGAAAGAAACGTACCATTTATCAGCACGTCGGCTGATGGTCATTGAGTGGATATGACCACCATATTTGATTGACTCGGCCATTTTTAGCCAGCCAAGATTTGGAATTTTTACCTGACGACCTTGAGTGTTAACCTGGTCGCCACCGACATAAAATGAGTCAGAGCATTTGCCTTTCT